>JAJKHS010000024.1 GCA_021154885.1 Thermoanaerobaculum sp.
CCTCCGGCAGCCAGAAGCATCGCGCCCGGGTGAACCGGGAGGGCACCCGCCGGGTCCTGGAGGCGGCCCGGAACGCCAAGGCCGGCCGGGCGATCGTCCTCAGCACCCTCATGGTCTATGGCCAGACGGGGGACGGCGACCTCGACGAGACCGCTCCCCGCCGCCGCTTCGGCAACCCTTATTCGGACAGCAAGCTGGCGGCCGAGCGCCTGGCCCTGGATTTCTCCCGTTCCGGGGGTCTCCCCGTCGCCGTGCTGGAGCCGACCGCGGTCTACGGCCCCTGGGGCGGGGTGTGGACGGAGACCGTGCTGCGCAGCCTGAAGGCCGGCCGGCAGATCCTGATCAACGGCGGCGACGGCCTGGCCAATCCCGTGTACGTGGACGACCTGGTGAGCGCCATGCTCCTCGCCGCGGTGAGGGACGAAGCGGTGGGGGAGGCGTTCCTCGTCTGCGGCGCGGAGGCGGTCACTTGGCGCGAGATGTTCGGCCGCTTCGAGCGGATGCTGGGCAGCGAGCGCCGCACCGTGGACATGACGGAGGCCGAGGCCCTGGCGTACTGGCGGCAGTGGCGGCAGCAGCAGCCGCGCGCCCTCGGCGAGGGGTTGCGCATCCTGAAGGGGGAGCGGGAGATCCGCGAACGGATTCAGAACACGCGCGAGGGGCTCTGGCTGCGGGAGCTGGCGAGCGCCGTGCTCCCCGAGAGCTGGCAGCAGAGGATAAAGACGCGGATGGCGGACGGCGGCCGTCCCCCGGTGCCCCCGGCGTCCGAGCTCCCCATCCATCCTCTCCCGCCGAAGATGATCGGCTTCTTCCGGGCCCGGACCCGCGTCCGCATCGACAAGGCCCGGCGCCTCCTGGGCTACGAGCCGGCCTTCGACTTCGCGACCGGCATGGACCTCACCGAGCGGTGGGCGCGATGGGCGAACCTGCTGTAAGACCCCTCATCACCCCGGCCCTCTTCTCCCATCGCCCTCCCCCCAACCGGGAGAAGAGGGGGAACAGCAGGAGCGCTCAGCCGGGTTCCCCTCTCCCGGTCGGGGGGAGGGCGGTGGGAGAGGGGCCAGGGGTGAGGGCTTCGGGGCGGGGGGCCCGGTCATGACGTCCGCAGGCTCCACCGAGCAGCGCATCCTGCGCTCCACGTTCGCCTCCTACGCGATCCAACTCGCCCGCACGGCGGTGACCTTCGGGGCCAAGCTGGCCCTGATGCGGCTGATCCTCCCCGAGGGCCACGGCGTCTACGAGCTCGCCCTGCGCATCGTGACCGTGGCCTCGGCGATCCGCGACCTCGGGCTGCCCTACCACCTGGTGCGGGACCCGCGGCGGCCGTACGGCACCGTCTTCGCCTTCACCGCCGTCTCCGGCGCCGTCCTCACCCTGGGGCTCGTGGGGCTCGCGCCGGTCTTCGGCCACCTCGATCCCGAGTTGCCGGCCGTGCTGCGGGTCTTCGCCCTCTGGGTCTTCCTCGACGGTCTGGCCGTCGTGCCGAAGGCGTTCTTCGAGCGCGAGTTGACCATCGGCAACCTGGTGGCGCCGGAGATCTGGCGCGGCGCCGTCATCGCCATCGTCTCGGTGGGGCTTGCCCTCCTCGGCTGGGGATATTGGAGCCTGGTGATCGGCGACCTCGCCGGCGCCGCCCTCCTGGCCGCCTACTCCTGGTGGAAGGCGTGGGGGAGAGTGCCGCTCAAGATCGAGCGGGACCTCCTGCCGGGTCTGCTGCGGGACCTTCTGCGTCGCAGCTTCCCCCTCTTCCTGATCTGGATCACCCTGCAGCTCGTCACCTACATCGACGCCTTCATCGTCGACGGATTCCTCGACACCAGGACGGTCGGCCTGTACACCCGATCCTACTGGCTGGTGTTCCTGGTGGCCACGCTCGTCTATCCCCGAGCGCTCTTCCCCACGCTGGTCGAGTACCTGAACGATCGCCCGCGATTCGTCGAGTTCTTTCGTCTGAGCACCATCCAGCTCCTGGGCCTCCAGTTGCTGGCGAGCTACTTCCTGTTCTTCAACGCGGAGCGGGTGCTGCTGATCCTGGGCGGTCCGGCCTGGCTGCCCGCGGCGCCGATCCTGCGAGTCCTTTCGTTCATCCCCTTCTTCGATCAATTCACCATCCTGGGCGGCGAGATGCTCAAGGCCGAGCACCGCGACCGGGAATGGTTTCTGATCGAGCTGCTCAACCTCATCTCGCTGGTGGGCTTCGGCGTCTGGTTCATCCAGCGCTGGGGCGCGCCGGGGATGGGAGCCGCGAACTACCTGCTGTTGGGGAACCTCGTGATGGCCTGGGAAGTGGCGCGGGTCTTCGGCCCCCGCTTCAAGACCCTGCTGGCGGACCTCGCCCAGCTCTACCTCATCCCCCTCCCCTTCTTCGCCCTCGCCGCCTGGCTCGGCCCCGCGGGCTCCTGGATGCGGTTCGGAGCCTCGGCGGCAGCGGCGGGGTTGGCGGGCGGGGCGCTGGCGGGACGGTATTGGAAACCGTTTCGGAGGTTCTTCGCTGGGTGATTACGGATCGCCAAAGCGTCCGAGTGAATCAAGGCCCAAGCTACACTGACAGATCGCCGGGGGATGGAGCCGTTTCCGGGCTGAAGGCCCGGGCTCCCTAAGCCCAGCCCAACGGGCTGGGTCCGGACGCCGCCACCACCACCCGCGTGCGCCCCAACGGGGCGCGATATTCGGTTCAAGCTAATTCAGGTTAGTCGCCGACCGGTTCCAGCGGGTCGTCATAGCGGAGGACGGACAACAAGCGGTGTGCTACTGTCAACCTGCTATGGACCTTCACCGTCTGTCCGAGGAGAGAAGCGTCGCCTATCACCGCGCCATCGCCGAGCGCCTGCGGGACCATCCGGAGATCCTCGAAAACGCGCGCCGGCGCGTCGAGGGATGGCTGGCGTCAAGCGAAGGCGCGCGCTTCTACGCTAAGGAAATGGGCAGAGATCCTGAAAGGCGACGTCTCCTCCGTCGCGGCCTTCCTGGTCGAACGCAGCGAGTTGGCGGACGAGCTCCGCCATTCCAGCCCATTCGCCGGGGCCCTGCGGCCGCAGGAGCGGTGGAGGATCTGGCGCGAGATGCGGGAGCGGTTCTTCCAACGTGACTCAGAGGTTGTCTGAAAGGCCCGAAGGGCCGACAGCATGTAGCCTGGGGCGTAAGCCCCAGGTACGCCACCCCCAACACTCCCCAAGCCCCGAAGGGGCGGCAGCAGAGCTCATCGAGGCCCGCCGGCTTTCAATCTCCCCGGAGCCGCCCGTTCCCGGACAGCCGAGGATGCCATTGCGCCAGTCGTACCCTTCAGGCAGAATATCAGGTCATGAGGCAGAGTTATCAGACTCCATCCTTGCGGGCGCGTCGAGGGGTTGCCGAGGCGAACGGCGCCACGCTTTTGAAACGAGTCGAAGCCGTAAAGCAGCGCCATGGTGGCGGAGTGAGCGACTTTGAACCGGCTCACCTGGATTTTACACCGTCTGAGCCGTTTGATCGCGAATAGCTGGGCAAAGCCGGTCGGATGCTCGCCGATCTTCCCGCCGGCGTCGAAGAAGGCAGAGTGCACGTGCGTCTCGCCACGGCCGTCGCCGAGCGGGAGGCTTGCGGCGGAGATGCCCTCGAATAGCGATCGGTTGGGCTTGATCGCGCGGGAATTCAAGCAGCTTCACCGTGCTGAATCGTAGCACGACCTCAGGGGACCGTGCTCAGCCAACCGGCCAGGGTGCCGCTTTCGAAGCCGTTCGAGAAGATTGCGCTATCCAGGTTCGTGATGCTGAAAACCGCCGGAGACGAGATCCCGGCCGCGGATGCAATGATGGCGTACTGCCCCAGGACGCCGTTGGCCGTGAAAGCGGGTGCGGTCGCCACGCCGAGCGCATCCGTCACGAGCAGCACGGAGGTCACGCCGCCAGAAAAGGAGCCGGAGGGCCCGCTGGTTGGAGCGCTGAGCTGCACGGCCACGTTCGCGGCCGGGCTGTTCGCGGAGTCCAGCACTCTCACACGCAGCGGGATCGGCAGCAGCGAGCCGACCGCAACGCCCTGGCCGTCGCCCTGCAGCACGTCGATGCGCGCCGGGACGGCCTTCGCCAGCGTCAGGAGTGTCCACGGCGATCCCCCGCCATACGAGGCGGTCAGACTGACGGCGAGCTCCGCGGAAACGGCGAGCGTCGGAATCGAGAACGAAGCGGAGCTGCTGCCTGCAGGCACCGTGACGACGGAAGGGACCTGCGCTGCGACGTCGGAGCTGGAAAGCGCAACGCTCGCTCCTCCAGCCGGAGACGGGCCGCTCAACGTCACGGTGCCGGTGGCCGTGCTGCCGCCCGGAATGGACGCCGGAGTCACGGAGAGCGCCTGAGCGAAGGGCATTCCAGGGGTGGAGGGCAGGGCCACTGAAAAGATGTCCTGCTGGCCGTTCGTGTCGCCGGCCACGAGGTTGGAAGCATTGGACGCGAAGGCGAGAATGCGCCCGTCCGCGCTCAAAGCGGAGTCCGCGCTGAAGGCCGATCCGAGGACTCCCCCAGGGCCCACGCTGTGGATCATGGTCTGCCGGGTTGCCGTATCGCGCACGGCAATGTAGGGCGTGGGAGCACCCATGATGCCAGCACGAAAAGCGACGAAGCGGCCGTCGGCGCTGATGGCGGGTGCGCCGGCGCCAAAAAGCAACGTGCCATCGTTGGTCACCGAGACGACGATCGTCGTCTTCGTGGTCCTGTCCCATTCAAAAACGTCGGATTGGAAGTTGTTATCCCCGGAGATCAGGTTCGAAGCGGACGAGGTGAAGGCGACGTACCGGCCGTCCGGGCTCACGGCGAGGCGCTCGGCGCTGTAGTTGGGAATGCCCGCATTGGCCGGGCTGCCATCGGGCGCGCCGCTCACCAGTTGGATCGTCCCCGTCCGCAGATCGCGGAGGAAGACCTGCCGGCCAGCCGCCGTCGCGCCAGGAACGAGATTCGAGGCGGCGGAGAAAAATGCCACATAACGCCCGTCGCCGCTGAGGGCCGGGGTGGTGGAGTCCGCGTCGCCGGGCGAGCCGTCGTTGCCAGCCGACGCGAGCGACGTCTCTCCCGTCAGGAGATCTCGGACGTAAACCTGATGGGCTCCACCGCCGCCGCCGGGTACGAGGTTCGTCGCTTTCGAGTTGAAAGCCACGAAACGGCCATCACCGCTGATCGAAGGAAACAGGCAGTCGCTATCGGCCGCCACACCGGTGGAGGAGAGACTGACCCTCGTCGTGCGGCCGAGCTGGCGGTCCCGAACGTAGACCGCACCAACTCCCCGTTGTCCACCGGGAACCAGATTGCCAGCGAAAGACTGGAACGTGACGAACCGGCCGTCGGCGCTGATCGCGGGCCAGCCGCTGAAGTCGTCCCCTTGCGAGCCGTCGTCCGCGAGACTCACGCGCGCAGTCGTTCCCGTCTGGCGATCACGGACGAAGACGTCCGCTGCGCCGTTCGTATCTCCGGCAACGAGGTTCGTGGCGGCCGAGAAGAAAGCGATATAATGGCCGTCGGCGCTCGCCGACGGCAGGTCGCTGAAGCCATCGGCCAGCACCGATCCCGAGCTGGTGCTCACGAGCTGTGGATTGGCATTCGTCAGGACGACCAGGGTTCCGGTCAAGGAATGTGTGGCGCCGTCCTGATTCGTCGCCGTGAACGTCAACTGATAGAGCCCGGGCGGCGTCGCAGATCTCGTAATAACGGTGAACGCCGAAGTCAGGCTTGCCGGACCCGGCACCGTCATCGATAACGTCTGAGGATTGAACGACGAGGTGCACCCCGCGGGAAGCCCAGCAACGGCGAGAGTTATCGTTTGTGATCCGCCGCGAATGTACAAAGCCGTGAGGGGTACGCTGGCGCTGCCCCCAACGGTTGTGACCATGAGCGCCGTGGTGCCGGTAAACGTCGAGGTCAGGTCGGTGAACCCGAATTCATTCGGTGCGGTGAAGTTGAAGGTGAACAGGATGGCGCCGCCCGCCGTCAACGTCTGCGTGCTCGAGGGGGTGATGCCGTCGAGCGTTCCTCCCCCTGGAGCCGATCCCAGGAAGCCCACGGTATAGGGGCCCGCAGCCTGATCGGGCCGGCTGAACGGCACGTCGCCGAAATTGATGGTTCCGCCGGGTCCGGTCAAGCTGAAGGGCATGAAGCCGCTGAAGGGTTGGCCGTTCAAAGTCGCCGCCACGTTGATTGTTCCGGTGGTCACCGGCGCCGGCGTCGCGTTGCCGCTCAGGGCCAGGAGGGCCGGGCTCCCGGCGGCATTGCTGAAGACCTTGACGCTCCCGCTCCGCGGGCCTGAGGCGAGCGGCGCGAAGCCCACCTGGAACGTCGTCGCTATTCCTGCGGGGAGATCGACGGGCGGCACGATGCTGCCGACGCCAATGAAGAACTCCGGGCTTGCGCCGATCGACGAGACGTGCAGCGGGCCGTTGCCGCAGTTGAGTAGCGTGACGAGTTGAGTCGTGCTGGAGGTCCCAACCATCTGATCGGAGAATCCGAGGCTGCTGGGCGTCAGACAGACGGCGGGCTCGCCCGTTCCGGGAGGCGGATTCACAGTCAAGCCGATCGTCACGGTGTGGGTGACGTTGACGCTGCTCGTCGCAGAAATAGTGATCGTGTAGGAGCCCGGCGCCGTGCCGGCTCCGACGTTGAGCGTCAACGTGGTTTGACCGCCGGACTGAATCAAAGTGGGGGAGAAAGAGGAGGAGACTCCGGCCGGAAGGCTGCCGGCGCTGAAGCTCAGCGTCTGCGGAGTGCCCTGGAGCGTCGTGGTGCTGAGGACGAACGCGGCGCTCGCCCCTGGCGTTACGCCGGCGGCAGAAGAGGAGGAAGAAATCGAAAAGTCTCCGGTCGAAAGCCCCGTATAGGTTGAGAAATAGTAATAGACGCCGTAGGCTCCGAACCCCGCGGCCCCGTGGGAGCGCATGCGCCACTTGTAGGCGTGATTGTCCGCCAACGAGAAGGGCAACACCGTCGAGGTCTGGGACGCGGAAAGGGTTTGCACGGGGTAGACCGTCGAGGCGTCGCTGAGCTCAAGCTGATACGAGTCGGCGCCCGGAGCGGTCTGCCAGAAGAACCCGGGGGACAAGAGGTTGACGGTCGTGCCCGGAAATACGGCCGCGCCCGGGGAGAGCAGGAAGGGCGCGGCCGGAGCCGCCGCCGTTCCCGACTGCGTGACGAGGAAGCTGGCGCCGGCAATCATCGCGTTCGCCGAGCGGGAGGTGGTTGACGCGTTCGCCGCCCAGGAGACGGTCACGCTCCCACTTCCGCTGCCGCTGGTGGACGAGACAGTGAGCCAGGCCCCGTTTCCGGCTGCCGTCCACGTCCCGCCCTGGCAGCCGGCCGGCGAGCCCACCACCGCGACCTGCTGGGAGCCGGCAGCGGACGCAGGGCTGGTGGACGGGGGTGAGATCGTGAAGCTGGTGCATGTGGCGGCTGAAGAGACGGTCACGTTCGCCGTCGCTGTGACGGCACCGTTGTTGCGCTCGATGATCACTAGGGGCTTGTAGGTCTGAGCGCTTGAGTACGTCCTTGTCGCACTCTTGGCGAGATCCGATACCGCATTGAATTTTGCGCCGATGGCAAGATTCGTGGGGTCGCCGCACTGCTGGATACCTTGCGCAACGGTCGAGACCGAGAAAGGACAGTTCCACCAGAAAGTGTAGTTGAGGGTGCCGAACCCTTCGCCGGTGGCCTGCGCGGTCAGCACCGTCGAAAGCGGAGCGACGCCAGAAGGTGGGTTCGCCGACAGCGTCGCTCCAAGACTAGGCCAGTTGTTGACCAGGGCCGCGGCGTCGACCGAGCCGAGTCCTGTGGCGAGGTCGTAGCCGGTCTTGCCGTCGAAGCCTCCCACGCCGGCAAACGAGTTGTTTCCAATCACGATGTCGTGAAACACCCCACTTGCTTGAGTTGCAGCGAGTTGGTAGAGGGAGGGATTGGGATTTTCCTGTCTCTGTCCGGTCTTTTGGACGATCCTGGCCATCAATCCCGCGAAAGCCGGGGCGCTGGCGGAGGTTCCTCCCATGGGCTTCAGCACGAACTCCTGCACGATCTCATAACCATCGTGCAAGGCGGCGGACAGCGAGATGTCGGGAACGTCGCGTTTCCCATCGGACGGTACGCCTGGTCCCGCTTGCCAGCTCGGCTTAGAGAGATATACATTGCTGGGCCCGCCGCCTGAGGCCCCGAGGCCGGTCTCATTCCATGCCTCTTCGGGAATGTAACGCAGCGCTGAGCCCTGGGCAGACCAATAGGAGCTCGGGTCGGCTCCTTCATTGAATTGCGTTCCGCCGACACAAACGTTGAACGGAGTCGAGCAGAAACCGGAAACCGCCTGATCGTGCGCGTACGGATTATCAGACGGATTGCTGGGGTGGAAGTACGAGCAGCCCGCGGCCCCCCAGTCTCCAGAGGACGCGACCACGGTTATTCCTTGAGCCGCCGCCTGAGACCAGAGGCTATTGATGGAGCTTTGATAGTCCGAAGGCATGAGTTGCTCGCACGGACCGAAGCTGATGCTCATGACAGGCGCAAGATTATTGTTTATTATGTATTGCGCCGAGAGGTACACGCCATCGGCGGCGTTCGTCGTCTTCGATACTACGAGATCGATGGTCGCGTCGGGAGCGACGGCGCCGGCCCACTCGGTATCTAGATCGGCTTCGGTTTCCTCGTCGTAGTTGAAGCTACCAGGGTCTTGTCCATTGACGATGACGTGCGGGTCACGGGCTGGCAGACCGAAAGTGCTGCGGAAGAATTGGACGTCGGAGAGCAGGATGTTGCTACGAGCCACGATGGCGATCGTCTGGCCGGCTCCCGTATAGGCGGACGGGAGGTGATAGATCGTTGCGAAGTCCGCCGGCGCGAGAGAGTGCGCGGAGCCGGACGTAAAGTCCGCAGGATCTCCTCGGATCGCTCGGTGGTGGGTTGGCGCCGGGAAGTTGTTGAGCGTTACGATGCCCTTGACGATATCTGAGAGGGCCCGCGGGAGCGACGGATCGGCCACGTTGGCGTGACGCAGTGCGCCATGGACCTGATAGTCGTGGATTTCGGTGTGAAAGGCGCGGTTCACGTCTCCGACGGTGCCCGAGAAATTGATCCAGGTCCTGGCCTTGGCAACTTCATCGATGGTGAAGCCATGCGAGCTCAACCATTCAGTAACGACGGTGATCTCGTCCGGGGAACGGCCAAACCGCTCCCCGAACTCCTCCGGCGTCAGCCAGCGGTGAAAGCTCGGGGAGGCCGGGTCCTGCTGTTCGGCGAGAAGGCGCTTCAGTGCCTCTTGCTTGTCCCTGTCCAGATTGAGCGCCAGAGTGATGTGCTCCATCGGCAGCGACGGAGCCGTCGCGCCGACGTCATACTCGGGCCGTGCCAAAGGATGGACGTTGCCCTTGAGCACCACGGAGTCGGCATCGTTCACGACGTGCTGCGGTGCCGCCCCCGCACGCGTCGCATCGAGTAATAGGCCGACCAATAGCGGGAGCACTAGAATGGCACGCGTTCTGGTTCCAACATACGTCAACTGCAAGATGCGCATGGCTTTTCTTTTCGGAAGAGGCTCACATGGATACGATTGATGGTACCACGTTCCCCAAAGGCGATAGAGCCGGATGCTGCCTCCGGTACAGGTTTCGGCCCCTCTTTAGAGAGGACACGGACTGGCTCGATTTGTTGAGGGAAGCGGAGATGCGCGCCGGCGCGATACAACAACGGGTCGCCGTCTGCTGCCGCCCCTTCGGGGCTTGGGGGGTGTGGAGGCTGCGGTACCTAGGGCTGGCGCCCCAGGCTACATGCTGCCGGCCCTTCGGGCCTCTTCATCGAGCTGCGAAGACTTCAACTCCGAGCGGGTTGACGGCCTCGGCCGTAGCCAACTCTACCCTCCGGCCAGGCACCAGTTGAGGACGGCCATGGCGCTCGTCATCTTGTGGTAGGCCTGCCGGAAGGCGATGCTCTGCGGGCCGTCGAGGACCTCGTCGAGCACCTCGTAGCCGCGCATCGCCGGCAGGTCGTGGAGGAAGACGGTGCTGCCGTCGGGTTTCGAGACCTCGGCCATGACCGCAGGGGTGACGGTGTAGGGCCGGAACCTGGGGACCCAGTCCTCGTCGGCCTTCTTGACCCCCATGGTGAGCCAGCGGGTCGTGTACACCGCGTCCACCCCGCGCGGCAGGCGGCTCATGTCGTGGTGCTGCTCGATCTCGGAGCCGTTCGCCGCGGCCGTGGCCCGGACCTCCGCGATGAAGCCCGCAGGCAGTCCGTACCTCTCGGGCGTGACCAGGGTCAGCCGCATTCCGGGGAGCCGGGCGACGGCCAGGGAGATCGCCGAGGCCGAGTTGTTCCCCTCCCCCAGGTAGAGCACGTGCAGCCCCGCCAGCCGGCCGAAGTGCTCGCGCAGCGTGGCGAGGTCGGCGAGCGACTGGGTCGGGTGCTCGCTTTCGCTCATGGCGTTGACCACCGCCATCCGGTCCTGGCAGGCGAGCTCGCGCATCTCCGCCATCGTTTCGTTGGTGCGGATGACGAGGGCGTCCAGATAGTTGGCCAGGACGCGCGCGGTGTCCGGCACGGACTCGCCGGTCACGATCTGCAGGTCGTTGGGCCCGTAGGTGATGACCTGGGCTCCAAGCTTCAGGGCCGCGACGGTGAACGACGTGCGGGTGCGGGTGGAGGTCTTACGGAAGTAGATGCCCACGAGGCGGCCGGCCAAGGGGCGCTCAACCGTCCAGCGCCCCTCGGCGATGGCGACGGCGGTTTCGACGAGCGACAGGATCGTTTCCCGATCCAGGTCGGAAATGGAAAGCAGATGCTTGACGAGCATGCAGGCTCCTTGCGAAAAATGTTCAATACGACGCTGGGGTCTGCTATTCTACCCGTCTTCTACAGTGCGCGACTCGACCACTTCGGCGCCGCCTCCGTCTATACTCTGGCGACGGCGTGAGCAGGAGGCGCTGGACGGCATCCCCTCACCAATGAGGAGGCCGTGTTCCGATCCGAAGGAGATCACCGATGAGCGAAGAAGAGACCAGCCGGCCAAGCCTGCGGAAACCGGGCATCCCCGCCCGCCGGGCGGTCAGTGTGTCACAAGGGGACCTGGTGCAGATGGCGCCGATGAACGAGAGCGGCTTCCCGCTGGTGGCCCAACCGACGGTCCCCGGCGTCAACCTCGCGGGTTGGGCGGAGGCGAACCGCGACCTGATCAGCGGCCGGCTCGCCCAGCATGGCGGGCTCCTCTTCCGCGGCTTCGCGATCCCGCGGGTGGAGGAGTTCGAGCATGTCGTCCGGGCCATCTCCGGCGATCTGCTGGAGTACAAGGAGCGCTCGTCGCCGCGCCACGCCGTCAGCGGCCGGATCTACACCTCCACCGACTACCCGCCCGAGCATCCCATCTTCCTGCACAACGAGAACTCCTATCAGGCGGTCTGGCCGCGGCGTATCTTCTTCTACTGCTCCAAGGCGATGATGGAGGGGGGCGAGACCCCCATCGCCGACGTGCGCAAGATCTACCAGCGCGTCGACCCCGAGGTGCGGGACCGCTTCATCGCCAAGCGCTGGATGGTGGTGCGCAACTACGGCGACGGCTTCGGCCTCCCCTGGCAGGACGTCTATCAGACCGAGGACAAGGCCCAGGTCGAGGCGCACTGCCTGAAAAACGGCATCCAGCTCGAGTGGAAGGACGGCAACCGCCTGCGCACCCGTGCCGTGCGCAACGCCGTGGCCAGGCACCCCGACAGCGGCGACCTGTGCTGGTTCAACCATGCCACCTTCTTCCACATCAGCACGCTGACGCCAGCCATCCGCGAGGCGCTGCTCGACGAGTTCGCCGAGGAGGACCTGCCCACCAACACCTACTATGGCGACGGCAGCCCCATCGAGGCCGACGCGCTCGATCACCTGCGCTCCTGTTACCACGCCGAGACCGTCAAATTCCCCTGGCAGGTCGGCGACCTCCTGATGCTGGACAACATGATGGCCGCGCATGGCCGCGCCCCGTTCAAGGGCCAGCGCCAGGTGCTGGTGGGAATGTCGCACCCGACGACCTGGACCGACGTGCCGCCGCTCTAGCCCAGCGGCAGGAAGGAGTCGATGATCGTGCCGCGGCCCGTCTCCAGGGCCCGCTGGCGCGCCAGTTGCCCCACGGCGAGGTCCAGCACGCCGAGGCCGAACGGGCTGAAGACGGTCACTCCGTCCTCGTCCTTCTTGGCGGGCGAGGTGCCGGCGAGGAGGTCGGCGAGGGTGCAGCGGATGAAGTTGCGGTTGCCGGTCTGCTGCTCGGCGAGGTGGATCGAGGTCTGGGCGCGGCTGACGTGGTCGGGATCGTCCACCACGTTGTCACTGGCCAGGATCGCGCCGGCGGTGAGGTCGCGCAGCGAGGTGTGGAGGATCGTGGCGCCGGGCAGGCAGGCCGAGAGGTCGCCGACGTGGGGCTGCACCGCGGTGGTGGCGAAGGCGATGAGGGGGCAGGTGCGGAGGATCTCGTCAGGATCTTCGGCCACCAGGACCTCGACGCTGTCGTCCCGGCGGACGCCGCGGGCCATCCCGGCGATGCGCGCGGCCAGCGACTCGGCGCGCTCCCGCTGGAGGTCGAAAAGACGGAAGCGGGTGAGGTCGGGGAGGGTGTGGAGGAGGAAGCGGGCGGTCTCGAAGTTGATGATGCCGGTGCCGATGAGGCCCGCCGAGCCGGTCGTGCGGCCGCGGCGAAGCTCGCGGGCGGCCAGGGCGGCGCTCGCCGCCGTGCGGCGGGCGCTGATCAGGGAGCTCTCCAGGATGGCCTCCGGCAGCCCGGTGGTGGCACTGTTGAGGATCAGCACCGCCGAGGCGCGGGCCATCCCCTTCTCCACGTTGCCCGGAAAAGAGGCGATCCACTTCATGCCGGCCACCCCGAAGCCGTCGCCAAGATAGGCGGGCAGGGCGATGATCCGGTTCCGGTCGTCGTTGGGGAAGCGCAGGAAGGTCGAGTGCGGCAGCGAGCTCTCGCCGCGCGAGTGGGCCAGATAGGCCCGCGCCACTGCGTCGATCACCTCGAGCTCGCGCCCGGTAAGGAGGTCGTCCACCTCGCTGCCACGCAGGATCAGGATCTGGTTCTCAGTCATTGCCCGCCAAGAATGACACAGCCGGCTCGCCGGTGGAATGGTTGCCGCAGGGTCGGGGCGAAGTGGCCTGATGTCCCGGCCGGCAGCGCCCTTCGCACCTTGTAGGGAGGGGCGGCTCGTGTCGTCTCCTGTCGCTACCCCCAGAGTTTCTCCCCCGGTCACACCCAGACGTCGATCCGATGACCGATTCGTTCCCGTCCCACGGCGCCGGTCCACCGTCTCTCGTTGCGGCTCTCCGCGGTCAGGCCGCCCTTCGCCCCGGACGGCGGGCTTTCACCTTTCTGGCTGACGGAGAGGTGGAGTCCGAGCGGCTGACCTATCGGTCCCTCGACCGGCGGGCCCGGGCGGTCGCGGCCACGCTGGCGCGGCACGGCGGAGCGGGCGAGCGGGTCCTCCTGCTCTTTCCGCCGGGGCTCGATTTCGTGGCCGCCTTCTTCGGCTGCCTCTACGCCGGCGCCGTGGCCGTCCCCGCCTACCCGCCGCGCGCGGAGCGCTCAATCCCTCGCCTGCGGGCCCTCGCCCGCGATGCCGCGCCGCGCTTCGCCCTGGCGCCGGCCGCCGGTGCCGACCGCCTGCGGCGGGCAGCAGCCGGCCTGCCGGAGCTCGCCGGGGTCGAATGGCTCTCGCTGGGCGAGGGGCGAGAGGAGGACTGGCGGGAACCTCTGGCCAGTCCGGAGACGCTCGCCTTCCTCCAGTACACCTCGGGCTCGACCTCGAACCCCAAGGGGGTGATGGTCACCCACGGCAACCTGCTCGCCAACGCCCGGGCGATCACCCGCGCGGTCGGGCTCAGCGAGCGCGATATCCTGCTGAGCTGGCTACCGCTCTATCACGACATGGGGCTGATCGGGATCGTGATCCAGTCGGTCCTGCTGGGGGCGCGCTGCGTGCTGATGCCGCCCACGGCCTTCCTCCAGCGCCCGCTGCGCTGGCTGCGCGCGATGACGCGCTACGGCGCCACCTTGAGCGGCGGCCCCGACTTCGCCTACGACCTCTGCGTGCGCCGGAGCAATCCCGAGGAGCGGGCCGGGCTCGACCTGCGCCGCTGGCGAGTCGCCTTCAACGGCGCCGAGCCGGTGAGCCCCGAGACCCTGGATCGCTTCACTCGGGCCTTCGCTCCGGCGGGGTTCCGTGCCGAGGCGCTCTGCCCCTGCTACGGCTTGGCGGAGGCGACCCTGCTGGTGTCGGTCTCGCCGCCCGGTGCGGCGCCAGCGATGCGGGAGGTGGAGAAGCCTGCGCGCCGGCTCGCCGGGAGCGGGACGGTCGCGCCCGGGACAGAGGTGGCAATCGTCCATCCCCGCACTCGCCGCCGCCTGGAGGTAGGGCGGGTGGGAGAGATCTGGGTGGCCGGTCCCCAGGTGGCCGCCGGCTACTGGGGCCGTCCCCGGGAGTCGGCCCGGACCTTCCGGGCGCCGGCGGGGGAGGAGCGCGGGGCCTGGCTGCGCACCGGTGACCTCGGCTTCCTCGAAGGAAGAGAGCTGTTCGTCACCGGTCGCATCAAGGACCTGATCGTGCTGCGCGGCCGCAACCTCTATCCCCAGGATGTCGAGCGGACGGCCGTAGCGAGCCATCCGGGCTTCGCGCCGGGCGGTGCCGCCGCCTTTGCCGTGGAGGCGGGCGGCCGGGAGAGGCTGGCCGTCGTCCAGGAAGTCGGCCGGCGCTTCCGCACCACCGCCGCCGCGGAGGCCATCGCGGCGTTGCGCCGCGCGGTGGCCGAGGAGCACGAGGCCGAGGTCCACGGCGTGGCCCTGCTCGCCCCGGGCACCCTGCCGCGCACCTCCAGCGGCAAGGTGCGGCGCCAGGCCTGCCGCGAGGGTTTTCTGGCGCGGACCCTGCCCGCGTTGGCTTGGGACGTGGCGGGTGAAGCCGAACCTTCGGAGTCCTTTGCGGAGCACGGGGTACGCCACGCCGTCGCCCGGTCGCTCGGCCATGATCCACGGGGAGCCGATGCCCGCCGGCCGCTCGCCGCCCTGGGGCTCGACTCGCTCGCCGCGGTCGAGCTCCAGCACGCCTTGGAGACCGGTTTCGGGATCGCCCTTTCCCTGCCCGCCGTGCTCGCCTCGAGCGTGGCAGAAATTGAAGGGCTCGCGAGGACGCTCCGGGCAGGGCGGGTCGAGCCCCCGACCACCGTCCAGACCCGCCCCTACGCTAAGCCGGCCGAGGTCCCGCTCTCCCACGGCCAGCGGGCGCTCTGGTTCCTGCACCGGCTGGACCCCGAGGGGACCGCCTATCACCTCGCCTTCGCGGCGCGAGTGCGGTCGAACGTGGACGCGGACCGGCTCAGGGCCGCCCTGGCCGCCCTGGTCGAGCGCCATCCCGTGCTGCGCACGGTCTATGAGGAGCGCGGCGGCGAGCCCGTCGCCCGGGTACTGGCGGCCGCGCCCGAGGCGTTCGCGGTGATCGACGCCCACGAGCTGGGAGGCGAGGAGCTGCGCGAGCGGGTGGAGGTCGAAGCGGCGCGTCCTTTCGACCTCGCGGCGGGGCCGGTCCTGCGGGTGCGCCTGCTGCTCGGGCCCGCGGGGCGGCGGGCGCTGCTGGTCGCCGCGCACCACATCGCCGTCGACCTGTGGTCGCTGGTGGTGCTGGTCGACGAGCTGGCGCGGCTGCTGGCCGCCCCTGATATTGCAAGGGCGGCGGCGGAGCTGCCCGCCGCCGGTTCCTGGGCCGCGCACGTGGCCGCTGAGCGCGAACGGCTCGCCGGCCCCGAGGGGGAACGGCTGTGGGCGTTCTGGCACGGCCGGCTGGGGGAGCGGGAGCTGCCGGTGCTCGACCTGCCGGCCGACCGGCCCCGCCCGGCGGTCGCGCGCTTCCGGGGCGCCGCCCTCCCGCTGGTCATCGGGCCGGAGGTGACGGCGGGCGTCAAGGCCCTGGCCGCGGCGGCCGAGGCGACCCTGTTCACCGTCCTGCTCGCCGCCTTCCAGCTCCTGCTCGGCCGGCTCGCCGGCCAGGACGAGGTGCTGGTGGGCTCGCCCGCCGCTTGCCGCAGCCGGCCCGAGCTGGCCGATCTGGTGGCCAACCTGGTCAACCCGCTGGTCTTGCGCGGCGGCCCGGCCGGCGACCCGACCGTGCGGCAGCTCCTCGCCCGGGCCTGGGACGAGCTGCTGGGAGCGCTCGCCCACCAGGACTTCCCGTTCCCGTTGCTGGTCGAGCGTCTGCAGCCGCGGCGCGACTCCGCCCTGCCGCCGGTCTTCCAGGCCCTCCTCGCCCTGGAGCGGCCGCACCGGCTCGGCGCGGCGGTCGCCCCCTTCGTGCTGGGGAGCGCCGGGGAGGCGCTGCAGCCGCTGCATCTGGGACCGCTGGTCCTGGAGCCGCTGCGGCTCGACCTGCCGGGGGCGCAGCTCGACCTCGGGCTCTACGTCGTCGAGCAGGGCGGCGGGCTCGCCGGCTCGCTGCGCTATGACGCCGACCTTTTCGACGCCGCGACCGTGGCCCGCTGGGCCGGCTGCTTCGCCACTCTGCTCGCCGGGATGGCGGCGGCGCCTGAGGCCCGGGCGGCGGAGCTGTCGCTGCTCTCTCCGGCGGAGCGGCGCCAGTTGATTGCCGACGTCGCCGATGTCGCCGACGTCGCCGAGCCGGCGTCCGCGGCTTCACTCTGGGAACGGTTCGCGGCGCAGGCGGCGCGCACGCCGGAGGCCCCGGCGCTGCTCTGGGAGGTCGGGGAGGTGACCTACCGCGACCTCGCGGCGCGGGCCGGTCAGGTCGCTGCAAGGCTGGCGGACCGCGGCATCGGTCCGGAGGCGAGGGTGGGGGTCCTCCTGCCGCGGACCCCGGAGCTGGTGGCCGCGATCCTGGGCATCCTCCGCTCGGGCGCCGCCTACGTGCCGCTCGATCCCGCCTACCCGCGGGAGCGGATCGAATGGATGGTGGCGGACTCGGGAGCCGCGGCCGTGCTCACCTCGAACGACGTCGAGAAGCCCGCGGCAGCCATTCCCGCGCCGGTCGGCGCCGGGCCCGAGGGGCTGGTCGCGGTGATCTACACCTCGGGCTCGACCGGCCGGCCCAAGGGCGTGGGGGTCGTCCAGCGGGGCGTCGCCGCGCTTCTCGCCTGGGCGGAGCGGGCCTGCTCCGAGCCAGAGATCGCAGGCGTGCTCGCGGCGACCTCGGTCTGCTTCGACCTCTCGCTGTTCGAGCTGTTCGTGCCGCTGACCCGCGGCGGGGCGGTGGTGCTGGCGGAGAACGCGCTGGAGCTGCCGCGGCTGCCGGCGCGCGAGCGGGTGACCCTCCTCAACACCGTCCCCTCGGCCGCGGCGGAGCTGGTGCGGGCGGGCGCCCTGCCGGTCTCGGTGCGAACGGTCTGCCTGGCGGGCGAACCGCTGCCGGAGCCGCTCGCCCGCGCGCTCGCCGCTGCGGGCCGGCGGGTGCTCAACCTCTACGGTCCCACCGAGACCACGGTCTACTCGACCTGGGCGGAGGTGGGGAGGGCCGCGGGGGCGCCGCCCATCGGCCGGCCGCTGCCGGGCGAGCGGGTGCTCCTGCTCGACCGCCGGATGCAGCCGGTGCCGCCCGGCGTGCCGGGGGAGATCTGGATCGGCGGCGCGGGGCTCGCCCGCGGCTACCTCGGGCGGCCGGACGCCGCGGCCGAGCGGTTCCTCCCCGATCCCTGGGGGCCGCCCGGCGCCCGTCTCTACCGGACGGGAGACCTCGCCCGCCTGCTGCCGGACGGCGAGCTGGCCTTTCTCGGCCGGCTCGACCACCAGGTCAAGATCCGTGGCTTCCGCGTCGAGCCGGGGGAGGTCGAGGCCGCCCTGGCAGGCCATTCCGAGGTGGCGGAGGTCGCGGTGGGGACCGGCCCCGAGCCGGGTGGCGGGCGGCGGCTCGTGGCCTGGGTGGCGCCGGCCCGTGGGGCGGCCGGCGACCTGCCCGCGCGGCTGCGCCGCCATCTGGAGGAGCGGCTGCCCGCCTTCCTCGTCCCCGCCGCCTGGGTCGTGCTCCCCGTCCTGCCGCGCACCGCCAACGGCAAGCTCGACCGCGCTGCCCTGCCCGCTCCCGAAGAGGCGCCGGGGAGCGGCACGGCCGGCCGGCCGCGGACGCCGGTTGAAGAGGTGCTGGCGGGGATGTGGGCCGAGCTGTTGGGCCGCCCTGCCGGGCCGGACGACGACTTCTTCGCCCTCGGCGGCCACTCGCTGGTGGCGACCCGCCTGGCGGCACGGGTGCGCGAGGTCCTGAGCGTCGAGATGCCGGTCTCCCTCCTCTTCCGCGCCCCGACCCTGGCCGGCCTGGCTGCCGAGCTGGCGCGGCTGCGCGCCGGGGAGGAGGGACCGGTGTCACCGCGGCCTGCGCCGCTCGTCACCGTCCCCCGTAGCGGAACGATCCCCCTCTCCTTCGCCCAGCAGCGGCTCTGGTTCCTCGACCGCCTGGAGCCGGGGACCCCGCGCTACAACGTGCCGGCCGCCGTCCACCTCCGGGGTCCGCTGGACGCCGCCGCCCTGGAGCGCGCAGTGCGCGAGGTGGTCCGGAGGCACGAAGCCCTGCGCACTCGCTTTCCCGAAACCGCGGCGGGTCCGATCCAGGAGATCGACGCCGAGCCGGACCTGCCGCTGCCATGGATCGATCTCGCCGGCCTCCCCCCGGCCCGGGAGGACGCCGAGGCCCGGCGCCTGGCCGCGGAGGAGGCCCGCCGCCCCTTCGACCTGGCGCGCGGACCGGTGCTGCGCGCCTGGCTCCTGCGGCGGGGAACGGCGGCGCACACCCTGCTCCTCGTCTGCCATCACATCGCGGTCGACGCCTGGTCTCTCTCCCTGCTCCTGGGCGAGGTCGGGCGGCTGCTGGCAGGGGAGGCGCTGCCCCCGCCCCGTCTCCAGATCGCCGACTTCTCGCTCTGGCAGCGCGGGTGGATGCGAGGGGAGACCCTGACCGCGCGGCTGGCGTCCGCGCGCCGCCGGCTGGCCGGAGCGCCCGCCCTGGCGCTCGCCACCGACCGCCCCCGTCCAACGGTCCAGACCTCCCGCGGCGGCCGGCGACCGCTGGCGCTGGCGGCGCCCCTCGCCGCCGCCGTGGGGGAGATCGGCCGGCGGCTCGGCGCCACGCCGTTCATGGTCCTCCTCGCCGCCTTCGAGGTCCTGCTCGGCCGCCATGCCGGCCAGGAGGATTTCGCCGTGGGGGCGCCGGTTGCCGGTCGCGACCGGGTGGAGACCGAGGGGGTGGTCGGCCTGTTCGTCAATACCCTGGTGCTGCGCGCAGACCTCGCGGGCGAGCTCCCGTTCGCCGCCCTGGTGAAGCGCGTGCGGGAGGACGCCCTGGCCGCCTACGCGGACCGCGACCTCCCCTTCGACCGGCTGGTCGACGCCGTGGCGCCGGTCCGCGACCTGTCGCGCGCGCCGCTCTTCCAGACCCTGCTGTCGCTGGTCGACGTGCCGCGGCCGGCGCTGGACCTCCCAGAGCTGACGGTGCAGGTCGAGGAGATCGAGGCGGCAGTCGCGAAGTTCGATCTCACCCTGGAGCTGACCCCCCGCGAGACCCCCGAAGGAGGATGGGCAGGCTCGCTGGAGTACAGCGCCGATCTTTTCGACCCCGCGACCGCCGAGCGCCTGGCCGGGCACTTCCTGGCCCTGCTCGCGGGAGCGGTCGCCGATCCGGACCTCCCCTGGCCGCGCCTTCCCCTGCTCGGTGCGGGGGAGCGGCACCAGCTCCTCCAGGAGTGGCGGCAGGGGGCCGGCACGGTCGGGGAGGGCTTCGTCCTCCAGGCGATCGCGGACCAGGTGGCCCGCGACCCCGAGGCGCCGGCCCTGATCGCGGTGGACGTGGACGAGGAGGTCTCCCGCGGCGAGCTGGCCCGGCGGGCGGGCCGGCTGGCGCGGCGGCTCGCGGGCCTGGGGGTGGGAACGGAGGAGGTGGTCGGCATCCGCATCGAGCGTTCGGCCGAGCTGGCCGTCGCCCTTCTCGCCGTGCTTCAGGCGGGCGGCGCCCTCCTGCCGCTCGACCCTGCCCACCCTCCCGAGCGGCTGGCGGGGTTGCTCGCCGACGCGGGCGCGCGGCGGCTGCTGGTGCGCGCCGCGGACCCGCCGCCCCCGGCCGGGTGGAACGGCGAGACCGTGGCGGTGGACGACGGGGAGGACGAGGCGGAGGAAGCCGTCGAGATTCCCTTTGCGATCCATCCGATCCATCCGATCCATCCAATCGCGCCGGAGCAGGCGGCCTACGTCATGTACACGTCCGGCTCCACCGGCCGGCCCAAGGGGGTGGTGATGCCGCACCGGGGCCTGGCCGTCCTCTGCCGGACCGTGGCCGAGCGCTACGGCCTGGCGGACGGCGACCGCATGCTGGGCTTCACCTCTCCCGCCTTCGACGTGGCGCTGGAGGAGATGCTCGCTTCCTGGGTCGCGGGGGCCGCGGTGGCTCCGGCACCGCCCGCGGCGGTGGCGACGCTCGACGGCTTCCTCGCCTTCCTGGCCGCGCACCGGGTGACGGCCGTGGACCTCCCGGCCTCGTTCTGGCACGCCTGGGCCGCCGCCCTCGCCCAGGCGCCGCCGCCGCCAAGCCTGCGGCTGGTGGTCGCCGGGAGCGAGCGGCTGGCGGCCGACAAGGTGGCGGCGTGGCGGCAGGGGACGCGCGTGCAACTGCTCAGCGCCTACGGCTCCACCGAGGTCACCACCCCGGTGGTGGGCGAGCCATGGGCAGGGGAGGAGCCGGTCCCGGCCGGCCGGCCGCTCGCCGGCGCGGAGGTCGTGCTGCTCGACCCGCGCGGTGAGCCGGTCCCCCTGGGTGCGGCCGGCGAGGTGGCGGTCGGCGGCCCGTGGCTCGCCCGCGGCTACCTCGGCCGGCCCGACCTCACGGCCGAGCGCTTCGTGCCGCACCCCTGGAACGGCCCGGGCGCCCGGCTCTATCGCACCGGCGACCTCGGCCGCTTCCGCCCTGACGGCGTCCTGGAGGTGCTCGGCCGGATCGACCACCAGATCAAGGTGCGCGGCGTACGCATCGAGCCCGGAGAGGTCGAGGCGGTCCTGGAGACGCATCCGGAGGTGGCGCGCGCGGCCGTGGCGGCGCGGCCCGGGACCGCCGGCGACCGCCTCGCCGCCTGGGTGGTCCCCCGGGGCGGGGTGGTCCCTGATCCCGCGGACTTGCGGACCTTCCTCGCCGACCGGCTCCCCGAGGCGATGGTGCCCACGGCCTGGGTCTCCCTGGCGGACCTGCCCCTCACGCCGGCCGGCAAGCTCGACCGCGGGGCTCTGCCGGAGCCCGCGTTGGACGAGCGCGCCGCACCGGCCGCGCCGCGCAACCGGGTGGAGGCGGTGCTGGCCGAGGTCTGGAGCCGGGTGCTCGGCCTCGGGGCCGTGGGCATTCACGACGACTTCTTCGCCCTGGGCGGCGACTCGATCCTCACCTTGCAGATCGTCGCCGGGGCGCGCGAGCGCGGGCTGGAGGTCAGCCCCCGGCAGATCTTCGAGCGCCGGACGGTGGCGGGTCTGGCGAGGGTGGTGGGGGAAAAGGACGGCAGGGACAGCAGGGACGGCAGGGACGAAGAGGGGGAGGGGAGAGGGGAGGGCTGGTTCGCTCTCACCTGGATTCAGCGGTGGTTCTTCGCGCTTGAGCAGCCCGCGCCGCATCACTTCAACCAGGCGCTGCTCCTGGCGCCGGAGGAGCCGCTCGATCCCGGGCTCATGGCGGGCGCGGTGGCGGCGCTGGTGGAGCGGCATGAGGCCCTGCGGCTGCGTTTCGAGCGCGGCCCCGAGGCTTGGCGGCAGCGGGTGGCGCCGGAGGAGCGGGACCTCTTCGCCTGGATCGATCTGGAGGGATTGCCGGCGCCGCTGCGCACGGCGGCCCTCACCGCGGCGGCAGCCCAGGCGCAGACCGGGTTCGACCTCCAGTCCGGCCCCCTGTTCAGGGCGGTCCTCTTCAGGATGGGCGGGAGCGAGCGGCTGCTGCTCGCGGCTCATCACCTGGCGGTCGACGGCGTCTCCTGGCGGCTCCTGCTGGGGGATCTCGACCGGGCCTGCCGGCGGCTCCCCCTGCCGCCGCGGACCACGTCCTTCCAGCGCTGGGCCCGGCTCGTGGGTGAGGCCGAGTCCACGATTCAGCAGGTAGCGCGCGATCCCGTGCCCCTGCCGTTTGGCCTCGCGGGCGAGCCAGGGCCCGAAGGCGAGGCGGAGACGGTCTCGATCGAGCTGCCGCCCGAGACGACCGGGGACCTGCTGCGCGGCATTCCGGCCATGTACGGGGCGCGTCCGGACGAGGCGCTGCTCGCGGCCCTCGCCCGCGCGGCCGGGGGGCGGCTGCGGGTGGAGGTCGAGGGGCACGGCCGGGATGCGGATCTCTTTCCCGGGATCAACCCCGGGATCGACCTGTCGCGCACCGTGGGGTGGTTCACCACGCTGTCACCAGTGTTGATCGAGCGGCCGGCCGCGGAGGGTCCCGGCGCGTCGCTGCGGGCCGTCCGGGCGCAGGTCCCCGCCGGCCTGCCGAGGCCCGAAGTGAGCTTCAACTACCTGGGGCGGTTCGACGGCTCCGGGCCGTTCGCCCTGGCCCCCGAGCCCGCCGGCCCGCAGCGCAGCCCCGCGGCGCGGCGGACCCACCGGCTGGAGGTCAACGCCGTGGCGATCGGCGACCGGCTGCGGCTCGACTGCACCGGCAACCGCGGCGACCGGGCCGCGCTGGAGCGGTTGGCCGCGGCCGTGGCGGGCGAGCTGGAAGCCCTGCTCGCCCCCTGCCGCACGCTGCGGGCCGACCCCGGAGTGGAGGACCTCTATCCGCTCACCCCGGCGCAGCAGGGGATCCTGTTCCACGACCGCGAGTCCCCGGGGTCCGGGGCCTACGTCGAGCAGCTCACCTGGACCTTCACGGGCGGCCTCGACCGCGCCGCCCTGGAGCGGGCCTGGAGCCTCGTCTCCCGGCGCCACGCGGTGCTGCGTACGGCGTTCGTCGAGGGCGAGGAATCGCTGCAAGTCGTGCGGCGCGACGCCGGGCCGAAGTGGGAGGTGGAGGACTGGCGCCATCTCGCGCCGGGCGAGCGGGAGGAGCGGCTCGCGGAGCGCCTGGCGGCCGACCGGCGGCGCGGCTTCGATCCCGCCCGGGCCCCCCTCCAGCGGCTGGCGCTCTTCCGCCTCGCCGCGGACCGCTGGCAGCTCCTGTGGAGCCACCACCACCTGCTGCTGGACGGCTGGTCCATGGCCCTCGTGCTGGAGGAGGTCCTGACCGCCTATGAGGCGTTCGCGCGCGGGGAGGAGCCGGAGCTCCCCTCTCGCCGCCCCTTCCGCGACTTCGTCGAGTGGCTGCTGCGGAGAGGGGCGGATCGGGAGTTCTGGCAGCGGCTCCTCGCCGGGTTCGCGGCGCCGACCCCGCTGGGGATCGACCGGCCGGCCTCGCGGCCCGCCGCCGGCGAGGAGGCCTGGGGCGAGCGGCACCTCCACGCGGCTCCCGCGGCCGGCGATCTCCTGGCGCTCGGCCGGCGGCGGGGCTGGACACCCGCGACTCTGGTGCACGGGGCCTGGGCCCTCCTGCTCGGCTTCCACGGCGGCTGCGAGGACGTGGTCTTCGGCAGCGTGGTCTCGGGGCGGTCGGCGCTGCCGGGGGCCGAGGGAATCGTGGGCTTGCTCGCCAACACCCTGCCAGTGCGCATCGGGCTCGCCGCCGCCGAGCCCCTGGGCCCGTGGCTCGACCATCTCCAGGCGCTCCTGCTCGAGATCCGCCAGCGCGAGGCGACACCCCTGCCCGCCGTCCGCAACTGGAGCGAGGTGGCGCGCGACCGGCCGCTCTTCGAGAGCCTCGTCGCCTTCGAGAACTTCCCCCTCGGCGAGCCGCTGCGGCGCTGGCGCGGCGGCTCGCAAATCGCGGGGGTGCGCACCGTCGATCGCACTCACTACCCGCTGACGCTCCTCGCCGCGCCCGATGGGGATCGCCTCGCCTTCACCCTGCTCTTCGCCCGCGGCCGCTTTGCGGAGTCGGCCGTCGACCGTCTGGCCGGCCGCCTCGCGGCCCTGCTCGCCGGCATGGCTGCGGGCGAGGACCGGCCTCTCTCGGCCCTTCCCCTCCTCGCGCCTGAGGAAGTCGCGCAGCTCGCGGCCTGGGCCGCAGGGCCGCCGGCGGCGGGCGGGAACACGCCCGTGCACGAGCGGGTCGCCGCGCAGGCGGCGCGCTCGCCGGAGGCGATCGCCGTGATCTCCGCAGGGGAGGGCGCCGCGCTCACCTACCGGGAGCTGGAGGAGAGGGCGAGCTGCCTTGCCCATCGCCTCCGGGCCTTGGGGGTCGGGCCTGAGGTGCCGGTGGCGCTCTGCGCCGGCCGCTCGTTCGACGCCGTGGCCGGCCTGTTGGCCATCCTCAAGGCGGGAGGAGTCTGCGTGCCGCTCGACGCGGCCTATCCGCGGGAGCGGCTGGCCCTCATGCTGGCGGACTCCGGGGCGGAGCTGCTCATCACCCGGTCGGCGCTCGCAGACCGGTTCAATTTTTTCGACCGTCCCATGGTTCTGCTTGATCAGACCGATCGGACTGATCGGACTGATCGGTCGGATACGGCAGACGCGACCACCAATGAGGCGCTCGCCTACGTCATCTACACCTCGGGCTCGACCGGCCGGCCCAAAGGGGTCGCCGTCTCCCACCGGCTGCTCGCCAACGTCATCGCCTGGCAGATCGCCTGCGGCATCGCTCGCGGGCCGCGGCGGACGCTCCAGTTCTCCGCCTTGAGCTTCGACGTCAGCCTGCAGGAGATCCTCTCGACCCT
This sequence comes from Thermoanaerobaculum sp., assembly GCA_021154885.1. Lineage (GTDB taxonomy): Bacteria > Acidobacteriota > Thermoanaerobaculia > Multivoradales > UBA5704 > DATARR01. Next base: position 24,705 of record JAJKHS010000024.1, read on the forward strand.
GGGCAGCGGCGGTACGCTGGTGCTGCTGCGGGAGGAGTGGCGCGCCGACGGCCCGCGGCTCTGGCGGCTGATCGCGGAGGAGAGGATCGAGCGGCTGTTCCTGCCGTTCGCGGCGCTGGAGCTGCTGGCCGGGTCGGCCCCCGCCCGCGAGCCGCTGGCTCCCGAGCTGGCGGAGGTGGCGGTGGCGGGCGAGCAGCTCCACGTGACCCCGGCGATCGCCGGGCTCTTCGCCCGCCTGCCCGGCTGCTCCCTGGTGAACCACTACGGGCCGACCGAGACGCACATCATCACCTCGTTCCCGCTCGCCGGCCCGCCTGCCTCCTGGCCGGCCCTGCCGCCCATCGGCCGCGCCATCCCCGGAGCGCGGGTCACGGTCCTCGACGCCTGGCTGCGGCCGCTGCCGGCGGGGGTGGTGGGCGAGGTCTGGCTCGGGGGCGTCGCCGTCTGCCGCGGCTACCTCGGCCGCCCGGACCTCACGGCCGAGCGCTTCCTGCCCGATCCCGCGGCGACGCCGGACGAGCCGGGGTCGCGGCTCTATCGCAGCGGCGACCTGGGGCGCTGGCGCGAAGACGGCGAGATCGAATTCCTGGGCCGGCGGGACGGGCAGGTCAAGGTCCGGGGATACCGGGTCGAGCTGGGCGAGATCGAGGCCGCCCTGGCCTTCCATCCGTCGGTGCTGCGCGCCGCGGTCGTAGCCCGGCGGGACGCGGCCGGAATGCGCCTGCTCGCCGCCATCGTGCCGCGGCCGGAGGGGAGAGCCGGCGACGACCTGGCTACGGACCTGCGGGCCTTCCTGCTCGCGAGGCTCCCAGCCTACATGGTCCCCACCGGGTTCGCGATCCTCGGCGACCTGCCGCTGACCCCCAGCGGCAAGGTCGACCGCCAGGCCCTCGCCCGCGTCGAGATCGAGTCGATTGCGGCGCCGAGCGCCTCCAAGCCGCCGGCCACGGCGATCGAGCGCGATCTCGCGGCGCTCTGGGAGGCGGTCCTGGCGGTGCCGCGGGTGAGTCTGGAGGACGGCTTCTTCGAGCTGGGGGGCCACTCGCTGCTGGCCGGCCGGCTCCTCGCCCGGGTGCGGGCCGTCTTCGGAGTGGACATCCCCCTGGCCCGGCTGCTCGACGACCCCACCCTGGGCGGCATGGCGGCGGCGGTCACGGCGGCGCTGGTGACGCGGACGGAGGCCGGAACGGCTGGGCGGCCGGGGATCCCCCGCCGCGACGGGGCCGGCCCCGCCCCTCTCTCCTCGGGCCAGCGGCGGATGTGGCTGGCCCAGCAGATGGACCCGGGGAGCCCGGCGGCGAATCTGCCGGCGGCGCTGCGGCTCACCGGGCCGCTCGACCGCCGGGCCCTCGCCGCGGCCCTGAGCGAGGTGGCGCGCCGCCACGCGGTCCTGCGTTCCGGGATCGAGGCGCCGGACGGCGAGCCGATCCTGATCGTGGCCGCGCCGTCTCCTCTGGCCCCTCTGGCGCTGCCGCTCGTCGACCTCGCGGGCCTGGCGCCGGCACAGGCCGAGGCCGAGGGGAGCCGCCTCGCCGGGGAGGAGGCCCGCCGTCCCTTCGACCTCGCCCGCCCGCCCCTGCTGCGCACCGTCCTGACGCGGTTGGGCGAGGACGCTCACCTGCTGCTGCTCACCCTCCACCACGCCGCGGCCGACGGCTGGTCGCTCGCCGTCCTGGTCCGCGAGGTGGGCGCGCTCTACGCCGCCTGCGCCGCGGGCCGGCCGTCGCCGCTGCCCGAGCCGCCGATCCAGTACGCCGACTACGCCGCCTGGCAGCAGGCGCGCCTGGCCGCGGGCGAGCTCGCGGCCGACCTCGACTGGTGGCGGCAGCGCCTGGCCGGTCTGCCGCCGCTCGCGCTGCCCACGGACCGGGAGGGTCGGGCCGCAGTGACTGCGGGGGCCGCGGGGGCGGTGCGCCGGTCGCTGGTCCTCGCAGCGGATCGGACCGCGGCCCTCCAGGAGCTCGCCCGGAGCGAGGGGGCGACCCCCTTCATGGTCCTCGCCGCCGCCTTCGCCGCCTTCCTGGGACGCCTCGCCGGACAGGACGACGTCGCCTTCGCCACTCCGGTCGCCGGCCGTGCTCAGGTCGAGACCGAGGAGCTGATCGGGTTCTTCGTCAATACCCTGATCCTGCGGATCGACCTCGCCGGCGCCGCGGTGCCCCTGACCTTCCGCCTCCTGCTGGCGCGGCTGCGCACCGCCGTCGCCGAGGCCCACGCCCACCAGGAGCTGCCGTTCGAGCGGCTGGTGGAGGAGCTGGCCCCCGACCGGCGGGCCGGGCGGCACCCCCTGGTGCAGACCGTCTTCGCCCTCCAGAACGCCCCCCGGGAGCCCCTCGCCCTGCCGGGCCTCACGGTCACCCCCGTCGCGGTGGCGACCGGCACGGCCCTGTTCGACCTCGCCGTGGAGGTGGAGGAATGGGACGGATCTCTCACCGCGCACCTGGAGGTCGACGCCGGCCTCTGGGAGGCGGCGATGGCGGAGCGCCTGTTGCAGCAGCTCACGACCCTGCTCGCCGCGGCCGTCGCCGATCCGGACCGGCCGTTGGGCGAGCTGCCGTTCGTTCCTTTGGTGAAGCGCTTCGCGAAGCGCCTGGAGACCCGCCGGGAAGCGCCGGTCCCGGCCCCGGCTCCGGCCGGGGAGGTCGCGGAACGGCTCGCGGCGATCTTTGCGGAGGTCCTGGGCAGGCCGGAGGTGGGACCGTACGACGGCTTCTGGGACCTGGGCGGCCACTCGCTCCAGGCGGCGCGGGTGGTGGCGCGGGTACGCCGGGATCTCGGGGCGGAGATCCCGCTGCGCTCCCTGTTCGAGGCTCCCACGCCGGCCGGGCTGGCGAGGCTGGTGAGCGGGGGAACGGTCCCGGCTCCGCCGCCGGTCGCCGCGGCCGGTCCCGGCTCCGCGCCGCTCTCCTTCGGCCAGCAAAGGCTCTGGTTCCTCCAGCAACTGGCGCCGGCGAGCCCGGCCTACGACATCCCTCTGGCCGTGAGACTGGACGGCGCGCTCGACGTCCGCGCGCTCGCGGCGGCCCTCTCGGAGGTGGTGCGCCGGCACGAGGTGCTGCGCACGGCGATCAGGACCCGCCATGGCGAGGCCGTCCCCGAGGTGGCCCCGCCGGCGCCCCTGCCCCTCCCCCGGATCGATCTCTCGGCCCTGCCCGCGCCGCGGCGGGAGGAGGAGGCCGCCCGGCTCGCCGCCGAAGAGGGCCGCCGGCCGTTCGACCTCACCAGGGCGCCGCTGCTGCGCTGCCTGCTGCTGCGGCTGGGGCCGGACGCGCACCGCCTCGTCCTCAACCTCCATCACATCGCGGGCGACGGCTGGTCGGGGGCGGTCCTGGTGCGCGAGGCCGGCGCGCTCTATGCCGCCTTCACGAGCGGGCTGCCGTCGCCCCTGCCGGAGCTCGCCCTGCAGTACGCCGACTTCGCCCGCTGGCAGCGGGAGCAACTCTCTGGCGCGACCCTGGATCGCCTGCTCGCCTTCTGGCGGCAGCGCCTGGCCGGCCTGCCGCCTCTGGAGCTCCCCACCGACCGGCCGCGCCCGCCTGTCGAGAGCTTTCGCGGCGTGCGCGCCAGCCGGCGGCTCGCGGCATGCGCGCTGGAGCGGCTGGCCGGGGAGGGCGGGGCGACCCTGTTCATGGTGATGACGGCGGCTCTCGCGGCCCTGCTCGGGCGGCTTTCGGGGCAGGAGGACTTCGGCATCGCGACGCCGGTCGCCGGCCGCACCCGGGCCGAACTCGAAGGGCTGATCGGCTTCTTCGTCAACACCCTGGTCCTGCGCGCCGATCTCGCGGGCGATCCGAGCTTCGCCGGGCTGCTGGCGCGGACGCGCGAGACCGTGCTGGCGGCGCAGGACCACCAGGACCTCCCCTTCGAGCGGCTGGTCGAAGCGCTGGGGGAGCGGCGCGACCCCGCCCGCCAGCCGCTCGCGCAGGCCCTCCTGGTCCTCCAGAACGCGCCGCGCGCGCCGCTCGTCCTGCCCGGCCTCACCCTCACCCCGGTGGAGATCGACAACGGCACCGCCAAGCTCGACCTCTCCCTGGACCTGGAGAGGGACGGCGAGGAGATCGCCGCCGGCCTGGAGGTCAACCGCGACCTCTTCGACGCCACCACCGCGGCACGCATGCTGGAGCAGCTCGCGACGCTCCTCGCAGCCGCGGCGGCCGATCCCGGGCTGCCGCTGCCGGCGCTGCCGCTCCTGTCGCCGGCCGCCCGGCATCAGGTGCTCGCCGAGTGGGGGGACGGCGGGGACCCGGGCGCCGCTCCGGTGCCGTTCCACCGGCTCTTCGCAGCCGCCGCGGCCCGCCGTCCTGAAGCGCTGGCCGTGACCGGGGAAGACGGGGAGAGCCTGACCTACGGCGAGCTCGACCGCCGCGCCAACCGTCTGGCCCGCCACCTGCGCTCGCTGGGCGTGAGACCGGAGGCGCGGGTGGGGATCTGCCTGCCGCGCTCGCCCGAGCTGATCGTGGCGATCCTGGCGGTCGTCAAAGCCGGCGGCGCGTACGTGCCGCTCGATCCCGACTACCCCCGAGAGCGCCTGGCCTTCCTGCTGGAGGACTCCCGGGCGCTGCTGGTGATCACCCGCTCCGGGCTGGCCGGCGCGCTCGCGGCGGGGGTGCGCACCGTGCGCCTGGACGCCGACGATATTGGCGCCAGGGCTATCGCCCGCCGCTCCCCCCGCCCCCTGGGGGACGGCGCTGGAGTGGACCATCCGCTCTACGTCATCTACACCTCGGGCTCGACGGGGAGGCCCAAGGGGGTGGTCGTCACCCACCGCAACGCCGCCCGGCTGTTCACGGCCACGGCGCCCTGGTTCGGCTTCGGGGAGGGGGACGTCTGGACCCTGTTCCACTCCTTCGCCTTCGACTTCTCGGTCTGGGAGATCTGGGGGGCGCTCCTCCACGGCGGCCGGCTGGTGGTGGTGCCCTGGTGGGTGAGCCGGTCTCCCGACGCCTTTCTCCATCTCCTCCGCCGCGAGGGGGTGACGGTGCTCAACCAGACCCCCTCGGCGTTCCGGCCGCTGATCGCGGCCGCCCGCCGGGAGGAGAGGTGGGACCTGGCGCTGCGCTGCGTGATCTTCGGCGGCGAGGCGCTCGACCCCCGCCATCTCGCCCCCTGGTTCGAGCGTTGCGGCGACCGCCACCCCCGGCTGGTCAACATGTACGGGATCACCGAGACCACGGTGCACGTCACCTACAGACCGCTCTCCCGGGCCGATGCGCAGGGCGCCCGCAGCCCGATCGGGCGCGCTCTCCCGGACCTCGCCATCCGGCTCCTCGACCGCTGTTCCCTCCAACTGGTCCCTCCCGGCGTGCCCGGCGAGATCTGCGTCGGCGGGGAGGGGGTCGCGCGCAGCTATCTCGGCCGGCCGGACCTCACTGCCGAGCGCTTCGTCCCCGATCCGTGGGGGAAAGGCGCGCGCCTCTACCGCTCGGGCGACCTCGCCCGCTGGCTGCCGGACGGCGACCTGGAGGTGCTCGGACGGATCGACCAGCAGGTCAAGGTGCGGGGGTTCCGCGTCGAGCCGGGGGAGATCGAGGCGGCCTTGGAGGCCCACCCCGGGGTGCGGGAGTGCGCCGTGGTGGCGCGCTCCGATGAAGAAGACGAGGAGGATGGGGAGCGCCGGCTGGTCGCCTACGTGGTGGGTGAGGTTCCGGCCGCGGAGCTGCGCGCCTTCCTCCAGGAGCGGCTCCCGAGTCCCATGGTGCCGGCCGTCTTCGTGACGCTCGCGGCCCTGCCGCTGACCCGCCACGGCAAGCTCGACCGCGCGGCCCTGCCCGCGCCGGGTAGCACCGCCGCCGCTGCCGCCGTGGCTCCGTTCGCGCCGCCCGAGACGCCGGTGGAGCGGGCCATCGCGGCGAGCTGGGGCGAGATCCTGGGGGTTTCCGGCATCGGCCTCGACGACGACTTCTTCGCCCTCGGCGGCGACTCCATCCGCAGCATCCAGGCCCGCGTGCGGGCCGCGGAGCGAGGGGTGCACTTCACCGTCCAGGAGCTGTTCCAGCACCCCACGGTCCGCGGGCTGGCCCGCGCGGCCTGCGCGGCTGTAGATCCGGCCACGGAGCCGGCCGGCGATCTCCTTTCTCCAGCAGACCGCGCCCGCCTTCCCGTGGGCATCGAGGACGCCTTCCCGCTCGCCCGCAACCTGGCGGGGCTGGTCTTCCACAGCGAGTACAGCCCGGACTACCTGATCTACGTCACCAGCCTCCATCTCGCGGCTCCCTTCGACGCCGGGCGGCTCCAGCAGGCCCTCGACCAGGTGGTCGCCCGCCACCCGGTGCTGCGCAGCTCCTACGCCCTGGAGGGCTTCTCCGAGCCGCTCCAGATCGTCCATCGCAACGTCCGCGTTCCTGTGGAGGTGGAGGACCTCCGGCACCTGCCCGCCGCCGCCCAGGAGGAGGCGCTGGAGCGCTGGCTCGCGGCCGAGCAGCGCCGGAAATTCGACTGGCGCCGGCCGCCGCTGCTGCGGCTGAAGGTCCACCGCCGGAGCGCGGAGACCTTGCAGCTCACCCTCGCCGAGGCCTACCTCGACGGCTGGAGCGTCGGGCTGTTCCTCACCGAGCTGTTCCACCGCTATCTCGCTCTCCTCCCGCCGGACCTCGTCCCCGCGGGTGCCGCGGCGCTGCCGCCGCCCGACGACCGCCCTCTCGCCGCCGCCTACCGCGACTACGTGGCCCTGGAGCGCGCGGCGCTCGCCTCGGCCGCGGCCCGGCGCTTCTGGGAGCGGCGGCTGGACGGCGGCGGTGGCGGCGGGGGCCGGCTGCCCGCGACGTGGCTGGCGAGGGCGGACGCGCGGCGGCGCCCGGCGCACTTCACCCGCGAGCTCGTGGGGCATCTGGAGGTGCCCTTCCCGGAGCGGGTCTCGGACGGTCTCCATGCCGCCGCCCGCGCCGCCTCGGCGCCGCTCAAGGACCTCCTCCTCGCGGTCCACCTGAAGCTCCTCTCCCTGCTCAACGGGACCCCGGACGTGCTCTCCGGCGTGCTCGCCAACGGCCGTCCCGAGGGGGCTGACGGCGACCGGGTCATCGGCGGCTTCCTGAACGCCATGCCCTTCCGGCTCGACCTCGCCCCGGGCTCCTGGGCCGATCTCGCCCGCCAGACGTTCGCGGCCGAGCGCGAGCTGCTGCCGTACCGGCGCTTCCCACTCGCCGAGATCGCCGAGATCTCCGAGCTGGGGCAGCGCGAGCCGCGCGCCGGCCGGCCGCTGTTCGACACCCTGTTCAACTTCACCCACTTCCACGTCTACGAGCGGCTGGCGCGCATCCCGGGAGTGGCGGTGCTGGGGAGCTGGGGCTCGGAGCAGACCTACTTCCCCCTCACCGTGCAGCTCAACGTGCACGAGATCACGCATCGGATCTCCCTCGCCCTCGACCACCGGCGGGCCGACCTCGACGCCCCGGAGGCGGAGGAGATCGCGGCCCGCTACGTCCGCCTCCTGGAGGCCGTCGCGGCGGACCCCGAAGCGCCCCACGACGCCCTCTGCCTGCTCGGTCCGGCCGAGCGGCAGCAGGTGTTCGTCGAGTGGAACGACGCCACCGTGGTGGGGGATGAGGAGCGGGCCGTGCACGAGCTGTTCGCGGCCCAGGCGGCGCGGACGCCCGGCGCTCCGGCCCTGCTGTGGGGCGAGGAGGTGGTCACCTATGGCGAGCTGGCGGCGCGGGCCGGCCGGGTGGCGCGGCGCCTCCTCGGGCTCGGCCTTCCCGCCGAGGCGCGGGTGGGGGTCCTCCTCGAGCGCTCCCCGGACCTGGTGGCGGCCATCCTGGGCGCCGTCGCCGCGGGCGCCGCCTACGTCCCCCTCGATCCCGCCTACCCGCGCGAGCGGCTGGCGGCGATGCTGGACGACTCGGGGGCGCGGGCGCTGGTGACGCGGCGCGGGTTGGGGCCGTGGGCGGCGACGGCGGCGACGGCGGCGACCGCGGGCAGGACGCGGATCGATCTCGAGGACCTTGCCGGCCTGGAGCCGGCCGGCGCGGCCGGCCTCCCTCCGGTCGACCCCGCGCGGCTGTTCGCGGTGATCTACACCTCCGGCTCGACGGGCCGGCCCAAGGGGGTGGCGGTCGAGCACCGCAGCGTCGCCGCCTTCCTCGCCGGCGCGGCGCGCGTCTACTCCCCCGAGGAGCGAGCCGGGGTGCTCGCGGCAGCCTCGGTCTGCTTCGATCTTTCCGTGTTCGAGCTGTTCTTCCCGCTCGTCCACGGCGGCGTCGCGATCCTGGCGGACAACGTCCTCGACCTGCCGCGCCTGCCGGCCCGGAACGCGGTGCGGTTGATCATGGTGGTCCCCTCGGCGGCGGCCGAGCTGCTGCGCGAGAAAGGCTTCCCACTCTCCGTCCGCACCCTGGTCCTGGGCGGCGAGGCCGTCCCCCTGGGGCTGGTCCGAGGGCTGCGGGCTGAAAACCCGGGGTGGCGCCTCTTCGACGCTTACGGGCCGACCGAGGCGACGGTCTACTCGATCCTCGGCCTCATTGCGGCGGACCTCGCCGGCGCGCCGCCCATCGGCCGGCCCGCGGCGGGCGATCGCGCCCTGCTGCTCGATCCCGACCTGCAGCCGGTGCTCCCCGGCGTGCCGGGCGAGATCTGGCTCGGCGGCCGGGGGCTCGCCCGCGGCTACCTCGGCCGGCCGGACCTCACGGCCGACCGCTTCCGGCCCGATCCCACGGGCGAGCCGGGAACGCGCCTCTACCGCACCGGCGACCTCGGGCGCCTGCTGCCGGACGGGCGCATCGAGTTCCTGGGCAGGCGGGACCATCAGGTCAAGGTCCGGGGCTTTCGCATCGAGCTGGGGGACGTCGAGGCGGCGCTCGCGCGCCACCCCGGCATCGCGAGCGCCGTGGTGGTGGACCGGCGCGACCCGGACGCCCCGGGAGACGCCCGGCTGGTCGCCTACGCCGTGCCTCGCCGCGGGCTGCCCCCGGCCGAATCCTGGGCGGTGGAGCTGCGGGGCTTCCTGCGCCAGGCGCTGCCGGCCCACATGGTCCCCTCCGACTTCGTGGTGCTCGACTCTCTGCCGCTCACCTCCACCGGCAAGCTGGACTACCGGGCGCTGCCGGCGCCGGACCGCGAGCGGGCCGGCGCGGACCGCCCGTGGACCGCGCCGCGCACGCCGGTGGAGGAGCTGCTGTGCGGGCTCTGGGCCCAGGTCCTCGGCGTCGAGCGGGTGGGCGCCGGCGACGACTTCTTCGCGCTCGGCGGCCACTCGCTCCTCGCCACCCAGTTGATCTCCAGGCTGCGCGAGACCTTCAGCCGGGAGCTGCCGCTGCGCGCGCTGTTCGACGCGCCACGGCTCTCCGATCTGGCGCGGGTGGTCGAGCGGGCGCTCGCCGCGGGGGACGGGGACGCCGCGCCGCCCCTCGCTCCCCATCCCCGGCCGCTGCCCGAGGTCCCCCTCTCCTTCGCCCAGCAGCGGCTCTGGTTCCTCGACCGCCTGGAACCGGAGAGCCCGCTCTACGACGTGCCGGTCGCCGTCCGGTTGCGCGGCCGCCTCGCGCCGCCGGCGCTCGGCGCCGCCCTTACCGAGGTCGTCCGCCGGCACGAGGCCCTGCGCACCGTGTTCCGCGCGGTGGACGGGCGCCCTCGCCAGGAGGTCGTGGCGGCGGCTCCGGCCCCACTCCCCGTGCTCGACCTCGCGGGCCTGCCCGTCCCCTGCCGCACGCCTGAGGCCGCGCGGCTCGCCCGCGAGGCGGCCCGGCGCCCCTTCGACCTCGGACGGGGGCCGCTCCTGCGCCTGGCCCTGCTGCGCCTCGGGCCCGAGGAGCACCTGCTGCTCGCGGTCTTCCACCACGTCGTCGCCGACGGCTGGTCGATGGGGATCTTCCTGCGCGAGACCGCGGCGCTCTACCGGGCCGCCCTCGCCAGAGAGCCCTCGCCGCTCCCTCCTCTGCCCCTGCAGTACGCCGACTTCGCCCTCTGGCAGCGCGGCTGGCTGGCCGGCGAGACCCTGGAGCGCCAGCTCGCCTTCTGGCGCGGCCGGCTTGCCGGCGTGCCCCCTCTGGCCCTGCCCACCGACCGGCCGCGGCCGGCGGTGCCCGCCTACCGCGGCGGCCGCGTGCCGGTGGTCCTCGATCCGGCGCTCGGCGCCGCGGTGGGAGCGCTCGCCCGCCGCGAGGGGGCGACCTTCTTCATGATCGTCCTCGCCGCCTTCTCGGCCGTGCTCGGCCGCTGGGCGGGGCAGGAGTCGCTGGCCGTGGGAACGCCGATCGCCGGCCGCACGCGCCTGGAGCTGGAGCCGCTGATCGGCTTCTTCGTCAACACCCTGGTCCTCCCCGTGGACCTCGCGGGCCACCCCACCGGCCGGGACCTCCTCGGCCGCTGCCGCGAGGCCGCGCTCGGCGCCTACGCCCACCAGGACCTGCCGTTCGAGAAGCTCGTCGAGGCGCTCCGCCCCGAGCGCGAGCGGGCGCGGTCGCCGCTGTTCCAGGTCCTGCTGGCCGTCCAGAACACGCCGCTGCCCGACTTCGACCTCCCCGGCCTGACGCTCGCACCCGTCGAGGTCGAGGCCGGGACCGCCCGCTTCGACGTCACCCTGACACTGGCGGAAGGCCCCGCCGAAATCGCCGGCTGGCTGGAGCACGACGCCCACCTCTTCGACCGCGCCACGGCCACCCGTCTGACCGGTCATCTCGCGACGCTCCTCCAGGCCCTCGCCGCGGACCCGGGCCGCCGCCTCGAAGACCTGCCGCTGCTGGCGGCCGGGGAGCGCCATCAGCTCCTCGTGGAGTGGGCGGAGCCAGCCGGCGTCCAGGGGATGGGGACACCGGAGATCCTGGAGCTGATCGCCGCCCAGGCCCGGCGGACGCCCGACGCCGTGGCCGTGGCGCAGGGTGAGCGGGAGATCACCTATGGCGACCTCGTCGCCGGCGCCGAGCGCCTGGCCCGGAATCTCCGCGCCCGCGGCGTGGGGCCGGAGGTGCCGGTGGCGATCCACCTGCGCAAGAGCCCCGAGGCGATCCTGGCGATCCTCGGCGTGCTGCGGGCGGGCGGTGCCTACCTGCCGCTCGACCCCGCCTACCCCGAGGAGCGTCTGGCCTGGGTGACCACCGATGCCCGCGTGGCCTTGACGCTCGACGAAAAGGATGATTTTGCTGCGGGTGGGGGCGGCCACGGGATTGCCGGCCTGCCCGCCGTCCCCCCGGCCGCTCCTGCCTACGTCCTCTACACCTCCGGCTCGACGGGGCGCCCCAAGGGAGTCGTGGTGACGCGGGCCGGCCTGCTCGCCTCGACGCTCGCCCGGCTGGAGGGGTATGCGCCGCCGGTCTCCGCCTTCCTGATCCTCCCCTCGCTCGCCTTCGACAGCTCGGTGGCGGGCCTCTTCTGGACGCTCTGCCAGGGCGGGGCGCTGGTCCTCCCGGAGGAGGGGGAGGCGGCGGACCCGGCCCGCCTCGCGCGGCTCGTCGAACGGCGCCGGGTCTCCCACTGGCTGAGCATCCCGTCGCTCTACGCCTTGCTGCTCGACGCGGCCGGGTGCGAGATCGGCCGGCTCCGCTCGCTGGCCGCGGTCATCGTCGCGGGCGAGAGCTGCCCGGCCGGTCTGCCCGGGCGCCACGCCGCCGCCTTCCCCGGCGTGCCGCTGCTCAACGAGTACGGCCCCACCGAGGGGACGGTCTGGGCCACGGCCGGCGAGCTCGCTCCGGGGGAGCCGGTCACCATCGGCCGCCCGATCCCCGGCGCCCGTGTGCTGCTGCTCGATCGCGCGCTGCGGCCTGCGCCCGCCGGCGTGCCCGGCGAGCTTTTCCTCGGCGGAGAAGGGCTCGCGCGCGGCTATCTCGGCCGCCCCGACCTGACGGCCGAGCGGTTCGTGCCCGATCCGCTCTCCCTCCTCCCGGGCGCGCGCCTCTACCGCACCGGCGACCTCGCCCGCTGGCTCCCCGACGGCCGTCTCGACCTCCTGGGCCGCGTCGACGACCAGATCAAGGTCCGCGGCTTCCGCATTGAGCCGGGCGAGATCGAGGCCGTCCTGGAGCGCTGCCCCGGAGTCCGCCAGGCGGCGGTCGTCGCGCGCGACCTGCCCTCGGGCGACCGGCGCCTGGCAGGCTGCGTGACGGGGGCCGCGGACCTCGACCCGGAGGCGCTGCGGGGCCTCCTCGCCGGCCGGCTCCCCGCGCACCTGGTGCCGCCGGAGATGGTCGTCCTGCCCGCGCTGCCGCTCTCGCCGAACGGCAAGGTGGACCGCCCGGCCCTGAAGCGGCTGCTCGCCGGGCGCCCCGCATCTCCCCGCGGCGCCACACCCCCGGCCGACGCGCTGGAGCGGCGCCTGGCCGCGATCTGGGAGGAGCTGCTCGGCCTTCCGGAGGTGGGGCGCGAGGACGGCTTCTTCGACCTGGGAGGCCACTCGCTGCTCGCCGTCCAACTGGTGGCGCGGGTCGAAACGGAGCTGGGCCGGCGTCTCCCCCTGGCCGCCCTGTTCCGCAGCGCCACGCTCGCCTCGCTGGCGGCGGAGATCCGATCGGCCCCTGCGGCCCGGCTGGCCTCGCCGCTGGTGTCGCTCCGCGCAGGCGGGCAGGGGAGGCCGTTCTTCTGGTGCCATGCCCTGGACGGGAGCACCCTCTGCTACGCCGGCCTCGCCCGCCATCTCCCCGGCCGCCCCCTCTATGGCCTGGAGGAGACGGGGAGCGGCGGCGCGAGCCTTGAGGATCTGGCCGTGCGCTACGCGGCGGCGATCACCTCCGCGTACTCGTCCGGCCCCTGTCTCCTGGGGGGCTGGTCGTTCGGCGGCCTGGTCGCCTGGGAAACGGCGCGCCGGCTGGAGGAGATGGGGCATGAGGTGGGGCTCCTCGTGCTGCTCGACAGCCGGCCGCCGGACCCCGCCGCCCCCGCCGAGATTCCGGGCCTCGGCGACGAGGTCCCCGATCCTCATCTCCGCGCCGTGGTCCACGCCCGTCTCGCCGCCCTGCGCTCCTATCGGCCAGGGACCCTCGCCTGCCCGGTCGCTCTCTTCCTCGCCGGGGATCGTCCCCAGGAGGAGACCGCCGCTCTCGCCGCCCTCTGGCGTCCCCTGGCTCCCGGCGGCCTCGACGTCGAGATCCTTCCTGGGGACCACTTCAGCCTGCTGCGGGAGCCCGCGGTGGCAGCCCTGGCGGATAGGATTGAGCGACGGTTGGCGAGGCTGGCGAGGCTGGACCACCCGGGAGACAATTTCATGCAAGGAGCGTCGAATGGCCGCGAGTCGCCGTGATTTCTTTCGTCTTGGCCTCGGGGTGGGGGCGGGTTGGCTGGCGGCCGCCTGCGAGACCGCGGCCGGCCCCAAGGCGCTGACCCGGGCCATGGCGGACCACCTTCCCGGCGGCCCCCCGCTGCCTGTCGAGACCCCCGACCTGCCCAGGCTCCCCTGGACCTGGGATAATGGGGTCAAAGTCTTCCAGCTCACCCCCGAGGTCGTGAAGAGCCGTTTCGTCCCCTGGCAAGAGGTCAACACCTGGGGATACAACGGCTCCACTCCTGGCCCCACGATCGAGGCGGTGGAGGGCGATCGGGTGCGCTTCGTCGTCGAGAACCACCTCCCCGAGGCCACCACTCTCCACTGGCATGGGCTGGAGGTGCCGCACGAGATGGACGGCGCCGAGGGGATCAGCCAGGATCTGATCCCGCCCGGTGGGAAGTTCGTCTACGACTTCACCCTCCACCAGCACGGCACGTTCTTCTATCATTCGCATCGCCCCATGCAGCAGATGATGGGCATGGTGGGGCTGTTCGTGATCCATCCCCGGCGGGCCTACGAGCCCCGGGTCGACCGCGACTTCGCCTGGGTCCTCCAGGGTTGGGCGACGTTGCCCGGCAATCCCACGCCCAACAGCATGGCCATGGAGTTCAACTGGCTGACGATGAACGGCAAGGCGGCCCCCGCCACCACGCCGGCGCTGTGCAAGTTGGGCGAGAGGGTGCGGCTGCGCTTCGTCAACCTCGGCATGGATCACCACCCCATGCATCTCCACGGTCACACCTGGGTGGTCACCGGCACGGAGGGGGGGCGTGTTCCCGCCGCCGCCTGGACGCCGGGCAACACCGAGATCGTCGGGGTGGCCCAGGCGCGCACCCTGGAGCTGGTGGCCAACAATCCGGGCGACTGGATGATCCACTGCCACCTGCCCCATCACATGATGAACGCCATGGCCACCATGGCCCCCCCGCTCCTGCCTGCGAGCGGTCGCGCCGAGACGCCGGTCTCGCACGGCGTGGGACCGGCGCCGGAGGGGCATGCCCATCATCACTCCGGGGTAGGCGACGCCCGTTCCATTCCCGGCTATCCCCAGGACATGTTCATGGCGATGGACGATCAGGTCGCCAGGCCGGAGACCCACGGCCTGCGGCCGGGCTGGACCGGCGGCATGATGGGCATGATGACCCTGCTGCGCGTCCTGCGCTCCGACCAGTACGACGAGATCCTGGCCCTGAAGGCGAGCCAGGCGGGGAGGGCGTAATGAAGGCCCTGTCCTGCCTCGGGCTCGCGATGCTCCTCTCCTGCGGGGTGGCCGCGGCCGCGGCGGACGATTCCGCGCCGCCGGCCGTCCACCTGGCGGACCTCGAAGGCCGGGCCCTGCAGCACAACCCGGCGATGGCCTCCGCCGAGGCCGCGCTCCGCACCGTCGACGGGCAACTGCAAAAGGCCGGCTCCGATCCCGTGCTCGCCGGCAGGCTGGCGCGGACGCGGAGCCAACTGCTGGTCGAGCGGCAGCGCATGCTGGTGAAATTCCGCACCCTCTTCTTCCATACCCTGGCCAACCAGCAGCGGGTGGAATCGCGGCAGCGCCTCGCCAGGCTGGCGCGAGAGGCGATGGCAGTGACCGGCCAACTGTTCAACGTCGGGGCCGCGGACGACCCGGACCGGCTGGCCAGCGAAAACGAGGCGCAGGTGCTCGATGCCGCTCTCGCCGACGCCCGCTTCGAGTTGGAGCAGATGCGCGCGCTGCTCAAAGAGACCGTCGGCGAGCCCGGGATGGAGCTGGGCTCCCTGCAAGGCGACCTCATCGCCGAGCTGCCCAGGATCGACCGCGAGGAGTGGCGCCAGCGCCTCCTGCGCGAGAGCCCGTCCCTGCAGGAGGTGAAGGCCGAGATCGCCCGGGACGAAGCGGCGCTGGCGCGGGCTCGCCAGGCTCGAAAGGGGACCGCGGCGGCCGAAGCGGCGCTGGCCCAGGCCCGCCTGCGCGCCGAGCAGATCCGCCTCACCCTGGAAATCAGCTTCGCCGAGACCTATGCGGCCTACCAGTCCGGGGTCCGGCAGATCGAGACCTATCGCGGCGGCGTCCTCGAACGTGCGGAGCACGCCTGGCAGGAGACCCTCCAACGCTACCAGCAGATGACGGCCCCTTATCCACAGGTCCTGATCGCCCGGCGTAACCTGTTCCAGATGGAGGATGCGGCCCTCGACGCCGTGGTGAAGGCGTGGTCGGCGGCGATCGACATCCAGGCCCTGCTGCCCTACGAGCTGCCCCAGAACCTGGCGCCCCCCATTGCCGCGCCCTCGGCGTCGGCTCCGGGCGGCGGCGGCAATTCAGGCGTCCCCTGAGACCGGCGCTGCGCCCATCGCGGCCCGGATCGCCCGGCCGAGGCGCCGGATGCCCTCCTCGATTTGCTCCGGGGGCAGGCTCGTGAAGCTCAAGCGCAGGCAGCGGTCGCCGCACGGGTCGCCGGCGCAGAAGATCACGCCCGGGCTGAAGGCGACGCTCTCCGTCTCGACGGCGGCCTGAAGCAGTCTGGCGGCGTCGAGGCCGGGCGGCAGCTCGGCCCAGACGTACATGCCGCTCATGGGGTGGTTCCACAGGACCTCGGGCGGGAAGTGGTCCCGCAGGGCGGCGAGCATCGTGTCGCGGCGGCGCCGGTACTCGTCGCGCAGCATCGCCAGGTGGGCGGGGAGGAGCCCCGCCTCGAGATAGGCCGCGATCACGCGGTGACCGAGAGAGGGCGTGTCGAGGTCGACGCCATGCTTCAACGGCGAGAGGCGGGCGGCGAGGGGCGGGGGCACGACCACCCAGCCTGCCCGCAGCGCGGGAGCCAGGATCTTCGAGAACGATCCGAGGTATAGGACCCACTCGTCCTCGAGCGCGCGCAGCGGTGGCGCCGGCGTCTCGCCGTAATAGAGGAAGCCGTAGGCGTCGTCCTCGAGGATGGGCATCCGGTACCGGCGCGCCATCCCGGCGAGGCGGCGCCGTTTCTCGCGGCTCAAACTGACGCCCAGCGGGTTGTGCCCGTCGGTGATCGCATAGAGGAAGGCTGGGCGGGCACCGCCGGCGAGCAGGGTCTCGGCCGCGTCCACGTCCATGCCGGTGGCGAGGTCGGCCGCGACCGTCAGGATTTCCGGCTGCTGGAACCGGGTCGCCAGCCGGATGCCGTCGTAAATGGCCCGCTCGAACAGGACCTGCCCGCCCGGAGGGAGAAGCAGGCGGCTCAGGAGATCCATCCCCTGCTGGGCGCCGGAGGTCAGGAAGATCTGCTCCTCCGTGCAGCGGACGCCCCGCAAGGCCATCAGTTGAACGATCTGGGTCTTGAGGGGCCCGTACGGCAGGCCGTACTGGAGGGACGAGGCGCTCTCCCGGAGCACGCGGGCCGCCTGCTCGGCGAGCGCCTCGCGCGGGAACAGCTCGGCCGCCGGCAGGCCGATGGCAAACGAGAGGATCCCGGGCCGCGAGGCGAGGTCCATGATTTCGCGCAGGCTCGCCATCGTTGCATCCTACTCCGTGAAGGGTTGTGGCCGCAGACATGGAATGGCCCGGACCGTCATTTCCTAGAGGCGGGTGCTCGCGGTTGAACAACCAGAGAAGTATTGCAGAACGCGGCCATGTTTTGATAGCATATTTGACACTCCGGAGGCGCCCGGCTCGTATACCTCTGTGCCCCCTTTCCATCCAGTGCCGGCACTGAGGGAGGAAGGTCTGGAGCAAGATGACCAACGGGACGATCACGAAGCTGCTCCAGACCTGGAGCGAAGGGGACCAGGAGGCGGCGGAGCGGGTCCTCCCTCTGGTCTACGACGAGCTGCGGCACATCGCCTCCCGACAGCTCCGGCAGGAGCGGGAGGGCCACACGCTCCAGGCCACGGCGGTGGTGCACGAGGCCTATCTGCGCCTGCAGGGGCAGGGGGGGTTCGAGTGGCCGAGCCGGGCCCACTTCTTCGCCTTCGCGGCGCACCTCATTCGCCGCATCCTGGTGGACCATGCCCGCCATCGCAACCGTGCCAAGCGGGGTGGCGGGCTGGAGAGGGTGACGCTCGCCGAGGCCGCGGACCTGGCGCTGGAGCGGTGTCCGGACCTGGTGGCTCTCGACGAAGCGCTCACCTGTCTGGAATCCCTCGACCCCCGCAAGGCGGCGGTGGTGGAGCTGCGGTTCTTCGCCGGCCTGACGCTGGACGAGACCGCCCAGCATCTGGGGGTATCGCCCGAGACGGTGGGGAGGGAGTGGCGCCGGGCCCGGGCCTGGCTGTACGACCAACTCCAGCCGGTCGAGGGGCGGGCCTGATGGGGGAGGCCGAGCGCTGGCGCGAGGTGGATCGCCTCTTCGCCGCTGCCCTCGAGCGCCACACGGCCGAGCGGGCGGCGTTCCTGGCGACGGCGGGTGCGAGCCATCCCGAGCTGCGCGCCGAGGTCGAGCGGCTGCTGGCCGTCGACGCGCGGCTCGGCAGCTTTCTGGAGCGGCCCGCCGTCGCGGGCGCGGACCTGGAGGAGAGGGACGAGAGGGGGCCTCTCGGTCCCTACCGCCTGCTGCGGCGCATCGGCGGCGGCGGCATGGGCACGGTCTACCTCGCCCGCCGCGACGACGAGCAGTACGACCGGCTGGTGGCGGTCAAGATCCTTCGCTCCGGCCTGGAGGGAACGGAGATCTACCACCGCTTCCTCGCCGAGCGGCAGATCCTGGCCCGGCTGGAGCACCCCCACATCGCCCGCCTCTACGACGGCGGCAGCACCCCTGACGGCCGCCCCTACCTGGTAATGGAGCTGGTGGAGGGGTTGCCGGTCGACATCTACTGCGACCGCCAGCGCCTGTCCGTGGACCAGCGCCTGGACCTCTTCCGGCGGATCTGCGGTGCCGTGCAGTACGCCCACCAGAACCTGCTGGTCCATCGCGACATCAAGCCGCTCAACATCCTGGTCACCCCCGAGGGGGAGCCGAAGCTCCTCGACTTCGGGATCGCCAAGCAGCTTGCGCCTGGCGGGGAGGGCTCCGGCGCCTTGACGCGCACCGGCCTGCGCATGATGACGCCCAGCTACGCCAGCCCGGAGCAGGTGCGGGGCGAGGCCGTCACTACCGCCGCGGACGTCTACTCCCTGGGCGTGCTGCTCTACGAGCTGCTGGTGGGGCGCAGCCCCTACCGGCTCCCGGCCGGCCTGCCGCACGAGATTGAGGCCGCCATCTGCGAGCAGGAGCCGGAGCGGCCGAGCCTGGCGCTGTTCCGCGCCCCGGGAGCGGCGCCGGAGCCAGCGCCCGAAGCCATGGCCGCCGCCCGCGGCACCCGGCCCCAGGCGCTGGTCCGGCGGCTGGCGGGGGACCTGGACAACGTCGTGTTGATGGCCCTGCGCAAGGAGCCGCAGCGCCGTTACTCCTCGGCGGCGGCGCTCGCCCAGGACTTGGCGCACCACCTTCAGAACCTGCCGGTGGCCGCCCGGCCGGACACCCTGGCCTACCGGACCCGCAAGCTCGTTCGCCGCCACCGGGCCGCGGTCCTCGCCGCCGCCGCCGTGCTGGTGCTGGTGGCAGGCTTCCTCGTCAGCCTGATCGTCCAGGGCCGGCAGCTCGCGCGGGAGCGGGACAAGGCCAACTACGCCCTCTCCTTCCTGGTGGACACCTTCAAGCAGGCCGACCCTTTCCATACGCGGGGGGAGCACCTCACCGCCCAGGAGATCCTGGACCGGGGCGCGGGACGCGTCTCCCGGGAACTCGTCGGGCAGCCGGACGTGCAGGCGGCCCTGATGGACGCCATCGGCCGGGTGGACCTGGGCCTCGGGCGCATCGATCGTGCGGAGCCGCTGCTGGCGGGCGCTCTCGCCGTGCGCCGCCGGGTTCTGGGCGCCGGTGCCCTGGAGGTGGCCCAGAGCCTGGACCAGGTGGCCGCCGTCCGCTTCCAGCGCTCGGACTTCAAGGGCTCGGAGCAGCTCCTGCGCCAGTCGCTGGCTCTGAAGCGCCGGTTGCCGGGCGACCACGCTGTCGAGATCGCGAGGACCCTCAACCAACTCGGGGAGACCGTGGCCAGGAGAGGCGATCCGAAGGCGGCCGGGCTGTTGCATCGCCAGGCGCTGGTCAACGCCCGGCGCGCCGAGGGCCGGGAGGGGCCCACCGTGTCGGCGTCGCTCGCCGCCCTCGCCCGCCGCATCGACGAACAGGGCGACTATCCGGCCGCGGAAAAGCTGCTGCAACAGAGTCTCGACATGGAGACCCGCCTCCTGGGCGAGGAGAATGCAGACGTCATCAGACACCGGCGGGCCTACTACGAGCTGCTGGTCCACCAGGGCAAGTACCCGGAGGCCGAGGCCATGGTCCGCCGCACCCTGGAGGTGGAGCGCCGGATCGTGGGCGAAGGGCACCCGGAGCTGGCGGAGCTGTACAACGACTTGGCGGTGACGCTCACGGGGCAGAGGCGGTTCCCGGAGGCCGAGGCCCTCTACCGGCGTTCGCTGGCCGCGATGCGGACTGCCTACGGCGACTCGGACTTCCGCGTCGCCGAGGCCCTAGGCAATCTCGGGGGCACTCTCGAGGGGGAGGAGAGATATGAGGAGGCGGCCGCCGTGCATGCACAGTCCCTGGAGATCCGCAGACGCATCTATGGCCCCCGGGGCCCGGAGGTGGCCCACAGCCTCCTGCACTTGGCCAAGGCGCGGCGCCAACTGGGACAGCCCGGGCTCGCCTTCCCCCTGGCACGTCAGTCGCTGACCATCCTGCAGGGTGCATTTGGGCCCGAGCACCCCCTGACCGCCTATCCGACGCAGCTCATCGGCCTCATCCTGCGGGACCAGGGAAAGCCGGCGGACGCTGAGCCCCACCTGCGTCGGGCGTTGACGCTGCTGGCCCGGTCGGTGCCGCCGGGCCACCCCCAGCTCGCCCTGAGCAAGGTCGAGCTCGCGTCCTGTCTTGCCGATCTCGGCCGGCTGGAGGAGGCCGAGGCCCTGGTGCGGGAGGCCCTGCCCCTGCTCGGCACCCGCTTCGGACCCGACTCGCCGCCGGTGAAAGACGCCCAGGCCACCCTCTCCCAGATCGTCCGGCGGCGGGGCCGGACGGCGGCCGGTGCCAAATGAGCGAAGGCCTGATGGATGCCGCCACCCGCTGGCGCGAGGTGGACAGGGTCTTCGCCGCCGCTCTGGAACGGTCCGCCGCCGAGCGCGGCGCCTTTCTCGCCGCCGCCTGCGCCGGCGATTCCGAGCTGCGGCGGGAGGTGGAGAGCCTCCTCGCCGCCGACGAGCGGATCGGCGACTTCCTCGAGCGTCCGGCCGGCGAGCTCCTGGGCGTGCTCCCTCTGGGGGGCGATGGCGGGCGGGTCGGTCCCTACCGCCTGCTGCGCCGGATCGGCAGCGGCGGCATGGGCGCGGTCTACCTCGCCCGCCGCGACGACGAGCAGTACGAGCGTCTGGTGGCGGTCAAGGTGCTGCGCTGGGGGCTCGACAGCCCCGAGGCCCGCCACCGGTTCCTGGCCGAGCGCCAGATCCTGGCCCGCCTCGAGCACCCCGACATCGCCCGCCTCTACGACGGCGGCACCACCGAGGAGGGCCGCCCCTACCTGGTCATGGAGCTGGTGGAGGGGCTGCCGGTCGACGTCTACTGCGACCGGCACCGGCTCACCGTCGACCAGCGCCTGGACCTCTTCCGGCGGATCTGCGGCGCCGTCCAGTACGCCCACCAGAACCTGCTGGTCCACCGCGACCTGAAGCCGGCCAACATCCTGGTGACCGCAGCGGGGGAGCCGAAGCTCCTCGACTTCGGCATTGCCAAGCGGCTGGAGGAGGACCGCGGCATCGGCGGCGGCGACCCCGACGAGGAGACGCTCTCGGACCTGCGGGTGATGACTCCCGTCTACGCCAGCCCGGAGCAGGTGCGCGGCCAGGCCGTCACCACGGCGAGCGACGTCTACGCGCTGGGCGTGCTCCTCTACGAGTTGCTGGCCGGCCGCCTCCCCTACCGGCTGGCGAGCCACCGCGATCGGGACGTGGCGGCTGCCATCGTCGGCCAGGAGCCGGAGCCGCCGAGCCAGAGCCTGCTCCGCTCGGGGTCGCCGGAGCCCGTCGCCGCCGGCCGCGGCACGCGCCCCCGAGCCCTCGCCCGCCGGCTGCGAGGAGACCTGGACGCGATCCTCCTCCGCGTTCTGAGCAAGGATCCCCAGAGCCGCTACGCCTCGGTGGCCCTCCTCTCCCAGGACCTCGAGCGTCACCTCGCCCACCGGCCGGTGGCGGCGCGTCCCAACACCCTGCTCTACCGGGCGGGGAAGCTCGTGCGCCGCAACCCGGCCACGGCGGCGGCCGCGGTGCTGGTGGTGCTGCTCGGCATCGGCCTCCTGACGAGCTTCGCCGTGCAGCAAAGGCGGGTGGCCCGGGAGCGGGACAAGGCCCGCTACACCCTCTCCTTCCTGGTCGACACCTTCAAGCAGGCCGATCCCTACCACGCGCGCGGCGAGCGGCTGACCGCCAGAGAGATCCTGGACCAAGGGGCGGAGCGCGTGTCGCGGGAACTGGCCGGCCAGCCGGACGTCCAGGCCGAGCTGATGGATTCGATCGGCGAGGTCGCCCTCGGGCTGGGCCGCTACGACCAGGCGGAGCCGCTCCTGGAGCGAGCCCTGGCGCTACGCCGCAAGAGGTTCGGTCCGGAGTCCCTGCCGGTGGCGCAGAGCCTGGAGCACCTCGGGCTGCTCAAGCAGGAGCGCTCCGACCACGCCGCCGCCGAGGCGCTGCTGCGCCAGTCGCTGACTATCGAGCGGCGCCTGCTGGGCGCGCCCAACCTCTCGGTAGCGAAGACCCTCAACGAGTTGGGGGGCGTGCTCGCCGTCGAGGCACGATCCACCGACGCCGAGAAGCTCCACCAGGAGGCTCTGGCCATCGCCCGCCAGGTGGAGGGGCCGGTGGGCCCCACCGTGGCCGACAGTCTGCTCGGCGTGGCGAAGAGAAAGAACGATCTCGGCGACTACGCCGCGGCTGAGCGGCTCTTCCGCCAGGGCTTGGACATCGAGCGCCGTGCCCTGGGAGACCGGCACCCCCGGCTGTATCGCGATCAGACGGACCTGGGCGAGATCCTCTTCGAGGCCGGCAAGTACCAGGCGGCGGAGACGCTGCTGCGCCAGTCCCTGGCCGTCCAGCAGAAGATCCTGGGCCGGGAACATCCCGACGTCGCCACCACGCTGACCGATCTCGCCATGGTGGTCCAGCGCCTGAACCGGTACGCCGAGGCGGAGGTCATCGACCGCGAGGTGCTGCAGATCACGCGCTCGCAGTTCGGCCCCACGCACTGGCGGGTGGCGATCATCCTGGGCAACCTGGGCTCCGTGCTGGTGGGACAGCACACGCCGGAGAAGATCCGGGAGGGTATCCCCTACTACGAGGAGGCGCTGGCGATCCGTCGCCAGGACCTGGGTGATCGCAACCCCTTGGTGGCACAGATCTACCTGCTCCTCGCCGGGGCCCACCGCGGGCTCCAGGAGGCGGAGCAGGCCCTCCCCCTGGCACGGCGGGCCCTCAGCCTCCTCGAGAAGATCGAAGGGTCGGATCATCCGCACGTCGCCTTCGCCCTGCGCGAGATCGGCAGAGACTACCTTTTGCTCAAGCGCTACGCCGAGGCCGAGCCCTACCTGCGCCGCGCCCTGGATATCCGGCGCAAGGAGCTGGCCCCCGATCACCCCGACCTGGCCAATGCCAAGACCTCCCTGGGGGAGTGCCTGATGGGGCTCGGCCGCTATGCCGAGGCGGACGTGCTGCTGCGGGAGGCGGACGCCACCCTCTCGGCGCAGTTCCCCGCAGGCGACTACCGGGTGCAGGACCTCCGCATCCTGCGAGCCCGACTGGAGAAGGCGCGGGGGGCTCCACACCCGCCCTGACCCCAGGCTGCGGCCGCTAGAACGGCACCATCTCGATCCGCAGATTGGCGTACTGCCAGCCGTAGGTGGGCCACTCGCCGCTCGCGGCTTGGGCCGCCGTGTTGCCGAACTGGACGTTGAAGCCGGCGGCGGGAATGGTCAGCGTGTTGTTCTTCGCCGTGGCGTTCTGGCTCATGGTCGCGGCCGTCACGCCGCCCGTGGTGACCGTCGTGGTGATCGTGGCGTGCTCGGCATCGTAGACGTAGTGGATGTGGTAGAGCGTCCCTTGCTGGAACGCCATCGCCGTCTCCTGGGCGGAGACCGTGGGCGGCGCGATGTCCACGTTCGAGGTGTTCTTGAGCGTGCTGCGCGGCGGGCCGAAGGTGTTCAGGTTGGCGATGGTATTGGAGCGGTTCTTGCCGCGGTAGACCCAGATCAGGCTGTGGTTCTCGGTCTCGTGCCCGGCGGTGAACGGGCCCGGGGTGACGTCCCAGTCGACGCTCATCTGCCGCAGGGCGAGCGCCTGGGGCACCTGCACGACGAGCTGCTTGATCTCGTGGCCGACGGCCGGCGTGTGGAAATTGCCGGCGAGGGTGAAGACGATGGAGTTGCCCGGGGGTGGCGGGGGAGGTGCTCCCGGGCCGAGGGTCGAGGCGCCAGAGCCCGTGGGGGTCGCGAAGAGCAGGGAACCGGCGAGCGGGTTGAACACGGCGCCATAGGGATAGAACGTCTTGTCGCAGGTGACCAGGGCCCGGGCGTCCAGGGCGTCGGTCTCTCCCAGGAGCCCCAGGGCGTCGCCGAAGTGGCGCATGGACAGCGCCTCGACCGTGATCGTGGCGGTGCCGGCGATCTGGCTGCCGTCCGCCCGGAAGACGGCGACGGAACAGGTGGCCGCCTGCGCCTCCAGGTTCACCACTCCGATATCGGTGTAGACGCCGCCGCTCGTCCGGCCGAGCCCCAGCAGGTGGGCTGTGGCGCCTGCCTTGACGACGTTGGCCGAGGAGATGACAGGCACCGGCGTGTAGGCCGCCGGGCCGGACCCCAGTGTATTGTTGAGGCGCGCCTCGACCTGGATCTCGGCGTCGGCGGCGATCTCCAGCAGGCCGAAATGGCCTGGCGTCGTCAGGCCGATGAGCTTGCCGGTGCGCCCGCTGAGCACCGTCGCCTGGGTGCCGGTGCCCGAGAGGCCCGTACCGCTGGCGCCGGCGGGCAGGAAGGTCGGCTTGAAGTTGCGCGGCTGGCTGGCGGGGCTGGCGATCCAGACCTCCGTGCGCTGGTGGCTGCTGCCCACGCCGTCGCGGTCGAGCAGGGGGATATAGAGGTTTCCCGCCGCCGCAGGCAAAGCGGTGGCCAGCAGGGTGAGGCAGCCGAGGAGCGTTCTTCGCATGGACCGGACCTCCAGGGGGACAGAAAGGATTTCCTTGCTGATCGAATTCGCCCCGCTTAGATGGTAGCACCCCTGGGACCGCCGGCGTCCCGCCGGCCTCTTCTCCTTTTTTGTGGAACAATACGCGCCTCCAACACCGGACCACCGCCATGACGCCGACCGAACACCAACGGGAGTCCCCTCCCCCCGCCCGCCCCTGGGCCCTGTGGGTCCTGCTGCTCCTCCTCGCGGTCTGGGGCGGGTGGTTCATTTATCGCACCTCGTTCGTGATCGACGGGCGGCGGTTCTTCTGCCTGTTAGACGACGCGATGATCTCGATGACCTACGCCCGCAACCTGGTCGAGGGGCATGGCCTCAACTGGGCGCGGTGGGGCGAGCCGGTGGAGGGGTTCACCCATCCGCTGTGGACCTTGCTGATGGTCCCGATCAACGCCCTGCCTCTTCACCTGCGCCACCTCAGCCTGCTGGTGCAGCTCGTGTCGCTCGCCTGCCTGGGCGCCACCGTGGTGGCGGTGCGGCGGCTGATGCTCGATCACTTCTCCGGCGAGCGGGCGCACCATTGGCTCCCCGCCGCCGTGCTGACCGCCTTCTACTACCCCCTCGCCTACTGGTCGCTGGTGGGGATGGAGAGCGGCCTCCAGGCCCTGCTGACGGTGCTCGCCGTCCACCTCGCGCTCGCCGCCGTCCACTCCGGACGGGACCGCCACCTGGCGCTCTGGCTGGTCTGCACGGCCGCCTTCCTGCTGCGCATGGACATGCTGCTGCTGGTCGCGGCCGTGCAGCTCTATCTCCTGCTGCGGGGAGGACTGCGGCCGGCCGGCCGGCGGAGCTGGCTCGCCGGGCTCGCCGTCTTCGTCGGCGTCTCACTCGCCTACGGCCTGTTCCGCTGGTTCTACTTCCACGACCTCCTCCCCAACACCTATTACCTGAAGCTCTACGGTATCCCCCTCGTCGTGCGGCTGCTGCGCGGCCTGTCGCTGATGGCGGTCTTCCTGCGCGCCCATCTCGCCCTCGTCCTGGTGGCGGCCCTGGGCACCGGCGCGGCGCTGTCGCGCCACCGGCGCCTCGCCCTGCCGGCGGCGGTGGTCGCCCTCTACTTCGCCTACAGCGTGTACGTGGGGGGCGACGTCTGGGAGAAGGACATCAGCGTGCGGGCCAACCGGTTCGTGGTGTTCGTCATGCCGCTGCTCTTCGTGTTGCTCAACGCCCTGCTCAACCAGGCCGTGGCGGCCTGGCGCCGGCGCCGAGACAACGGGACCGAGGTCTTTCCGGCGCAGCGCTTCGCCGTCGCCGCCCTCACCGCCGCCGCCCTGCTCTCCGCCGACGGCCTCTGGTTCTCGGACGACGCGGAGGAGAACTGGGAGAACGCGATGGCGACGCGGCGGCCGCCCCTGGTCGAGAACCAGCGGGAGGTGATGGGGCAGACGCTCGTCTTCCTGCGCCTCCTCAAGCCGCAGGCCGTGGTCGCCACCGCCTGGGCCGGCATCCCCGCCTATTTCACGAATTATCGGATGATCGACATCCTCGGCTACAACGACCGGGTGATCGCCCGGCGGCCCCCCATCC
This sequence comes from Thermoanaerobaculum sp., assembly GCA_021154885.1. Classification (GTDB taxonomy): domain Bacteria; phylum Acidobacteriota; class Thermoanaerobaculia; order Multivoradales; family UBA5704; genus DATARR01. The sequence continues at coordinate 50,618 of JAJKHS010000024.1, forward strand.
ATCCGCTCGACGAGGACAGCTTCGAATCGTTCATCCCCGGCCACGACAAGTACGACGAGCACCGTCTGCTGGAGGAGCAGCGGCCCGACGGCTTCTTCCAGATCTGGGGCATCCGCAAGGAGCTGGGGCTGCCGACGGAGGTGATGCCGCGGTATGGCTACCGGAAGGTGGGCGGCTTCTGGCTGCGGGCCGATTCACCCTATCTCCTGGCGCCGCTGCCCCCGCTGCCCCCGACACCGCCGCCGGCGCCCGCGGGGCCGCGCCCGGGGAGGCGGCGGCACCCCCCCAGGCCGGACCCGCAGACGCCGCCGCAGGACGGAGCGCCTGCGGCGGCGGAGCAGCAGCAGTGAGGGCGGCCTACTTCGGGACGAACTCGATCTTCAGGTTGAGGTACTGCCAGCCGTAGCTCGAGACCTCCGGACCATCCTGGAAGGAGTAGTGGCCGAACTCCACCGTCATGCCGGTCGTGGGGATGGTGAAAGCCTTGTCTTTGGCGGTGCCCGTCATGCTCATGCTGACGACGACACTGCCACCTGACGAGAGCTCGCAGGTGATCAGGTTGTTCGCGAAGTCGTAGACGTAGTGCAGATGATAGAGCCGGCCTTTCTCCCAGGGGACCGAAACCTCCTTGGCCTGGACACCGCCAGCCGGCAGATCGACGTTCTCGTTCATTTTGAGCGAGACCTTCGGCGGCGCGAACGCGTTGACGTTGGCGATCGAGTTGCTGCGGAACTTGCCGCGATAGAGCCAGAGGAGAGCGTGATTGGCGGCTGGCTTGGCGGTGTTCCAGGGGCCGGGAATGACGTCCAGGTCCGCGACGATCTTCTTGGCGAGGATCGATTTGGCGAGCTCGATCTTGTACTGCTGCTTCTCGTTGTCCCGGATGGGGGTGTGGAACAGGCCCGGGACCTGGAAGACGTTGCCGGTGACCACCGGCGGGGGTGGCGGCGGAGGCGGTGGCGGCGGCGGTGGCGGAGGTGGGGGGGGCGGTGGCGGCGGAGGAGGCGGCGGCGGTGGCGGATTGGGGCTGCCGCCATCCGGAGCCGTGAGCGACGAGCCTGCGGACGCCGGCGTGAGGTACAGGAGCTGGGACGTGGCCGCCGTGAAGACCGTGGCGTAGACGTAGAACGGCTGGTCGCAGCTCACCTGGATCCGCACGTCCGCAGCGCTCAGCTCGTTGAGGATCCCCAGCGCGTCGGAGAAGTAGAGGAAGGACAGCGGCTTCAGCGGCAGGGTCACCGTCGAGGCGATCTGCGAGCCGTCGGCCCGGAAGACGTTGGCCTTGCACTGCGCTGCCTGCTGGCCGAGGTTGACGATCCCGAGGCTGGAGACGTCGCCGGCCTGGGATCGCCCCAGGCCCTGGACGGTGGCCGTCTTGCCGCTCGCGAAGAGGTTCGCCGAGGAGATCACGGGCAGCTCGGAGTAGGCCCATACGCCGCCCTTGCCCAGGGTGGTCAGCCGGGCGTTGACCGCCACGTTGGCGGAATCGGCGGCGATCTCGAGCAGCGACACCTTGCCGGCGATGCCGTTGAACACGAGGGTCTGGCCCGCCGCCAGCGTGCTCGGCGTCGCCGGCGTGCTGCGCTGGGTGCCGTCCCGGTCCGCCTCCAGCAAGGTGGTCTTGATCGTGCTCTGCGCCGCTCCCGAGTTGCTCAGCCAGACCTTCACGGAGTTGGCGCTGCCGTTCGGCCCCCCGGGATCGGGGAGGGGGATGTAGACGCTGCCGGCGAACGCCGGCCCGGCGATCCCCAGCAGCAAAAGTAAGAGACTGCTCAGGAACGTTCTCGTCTTCATGAGACTTCACCTCCTGCGAAGGGCGCTACGAGCGCAAACCAACTCCTCTCCGCGTGGGTCGCGGTGCTGCGAAACAGATTGCTGCTTCTGCATGGTAACCCTGGGCCCGGCCGAGCGCAAGTCTGAAAACGCCTTGTTCGAGGCGCACTTAGCCCGGATTCCCTCAAGGAACGGTTCAGGGGGCGTCGGAGAGCGGCGTTCCCGCCGACCGACGCCCCTTCGGGGCGGGCCCTCACCCCCTGCCCCCTCTCCCGCCCCCTCCCACCCCCCTCACCGGGAGAGGGGGACCCGGCTGGAGGTTTCTTGCCTTTCTCCCTCTTCTCCCGGTGAGGGGGGTGGGAGGGGGCGGGAGAAGAGGGCAGGGGTGATGAGGGCCTTTACCTCTGCACCATCTCCACCCGCAGGTTGCTGTAGCTCCAGCCCCAGCTCGCCACCTCGGGGCCTTCCTGGAAGTGGTAGTGGCCGAACTCGGTGACCAGGCCGGAGGCCGGGACGGTGATGGTGTTGTTGTCCGCCGAGCCGTCCATCCGCATCGTCTTCAAGACTCGGCCATTCTGGGAGGTGGTGATGACGATCTTCTCGGTGGTCGCGTCATACACGTAGTGGAAGTGATAGGTCTGTCCCGTCTGCAGCTTGACGTTGCCCGAGGCGTTGGTGTTCCAGGTCTTCGGCAGGTCCAGGTTCTGATTGTTCTTGATGAAGTTCTTCTTCGGCCCGTAGTAGTTGACGTTGGCCACCGTGTTGGCGCGGAACTTTCCGCGGTGCAGCCAGAGGAGGGCGTGGTTGCCGGCCGGGTTCTTGGTGCTCCAGGGGCCGAGGGTGACGTCCCAGTCAATGGTCATCTGGCGCAGGGCCAGCGCCGACGGCACCGGGATGTTGATGATTCCCTTCTCGTTCTGGGGAGTGGCCTTGTGGAGCAGGCCGGGCGCGTTGAAGACGAGCGTCCCCTTGGGGGTCACCTGCGGCTTCGCGGTCTTGACGGCGAGGGCGCTCTCGGGGGTGGCGAAGGAGACCTCGGAGGTCGTGCGGTCGACGCCCACGGCGTAGGCGTAGAACGGCTGGCCGCAGGAGACCTTGGCGGTGACGGCGGAGCTCTCGGGCAGGGCGTCGCCGAGCTGCTGCAGGGACCGCGCCGGCACGACGACCGTGGCGCTCGCCGCCGCGAGGCTGCCGTCGGCGCTCAGGAAGTCCACGTCGCACCGCGCCGCCTCGGCGCCCAGGTTCACCAGCCCGAGCTTGGCCACGTTGCGGTCATTGTGGTCGAGGCCGTTGAGGAAGGTCGTGGCGCCGGCCTCCAGCCGGTTGTCCGCCGAGATCACCGGCACCCGGGTGATGAAGGTCCGGCCGGCGCGGGCGGTCTGGATCCAGGCGTCGACCTGCGAAGCCTCCAGCTCCAGCAGACCCGTCTCCCCCGCGGCCGAGTAGGATTTCGTTACGCCGTCCGAGCCCGCGACCCGGAGCTTGGTGGTGAGGGACTGTCCGTCGGCTCCCTGCGGACCCACGACCGGTACCCACACGGGTGCGGCGTGCAGCGGAGCGGCGGCGGCCAGGGCGATGAGGGCTAGACGGGCGGCGAACCGGTTCTTCATACAGCGACCTCCTGGGTAAAAAGGAGGCAAAACCGTGGAACGAGGCTTTGCCCCGGGTCCTACGAAACGAGTGCATTGATCCTGGCGCTGAATGGTACGAGGTTTGGCCGGCGGATGCAATCAAGATTTGCATTTCTCTATACCGTGCGAACCTGGAGCGGCTTTTCCCCACGATAGGATGGAACGATGGAGCCGCTTCGCAGCCTGGGCCGCCGGGCCTTCAAGCCGGTCTACATCCTCTATTACAAGCTCCTCTTCGGGCGGCGTTTCCCGTTCTCCGAGCGCCTCGCCGCACGGGTCCACGCCTGGGAGATGGCCACCGGCCGCGGCGACGCGCCGGTGGCGAAGGACGTCTGGGAGGAGCAGTACCGCCGCGGCCACTGGGAGCTCATGCGCGGCCTGGACGAGGCGGCCCGCTACAGCGTCATCGCGGGCTACCTCCATCACCTCAAGCCCGGCGGCTCGGTGCTCGACGTGGGCAGCGGCGAGGGGCTGCTGCGCGATCCTCTGATTTCCTACGGCTATGCGCGCTACCACGGGATCGATCTCTCCGAGGCCGCCATCGTCCAGGCCGCGCCCCGCCGCGACGAGCGCACCACCTTCGCCGCGGCCGACGCCGAGACGTACGTCCCGCCCGGCCGCTTCGACGCGGTGGTGTTCAACGAGTGCGTCTACTACTTCAACGATCCCGTGGGCTCGGTGCGGCGCTACGAGCCGTACCTGGAGGAGGGCGGCTGCTTCGTGGTCTCGACATTCCGCTCCCGGCGGGCGGACGTGATCGCGCGTCGGCTCGCGGAGGTCTATCCGCTACTGGAGGAGACGGCGATCACGAACCGCAAGGGGACGTGGGTGGTGAGGATCTTCAGGCCATGATCTTCAGGTCGTGATCTTCAAGTTAAAACGGGCGCCTGCCAGCGCAGCGCCGCGTCGAGCCGGCCCTCGGCCTGCAGCTCCTGGATCCGCTTCAGGCGGATGAAGCGGGGGCCCAGAAACTCCGTCTGCGTGAGGCCGGCCTTGAGATAGGCGTCGTGGAGCTCGCGGGCGCCCTGGCGGGCGTTCCACTGCGGCTGAAAGGCAGGGAGGACGCGCTCGATCTTGCCGCAGTCCACCCGGTAGCAGCGCTTGTCCGGCCCGGCGTCGTCGGCGTAGGTGATCGCACAGCCGGGGACGGTTTCGGCGACGATCTCCGCCAGCTCGCGGATGCGGTAGTTCTCCGCCGTGCGGCCGACGTTGAACGCCTGGTCGTGTACGTGCTCGCGGGGGGCCTCCAGGGCGGCGAGGAAGGCCCGGCCGATGTCTTCGACGTGGACGATGGGCCGCCACGGCGTCCCATCGCTCATCATGTGGATGCGGCCGGTGGTGACGGCCCAGCCCACGAGGTTGTTGAGCACCAGGTCCACGCGCAGCCGGGGGGAGACGCCGTAGGCCGTGGCGTTGCGCAGATAGGTGGGGCTGAAGCGGTCGTCCGCCAGCTCGGCGAGCTGCTGCTCCAACCGCACCTTGGAGACGCCATAGGGGGTGACGGGATTGAACGCCGCCCTCTCGTCCAGGAAATCGTCCCCGGCCGCGCCGTAGGTGCTGCACGACGAGGAGAACACGAAGCGCTCGACGCCGGCCTCCCTGGCCAGGCGGGCGAAGCGGATCGAGGCCGCGTCGTTGATATCATAGGTGAGCGTCGAGTCGAGATTGCCCAGCGGATCGTTGGACAGGCCGGCGAGGTGGAGGACGGCCTGGAACCCCTCGAGGTCCCGGCGCTCGGCCTCCCGGAGGTCCTTGCGGATGGACTGGACCGGGAGCTCCGCGGGCAGGCCGGGGAGCAGACAGGGCTCGAAGAAGCCGGCGTCGAAGCCCACCACCTCATGGCCCGCCGCGCGAAGCAAAGGCACCATGACGCTGCCGAGGTAGCCATGGTGGCCGGTGACGAGGACGCGCATGATGGGGCGGAAGGGTAGCACACCCCCCGTACAACCCCTGGGACCGCCGGCGTCCCGCCGGCCTGCTAACTCCGCTTTTAATTCTTTAATTTGGGGGCCCTACGGCGCCACCACCTTGTAGCGGAAACATCCTCGAACCCGTCCCACCCGCCAGCCGAGCTGCCACGTCCACCGGGCCCGCCCTTCGCGAGTGAGGAGCAGCAAGGGAGTGCGCAGAAGGAGGCTGAGCCATTTCCGCACTCCGGGCAGCCACCCCAGCCGTGGCATCCCTCGCTTCCGGTACCGCTCATAGATCAGCACGTTGTGGAGACCGTAGCTCACCCCCTGACGATAAATGCTCCCGAGGTCCCCCCGGTGGCGGATGTTGACCACGGCCTCCGGCGCGAAGCGGAGGGGGAAGCCGGCGAGCTGGAGGCGCCAGCAGTAGTCCGTGTCCTCCAGGGCGGGCAGGGTCTCGTCGAAGCCGCCCACGGCCTCGTGAGCCCGGCGGGTCACCCCCAGCCCGCCGCCCCCGGCGTGAGGGAGGAAGGGCGGGTAATCGTAGGACGTGAGGCCGTCCTTCTGAGGGTTCAGATGCGTGCGCCGCACCCAGGCGGGGTTCAGCTTTTCGTTGTCGTAGCGGCAGGCCACGAAATCGGATTGCGCAAGGGCGCGTCCCAGACCGGCCAGCCAGCCGGGGGCCACCTCGTCGTCGGCGTCGCAGAAGAGGAAGGCGTCGCCGGTGGCCGCGGCGGCGCCCAGGTTGCGGGCGTGGGCCTGCCCCCGGCGATCGGACGCGTCCACCAGCCGCAGCCCGGGGAGACGGCCGCGGTAGCTCTCCACGATTTTCTGGGAGCCGTCGGCCGAGCCGTTGTCGCCGACGATCACCTCCCATTCGCCCTCCCAGCTCTGGCCCGCCAGGGCGTCGAGTTGCACGCCGATCGTGGCAGCCGCGTTCAGACAGGGGATCACCACGCTGAGCTTCAGGGGGCGGGTCGGGGTGGTCATGGGGCGGGGAGATGATAGCCCATGCGATACCATCCCCCCTCATGCCCCCGCCCCCCGCCGCCCCGCGCCGCCGGATCACCGGGGAGGGCCTGCTCTTCGCGGCCCTCCTGATCCTCCACGTGGCGCCGATCTGGGCGTTCCGCTTCATCCCCACCCAGGACGGCCCGGGGCATCAGGCTCTGGCCTTCATCCTCCGCCAGTACGGCCGCCCGGACGCGGGACTGCTGCGCCACTACTACGCGCTTAACCGCGAGGCGCTGCCGAACTGGTTCATCTTCTTCCTCCTGACCCGCGTCCTGCGCTTTCTCGCCGTGCCGGTGGCGGAGAAGGTGCTGCTCACCGTCTACGCGCTTCTGCTGCCGCTCTCCGTGCGCTACGCCTTGAAGGGAATTGCCCAGGAGGGGAGCGACCGGGCGGGGTTCCTCGCCGTCCTCTCCTTTCCCTTCATCTACAACTACACGCTCCACATGGGGTTCTTCAACTTCTGCTTCAGCCTGCCGGCCTTTTTCTTCACCGTCGGATATTGGCTGCGGCACGGGGAGAGGATGACGCCGCTGCGGACCGCAGCCCTGGCCCTCCTCATCCTCTGGGTCTACTTCTGCCACCCCGTGACCCTGGTGATGACCGCCGCCGCCCTGCTGACGCTGGCCGGCTGGCACGTCCTACTGGAGCGTGGAGCCGCGCCCGCAGACATTCGCCGCTGGCTCCTCCCGCCCCTCCTGGCCCTCCTTCCGGCCGTGGCCCTCATGGCCTCCTTCGTGGGCCGGCGGATGGGCTCGAAAATCGACTTCCTCCCTCTCTGGGAGAAGCTCAAGCACCTGGCCGGCCTCTACTCTCTGGCCTCGCTCAGCCACTGGACGCCCCCGCTGGCGGCGGCCCTGGCCCTGTTGTTCTACGTCGTCGCCTGCCTTTGTCTGCGACAGCGGGGGAGGCGCCCGCTGGAGGCGCGGGACGGCCTGTTCCTGGTCGTCCTGGTCTTCCTGGCGGCCTACTTCCTGGCTCCCAGCGAGATCTCCGGCGGCGGCTTCGTCAACCACCGGCTGAACCTTTTCCCCTTCCTGGCCCTGATCCTCTGGCTCGGCGCCTTCGACCATTCCGAGAGACGGCGGCGCTGGATCCAGATCGTTGCAACCGGCCTGGCCGTGCTCTTCCTCTTCGTCTACACCCGCGCCTACGTCCTCCTCAATCAGGGCCTGGCGGAGATCGCCGCCGCCGGCGAGCGCATGGAGCCGGACCACACCTTCCTCTACCTCTCCTACGCCCATCGGGGGGAGCAGCCCAACGGCCGCGAACTCGCCTTCCGCACCGAGCCTTTCCTCCACGCGGGAGGCTACATTGCGGCGGAGAAGCGGCTGGTAGACCTCTCGCTTTACGAAGCGAACGAGGACTACTTTCCGATCTATTACCGGCCTGAGCTGAATCCCTATCGCCACCTCTCCGTGGGTCCGCTGGGAATCGAGCAGAGCCCTCCCCGGGCCGAGATCCTCGCCTATCCGCAGCGGACGGGCGGGCGGGTGGACTACGTCCTGATCTGGGGCTTGCGACAGGAACGGCTGGGGGAGCCGGACGTGCGGAAGGTGCTGGATCAACTCGCGGTGGGGTTCGACGTGGTGTGGACGGGTGGGGAGGGGGGGGTGACGCTTTATCGGGCGAGGTAAACTCCAACCGAGGACTTGATGCCGGCGTCGTTCCTGGGTAGAATTTAACGCTATGGCACGGAACGCGAGAAAGCACGAAGATGTCCAGTCGCCTCCGATGAAGCCCGAAGAGGAGTTCAGGGCGCAGCTCGATCAACTCCAGTGGAATGCTCGTCAAGAATACCTGCGCGCCGGAGATTCTCCGCTGGATTGGGAGGGCCTGGAACGGGAGATCGCTGAACGCCGGGGCGGCGTCCGCGACGAGGATGAAGATCTCGTTCGTTGATTCGGGAGTCCTGATTGCCTCCGCTCGTGGGACCCCGGGGGTCGTCACAAGGGTGAACGAGATTTTGACAGACCCTGAAAGATCGTTTGCTTCAAGTGTCTACGTCCAGTTGGAGGTTCTTCCCAAGGCCTCGTTCTATGGACGAGAGGAGGAGCGCATCCTTTACAACCAATACTTCAAGATCGTCCGCCACTGGGCTCCAGTTGGGGAGTCACTGATCCAAGAGGCACTAGAGGTTGCATTCCGCTGTGGTCTTTCCGCGTTTGACGCTCTCCACGTCGCATCAGCCCGTGCGGTCGGGGCTGACGAACTGATCACCAGCGAGAAACCGGGTAAACCTATTCACCGTATCCAAGGTATCACCGTCCGGACGATTCACGCTCCACAGTCCTGATCTGCCTAGAAGAGCCCAGGGTCGTTTCCGGGCAGAGGTTCACCGTCATGGCACAGAACAGACGAGCTCGAACCGTCGAAGAAGAGATCGCGGCCCGTCGGGAGTTGGAGGAGGGATACCAGCCCAAGACAAAGCTTGGGGAGTCCCTCTGGAAAGCTCGCCAGGAGTTCCTGCGTTCAGGGGAGCCTTTCCTGGACGCGGACGGCTTGGAACGAGAGATCGCTGAACGCCGGGGCGGGGTGGGCTTTACTTCCATGGAACGTGACGAGAAAGAGAAAGAAGAAACTCTCCAGATGACGAGGGAGGAAGAGTTCAGGTCAGAGTTCGATCATCTCTTGATGAAAGCTCGCCAGGAGTACGCGCGCTCCGGTGAACCTTGGCTGGATGCGGATGGCTTGGAGCGAGAAATCGCTGAACGTCGTGGCGGAGTCCGCGAAGAGGATTGAGCGTCTCGGTCCTGGTTCAGAATTGTTTTGAGCCCGTAGGGCAGCAGACTCCCAGCCCAGGGCGGGAGCCGTGGGAAAAACGCATTTAATAATCTCAATTGAGCCCCGTCAGGGGCGACAGACGCCCTTGGCAGGGCTCAAGAATTTGTTTTTTCCGTCTCTTCTCAGGGCTCTCGCCCTGGGCGAGGAGTCTGCCGCCCTACGGGCTCGCGGCTGAGAATTGCCACAAACCTCTCCCTCTTCTCCCGGCGGTTGGGGGGGAGGCTGGGAGAGGAGGGCCGGGGTGATGAGGGACAGTGCGCCCTGCCGAGGATTCCCGGGTCGGCGTGGCAGGTGACGTGGAGCACGTGGTAGCGCTCGGTCTGGAGGGCTTTCCCGGATCGCCTTGACCGTGCCCCTCTCGATGACGCGGACGTAGGCGGGCCGCTGCTGCTTGCGGGCGGGCTCAACGGCGTCGAGGAACTCGCGCTCCATGTCCAGCAACTCGCCGCGGGCGTTCTGCTCTTCGGGGCTGCCGATGGCGACCAGGATGCGCAGCGGACCGGAGATGGGCAGGGCCGGGGAAGAACACAAGCCGGCGGTGGCGCGGAACAGGCGGACGTGGGGGTCGCTCAAGCCCTTGGGCGAATGCTCCGCCGCCGGCGTCCCATCCGCCGATCTCCCAATCGTCGAAGAAGACGCGGAGACCAGCGTTGCGGAGGTTTTCCGCCAGACGACGGACCGTATTGCCATCCGCGCGGCTATAAGATATGAAGACGTCGTAGGTCTCCGGCATTCGGTCTCTCTCGCTCTGCTTACAGGAATTCTACCCCAGGAGCAGCTCGAACAGGTCCAGAGAGCCTCAAACATTGGAAAAACGGCCTGAACATTGAAAAAAGCCGTGAAACAATGTTCCTCCAGCTTTTTCAATGTTCAAGCCCGTGAAACATTGTTTTTTCCGAAAAAACAATGGAAAAAGCCAGGAAACAATGTTTCAGGCGGTTTTCCGGCGAAAAAAGGGCGGAAAACCTGTTCTAGGGCCTGCCAGCCGCCAATTCCTTGATTTTGGGCGTTAAAGCCCGTCCCACGGCGTCATGGCCGGCAGCGTTCCAGTGCGTGTCCCGGGGATAGCGTAGCCGATTCCAATCGGTCCTGGAAAGCAGGTCGTCGACGGCAACGAAAGGGACGCCCAGAGTTTTCAGACGTTCCTGGACGGCGAGTCGGTCGCGGCGGAACTCGGCGCCGCGGTCGTCGATCAGCACGGCGAGGAAGCGGCCGCCCTGGGCCTCGGTCAGGCGGCGGGCCTCGGCGAGGTTCTGGACGGTGGGCTCGTAGTCCGCGGCTGTGGAGGCCGGCTCCTTCCTGGAACGGCCGAGCGCCTCCTTGGTCTTCTCGGCCAGGGCGGGGAGGGCCAGGCGCATCAGGTTCGAGTGCCCCTCGAGCCAGGCCGTTAGCGGGCCCAGCACGGGCAGCCGGGTCTCGCGTAGATAGAGGTTGCCGCCGATCAGCACGAGCCGGTCGAGGTAGGTCTGGCCCACGAGGTAGCCGGCCCGGTAGGCGAACGGGGCGGCGCAGCGCTGGCGATCCCAGAGCGGGGAGAGGGTCATCACCACCACGGCCGGCCGCAGCGCGGGGAGGAAGCGGCGCAGGCGGGCCATCATCTGCCGACTGCTGTAGCCTGGAACGCCGGCGTTCTCCACGCGCACCCCCGCCTCGCGCTCGATCACGGCCGAGTAGCTGCGGCCGGCCGGTACCCCCTCGCCGAAGGTCATCGAGTCGCCGATGGCGAGGACGACGGGGCGCGGCGGCGCAGGGTGGGGCTGCTCCCGCAATCCCCGGGCGTCGACGGCGATCGGGATGTCGAATTCATGTTCCTTGGCGATCTCCCGGCCGTGGAAGCCGGGCCGGAGGGTATAGCCCGCCGCCGGATCCGCTTGGAAGAGGTAGCGGGCGTGGTTGCCGCCCGCAAACCAGGGGGAGCCGCGGCCGGCCGAGCCGATCCCCAGGATGCGCAACGCCGCCTCGGCGGCGAGCAGGGTGAGGAGGATGGAGAAGGCCGAGAGGGCCAGTTTCTTAAGCATGGGCCCCCTGGGACCGCCGGCGTCCCGCCGGCCTCTTCTCTTTGGCAGGTAAGTAAGTGGCCGGCGGGACGCCGGCGGTCCCAGGGGGTTTCGCGACCGGCCGCAACCTGAACGCAAACCCCCTCCCCGCGGGCGCTTCGAGCCGGAGTTGGTAGAGGTAGTACGGATCGTCCGTCCACCACATGCGGTGCGCGGCCCGGGGGTGGGCGAAGTGGAGGAGCTTGCCGGCGACGCCGCCCGGCAGGGGGACGGCGGCCACGCTCTCGGCGCCGAAGACGTCCAGGCGCCGCGGCAGGGGCGGCAGGACGTCGAGCTCGACCCCATCCAGCGGCGCCGGGCTGCCGATCAGGATCTGGCCTTCTCCGGAGGCGTCCAGGTCGATCGCGGCGGCGCCGTCCTTCCCCGGACGGAGGCTCGGGGTCAGCAGCTTGATCCACATGGCGTTGTGGACGAAGTCCTCGTGGCCCGAGGGCTTGAGGTGCGACAGCGTCGTCTCGTAGGGAAGGTAGCGCTGGGCGAAGTGCGAGACGTACGTGTAGCCGCCCCCGGGCGCCAGGAGGTAGGTCTCGGGATGTTGCCAGAGAGGGAGGAGGAATGGCGCGGCCAGGGCGGCGGCCAGCACGGCCCAGGACATACGGGCGGGCGACCGGCCGGCGGCGAACCAGAAGGCCGGGTAGAGCGGCAGGAAGTAACGGTTGGCCAGGGCCCCGCCGCCACCATAGAAGTTGAACGGCCGGATGAGGAGGAAACAGAAGGCTGCGGCCAGGGCGGCCAGGATCAGCATCCCCCGGCCCTCGCCCCGGCGAAAGGCGGCGAGGCCCAGGAGCAGGGGGAGGAAGTAGGGAAGGATGCCGACGTGGCGGCCGACGAAAAAGTAGAGGACGTTCCAGGCCATCTGCGGCCGGTCGAAGCTCACCTGCGCCCTCCAGGTGTGGTCCCCCCGCCGGGCGATCTGCGACGTCCAGGAGCCCGCGGGGAGGTCGACCTCGGGGAAGCCGGTCGTGGAGTCGAAGCTCTGGCGCTGGCCGCCGTAGGGGGTGAGCGCGTCCGCGTCCGCCAGGTTGGCGAGGCCCGAGGAGAGGACGACCAGCCCGGCCCCGATCACCAGAGCGGCGATCCCCAGGGCCCGTCGCCCCCGGGGAACGGCCAGAGCGGCGGGGAGGAGCAGGGCGCCATAGAACGGGCGCGACATCAGGACCAGTCCCAGGAGAGCGCCGGCCGCCAGCCAGCGCAGGGCCGACCGTCCGGCCGTCTCCGGCGGCTCCCCCCCCCGGGGTGCGCCATAGGCCAGGGCCAGGGCAATCGCCGTCAGGCACATCAGGAAGAGGTCCGAGTGGACCCAGAAGACGTAGGCGAAGGCCACGGAGGCGAAGACCCAGGCGGCCACCCAGAGGGGGGCGGCGGGGCCGAGGCGGCGGCTGAGCGTCCGCGCCGCGGCCACGGCGGCCAGCGCCAGGAGCAGGGCATTGGCGATCGAGGCGCCGCGAGTGGGTGAGAGGCGCAGGAACGGGGCGATCCAGGCGGCGTAGGAGGCCGGCTTGCTGTAGGTGAAGGTACGGCCGCTGTCGGCGCTCTGGAGGATCAGGCCCTCGGGCTTGACCCCCCACTGCTCCACGAAGCGGTCGAAGTCCCGCCGGGAGTAGCGCAGGTCGAAGTCCCACGCCAGGCTCTGGGCCTGCATGAGGTACGTGGCTTCGTCGCCCACCAGCCCCGGCCAGCTCCGCCGGTCGAAGGTCACCGCTCCCACCACCGTCGCCGCCAGGAGCAGGGCAAGGACGGCCCAGGCCAGGGAACGTTGCATGGCGGGGGATTATACGGTGCCTCCTGTTACAATCCCCCCGATGAGTTCCCAGCCGATCCCCATCCGGCCTCCGGTCGAGACCGCGCCTGAGCCGGCGGAAGTGGAGGTCTCCGTCATCATCCCCGTGCGCGACGAGGTGGAGACGGTGGAGGAGCTCGCGACGCGGGTGGCGGCGGTGCTGGAGGGACTGGGGCGGACGTTCGAGATCCTCTTCGTGGACGACGGCTCGCGCGACGGCACCCCCGAGCGGGTGCGCCGGGTGCGGGAGCGGGACGGGCGGGTCAAGCTGGTGCGGCTGCGGCGGAACTTCGGCAAGGCCGCGGCCCTCTCCGCCGGCTTCGATCACTCCCAGGGCCGCATCATCGTCACCATGGACGGCGACCTGCAGGACGATCCGGAGGAGATCCCCCGCTTCCTCGCCACCCTGGAGGAGGCTGACCTCGACCTCGTCTCCGGCTGGAAGCGGCGGCGGCAGGACCCGATGAGCAAGACCCTCCCGTCGCGGCTCTTCAACTGGGTCACCCGCCAACTCGCCCAGGTGGACCTCCACGACTTCAACTGCGGCTTCAAGGCCTACCGCCGCGAGGTGCTGGCCGAGATCGCCGTCTACGGCGAGCTCCACCGCTACATCCCGGTGCTCGCCAGCCGCCGCGGCTTCTCGGTGGGGGAGATCCAGGTGGCCCACCACCCGCGCCGCCACGGCGTCAGCAAATACGGCTGGGACCGCCTGTACAAGGGACTGCTCGACCTCATCACCGTCCTCTTCATCACCCGCTACACCCGCCGGCCGCTGCACCTGTTCGGCTCCTTCGGCCTCCTCTTCCTGCTCGGCGGCTTCGGCATCAACGCCTACCTCGCCATCATCTGGTTCGGCGGGCAGAACCTCAAGAACCGCCCCCTGCTGCTGCTGGGCGTCCTGCTGATGCTGCTCGGCATCCAGGTGCTGACCACCGGTCTCATCGGCGAGATGATCACCTTCAAGAACTTCCGCCGCCGCGACAGCTATTCGATCAAGGAATGGCTGGAGTGAGCCCCGGCAATTCCTCCCATCCTGGCCTCGACCTCCTCTTCCTCACGCAGACGTACCCCCGTTTTCCGGGGGACGTCTCTGGCCCGTTCATCCGCGACCTGGCCTTGGGGCTGGCGCGAGGCGGCGACCGGGTGACCGTCCTCACCCCGCACGCCCAGGGGCTGGCGCCGGCATGGGAGGACGGCGGTATCGACGTCGTCACCTTCCGCTACGCCCCGGAGCGCCTCGAGCTGCTGGGCTACGGCCGCAGCCTGGAGGCGGACGAGACGGTGAAGGGCGGCGCGGCCCTGGCGGCTCCCCTCTATGCCCTCGGCGCCCGGCGGGCTGTCCAAAGGCAGCTCCGCCAGCGCCGCTTCGACATGGTCCATGCTCACTGGATCGTGCCCAACGGCGTGGCGGCGGCGACCGTCTGCGGTGGACGGAGGGGCGTGCCGCTCGCCATCGGCCTCCACGGCAGCGACGTCTTCCTGGCGGAGAAGCCCGGGGTGCGCTCCGCCGTCCGCTGGGCTCTCTCCCGCTCCCGGCTCCTCACCGGCTGCTCGCCCGAGCTGGTGGAGAGGGTGCGCGCCCTGGCTCTTCCGGCAGGATACCCAACGGAGCGCTCGCGGGTCATTCCCTATGGCGTGGACGTCGCGGCCTTCTCCCCCGATCCGGCCCGGCGGTCTCTCTGGCGGCAGCGGCTGGGGATCCCGGAGTACGCCCCCCTCCTCCTGGGCGTGGGACGCATGGCGACCAAGAAGGGATTCCAGGTGCTGATCGAGATCCTGCCGGCGCTCCTGGCGGAGCATCCGGAGCTGCGGGTGGTGCTGGCCGGGGGCGGCGACCTGCTGGCTACGTTCCAGGCGGCCACCCGGGAGTGGAGCGCGCGGGTCCACTTCCCCGGCTCGGTGCTGCGGGACACGCTGCCGGACCTGTACCGCGCGGCGGACGTCTTCGTCCTCCCCGCGGTGCACGACGCCCGGGGGAACGTGGACGGTCTGCCCAACGTCATCCTGGAGGCGATGGCGAGCGGCCTGCCGGTGGTGGCGTCGCGCGTCTCCGGCATCCCTCTTGCTGTGGAGGATGGCCGGACAGGGCGGCTCGTGCCGGAGCGGGATGGGCCGGCCCTCCTCGGAGCCCTCCGGCAGATGCTGGCGGACCCTGAGGCGGCGCGGCAGATGGGGGAGCGGGGGAGGGCCAAAGCCGAGTCGGAGCTGACCTGGGACGCCGTGGCGGGGCAGTACCGGGAGGGATACCGGGCGGCGCTGACTGTTTACTGACCGGGGGCGCTCTTGCCCATGCCGGGTTGATTCCCTATACTTCAGGCACTTCTTCAGCCTTGGAGGCTGCCGAGAACCGAAATTTTGTTTCCTGGATCCATGACGACCAAGAAAGCGTTTCGTCCTGGCATCACCAAAGCGGACCTCGTGGACGTGGTCTACGAGCGCCATGGCGGCTTGACGAAGGACGAGGCGGCGCAGATCGTGGACGTGATCTTCCGCACCGTGAAGACCTCGCTCGCGGACGGCCGGACGGTGCGGATCAAGAACTTCGGCACCTTCGAAGTGACCCGCCGGGCGGGGCGGATGGGGGTGAATCCGATGAGCGGGGAGAAGATGTTCATCCGTGCCCACAAGGGGTTGAGCTTCAAGCCGGCCCGCCGACTCAAGGACGAAGTGACCCCCATGCAGAAATCCGAGTAAGTACGGATGGCAGCGAAGGCCCGGGTCCAGAAGCGGCTGTACTACAAGATCGGCGAGGCGTGCAAAGCCCTCGGCATCCAGCCCTATGTCCTGCGCTACTGGGAGACGGAGTTCCCGGCGCTCACCCCCAGCAAGAGCCGTTCCGGCCAGCGGGTCTACAGCGAGAAGGAGCTGGAGATCATCCGGCGGATCAAGGAGCTTCTTTACGACGAGGGCTACACGATCGCCGGCGCCAAGAAGAAGCTCGAGGGCGAGATGGCCGCCGGCAGCCTGGGGGAGGAGAAGGACGAGGAGGAGAGGGCCGGAGAGGCCGCCCCGGCTCCGGCGCCCGAAAAGCCCGCTCCGGCCCGCCGCGAGCCTCCGCCACCGCCGCCGGTCGCGACGAGCCCCGCGCTTGACACGGACGCCTCCAAGCGGATAGAAACTCTCGTCTCGGGGATCGAGGAAGCCCTACGGGAAGCGCGCGACATTCTCGCGCTCCTCGGGCCGAAGCCCTCTCCGTGATCCACCCGCAGTCTCGGTCGGGACGTGGCGCAGTCTGGTAGCGTACCTGAATGGGGTTCAGGGGGTCCCGGGTTCAAATCCCGGCGTCCCGACCAATTTCAC
>JAJKHS010000025.1 GCA_021154885.1 Thermoanaerobaculum sp.
GCGCACCCCGCCTTGAGCACCCCGAGGATCGCCGCCACCATCCCCGCGCTGCGCTCCAGGCGCAGCGCCACCCGCGAGCCGGGCTCCACCCCCAGGGCTTCCAGGCCGCAGGCCAGGCGCTCGGCCCAGCCGTTCAGCTCGCCGTAGCTCAGACGCTCGCCCTGCCAGTGGAGCGCCGGCGCCTCCGGCGTGCGCTCCGCCTGCGCCGCGAAGCGCTCGTGCAGACCCAGGATCTCCCCGGTTTCGACAGAAGGCTCGGCCGGCCCGCTCCACTCCACCAGGAGCTGCTGGCGCTCCCGGCGCGACAGCAGGGACACCGCCAGCACCGGCGCCTCCGGCCTCTCGACCATGGCCGCCAGCAGGCGCAGCAGAGATCCGCCCCAGCGCTCCACCGTCACCGCGTCGAACAGGTCGGTCGCGTACTCGAGCTCCCCCGCCAGCTCTCCCTCCACCTCGGTCAGGGTCAGCGTCAGGTCGAACTTCGCGCTGTCCGTCGCCACCTCCCAGGGGGTGAGCCGGAGCCCCGGCAGCTCGAGCGCCGGCATCGGCGCGTTCTGGAGCGCGAAGGCCACCTGGAAGAGGGGCGTGTAGGCCAGGCTGCGCTCGGGCGCCAGCTCCTCCACCAGCTTCTCGAACGGCACCTCCTGGTGCGCGTAGGCCGCCAGGCACTCCTGCCGCACCCGCGCCACCAGGTCGCGGACGCTGGGCTCGCCCGACAGGTCGCCGCGCAGCACGAGGAGATTGGCGAAGAAGCCGATCAGCCCTTCGAGCTCCACCCGGCCGCGGTTGGCGATCGGCGTCCCGACGCTCAACAGCTCCCGTCCGGAGAGCCGGGAGAGGAGGGACGCCATCCCGGCGAGGAGGCCCATGAACAGGGTCGCTCCCTCCTCGCGGGCGAGCTCGCTCAGACCGGCGGCCAGCCGACGGCCGACGCGGAACGGGAGGAGCGCGCCCCGGCCCGAGCGCCGGGCCGGGCGCTGCCGGTCGGTGGGCAGCTCGAGCAGCGCCGGCAGGCTCGCCAGAGGGCGCCAGAAGTCGACCTCGGCGGCGAGCGCCGGGCCGGCGAGCGACTGCCGCTGCCAGACGGCGAAGTCCCGGTACTGCAGCGCCAGCTCCGGCAATGGCGGCAAGGGTGGCCGCTCGCCCGCCCGGTACGCGGCGTAGAGCGTCCCGAGCTCGCGCACCAGCACCCCCAGGGACCAGCCGTCCGCGATGACGTGGTGCAGGCCGGCGAAGAGCGCGTACCCGGCCCCGCCGGGGGCCGCGGGCAGGCTCATCAGCAGCGGCCGGAACAGCGGGCCGCGCTCGAGGTCGAAGGGGCGCCCGGCCTCGGCGGCGGCGATCCTCTCCACCTCCATCTCCATCTCAGACATCGCCGCCGCGTCCAACCCTGAAAGGTCGACCACCGGCAGGGGGAACGCCCCGCCCGCCGGCCGCACCACCTGCACGGGATCGCCCTGGACCGCCGTGAACACGGTGCGCAGCGTCTCGTGGCGGCGGACGATCTCGCCGAGCGCGGCGGCCAGGGCCGCGACGTCGAGGTCCCCCTCCAGGCGCAGGCCCAGGGCCAGGTTGTAGGTCGTGCTCCCGGGCTGCAGGCGGTCGAGGAACCACAGACGGTTCTGGGCGAAGGAGAGCGGCCAGTGGTCCCGCGCCCCCTGCAGGCGAGGGAGCAGGGGCGCCGGCGGGGCGCCGCGCCGCAGGGTGGCGACGCGGGCCGCCAGGGCGGCGACCGTCGGCGCCTCGAACAGCGTGCGCAGGGCGAGGTCCACCCCGAACGCCGCCCGCACCCGCGACACCACCTGGGTCGCCAGCAGCGAATGGCCGCCGAGCTCGAAGAAGTTGCCGGCGATCCCGACCCGCTCGAGCCCCAGCACGTCCGCCCAGATGGCGGCGAGCTGCTCCTCGGCGGCGTCGCGGGGCGCCACGTAGCCCGCGCCGCGCTCCGCCGCCGCCACGGCAGGCAGCGCCGCCTGGTCGAGCTTGCCGTTGGCGTTGAGCGGCAGGACCGGCAGGAGCATGAAATCCGCCGGCACCATGTACTCCGGCAGGAGCTGCCGCAGGTAGGCGCGCAGCTCCTCGAACGGCGGCGCCGGCTCCCCCTCCGGCACCAGGTAGGCGACCAGCCGCTGCCCTTCGCCCGGCGCCGGCTGGGCCACCACCGCCACGTCGCGCAGCCCCGGGTGGCGGGCGAGCACGGTCTCCACCTCTCCCAGCTCGACCCGGAAGCCGCGGACCTTCACCTGCCCGTCGCGCCGCCCCAGGTACTCGATGGCGCCGGTCGCCAGATAGCGCGCCAGGTCGCCGGTGCGGTAGAGGCGCTCTCCCGCGCCCCCGGAGTGGGGGTCGGGGACCATCTTCTGCGCCGTCAGCACCGAGTCGTTGAGATAGCCGCGCGGCACGGCGAAACCGCCCGCGTAGAGCTCGCCCAGAACGCCGGCCGGCACCGGCTCCAGGCGCTCGTCGAGGAGGTGGATGCGAACGCGGGCGATGGTGCGTCCCACCGCGGGGATGGCCGGCCAGTCCGCCGGCTCGCCGGCGAGCGTCAGGGAGCTCACCACGTGCGTCTCCGACGCGCCGTACTGGTTGTGCAGCTTGCAGCCGGGCAGCCGCTCGAACAGAGCGCGCACGGCGGGCGTCACCCGCAACTGCTCGCCGGCGGTGATCACCTCGCGCAGACGGGCCGGCAGCTCCGGGCGCCCGGCGAGCGCCTCCGCCAGGTGCTTCAGCGCGGCGTACGGCAGGTGCAGGCGCTCGATCCCCTCGGCCGCCACGAAGCGGCCCAGCCCCTCGATGTCGCGACGCGTCATCTCGTCGACCACCACCAGGGTGCCCTCCCGGCACCAGGAGGTGAAGATCTCCTGGAAGCTGACGCAGAAGCCGAAGGTGGCGTACTGGGCGGTGCGCGTGGGCGCGGCGAGCGGCGAGCCGGCGAGCTGCCATTGCAGCAGGTTGGCGAACTGCCGGTGGGGGACGACGATCCCCTTGGGCGCGCCGGTCGAGCCGGAGGTGTAGATGACGTACATCGGGCTGTCCGGCGTCACCCCGCTCCGCGGATTCTCGGCGCTCTCGCCGGCGAACGGGTCCTCCCCGCCGTCGAGGCAGAGGGCGATGTCCCGGTGGCCCGGGAAGTGGCGCAGCAGGGCCTCCCCGGTGAGCAGCACCGAGAGCCCCGAGTCCTGGATGATGGTGGCCAGCCGCTCGCGCGGATAGGCCGGATCGAGGGCCACGATGGCGCCGCCGGCCTTGAGCACGGCGAGCGCCGCGACCACCATGTCGAGGGAGCGCTCGACGCAGATGCCGACCAGCGACTCGGGCCCGACGCCCCGCCGCCGCAGGCCGTGCGCCCAGCGGTTGGCCGTCGCGTTGAGCTCGCGGTAGGAGAGCCGGCGGCCGGCGAAGACGGCGGCCAGGGCTTCGGGGCTCTGCGCCACCTGCTCCTCCACCCACGCGTGGGCGCAGATCTCGCGGCTCGCCGCGGCCGCGACGTCGTTCCACTCGGCCAGCATCTGGTGGCGCTCCACCGGCGAGAGCAGGGGCAGCTCGCCCACCGGCCGCCCGGGGTCCGCCAGCACCGCCGCGACGAGACCCTCGAAGTGGCGGTAGAAGCGCAGCACCGTGGCGCGGTCGAAGAGGTCGCTGTTGTGCTCGACCACGCCCGCCAGCGCCCCCTGCTCCTCGCGCCAGAACATCGTCAGGTCGAACTTGGCGGTCGCCGAATCCACCGCCAGGGGGGAGACCGCGAGGTCCTCCAGCGCGATCTCCTCGCGCGGCTGGTTCTGCAGCACGAACATGATCTGGAACAGCGGGTTGCGGCTCATGTCCCGCTCGGGCTGGAGCTCCTCGACCAGCCGCTCGAAGGGGAGGTCCTCGTGCGCATAGGCACCCAGGGTGACCTCGCTCACCCGCCGCAGCAGCGCGGCGAAGGTCGGGGAGCCGGAGAGGTCGGTGCGCAGCACCAGGGTGTTGGCGAAGAAGCCGAACACCCCTTCGAGCTGGCGGCGGTTGCGGTTGGCGATCGGCGAGCCCACGGGCACGTCCGTCTGCCCGCTGTAGCGCCAGAGCAGGGTCTGGAAAGCCGCCAGCAGGGTCATGAACAGGGTCGCCCCATGGCGTTGCGCCAGGGCGTGGAGGGCGCGGGTCGTCGCGCCATCCAGGCGCACCGGCCGGCTCATGCCGCGGAAGGTCTCGACCGCCGGCCGCGGCCGGTCGCCGGGCAGCTCCAGCCCCGTGGTGCCGGCCAGTTGCCGGCGCCAGTAGGCGAGCTGCGCCGCCAGCCGTTCGCCGGCGAGCTGCTCGCGTTGCGCGACGGCATAGTCGGCGTACTGCAGGGGGAGCGGCGGCAGCGGCGAGGGACGGCCGGCGCAGAAGGCCCGGTACAGGGCGGTGATCTCGCGCACGAAGATCTCCGACGACCAGCCGTCGGAGACGATGTGGTGCAGGGTGTGGACCAGCACGTGGTCGCGTCCGTCCAGGCGGTAGAGGACCACCCGCAGGAGCGGCCCGCGGGCGAGGTCGAACGGCCGCCGGGTCTCGGCGGTGACCAGGAGCTCGACCTCGCCCTCCCGCGCCGCGGGCGGCAGCGCGGCGAGGTCGATCAGGGGCAGGCCCACCGCGACGGCCGGCGCGATCACCTGGTACGGACGGCCGTCCTGGTCGCCGAAGGTGGTGCGCAGCGCCCCATGGCGCGCCACCAGCTCCGCCAGCGCCGGCGTCAGGACCTCGGGGCGCAGCCCGCCGCGCAGCCGCACGGCGCCGGGGATGTTGTAGAAGGGCGTCCCTGGCTCAAGCTGCTCCAGGAACCACAACCGCTCCTGCGCGAAGGAGAGCGGCCAGGGGCCGGCGGCGCTGGGCAGCGCCTGGATGGGCGCCGCTCCCGCCTGGCGCGCCGCGAGGCGCTGCGCCAGATGGTGCAGCGCCGTGGCGCTCAGGGTCTCCGGGCGGACCGGCTCCTCCTCCCCCTGCTCGCGCAGGCCCGCCATCATGGCGTGGGAGATCGCCGCCGCCAGCGCGTTGAAGGTGGGCTCCCGGAACAGGGTGCGCACCCCGAGGTCGACGCCGAACACCTCGCGCACCCGCGAGTTCAGCCGGATGCCCATCAGGGAGTGGCCGCCGAGGGCGAAGAAGTCGTCCGTCTCGCCGACCTCGGGGACCTCCAGCACCTCCGTCCAGAGGGCGGCGAGCAGGGCCTCGAAGTCGTTGCCCAGGCCGGCGCGGCGCGTCTCGCCCCCGCCGCCCGCCGCCGGCCTGGGCAGGGCGCCGCGATCCAGCTTGCCGTTGGGCAGGCGCGGCAGGGTCTTCAGGATCATCAGGGCCGAGGGCACCATGAACTCCGGCAGGCGCGCGGCCAGGAAGGCGCGCAGCTCGCTGGCGGTGGGCGGCTCCCCCGCCCCGCCGGGCACGGCGTAGCCGGCCAACTGCTGCCCGCGCACGGCGACCACCCCCTCCCGCACCGCCGGATGGGAGGCGAGCACGGCCTCGATCTCGCCGAGCTCGATGCGGAAGCCGCGCACCTTGACCTGGCCGTCGACCCGGCCGAGGTATTCGAGCTCGCCGTTGGGACGCAGCCGGGCCAGGTCGCCGGAGCGGTAGAGCCGCCCTCCCGGCGCCGGGCTCCAGGGATCGGGGAGGAAGCGCTCCGCCGTCAGCGCCGGGCGGCCGAAATAGCCCCGCGCGAGGCCGGCGCCGGCGACGTACAGCTCGCCGGGGAGGCCGGGGGCGAGCCGCCGCTGCGCGCGATCGAGGACGTGGCTGCGCACGTTGGCGAGCGGGCGGCCGATCGGCGCGCCCTTCGCTCCGGCCGCCAGAACATCCGGCAGGCAGGGGTGGAAGGTGGCGTCGATCGCCACCTCGGTCGGTCCGTAGAGGTTGCACAGCGCCGCGTCGAGGCGGGCGAAGAAACGGGCGCACAGCTCGGCGGAGAGCGCCTCGCCGCCGCAGAACACGCGGCGCAGGCTGCGGCCCGCGGCGGCGAGCCCTGGCTCGTCGAGCACGGTCTCCAACTGCGACGGGACGAACTGCAGGTGGGTGACGCCGTGCGCCGCCGCCGCCGCGACCAGGTAGGCCGGATCGCGGTGCCCGTCGGGCTCGGCGAGCACCAGGCAGGCGCCGGCCAGCAGGGGCGAGAAGATCTCCCACACCGAGGCGTCGAAGCTGTACGAGGTCTTCTGCAGCACGCGGTCGTCGGGACCGAGCGGGAAGGCGTGCTGCATCCAGAGGAGGCGGTTGAGGATGGCGCGGTGGCTGATCATCACCCCCTTGGGCCGGCCGGTCGAGCCGGAGGTGTAGATCACGTAGGCCAGGCTGTCGGGCAGCCCGGCCGGCGCGCCGTCCATACCCGCCGGAAACCCCGCCGGAAATCCCTCCGGGAACGTCCCCGGCTCGTCCAGGCAGACCCGCCGGCAGCCCGCGGGCAGGCCGGCGGCGAGCCCGCGCTGCGTCAGCACCACCTCGGCGCGCGCATCGTCCACCATGAACGCCAGCCGCTCGGCGGGATACGCCGGATCGAGCGGCACGTAGGCGCCGCCGGCCTCCAGGACGCCGAGCATGCCGACCACCATGTCGAACGACCGCGGCACGCAGAGGCCGACCCGCGTGTCCGTGTCCACCCCGGCGGCGCGCAGGTGCCGGGCCAGCGCGGCGGAGCGCCGCCGCAGCTCGCCGTAGGTCATCTCCTGCTCGCCGAGCACCACGGCCGTCCGCTCCCACGAGCGCTCCGCCTGGGCGTGGAAGAGCCCATGCAGGGTGGCGGGGCCCCCGAGGTCGAGGGCCGTGTCGTTGAGCGCGGCGAGGCGCTCCCGGTCGTCGCCGGCGAGCAGCTCCAGGCTGCCGAGAGGGCGGGACGGCGCCGCCAGCGCCTGGTCGAGGAGGTGGAGGTACCAGCCGCTCAGACGCTCGACCGCGACCGCGTCCAGCACGGCGGCGTCGTAGTCGAAGGCGGCCTCGATCGCCCCGTCCCGGCGCACACAGGACAGCCGGAGCCGGAAACGGTCGATCCAGGTCTGCCAGCGCTCCAGCCGGAAGCTCGCCGGGCCGCCGTCGCGGCGCTCGGGCTGGGTGCCGGATTCGAAGCAGAAGCTGAACCCTGAGTCCTCCCCTCCGCCCTGACCGGACACGAGGCTCCAGTCGAAGGCGTCCTGCCACTGCCGGGCGATGCGGGCGGCCCGCGCCATGGTCGCCAGCGCGGCGTCGAACCCCAGGGTCTCGACGACCTCGCCGGTCACCGGGACCGAGGAGGCGAGCAGCCCCAGGGCCTCGGCGAGATCCTCGTGGTCACGGCCCGGGAAGGCCACGCCGATGACCACCTGGGGGCGGTCGACCAGCCGGTCGATCAGCACCCTCCAGGTCGTCAGCAGCACGTCGGAGGGCTCCACGCCCGCGCCGCGGGCGAGGGCCTCGAGGCGCTCCAGCCGCTCGCCCCCGAGCGTCCGGCGCAGCGTGCGCGGGGTGAACGGGGTGAGGGCGCCGCGCTCGAAGGGGAGCCGCACCGCGAGCTCGCCGCCGAGCCCGAGGCGCCGCCAGTAGGCGGCGCCCGCCGCGTTCTCCACGCCGGAGCGCTGCTCGAGCTGCCAGGCGGCGACGTCGGCGTACTGCACCGGCTCGCCGAGCGCGAGCGGCGCCTCGCCGGCGGGCACCGCCGCGTGACAGCACGCGATCTCCCGCACCAGGCAGTCGAACGTCGCGGCGTCGGCGAACAGCGCCGGCAGCGCCAGGAGGAGCGCCGCCCGCCGGGGTTCGAGCACCGCCAGGACGGCGCGCAGGGCCGGTTCCGCCGGCGCGTCGCCGCCGGCGGGACCGCAGATCTCGCCGCCCAGCCGCTCCAGGTCGCGCTCCTGCAGCTCGGCCGGCAGGCCGGAGAGGTCGGTGCGCCGCAACGGCAGGCTCGCGGCGTCGGCGATCACCTGGACCGGAATGCTGGTCCCGGGCAGCAGGCGGATCGTCGTGCGCAGCGCCTCGTGGCGCTGCACCACGCGGCGGAGGGCCTCCTCCAGGCGCGCGGCGACGATCTCCCCCTCGACCGCGGCGACGCCCAGCGCGTAGGCCGGCATCCCCCGTTCGTCGCGCGACAGCCGCCAGGGGCGCTCCTGGAGGGGGGAGAGCCGGAACCCCTGGACAGCCTCTTGCATCGTCTCCATCGGCTCACTCCTGGCGCAGGGCGACGAGGGGATCGACCCGGGTGGCCCGGCGCGCCGGCACGTAACAGGCGATGAGCGCGACCAGCGACAGCACCACGACGACGATGCCCAGGATCAACGGGTCGGACGGCTTGACGCCGAAGAGCATGCCGGAGAGCAGGCGTCCCAGGGCCAGCGCCCCCACCACCCCGCAGGTCAGGCCGACGATCACCAGTCGAGCCCCCTGCCGCAGGACCGACATCAGCACGTCGGCGACGTCGGCCCCGAGCGCCATGCGGACCCCGAACTCGCGCGTCCGCGCGGCGACCGTGAAGGCGAGCAGGCCGTAGATCCCGATCGCCGCCAGGACCAGGGCGATGGTCGAGAAGAACGCCACCAGGAGCGTCAGGAAGCGGGGCTGGTCCATGGACCGGTTGACCACCTCGGTCATCGGCAGCACGTCGTCCACCGGCAGCGCCGGGTCCATGCGCCGGATCTCGCCCCGCACGGCCCGGGACAGGCCGGCCAGGTCGCCGCTGGCGCGCACCACCACGCCCAGGCTGCGCGGCACGCCGCCGACCGTGGCCTGGGCCTGCGACTCCAGGAAGTACATCTCGGTGCCGGTCTTCTGCTGCAGACCGCCCTGCTTCACGTCGCCGACCACGCCGACGATGGTCATCCAGGCGGTATGGTCGGTGGCGCGCAGGCGCTGCCCGAGCGGGCTCTTGCCCGGCCAGAACACCTTCGCCATGGTCTCGTTGACGACCGTGACCGCCGGCGTGCGGGAGTTGTCAGAAGCGTTGAACAGGCGGCCGGAGATCAGCGGGATCTTCATCGTACGGAAGTAGTCCGCCGTCGCGTACTGCCAGTAGTCGACGCTCTGCGGCGGACCATGGGGGTCGGCCGGGATGCTCTCGAAGATCGTGGCGTTCGAGTCGGCGCTGCGCTTGGGGGGGAGGCCGGACATCGCCGCCGCACCGGCGACGCCGGGTAACGTGGACAGCCGCGCGGTGAGCTGGTCGTAGAAGGCGACGACCTGCTCCCCCTTGGGATAGGTCGATTCGGGGAGGTCGAGGCGCAGCGACAGCAGGCCCTGGGGCTGGAACCCCGGGTTGACCTGCTGCAGGCGCCAGAAGCTGCTGAGCAGGAGAGCGCCGCAGTACACCAGGGCCGCGGCGAGGGCGATCTCCACCCCCACCAGGATGCCGCGGACGCGACGCCGCGCGACGCCGCTCGTGCTGCGCTGCCCGCCGTCGCGCAAACCCGAGGCGAGGGCGGCGGTGCGCGTGTAGAGCGCCGGGGCGAGGCCGAAGAGGATGCCGCTGACCACCGAGGCGGCCAGCGTGAAGAGCAGGATGCGGCCGTCGACGCCGGGCTCCAGCACCCGTGGCAGGGCCTCCGGGTTGGCGGCGAGGATGAGGCTCGTCCCCCAGCGGGCCAGCAGCAGCCCGAGCGCCCCGCCGAGCAGGGAGAGGAGGATGCTCTCGGTCAGGAACTGGCGCAGCAGCACGCCCTGCCGGGCGCCCAGCACGGTGCGCAGAGCGATCTCCTTCTGCCGCGCCTCGGCCCGGGCGAGCAGCAGGCTGGCGACGTTGGCGCAGGCGACGAGGAGCACGAAGCCGACCGCGATGGCCAGCAGGCGCATCTTGGGCCTCGTCTCCCCCACCAGGTCGTCGAGCATCGGCCGGATCACCAGACGGTGCTTCGGGTTCTTCGGCGTGTGGTGGTTCGGCAGCTCCCGCGGCCAGCGCTCCAGCATGCCCTCGAGCTCCGACCGCGCCTGGGCGAGAGTGGTGCCGGAGCGCAGGCGTCCGACCATGAACAGGCTGTGCAGCTCGGCCTGGTCCGGGTTGAGCGGGCCGAGGGCCGCGGGCACGTAGAGCTGCAGGTGCAGGCCGCCGATGTCGAAGTTTCCCGGCAGCACCCCGATCACCGTGCGCGGCGTCCCGTCGACGATCACCCGCCGGCCCACGACCTGCGGATCCGCGCCGAAGACCCGGTGCCAGAGGCTCTCGCCCAGGACCACCACCGGGTCGGCGTGCGGCACGTCCTCGGCCGCGGAGAAGACGCGCCCCAGCTTCGGCTGCACGCCGAGGGTGGGGAACAGGCTGGCGGTCACCTGGCCGCCGAGGACCCGCACCGGCTCGTCACGCCCCATCAGGCTGAAGGGCTGCGTGGTGTAGGCCCCGACGCTGTCGAAGCTGTGCGCCATGCTCTGGAAACCCAGGTACTCGGGCGGCGACACCGGGAAACGATCGAACCCGAGAGTCGGGAACTCGCTGAAGATGCTCATCAACCGGTCCGGCGTGCCGTAGGGCAGCGGCGTCAGCAGAACCGAGTTGATGATGCTGAAAATCGCCGTGTTGACGCCGATCCCCAGGGCGAGCGTCAGGATGGTGATCAGGGAGAACCCCGGGTGCTTGAGCAGCAAGCGTCCGGCATAACGGATGTCCTGGAGCAGTAGTTTCATCGTCTCACCTCGGTGTCGTAAGTCAACGGTCGGGCGCCGGCGGTGGCGCGCAGACGGCGCGGCCCCGCGGACGCCGGCCGGCGGTGCCTCTCCTCCTGCAACCGGCGCTCTTCGAGGCCCGCCAGCAGCTCGCGCGCCTCGCGCAGGTCGAAGCCCGGCCGGCGCACGGCGAGGTCGAAGAGGGCCCGCAGTTGTGCGAGCAGGCCCCGCGCCGTGGCCCGCCGGAAGAGATCGGTGCGGTACTGTACCCCCACCCAGTGGCCGCCGGCGGCGCGCGCCACCACCAGGTTGAGCTCGAACTGGGCGATCCCCGGATCGAGGTCGAAGCGGCGCACGGCCAGGCCGGGGAGGCTCACCTCCTCCAGCGGGTCGCGCTCCACCAGGTTGAGCCCCGCCTGGAGCAACGGGCTGTAGCCCAGGCTGCGCTCCGGGGCGAGCTCGCGGATGATGCGGTCGCACGGCAGGTGGCGGCCCTCATAGGCGTCCGTCACCACCTCGCGCACCCGGCCCAGCAGCGCGCGGAAGCAAGGATTGCCTGACAGCCGGAGCCGCAGCAGGAGGGTGTCGACGAACATCCCGATCAGGTTCTCGGTCTCGTCGCGGTCGCGCCCGCCGAGCGGCGCGCTGACCACCAGGTCGGTCTCGCCGGTCAGCCAGTGCAGCAGCACCCCGTAGAGGGCGACGACGACCATGAACAGGGTGCAGCCGTGCTCCTGGCCGCAGCGGCGCAGCGCCGCCACCAGCTCCTCCGGCAGCTCCGCCCGTTCCTCGGCGCCGCGGAAGCTCTGCACGGCCGGGCGCGGGAAGTCGGTGGGCAGCGGCAGGAAGCTCGGCGCTCCGGCCAGCCGCCGCAGCCACTCCGCGAGGGCGCCGGCCAGCCGGGGCTCGTCGAGGGTCTCGCGCTGCCACCGCGCGAAGTCCGGGTACTGCACCGGCGGCTCGGGCAGCGGGCAGGGACGGCCGGCCGCGAAGGCGGCGTAGTGGGCCGCCACCTCGCGCACCAGGACCCCCAGCGACCACCAGTCGGCGATGATGTGGTGGACCACGCAGGCCAGCACGTGCGTCTCCGGCCCCAGGCGCACCAGCCAGGCGCGCAGCAGCGGCCCGCGGGCGAGGTCGAGGGGCGCCCCGGTGCCGGCCGCCAGCAGCAGCCGCGCCTCGGGCTCCCGGCGCTCCTCCGGCAGGGCCGCGAGGTCCGCCAGCGGCAGGCCGGCGATGCCGGCGATGTCGGCGGGCGCCGCGGGCAGGACGCGCTGCAGCGGCTGCGCCCCCGGCGCCCCCGTGGGGGCGACGAAGACGGTGCGCAGCGACTCGTGGCGGCGCACCACGGCGCCGAGGGCGCGGCGCAGCACCCCGGCCGCCAGCCGCCCCTCCAGCCGGACGGCAGCGCAGATGTTGAAAAAGCTGCTCCCCGACTCCATCTGGTCGACGAACCACAGCCGCTGCTGGCCGAAGGAGAGCGGCACCGGCGCGCCGCCGGCCGGACGCCGCCCGATCCCCGTCGCCGCGCGGCTGGCGCGCCGCTTCTCCAGGCGCAGCTCGAGCAGCGTCCGCTGGGCCGGCGTCAGGCGGGCGAGCGAATCGCCGGCCGCCGTCACGCCTCGCCCTCCCGGCGCAGGCTCTCCGCGAGCGCCTCCCCTGAGAGCACTTCGACCTCCCGCACCAGAGCCTCCACGTCCTCCTCCTCCCGCGCCAGCTCCAGCCGTGTGACGTCGAGCGCCAGGCCGCGCACTGTCGGGGTGCGGAAGAGCTGCCCGAGCGAGACGTCGACGCCGAAGCGGGCGCGGATGCGGGTCAGCAGCAGGGTCGCCAGCAGGGAGTGGCCGCCGAGGTCGAAGAAGCTGTCCAGAGCGCCCACCTGAGGGAGGTTCAGGAGCTCGCCGAAGATGCGGCTGAGCTCCGTCTCCACCGGCGTCTCGGGCGGCACGTACTCGCCGCCGGCGCGGCCGCCCTCCAGCCCGGGCTCGGGGAGCGCCCGGCGGTTCACCTTGCCGTTCAACGTGCGCGGCAGCTCCTCCAGTCGGACGAAGATCGCGGGCACCATCGCCTCGGGCAGGCGCTCGCGCAGGAAGCCGCCCAGCTCCCCCGTCGCCACCGGCCGGGCGAGCACCACGTAGGCGCAGAGGAATTTGTTGCCCTGCACGTCGGTGCGATCGACCACCGCCAGGTCGGCGACCGCCGGGTGGGAGCGCAGGGCGTCCTCCACCGGCGCGAGCTCGATGCGCACGCCGCGGATCTTGACCTGCTGGTCGCGGCGGCCGACGATCTCGAACTCGCCGTCGGCGCGCACCCGCCCCAGGTCCCCGGTGCGGTAGACGACGTCGTCCGCGCGGTCGCTCAGCGGATTCTGCACGAACACCTCGGCCGTCAGCTCCGGCTGGTTCAGGTAGCCGAGCGCCCGGTACGGGGTGCGCAGGTAGATCTCCCCCAGCTTGCCCGGCGGACAGGGCTGGCCGCTGTCGTCGAGGACGATGGCGCGGGCGCCGCTCATCGGCTGGCCGATGGGGATCGCCTGCGCCGTCCCGTCCCCCGGCCGCACCCGGTAGAAGAGCTTGGTCATCGTCGTCTCGCTGGGGCCGTAGAGGTTCACCAGCTCGACGCGGCCGCCGAAGACGTCCTGCCAGCGCCGCACGTCCGCGGGCAGCAACGGCTCGCCGGCGAGCAGCACGTGGCGCAGGGCCGGGAAGCGCTCGGGGGAGAGCGGCTGGGCGAGGAGCGAGCGCAGGACCGACGGCGTGCAGTGCACCAGGTCGAGCCGCCGGTGGTCGAGCCAGGCGGCGAGCCGGGCGCCGTCGAGGACCGTCTCGCGGCCG
Source organism: Thermoanaerobaculum sp. (assembly GCA_021154885.1). Lineage (GTDB taxonomy): Bacteria > Acidobacteriota > Thermoanaerobaculia > Multivoradales > UBA5704 > DATARR01. The sequence continues at coordinate 13,398 of JAJKHS010000025.1, forward strand.
GGCGGCACGCAGACGGTGCCGCCGGCGGCGAGGGGCACGAAGGCGTCGCGCAGGAAGGCGTCGAAGGCCGGCGAGGTCAGTTGCGACACCCGCCACCCCTCGCCCACGCCGAAGGTCTCGATCTCCCAGCGGATGAAGTGATCGATCGCCTTGAGCCGCCCGGCGATCCCCTTCGGCCGCCCCGTCGAGCCGGAGGTGAAGTAGACGTAGGCCATGGAATCGGGATCGGCCGGATCGGCGCCGGCACCCGCACCCGCCCCCGCAGAGCTCTCGCGCCACTCCGCGCCCCCGGCCTCCCCCGGCGCGCTCAGGGCGAGCGGCAGGACCGTGGCGCCGGAATCCTGCTCCCCGATCAGCCGGCCGGCGGCGGCGGCGAGCGGCGCCGCGAGCCACCAGAAGCGCGGCCGGACCTCCGCCGCCAGGGCCTCCAGGCGCGCCGCCGGGAAGTGGAGGTCGAGCGGCACGAAGACACAGCCGAGGTCGAGCGCCGCCAGGATGGCGGCGATCACCTCCGCGCCGGTGCTGCCCAGGATGGCCACCCGATCGCCCGGCACGGCACCGGCCATGCGCAACGCGGCGGCCAGGCGGGCGACCTCGCCGCCGAGCTCGCGGTAGCTCAGCCGGCGCTCCTGCCCCTCCGCCTGCCACTCGATCGCGATCCGCTCACCGCAGCGAGCGGCGATCCGGCGCACCATCGTATGGACTGGTTCAGCCATGAGCTTCTCCTCGATCGACACCAATGCCTTTAGACCACTCCGGACAACGAGAACTCTTCGAACAGGATGTGCACTGTCAAGACTACCATCAGAAGGTCGGTTTCGAGATGAGGTTGGAGACGGAAATCGGGCCGCGAATAAACCTTACGTAATTTCTCCACGGCTTCAGGGTTGAAGACCCCCCGGCGCCGCACCGTCTCGCTCGACAGCAGATCCTCCACCCAGGAGGTGCGCCGTTGCAGCAAAAGCGGGATTCCCGGGGCGCGGAATCCGAACTTGTCGCGCTGGATGATCGGCTCCGGAACGAGGCCGCGCGACATTTCTTTTATTACGTATTTCTCGGTAAAGCTCCTGACTTTCAATTCGGGTGGAATGGTGCGCACGAAGTCCACCAGCTCGACGTCCAGGAAGGGGTAGCGCGCCTCCACCGAGTTTGCCATCACCATGCGGTCGCCGTGATCCGACAGGAGATGGTCGGCCAGGCGCAGCTTGCTGTCCAGATACGACCTCTGATGGAGCGGGTGCCGGTTGCGCAGCCGCTCGCGGTTGACCAACGGATGATTCAAGCAGTCGACCTCCAGGAACCGTTCCACGACTTGAGACGAATAAAGCGCGAGCTTCGTTTCACGGAGTGGAATCTGCTCCTTTTCGTAGAAGAGATGGCGGTCTCCCCACAGCCGCTCGCGCAGCTCCTCCTCGAGCGCCGCCTCGACGCCGTCCATGCCGGTTTCGGGGCGCGCCCCGAGGCCGTCGAAGCGGTACCCGGGGTAGCCGCCGAAGAGCTCGTCCGCGCCCTGGCCGGCGAGGACGACCTTGATCCCCGCCTGGCGCGCCGCGGCGGCGAGGGCCAGGTTGCAGGTGTCGAAGGTCTCCTTGACCGGGCACTCGCAGTGCCGGACCATGTCCCGCAGCAGGCCGGCGATCGACTCCGCTTCGAAGCGGATCTCGTGGTGTCGGCTGCCGATGGCGCGGGTGATCAGGCGCTGGTAGCGCGTCTCGTCGATCTCCTGGTCGGCGAAGGTGATGGAGAAGGAGTGGCGCTCGACGCCGGGCGTCAGCCGCGCGGCGACCGCCGCCACCAGCGAGGAGTCGAGGCCGCCGCTGACGAACAGCCCCACCGGCACGTCGGCGATGAGCCGCCGCTCGACGCTCTGTGTGAAGAGCTCCGCCAGGCGGGCGATGCAGGGTCCCTCGGGCTGGGGAGCCGTCTCCGGCGCCAGCTCCGGCGCCAGTTCCGGATAATCGAGGTCCCAGTACTCCGCCAGCGTCAGCCCCCCGTCCGCGGCGAGCAGCGTGTGGCCGGGCCGCAGGCTCTCGACGCCGGCGAACGCCGTGCGCGGGCTCACCAGCCCCGGGAACGACAGCACCTGGTCGAGCCCCACCAGGTCCAGCCGGCGCTCGGCCGCCGGGTGGCGCAGGATCGCCTTGACCTCGGAGCCGAAGAGGAGCAGGTCGTCGCAGCGGGCATAGAACAGCGGGTTGACGCCGAACGGGTCGCGCGCCAGGAGCAGCCGGCGGCGGCGGCGGTCGTAGATGGCGAAGGCGAACTGGCCGTTCAGGCGGTGCACCAGACCGGGGCCGAGCTCCTCGTAGAGGTGGACCAGCACCTCGACGTCGGTGCGGGTGCGGAAGGCGTGGCCCCGGGCGGCGAGCCCGGCGCGCAGCTCGCGATAGTTGAAGATCTCGCCGTTGCACACCATCACCACCGAGCCGTCCTCGTTGACGATCGGCTGATCGCCGGTCGCGAGGTCGATGATCTTCAGCCGGCGGATGCCGAGCCCCAGGTCCGGCTCGACGTGGCAGCCCGACGAATCGGGACCCCGGTGGACCAGGGTCTCGGTCATGGCCCGGATCACGCCGGGCGCGACGCGGCCCGCGGCGCGGAGGTCGAGACAGCCGGCGATTCCACACATGGTTCAGGCCTCTCCCGGCTCGAGCTCTTCGTTGAAGTTGCTGGCGAGCGGCTGGAGCTCGGCCTGGGGCGCGATGGCGATGGCGTGCAGCGGGAGGTCCGGATCGGCCCCCACCCGCTCGAGCAGGGCCTCGACCTGCCGCGCCATGCCGGCGATGAAATCGGCCGCGAAGAGCTCGCGGTCGTAGATCAGCGCGCCTGCGATCCCCTGGCGAGTGGCGGTGAGGCTCAGGGTGAGGTCGAAGTTAGCGCTGCGCTCCGGCAATTCGATCGGCGCCAGCTCCAGCCCGTCCAGCCGCCAGGCCGAGAGCTCGAAGGTGCGCAGCACGAGCATCACCTGGAAGAGCGGGGCGTAGCTGCCGCGGCGCTGCGGGCGCAGCGTCTCGATCAGCTTCTCGAACGGCAGGTCCTGGTGGGCGAAGGCGTCGAGCACCACCTCGCGCACCTGGCGCACCAGGGTGCGGAAGCTGGCCGTGGCCGCGACCTCGACCCGCAGCACGAGATTGTTGACGAAGAAGCCGATGAGCCCCTCCACCTCCGGCCGGTTGCGGTGGGTGACGTTGGTGCCGATCAGCAGGTCGGCCTCGCCGGTGTACTGGTGCAGCAGGGCGGCGAGGCCGGCGAGGAGGACCATGAAGAGCGTCGCCCCGGACTGGCGGCCCAGCCCGGCGAGGAGCGCCGCGGCTTCGGGGCCCAGGGCGACCGGCTGGGCGGCGCCGCGGAAGGCGGGCTGCGCGGGGCGCTGGCGCTGCCCCGGCAGGCTGAGGACCGGCAGCGGCTCCGCCAGCCGCCGGCGCCAGTAGGCGAGCTGCCCCTCCAGGCGCTCGGCGTCGAGCCGGCGCCGCTGCCAATCGGCGTAGTCGGCGTACTGCACCGGCAGCTCCGGCAGCGGCGAGGGGTGGCGGCGCACGCCGGCGCCGTAGAGAGCGGCGAGCTCGCGCATCAGGATCTCCATCGACGCGCCGTCGCCCGCCAGGTGGTGGAGCGTGAGGAGGACGGCGTGCTCGCCGGCGGCGAGGCGGACGAGCGTGGTGCGCAGCAGCTCGCCGCGGCCGAGGTCGAAGGGCCGGCCCGCCTCCTCGCCGGCCAGCCGCAGCAGCTCGCGCTGGCGGCGCTGCGGGGAGAGGGCGCCCAGGTCGACCGCCGGCAGGGGGATCGGCGATGGTGATGGCGACGGCGATGGACCGGCGTGGACCTGGACCAGCCGCCCCGCCTCGGCGACGAAGCGGACGCAGAGGATCTCGTGCCGCCGCCGGATCTCGGCGAAGCTCGCGGCGAGCGCCGGCACGTCGAGCGGCCCGGTGAGCCGCACCGCGCCGGCGATGTTGAGGACGGCGCCGCCGCGGTCGAGCAGGTGCAGCACCCAGAGCCGCTCCTGGGCGTAGGAGAGCGGCAGGTGGGCGCCGCGCGGGACGCGGGTAAGGGGCGGCTCGGGCCGCTCCGGCTCGGGTCGCTCCGTCTCGCCCCGGCGGGCGCTCTCGACGGCGCGCGCCAGCAGCGCCACCGTGGGCTGGTCGAAGAGCTGGCGCAGGGGGAGGTCGACCCCCAGCTCCTGGCGGAGGCGCGACGCCGCCTGGATGGCGAGCAGCGAGTGGCCGCCCAAGGCGAAGAAGTCCTCGTGGATCGCCACCCGCTCGCGTCCGAGGAGCTCGGCCCAGAGGCGGCAGAGCAGCTCCTCGACGGGGTCGCGGGGCTCGCCCCCGGCGCTCTCCTCCGCCGCGCCCGGGGCGGGCGCGAGAGCCAGCGCGCGCAGCGCCCGCCGGTCCACCTTGCCGTTGGCGGTCAGGGGCAGCGCGGCGACGCGCACGAAGCTCGACGGCACCATGGGCTCGGGAAGGCGGGCGAGGAGCGCGCGCCGCAGGCCGGCGCTCTCCAGGGCCTCCGGCGGGCTGCCGGCGGCGGGCACGAGGCAGGCGACCAGGCGCTTGCCGGCCGGCCCGTCGATCGCCACCACGGCGCACCCGGCCACTTGGGGCAGCGCGCAGAGCGCCGCCTCGACCTCCCCGGGCTCGACGCGGAAGCCGCGGATCTTGACCTGCAGGTCCACCCGCCCGAGGAAATCCAGCCGGCCGTCGGCGCGCCGGCGGACGAGGTCGCCCGTGCGGTAGAGCCGGCCGCCCGGCTCGCCCGCCAGCGGGTCGGGCACGAAGCGCTCCGCCGTGAGCTCGGGGCGCCCCCAGTAGCCGCGGGCGAGGCCATCGCCGCCGACGTGGAGCTCCGCCGGCGCGCCGATCGGTGCCGGCCGGCCGCCGGCGTCGAGCGCATGGGCGCGGGTATCGGCGATCGGCCGGCCGATGGCGACCGGCCCGCTCCCCGGCTCCGGCGCCAGCGTCTGGCAGCAGGAGAAGGTGGTCCCCTCGGTGGGGCCGTAGCCGTTGATCAGGCGCAGCGCCGGCAGGGCGGCGAGCAGCTCGCGCACGTGCCGGGGCGACAGCGTGTCGCCGCCCGCCAGCAGTTGCCGCAGCGGCGCGAGCCCCGGGAGGTTGCGCTCGATCATCTGGTGCAGCAGGCCGGCGGTCAGCCACAGGGAGGTCACGCCGTGGCGCGCCAGGGCCTCCCCCAGCTCGTCGAGCGACGGCACCCGCGCCGCATGGAGGACGAGCCGGCCGCCGTGCAGGAGGGGGCCCCAGATCTCCAGCGTCGACGCGTCGAAGGACTGCGGTGCGAGCTGGAGGAAGGTCTCGCGCGGGCCGAGCTCGACGTAGGAGACCCCCAGGAGCAGCCGGACGATGCCGCGATGGGTGACGGCGACCCCCTTCGGCCGGCCGGTCGAGCCCGAGGTGTACATGACGTAGGCGAGGCTCGCCGGGCAGGCGCGCGGCGGCAGGCGCGCCGGGCTCTGGCGGGCGATCTCCCCCCGCTCCCCCGCCCCCACCCGGCGCACGCCGGCCGGTAGCTGGAGGGGGAAAGGGAGCTCGCCGCGGCCGAGGTCCAGGAACAGCCCGACCCCGGAGTCGGCGCAGAGGAACGACGCCCTCTCCGCCGGCAGGGCAGGGTCGACCGGCACGTAGGCGCCCCCCGCCTTGAGCACCGCGAGCAGGCTCACGATACCGTCGAGCGAGCGCTCGTCGGGGACGCCGACGCGGGTTTCCGGCGCCACTCCGAGCGTGAGCAGGAACCGGGCGAGCTGGTTGCTCCGCGCCTCCAGCTCGCGGTAGGTGAGGGCGTTGGCGCCGTCGGTCACCGCCACCGCGTCGGGAGCGCCCGCGGCCTGCGCGCTGAAGATCTCGGGCACCGTGCGCCCGGCCGCCACCTGGCAGCGGGTGTCGTTCCACTCGTGCACCAACTGGTGGCGCTCGCCCGCGGCCAGCATCTCCAGCGCCGCGAGCGGCTTCTCGGGATGGGCGGCGAGGTCGGCCAGCAGGGTGGCGAAGTGCTCCAGGAAGCGCCGGGCGGTGGCGGCCTGGAACAGGTCGCGGCGGCAGCGCAGGGAGAGGGTCAGACGGTCTTCCTGCAACCCGGCGAACAGGCTGAGGTCGAAGTGCGACTTGTCGAGGTCCAGGTCGAGCTGGCGCACGCGCAGGGGTCCGGCGGCCGGGCGCGGGAAGCTCTGCAGGGCCAGGACCACCTCGAACAGCGGATGGCGCCCCGGGTCGCGCACGGTCTGGAGCTCCTCCACCAGGCGCTCGAACGGCACGTCGGCGTGGGCCGCGGCGCCGAGGACGGTGGCGCGCACCTGGGCGAGGAACGCGGCGCCGGAGAGCCCGCCGGCGGGCCGCAGGCGCAGGACCAGGGTGTTGACGAAGAACCCGATGAGGTCCTCCAGCTCCTGCCGCCCGCGGCCGGCGAAGGGTGAGCCCACCGCCAGGTCGTCCTGGCCGCCATAGCGGTGCAGCAGAGCGCCGAAGGCGGCGAGCAGGACCATGAAGACGGTCCCCCCCTGGCGGCGGGCGAGCCCGGAGACCGCCGCGCCGAGGTCCGCCGGCAGCTCGCGGTCACAGGCGATGCCGGCGTACCCCGGCCGGGCCGGGCGCTCGCGCTCGCAGTCGATGGGCAGCGTCACCGCCGCGGGGGCCGCCGCCAGTTGCTCGCGCCAGTAGGCGAGCTGCGGCTCGAGCACCGCGGGGCCCAGACAGCGGCGCTGCCACACCGCGTAGTCGGCGTACTGGACCGGCAACGGCCGCAGGGCCGCGGCCGGCCCGCCCGCGAGCTCCTGGTAGAGGGCCAGCAGGTCGCGCAGGAACACTCCCAGCGACCAGCCGTCGGCGAGGATGTGCGGGGTGTGCACCACCAGCAGGTGCTCGTCCGCCGCGAGGCGCAGCAGGGTGGCGCGCAGCAGCGGTCCGCGCTCAAGGTCGAACAGCCGGCGGGCGCCTTCATGCGCCAGCTCCGTCACGGTCTCCCACCGCACCCCGGCCGCCAACCCGTCGAGGTCGACCACGGGCAGGGGGACGGCCGGCGCCGGGGGCGCGATGCGCTGCACCGGCTCGCCGGCCTCCAGGCCGAACGTGGTGCGCAGCCCCTCGTGCCGCTCCACCACCGCGCCCAGGCTGCGGGCCAGGGCGGCCGGCGAGAGGGGACCGCTCAGGACGAGGCCGATCTGCTCGTCGTAGAGCCGGCTCTCCGGCTCCATCTGGTGGATCATCCAGAGCCGTTGCTGGGCGAGGGAGAGGGGCAGCGGCCCCTGCCGCGGCACCGGGGCGAGCGGCGGCAGCGCGGGGCCGCTCCCCCCGCGGGCCGCGCGCTCGACCTCGCGCGCCAGGGCGGCGGGCGACGGCGCCGCGAAAAGCGCGGCGAGCGGCAGGTCGACCTGCCAGATCCCCCGCACCCGGGCGAGCAGCCGCGTCGCCAGCAGCGAGTGGCCGCCGTGGGCGAAGAAGCTCTCGCCGGGGTCGAGCGCGGGAATCCCCAGGAGCTCGGCCATCAGCGCCGCCAGCACCTCCGCCGCCGGCGAGCCCGCCGCCGATGCCGCCGTGGCCGGGTCCCCCCGGCGCGGCGCCAGGCGCGCCAGGGCGCGGCGGTCCACCTTGCCGTTGGGCGACAGCGGCAGCTCCTCCACGGCCACCAACGCCGACGGCACCATGGCCGGCGGCAGCCGGCGCTCCAGGAGCTCCCGCAGCTCCCCGTCGCCCAGCGGCGCCGCCCCGGCCGCGGCGACCAGGAAGGCGACCAGCCGGGGCTCGCCCTCCGCCCCCTCCGCGGTGAGGACGAGCGCCACGGCCTCGCGCACTCGCGGATGGGAGGCGAGCGCCGCCTCGATCTCCCCCAGCTCGATGCGCACCCCGCGCACCTTCACCTGGTGGTCGATGCGGCCGAGGTACTCGACGGCGCCGTCCGGGCGGTGGCGGGCGAGGTCGCCGGTGCGGTAGAGGCGCGCTCCCGGCTCTCCCTCTCCCTCCGCATCCGGCAGGAACTTCTCCGCCGTGAGATCGGGGCGCGCGAAATAGCCGCGGCCGACGTTCACCCCGCCGATGAAGAGCTCGCCGGGAGCGCCGATGGCGACCGGCCGCAGACGGCGGTCGAGCAGCCGGATCTGCGTGTTGGCGATCGGCCGGCCGATGGCGACGACCTCCGGGACGCCCGGGGCGACTGTGACGGAGGGGCCGCAGCTCCAGGACGTCACGTCGACCGCCGCCTCGGTCGGCCCGTAGAGGTTCTCCAGCGCGGCGGGCAGGCGCTCGCGGCAGAGCCGGGCGAGGCGCTCCGGCAGCGCCTCGCCGCTCGCCACGATCAGGCGCAGCGCGCCGCCGAGCCGCTCCACCCCGGGCTCCTCCAGGAACGCCTGCAGCATGGCGGGCACGAAGTGGGCGACGCTCACCCGCTCGCGGGCCAGCAGCTCCAGGAGATAGCGGCTGTCGCGGTGCCCGCCGGGCCGGGCGAGGACGAGCCGGGCGCCCGTCAGCAGCGGCCAGAAGAATTCCCAGACCGAGACGTCGAAGCTGAAGGGGGTCTTCTGCACCACCGTGTCCGCCGACGTGAGGCGGTAGGCCGCCTGCATCCAGAGCAGCCGGTTGCGGATGGCCCGGTGGTGCACCATCGCCCCCTTGGGCCGGCCCGTGGAGCCCGAGGTGTAGATCATGTAGGCGAGCTGGGAGTCGTCAAAGACCTCCGCCTCCCCGGCCCCGCCCTCCCCGCCTTCCTCTTTGCAGCCGGGCTCGAGGTCGAGGCAGAGCACCCGCGGCAGGGCCGCGGGACAACGGGCGAGCAGGCGCGACTCCGAGAGCACCAGCGCCGGGCGGGAGTCCTCCAGCATGAAGGCCAGGCGCTCCAGCGGGTACTCGAGGTCGAGCGGCACGTAGGCCGCGCCGGCTTTCAGCGTGGCGAGCAGGGCCACCACCAGCTCCACCGAGCGTTCGAGGGCGACGCCCACCAGGGTGTCCGGGCCGCAGCCGAGGGCCCGCAGCCGGGCGGCCAGGCCGTCGGTCCAGCGGTCGAGCCCGGCGTAGGTCAGAGTCCGCGCGCCGTCCGCCACCGCCACCGCGTGCGGCGAGCGCCGCGCCTGGCGGCGGAACAGGTGATGGAGGCCCGCGCCCGGCGCCGTATCGGCCACCGCCGTGTCGTTCCACTCGCCGCCGGCCTGCGCCGTCTCGGCCGCGGAGAGCAGGGGGAGGTCCGACAGCCGCCGCCCCGGCCCGGCGGCGGCCGCCGCGAGCAGGCGCTCCAGATGGCCGGCCAGCCGCGCCGCCGTCGCCGGGTCGAAGAGGTCGCTCGCGACCTGGAGCGCGCCGGCCAGGCGTCCCCCCACCTCGGCCAGGGTGAGCGCGAGGTCGAAGGCCGCGCTGCGCTCGGGGATGGCGACGGGCTCCAGGCACAGCCCGCCGAGGTCGAGCGGCGGTCCGGCCTGCCTGAGGGCGAAAGCCGCCACCGCCTCCTCCTCAGGGGAACGGGCGCGGTGCAGGGCGAACAGCACTTGGGCGAGGGGGAGCCGGCCGGGCTCGCGCTCGACCCGCAGCCGCTCGGCGAGCAGGAGGAAGGGGAAGCCGAGGTGGGCGAAGGCGCCGAGCGCCGTCCCCCGCACCCGGCCGACCAGCTCCGCGAAGGCGGGATCGCCCCCCAGGCCGGTGCGGAAGGGCACCGGATTGGCGAAGTAGCCGATCACCTGCAAGAGGTCGGGATCGCTCCTGCCCGCCTCGGCCGAGGCGACGAGCAGGTCCTCCTGCCCGCTGTAGCGGTGGAGCAGGGCCTGGAATGCCGCGAGCAGGACCATGAAGAGGGTCGCGCCCTGCTCCCGTGCCAGGCGCCGCAGCCCTTCCGCGGTCGCGGCGTCCAGGGCCAGGGGGGCGGCCGTGCCGCGGAAGCTCTGCACCCGCGGGCGGGGACGGTCGAGGGGAAGCTCGATTGTCCCGGACATCTCTGGAACGCCGGCCAGCCGCTCTCGCCAGTAGCGCTCCAGCCGCTCCCCTTCGGGGCCCTCCAGCCGCCTCCGCTCCCACGCCACGTAGTCGCCGTAGCGCAGGGCCAGGGGCGCCAGGGCCGCCGGCGGTCCCTCCGACTCCGCCCGGTAGAGGGCCGCGAGCTCCCGCGCCAGGACGCCCAGCGACGCGAAGTCGGCCACCAGATGGTGCACCACCACCACGAGCCAGGCGCCCGCCTCCTCCGTCCGCCGCAGGAGCGTGACCCGCCAGAGGGGCTCCGCCACGATGTCGAAGGGGCGGCAGGCCTCCCGTTCGAGGGCCGCGGCGACCTCCGCCGCGCTCCACCCCGAGGCGTCGACCACCGCGGGACGCGGCGCCCTGGCCTCGCCCTCCACCCGCTGGAACGGCTCGTCCGCTCCCTCGTGGCCCTCATGGAACGTCGTCGACAGGGCGGGGTGGCGGGCGGCGAGAGCGCGACAGGTGCGCTCCAGGGCCGCGGCGTCCAGCCCCGCTGCGACGCGGGCCGCCGCCACCAGGTGATACGCCGCGCTCGCGGGAGCCAGTTGGTGGAGGAACCAGAGGGCGCGTTGCCCGTGGGAGAGGGGGAATTCGGCCTGCGCCGCGGCAACGGGCCGCGGCCTGTCCGCCGCCGCTGCACTCCCGTTCTGGAGCTGATCCAGGACCTCGCCGGCGAGGGCCTCGAAGCTGGGCCGCTCCAGGATGCGGGCCAGCGACACCTCCACCCCGAGCGTCCGCTCCAGGCGCTGCGCGAGCTCGGCCGCGGCCAGCGAATCGAGGTCCGCGAGCCCGGCGCTCTCGGCGCGCACCACCGCCGCCGCCTGGTCGCGCAGGAAGGCGGCGAGCTGCGTCAGCGCTTCATCTGAGGCCAGCGGAGCCAGCCGGGCCAGGGACTCCGGCCCCGCAGGCGCTTCTTCTTCCCGGGCTCCCCGGGCGAGGACCGGCAGCTCGTCCCGGAGGTAGAGCTCGCGACAGAGCTGGCGCTGCACCTTGCCGCTGGAGGTCTTGGGCAGCCCCCCGGGGCGGAGCAGGAGCAGAGCGTGGAGGGCGACCTCGTGCTCCGCCGCCAGAGCCCGGCGGACCTGGCGGGCGATCTCCTCGACCTGCTCGCCGGCGGGGTCCGCCGCGATCGCCAGGGCCGAGCGGCGGTCGACCTCCTGCGCCAGCACCAGGCGCTCCTCGTCCGCCACCTCGACCGAGAACGCCGCGCCGCCGTCCGGCACCAGGGCCGGGTGGGCCGCCTGCGCCGTCGCCTCCAGGTCCTGGGGGTAGCAGTTGCGGCCCCGCAGGATGATCAGCTCCTTGCGCCGCCCGGTCACGAAGAGGACGCCGCCCTGCAGGAATCCGAGGTCCCCCGTGCGCAGGAACGGGCCGGCCCCCGGTTCGTCCGCCAGGCGGGCGGCGAAGGTCCGCGCCGACTCCTCGGGCTGGTGCCAGTAACCCTGCGCCACGCTCGGACCCGCCACCCAGACCTCCCCCACGCGGCCGGGCGGCAGTCGCCGGCGCTCCTCGGGCTCGGCGATCACCACCTCGAGGTCCATGCCCGCCGCGCCGCAGCCGGCGAGCGCCAGCCGCGCGCCCGCGGCCCGCGGCTCCTCCGCCCAACCCCGGCCCAGGGCCGCCGCGTCGACCGTGGCGACCACGGGCTCGTCCTCGACGCGGGCGCCGGCCACGAACAGGGTGGACTCCGCCAGGCCGTAGCAGGGGAGGAACGACCGGCGCTCGAAGCCGCAGCCGGCGAACGCCGCGGCGAACCGCGCCAGGGTCGTCGGCCGCACCGTTTCCGAGCCGGTGAAGGCCACCCGCCAGCTCGACAGGTCCAGCCCGGAGCGCTCCGCCTCCCCCACCCGGCGCGCGCACAGCTCATACGCGAAGTTCGGCCCGCCGCTGGTCGTCGCCCGGTAGCGGCTGATCGCCTCCAGCCAGCGGCGCGGCCGCTGGAGGAAGCTCAAGGGGGAGAGGAGGACGCAGACCGCGCCGGTGTAGAGCGGCTGGAGGACGCCGCCGATCAGCCCCATGTCGTGGTAGAGAGGGAGCCAACTGACGATGACCGAGCTCTCGCTCTGGGCGAAGGCCCGGCGGATGACCTCCTCGTTGTGCAGCAGGTTGCCGTGGGTCACCACCACCCCCTTGGGCAGGGAGGTCGAGCCGGAGGTGTACTGGAGGAAGGCAGGGGTCTGCGCACCGGCGCCGGGGTCCCGCCAGTCGCCTTCGCCGGACTCCGCCGCATCCGTGGCGAGGACCGGCACCCCGGCGAGGCAGGGGACCGCCGCCGCCCAGGCCCGCACCTGGCCGGCGAGCGCCGCGCTGGTGAGGACGACCTCGGGCCGCGCGTCCGCGGCGATGGCCAGTAGCCGCGGCGAGCTCCGTCCCCGCGCCGGCGGGAACGCCGGCACCGCGATCCAGCCGCCGTAAAGGCAGCCGAAAAAGGCGGCGATGAATTCGACGCCCGCCGGGTAGAGCAGCAGGGCCCGCCCCCCTGGCCCGCCGCGGGCCTGGAGCCTCGCGCCCAGCCGGCGCGCACCTTCGTCCAGCTCTCCCGCCGTCAGGCTCTCCGCTTCCTCGCCCGTCGCGGCCAGGAAGCGATAGACCTTCCAGTCCGGGTTCTGCGTACCGTGCGAACGGAGCAACTCGACAAGAGTAGAGAACTGCCGTGGCAGTTGCAGACGAAAGCGGTCCAAAGTCAATCCAGTTTCAGAGCTTCCAACCAATGTGTTGGATTCAAATTCTAGCAGGGCCTGGTGGAAAGAACAATCCTCAGCAGGAGCTCTCAAGCCGGCGCCAGAAAGTCTGCAATTAAAGATTTTCAAATTCGTACCGCGCACGCTGACGCTGCTGATTCTCCGCATTGACAGACCTCATTGGGAACGTTACCGTTGCTTCAGGTCCAGACTTCAGGTTCTGTCGGCAGGCTCAGGGTCGCTCACCCAGGGTCCCCCCGTCAGACCCTGGAACGAACTGAGGGGGTGGAATTTGCAATCTCAGCAAGTCCGAGAGAGCGTGCTCTCGGCGATTGGAAATACGCCTTTGGTGCGGCTCTCCCACTTCCTTGCGGACTCGAGCCTCCAGGTTTTTGCGAAGCTCGAGCTGCTCAATCCCGGCGGGAGCATCAAGGACCGGACCGCGGTGGCGATCCTCGAGGAGGCTTTTCGCAGCGGGGCGATCGATTCGCGCTCGGTGATCGTCGAGTCGAGCTCCGGGAACATGGGGATCGGCCTGGCCCAGGCATGCCGGTATCACGGTCTGCGGTTCATCTGCGTCGTCGATCCCAAGACCGCCGCCCAGAACATCCAGATCCTGAGGACCTACGACGCCGAGATCGTGCAGGTGACCGAGCCCGACCCGGAGACGGGAGAGTTCCTGCAGGCGCGGATCGATCGCGTCAAAACGCTCCTCGGCCAGATCGAGAGCTCCTTCTGGCCCAATCAGTATGAGAACCTGAGCAACCCCGGCGCCCACTTCGAGACGACGATGCGCGAGATCGCCTCGGCCCTCGACGGGAAGATCGACTACCTCTTCGTGGCGACCAGCACCTGCGGCACCATCCGGGGCTGCGCGGAGCATGTCCGGCACTACGGTCTGCGGACGAAGATCGTGGCGGTCGACGCCGTGGGCAGCCAGATCTTCAGCAACGTGCGGGCGAAGCGGATGATCCCGGGACTGGGAGCGGGCATCAAGCCCCCTCTCTGCCGGCCGTCGCTGATCGACGAGTGCGTCCACGTCGACGACGTCGACTGCGTCGCCGGTTGCCGCCGCCTCGTGCTGCGGGAGGCCATCCTGGCCGGCGGCTCGTCAGGAGGCGTCGTCGCCGCGCTGGAGAAGATGCAATCCCGCATTCCCCCCGGATCGGTCTGCGTGGTCGTCCTGCCCGACCGGGGAGAGCGTTATCTGGACACCGTCTACTCCGACGAGTGGGTGCACCGCCACTTCGGCAACGTCGAATACCGCTGGCACGCTGCCGGGGCCGACCTACCCGTCGAGGCGGCGGCATTGTAGCCAACAAATGCGCGACGGCTTGGGAAATCTCAATTTTGTCGAGAATGACCGGCAGAACCCGTCTGCAGCTACCAGCAGGACAAACGACGGACTTTCAGGACCGAGCTCCGAGTTTTCGGACCCAAGCTGGCGCCTAAGGACGAAAGACCAACTTTCAGGCCGTTCAACGGCTTTTTCGGCTGTTCGGCGGCGCTTCAGGACACGGGTTGGCGTTTTAGGACCGAAGGCGGAGTTTCAGGACGGAAAATGGTGTTTCGGACTGAATCAGCATCCGGATTCAGCTTTCCGGGTTTTCCCGTCTGTCAGGGCCCCGGCGAGCCCTTTGCCAGCTCTTCCCGGATGATACATCAGATCCTTCGCTCGCTGGCGCGAAAATGTCCTCGGAAATGTCCTCGGCAAAGTTCATAAGAGTCCACGCTCAAGGACACCGTTGCGATCCGGTGGGGCTCCCGACGGGTGAGCCGCCTCTGTGGCGACTTGCTGGCACGGGCTCTGCACAAGGTGGGCATGACTCGTTCCCGCGCAATGACGCCGGGGGCTTGGAGGTATATCTCTTATGAATACGAAACGAACTGTCCCCGCGTTGCTGGTCCTCACCAGCCTATTGGGTCTTTGCATCACAGGTTGTTGCTGGGAACCTCACCGTCGCCACGGCCGTCGCCTTGACAGCCTTGATCTGAAGGCCGGCGTTCCATCGGCGGCCCAGACGGAGGTGGCCGCCCCCTAGATGTCGCGTGCACCGCGGCCCGCTCCGGCGGGCCGCTGTTTTCCGCGTGGTGAGAAAGGCCCTTTCAGGTGCGCGTTTCGTTCTGAGACGGCTCGAGCTCGAAGGACGTCCAGAGCAGCCATACGGATTGGCTCCAGAGACTCGTCGCGATGAGGGCGGCGAGCGAGCCCGGCGGAATCCTGACCCGTTCGCGCATCCAGGGGTCTTCGAGCAAACGCCAACTGGCGGCGAGCATGGGCGGATAGATCAGATCGATGGCGGGGTGAGGATCGTTTTTCTTTTGCAGTTTGTCGGACCACAGGCTGAGGATTCGCACGTCGAGATGGCCGGGAGCGAGTCTCTGGAGGTTCGCCGTCACAATGGAGAAGAGATTCACGTCCACGGGATTTTCGAGCAGAAGAAGATGGGCGCCAAGAACGCCCTGCATGGGATCTTCCCACTTGGCCATCAGCAGGCGTTCGGTCTGGTCATGCGGGAGAGCGGCCCGGCCTACACTCAAGTTGGCGCGCGCCTGTTCGGTGATGCGCGCGACTTTCCAATCGGGCTTGTCAGCGCCGAGCCTGCACATGGTAACGCCGGCGTTGGCGAGATCAGGACGGACTTTGCGGGTGTGGACGCCGAATTCGCGGAGCGGGAGGAAGACGCAGGTCTCAAATCCCTTCTCGGTCCAGATGGGCATTTCGATGGCGCCGAGGTCGGCGAGTTGGACCCGCAGTCGATAAAAGCCGGGCGCGCAGGTAATGATGGCGGTGAGCGACTGGAGGTTGACGTCGGCGAAGCCTTTGATGTCCTCTCCAGCTTCGTTGATCAAGCTCATGGCGTCGACGAGATCCGCGGGAACCTCGCTTCCCTGGATGCCGACGTAGAAAAACAGCTCGCTGCCGGTGCCGCTCCATTTTCTCTTGCGCGGCGTGGGACCGCGGCTCGCGCTCGCCTCAGGTGCCTTCTCTGCGGCGCCGCGCGTAATTCGGCGGCCCCTGCCGGTGGGGGTGCGAGCGGGCGTTGGGGATGGCGCGAGATCCTCGGGCGGCAGCGGCGAGGCGAGCTCGATCGGCGGACCCTCCACTTTGACGAGCTCCTGATTGAATACCTTGGACATCTCGACGACGTTGTTGCCAGCCTTGAACTTCAACTTGTACAGGCCCGGCTCCAGGTCATCGGCGACCAGACCGCCGACCCCTTTCGCGACGCGGTTGTAGCCGCCATCAATGAGGAAGACTTCGTCGAAGGGGCTCGCGGCCTTCACTTCCAGACGTACCTTGCCGTCGAACAACTTAAACATGGAGGTCCACCGCCTCTCCAAAAGCATCGAACTCGCTGGCGGATTGGCCGTCTGGATTCATCAGGGCATAGTGACCCATGGGGAGCTCCAGCCGCCACGGGTTGGCACCGCCGGTGTTGGGTCTGAGCAGGTTCGGACTGCCGCCGAATATGCTGTAGCCGTTGCTGGCGGCCGCCGCAGGGGCTTGAAACTGCACGGTCACCGCGGTCAACTTCGTGGCGAGCCCTTCCGCCATGGCGAACTCATCTTTGGGAAGGAATTGCGGCTCGTCGAAGCCGGCGCCGATGGCATCGAGCTTCGGCTTGACGCGCTGGGTGAAGTAGTTGAGGACGTAGCGCGTGACGTCCGCCGTGTTCAGCCTGCCATCTGCGGTCACGGCGCCGCCGTCAAGGGCGCCCATCAGCGCCTGGGTGAAGTAGCCATGGACATCGCCGTTGGCCGCTTCGGCCTCGCGCGCCTTCTTTGCCCAGCGGGTGGCAAGACCGTAGAAACGCTTCACCTGGCCGCCGCGCACGTTGTGAACGGATTGCCAGGGCGCCTGACCCAGGGGGGCCCGGGGCATGTCGTCGCGGCAGCAATCCATGAAGAGCACGATCTCGTCGAAGTAGGCGGCGGCGGCAAACCAGTCAGCGTACTCGACAGCGTTGAGGTGGTGGCCGGTGGTGCCGAGGAGGAGGTCGGCGTTTGAGGCCAGCAGCGCGGAGGTGTTGAGATCCGGGCCGAAGCCGTGGCCGGCGAAGAAAAGGTAAAGGCGTTTGCCAATCCGGCTTTTCGAGCGGCCGATTCTGAGCAGGCGCTCGAAGGCGCGGTTGATGACCATGATGTCGGGTTGAGAATCGATGCTCTCGGCAGTGCCGGTAAATTGGGAGCCGAGAATGAGCGACGCGTTTTTGTCGGGGTTGACCAACTTGTTGGAGACGAGCCACTCATGGAACCAGGTGGCGTCGTTCTCCGGGCCCCGAAGGCTGGAGATTCCCGGATAGTTGTTGATACCGGCCGTAATGGCGTAGTTTTCGTCCATGCTCACGACCACCCGTTCTTGAGGAGAAAGCGGATGCTGTCGATGGTGGCGCGCTTGGCGGGATCTTCGGTGTCGTCGAAACCACCGTGGGAGTCGGCGTTGGTTTCGCTTCCCGGGGCGCCGGTGTTGAGCGAGAACACCATCTGTTTGGGGCCGCTCAGGAAGCCGCGCACGTCGGGGATGCCGGTCTGCGGGTTCTGGTAGGCCGGCGCGTCGGAGATGAAATAGCGTTCCATGCCGAGGAGTGGCTTGTCCGCTTCGTCCTCCAGAACACCGGAGATGAAGTAGAGCAGCGAGTGCGGATAGAGAATCGGAATCAGGCGGTCCTTCTTTTCCAACTCGTCGAACATCGTGAACATGCGGATGTTGCGGATGTGGCTGGCGTTGTGGCGAACCGTGTCGGCGAAGAATTCGATCCGGCAGGCGGGGGCCATCAGCACGATGTCGAACTGGTAGTTTTTCGACAGGAAGCGATCGGCGTTGCGCAGCAGGTTGCAGACATACTCCGCGCCGGCGCTGTGCCCGATCAGGGTGATGCGCGTCTTGTTGTCGGGGTCGACGCGCTGGATCTCTTCGAGAAACGCCGAGCCGCCGCAGAGCATGGTGTTATCTCCGAAGGCGTCGGCGGTGTCCTGCTTCATCAGACCCCAGATTTCGCGGCCCACGGCGCTGACGTAGAACTCGCGGAAGATTTCTTCGACGACCGTGGCGTGGAAGCCGTGATCGCGCTTGCGGGCGAATCGCGCGACGACTTTCGCGACGACGACGATGGCGCCCTTGATGAGCCGCGTACTGCCGAAGATGCCGCGCGTTCCCTCGGTGCCGGCCATCTTTTCGCGGCGGATGTCGGCGAGGACTTCGGGCGCCATCAGGGTGTGGCGCGAGCCGGCGACTTCGGCGCCGCGCGAGCGGGCCAACTGGTCCGCCGGTTCGACGCTGTTGGAGATCAATTGCACTTCGCCCATGAAGACCGGGTCGCCTTCCAGCAGGTCGCGCAACTGCTGCGCTTCAAGCTCGGTGAGGTCGGAAGTGGCGGCGCGGCGGTCTTCGGTCATTTCTTCCCAGTGCGCCTCGCCGGCCTTCATCTTTGCCGTTTCCTGTTCGACATGCGTGTCGTCGACCGGCGTTACCATCACACCGCGTTCGCCCACGGCCTGGAGTACTTTTCCACCGGCAAACTGCAGCGCGAGCAGCAGCAGTCTTTCGAAGAACTGCTCATTGGCAACCTCGGCAACGTTGTTGCGGATGGATTCGAGCAGACCGGACTCCCAGACGAAGAACACCGGATAGGCGACGTTGGTCTGGTGGTATTCGGGCAGCAGGCGTTCGGCCATGGCCATGGCCGAACTTTCAGAAACCAGGCCGCCGTGGAAGTGGACAGCCAGGTTTTTGGTGCCCTCCTGAACGAAGCTGTCGAAGAGTTGCCGAAGATCCGACCGCGAGGTGGAGTCGAACCGGCCACTGCGCAAATTGACGAAATTCGCTGGCATGATTCCCATGATAGTCGCCCCTTAGCATATGTATATCTCGGGTGCTGCCTGTTGGCTGATGGCGAGCCCAGCATACCGCAAGCAGGGTCCGCATTTCCAGACGGGCGCTTTTTCTATGGGCTCGGAGCCGCCGGCCGCGCCGGCCGCGCAGCGGAATGGTCCACCACGACCGCTCCACCTTTCATGACCCACACCACGCGGCGTGTCACGGCTTGGACGTCCGCCAACGGATCGCCGTCGACGGCGACCAGGTCGGCGTAGTAGCCGGGGGCGAGGGCACCAAGGCTGTCGCCCTGGTTCAGCAGCGCTGCTCCCGTGGTGGTGGCGCTCGCCAGCGCCTGCGCCGGGGTCATGCCGGCTTCCACCAGGCGCTCCAATTCGCGGGCATTCTCCCCGAAGCCCGTGAAGACCGCGTCGGAGCCCATGGCGATCTTCACCTTGGCGCGAAGGGCACGGCGCACGGTCGCGAGGTTCCTTTGCACGTAGGCCTCGAGACGCTGGACGACCTGATCGTCGTAGCCGAATTCCTCGCGATGCGCGATGTAGTAGCGATTGTGCTCGACGGTCGGCACGTAGACCGTTCCACGGCGGGCCATCTCGGCCAGCGTCTCGTCGTCCATGTCCGTCGCGTGCTCGACGGAATCGGCTCCCGCGCGCACGGCGTCCCGGGCTCCGTCCGGACCATAGGAATGAATCGAGATCCGTTTGCCGGCCCGATGCGCCACGTCGACGGCGGCCTTCATCTCCTCGAACGAGAAGGTCTGAAAACCTGTCACGTCCTGGTCGCTGCCCGTCGAGCCGTACATCTTGATCCAATCCGCCCCCGCTCCGAGCTGCTGCCGCGCGACGCGTTGCACCTCGGCGACGCCGTCGCACTGGCCCGGCTCCGGCGCCGCGCCGGCGCGCGGCGGAGCGTTGCTGATATGAAGCCCATAGCCTGCGACGAACATCCTGGGACCGATCATCGCCCCGCGATGGATCAGGTCCCGCATCGCGATGTCCGTGTACTCCCACGATCCGAGGTCCCGCACGGTCGTGACTCCCGCTTCGAGCGTCTTCCGTGCGTTCTCCTGCGCCAGGAACACCGTCACCGCCGCGCCCAAGGTTCCCAACTGCGCCCAGGGCCGCGTGCCTGGCGATCGGTCCCAATAGAACGTCATGTGCGTGTGCACGTCGACGAGACCGGGGATGGCGGTGAGCGGACGGAGATCGATCAGCTTCGCCCCTGCCGGCACCGCCTTGTCCCCGGAGCCGACGTGATCGATGCGCTCGCCGTGAACGACGACCACCGCGTCCTGGACCACGCCGCCCCGGCCGTCGATCAGCCGGCCGAAGCGGACGGCTGTCGTATCTTGGGCGGCCGTGCCAGGAGCCGCAAGCGCGGCAAGCAGGACTGCCGACAGAAGTGCACGCATGGAGCTCTCCTTTCGTCGCCGAACTATCTCGAGGCTGTCTACTCGATCGCCTGGAAGAACCCCTCCGCCGTGAACACCCGGAACCATTCATGCAGCGCGGTGGCGAGGGCATCGTCGTCCAGGTCGCTGACGGCGGCCGCGGCGGCGAGGGCCTCGGCCACGGTGGCGCCGGACTGGAGGGCGGCGAGGAGGGCGTGCTGGGGGAACGACAACGAGTAGCGGCGGACGACGAACTCGCGGCGGGTGATGGCCGTGTACTCGGGAGCGGGATCCGGAATGGGGATCTCCTCTCCCTCTTCCACCTGGCGCACCGCCGTGAAGTAGGCGTTCACGGGATAGCGGGAGACCACCAGTCGCAGGCAGGGCACGGGCACCAGCCGGGCGCCGGCGAAGCGCTCGGCGGGGAAAGCCTGGAGAGCCTCGGGAGTCAGGAGGGTCTGGCCCTCGGTCCCCGGGCCGTCGAAGACCTTGGCGAGGGTCCACTCCAGGGAGGCAAGGTCGATGAGGAAGTCCGGCCAGCCCACCTCGCCCGGCGGCGGTCCGCCGTCCTCGGGGCCCGGCCGGGTCTCCTCCAGGAAGCGGGGGAAATTCTCCCCCAGCCGGTCCAGGGTGTAGCTGCGCGAGGGGTAGCGCTGCAGGTACTCGAAGGCGAAGCCGCTGAAGACCTCCTCGCCCACGGCCCCCTTCAGCACCGGGAAGCACTCGCCCACGCACTCCAGCAGACGGGCGTAGTAGGCGTTGGCGTAGATGCCGATGCGCTCGGCCGCCGTGAGGTTGCGGGAGCGCCGGACCACGGCCTCCAGGTCGCCACGGGTCAGCCGGATGAGCGCCTGCGCCGCCTCGGACTCCACGCCCCCCTCGACCCCCCCGGGGTGGGTGACCACGGCCTGGAACCATTGCTGCACCACGGCGAGCGACCGGCTCACTCGACCTCCGGCTGGATGTGGTGCAGGGGATGGGGCACGCTCGCTCCACTCGCTCCAATCATTCCGGCCAGGATCAACTCGGGCTCGGGCTCCTCGGCGGCCGGCGGCGCCTTCGGCAGGTGCTCGCCCATGAACTGCCTGGCCTTGAGCACCTCCTCGTGGACCACGGGGAAGGGCGGGATGTTGGCATCCCACTCCAGGAGGGTCGATACGCCTCCGGTCAGCTCGTGGGCCGTGCGGTAGAGCTCCCAGACGGGATCGATCACGTGGTTGTCATGCGTGTCGATCAGGTGGGTGGTGTAGTTGCTGTGCCCCGCGAGGTGGAACTGGACGATGCGCTCGTGAGGGAGAGAGCGGATGAAGCGGTCGGGGTCCATGTCGTGGTTGAAGCTCGACACGTAGACGTTGTTGACGTCGAGCAGCAGGCCGCAGTCGGCCTCCTCGGCCATGCGGGTGACGAATTCCCACTCGTCCAGGGTCGAGTCCTGGAAGGTCACGTAGGAGCTGGGGTTCTCCAGCACGAACGGCCGCTCGAGGAAGTCCTGCAGCGTGCGGACGCGCTCCACCACGTGGCGGAGGGTCTGCTCGGTGAAGGGCACGGGGAGCAGATCGTGGGTGTTGCGGCCGAGGACGCCCGTCCAGCAGATGTGGTCGGAGATCCACTGGGCCTTGATCTCTTTCGCCAGCCGCTTGAGCTTGCCCAGGTACTCGAAGTCGAGGGGATCGGTCGAGCCGATGGAGAGCGACACCCCGTGCATGACGACGGGATAGCGCTCGGCGATCTGCTGCAGGACGTAGCGCGGCCGGCCCTGCGAGTCGATGTAGTTCTCGCTGATGATCTCGAACCAGTCCACCGCCGGCTGGTGCTTGAGGATGTGGTCGAAGTGGACGGACCGCAGGCCCACTCCGAGGCCGAGGTTGTCGTGTCCGAGGCGGGGGGGTTTCATACGGCTCCTTCCTGGCAGAAGGGAGAACGGCGGCCCGGGCTGCATTGTTCCGGGGCCGCCTCAGCGCGTTACGAAGCGCTGCACGAAGCGGGGGCGGGGCCGAACTTCTTGCCGGCCTTCTTCATCGACGCCTCGTAGCTCGCCCGGGCCTTCTTCCAGCCGTCGCCCTTGATCGGCACCGCGCAGCTCCCCTTGCCCTTGCAGGAGTTGTCGCCGGTGCCGCCCTGGCCCTTGCAGTCGTTGGTGCCGGCGCAGCTATGGGCCGCGGCGGTGGCGCACGAGCCCTGGCCCGCGCAGTCGTTCTTGCCGCCGGCGCCCTCGCCCTTGCAGGCATTGAGGCCGCAGCAGGCGTGAGCGTCCTTGGCCGCCTCCTTCTTCTCGTCCGCCGAAAGCAGGCGTCCGCCCAGCACCGAGCCGGCGACCACACCGCCGAAGGCGGCCAGGGCCAACTTGCCGAAATCTCTCCGGCTGACGTCTTCGTCCAACTTCTTCATGGTTCGGTCTCCTGTGAGGTCTCCGAAAATCGGGCCTTGAGTCTATACCCTCTAGTACGGGTGACGAAGCCCAGCGGATCGGTCACCAGCTCATCCGGTACAGCATCCAATAAACGACGACGCCGGTGACCGACACGTAGAGCCAGATGGGCAGGGTCCAGCGGGCGATCCGCACGTGCCGGTCGAAGCGCCTCCGCCAAGCCCGCCAGACCGTGATGCCGGCGAGGATCGGCACCGCCGCGGCGAGGATCGTGTGGGTGATCAGGATGGCGAAGTAGACGGTCCGCGCCGTCCCCGTCCCCGGGAAGTGCTTGGATCCCACCTGCGCGTGGTAGATCAGGTAGGAGGTCAGGAAGAACGTCGAGCAGACGAGCGCCGCGATCATCACGTTGCGGTGGGCGATCGGCCGCCGCATCCGGATGAGCACGTAAGCCGTCACCAGGAGGACGGCGGAGGTGGCGTTGAGGGTGGCGTTGAGCGCCGGGAGGTCCTGGAGGGTGAGCATGAGCATCGGCTACGCCTGGGTGAGCTTCTTGTAGCGGATCCGGTGCGGCTGGTCGGCCTCGGCGCCGAGGCGGCGTTTGCGGTCCGCTTCGTAGGCTTCGTAGTTGCCCTCGAACCACTCCACCTGGGAGTCCCCCTCGAAGGCCAGGATGTGAGTGGCGATGCGGTCGAGGAACCAGCGGTCGTGGCTGATGATCACGGCGCAGCCGGCGAAGGCGAGGAGCGCCTCTTCCAGGGCCCGCAGGGTGTCCACGTCGAGGTCGTTGGTGGGCTCGTCGAGCAGCAGCAGGTTGCCCCCGGCCTTGAGAGTGCGGGCGAGGTGGACGCGGTTGCGCTCGCCGCCCGAGAGGTCCTTGACCCGCTTCTGCTGGTCCGACCCCTTGAAGTTGAAGGCCGCGGCATAGGAGCGGGCCGGGACCTCGCGGCTGCCCAGGGTGACGACGTCGCGGCCGTCGGAGATCGTCTCCCAGACCAGCTTGTCGCCGTCCAGACTGTCCCGGCTCTGGTCGACGTAGGCGAGCTTCACCGTCTCGCCGACGCGGATGGTGCCGGCGTCCGGCTTCTCCTGGCCGACGATCATGCGGAACAGGGTCGTCTTGCCGGCGCCGTTGGGGCCGATGACGCCCACGATGCCGCCCGGCGGCAGGGCGAAGGAGAAGTCCTCGATCAGCAGGTTGTCGCCGTATCCCTTGCGCAGCCCCCTGGCCTCCACCACTAGGTCGCCCAGGCGGGGGCCGGCGGGGATGTGGATCTCGTTCAGGTCGGCCCGCTTGTCGTACTCGCGGTCCTCGGCCAGCAGCTTTTCATAGGCGTTGATGCGGGCCTTGCCCTTGGCCATGCGGGCGCGGGGGCTCATGCGGATCCATTCCAACTCGTTCTGCAGGGTCCGCCGGCGGCCCGAGACCTCCTTCTCCTCCAAGGCCAGGCGCCCCTGCTTCTGCTCCAGCCAGGAGGAGTAGTTGCCCTTCCAGGGGATGCCCTGGCCGCGGTCGAGCTCCAGGATCCACTCCGCCACGTTGTCGAGGAAGTAGCGGTCGTGGGTGATGGCCACCACCGTGCCGGCGTACTCCTGGAGGTGGCGCTCCAGCCAGGCGACCGACTCGGCATCCAGGTGGTTGGTGGGCTCGTCAAGCAGGAGGAGGTCGGGGCGCTTCAGGAGGAGCTGGCAGAGGGCCACCCGGCGGCGCTCGCCGCCCGACAGCGTGCTCACGTCGGTGTCCGGCGGCGGCAGGCGCAGGGCGTCCATGGCGATCTCCAGGGTACGGTCGAGGTCCCAGGCGTTGGCGGCCTCGATCTGGTCCTGGACCCGCGACTGCTCAGCCATCAGCTTGTCCATCTCGTCGTCGGACATGGGGTCGCCAAATTTGGCGTTGATCTCGTCGAACCTGGTGAGCAGGGCGCGGGTCTCGGCCACCCCCTCTTCGACGTTGCCCAGCACGTCCCTGGCCGGATCGAGCTGCGGCTCCTGGGAAAGGTAGCCCACCCGCGCGCCCTTGGCGGCCCAGGCCTCGCCGCCGAACTCGGCGATGGCCCCGGCCATGATCTTGAGCAGCGTGCTCTTGCCGGCGCCGTTTAAGCCCACGACGCCGATCTTGGCGCCGGGAAAGAACGACAGCCATATGCCCTTCAAGACCTCCCGGTTGGGCGGATAGATCTTGCGGAGATCCTTCATGACGTAGATGTACTGCTCGGACATGGAGACGGTTCCTCGTAGATGGAGTTGCAGCAGCGGAAGACGACTGCCGGACCGCGGATTGTAGCGCAGTCGGGAACCCCACCCATCCTCCTAGGCGTTTACTTTTACCCTGATGCTTAGGGTAGGGGCGGGTCTGGACGGCAGGTTGGGGGCTCGACCCGCCCTGGTGCGGACGACCTCGGCGCTGCAGGGCGGGTCGCGCCCCCTCCCAACCGTCCAGACCCGCCCCTACTCTAAGCAACATCGAACGCTATGGGTGTGGCCCCTCACCCCACCGCCCGCAGCCGCTCGGGCAGCGAGGCCAGGAACGGCCCGAGGTCGTCCGTGTCCGGCAGGGTGATCTCGAGCCTGCCCTTCTTCGTCCGGGCGACCTTCCCCTCCCCCTCCATCACCAGGGGGACCTGGAGGGCCTCGCGGTCGACGGGGATCTCGTCCGTCACCGCGAAGAGCTGGTTCATGATCCGCTGATCCACGATGCGCATGGCCGTACCTCCTCTTATCGACTCGAAGATATTAATGAATTTGCTTGTCACGCTTGGTGGTTGTGGGGCACCATGGCTGTATCGACAACTTATCTCATCCGAGGTTCGCTTCGGCTTGAAGAAAGAGGAGGGAGACGAATGAGAAACGCAGCGAGAGCTGTCCTCGGCCTGCTGGCGACCGCGCTGGCCCTGGCGCCGGCGATGGCCACGACCGCCGTGGAGCGCTCGGAGACCGACCTGATCCGGGAGTCCGCGATCATCGTCACCGGCCACTGCACCCATCTGCAGAGCCAGTGGCTCGACCGCGACCTGGTGACGATCGCCACCATCTCGGTTTCCGAGGCGCTCAAGGGCCAGGCGGGAACCGAGGTGACGGTGGTCCTGCCGGGCGGGATCGACACCCACCGCCAGGTGCCCATCGCCATGACGTTCCCGGCCGCGCCGCAGATCTTTCACCAGGAGGACGTCCTCCTCTTCCTGAGGTCCGAGGACCGGGTGGCGAACGGCTACACCATCGTCGGCTTCTCGCAGGGCAAGTTCACCCTCGCCGACAACGGGCAGGGGCAGAAGGTGGCCAGCCAGAACCTCAGCGCGCTCAACCTGCAGGGCCGCACCGGTGCCGTCACCCGCGGCCGGGCCAAGACGCTGCTGCTGTCCGAGCTCCGGCAGAAGATCCAGGAAACCCTTGCTGCCGAGAGGCCGCGGTGAGGCGGGTCCGTCCCGTCCGCGAGGAGATGAAGCCATGCGCGTAAATTTTGCCAGGATCCTGCCTGCCGCCCTGCTGGTGGCCATCGCCGGCGTCGGCGCCTCCCCGGCCTTTGCCGGAGGAGCGCTCGAGACCATCGACCTCACCAATGCCCAGCCTTCCCCGATCCCGGGGCAGTTCACCGCCAAAGTCATCCGGATCTTCTGGGATCCCCGCTGCATCCCGGTCCAATTCCGCGTCAACGACACGTTGAACCCGATCCCCAACCCGCTCGGCGCGCCGTTTCTCACCGTGACGGGCGCCACCGCTGTCTTCCAGAAAGCATTCAACACGTGGAACTCCATCCCGACCTCGTACATCGACATGCGGGTCGTGGGCACGGTGAGCAATCCCGGTCTGCAGGGCTTCGACTTCGTCAACGAGCTGACCTTCCGCACCGACAGCAGCTTCGGCTTCATCGCCACCACCCCCTCCATCTCCCTGCTGGCGGACAGCGTGCTGGTGGACGGCGAGGACATCGACGGCGACGGCGTCCCCGACGTCTCCAGCGCCATCACCACCTGCCAGTATGTGGGCGGCCACATCAAGTTCCCGGCCGGCTTCTACAAGGCGGGCACCATCCTGGATACCGACGTCCAGTTCAACACCAATCCCGACGGCTTCCGCTTCACCACGGCCGACGCCGACGTCGACACCAATCCCCGCTCGGTGGATCTCCAGGCCGTGGCCACCCACGAATTCGGCCACGCCCACGGCCTCTCCCACGTGCTCAACAACCAGAAGAGCCCCACGGACGGCACCGCGACCACCATGTTCCCCTTCGTCGACACGCGCGACCCGGCCTCCGAGCTGGCGCAGCGCACCCTGGACAGCGACGACATCGCCTGGAGCTCCTACTTCTATCCTGAAGGCTCGACGGCCTCCGGTCCGGCCGCGCTCCAGCCGGGGGACATTCCGTTCAAGTCGGTCTACGGCCTGATCACCGGCACGGTCACCCACGGCGTGCTCAACCAGCCCATCGCCGGCGCCAGTGTCTCCGCCACCAACCTGCTGACCGGCGAGCTGTTCACCAGCGGCTTCAGCGGCACCACCCAGGTCTCCTTCGACCCGGCGACCCAGAACATCTTCGTGGTCAGCCCGTCGTTCGACATCCTCGACGGCAAGTACGTCCTGCCGGTCAAGCTCGGCGCCTGGAAAGTCGGCGTCGAGGCCGTGGACGGCGAACCGGTGCCTTCGTTTTCGGTCAGCCTCACGGCGGAGATCGGGGACATCTTCGGTCAGCAGAATTTCAACGAGGGGTTCTGGGGCGGCCCGTTCGAGTCGGCGCACGAGGAGAATCCCGGCCTGGCTTTCCCCGTCATCTCGCTGCCAAACTTCACGGCGGCCAACGTCAACCTCGTCACCAACGACCAGATCAACGTCAACAACTTCGGCAGCCGCGACTTCGTAGGCTTCACCGGTGTACAGCCGGGCTTCTACTACGCCGTGCAGTTCCCCGCCAGCCAGCTCTCGGCCATCCATCCCGGGGGCGACCTCCTGATCCAGGAGGGGGCCTTCGAGATGTTCCCGCCCAGCGCCTCGGTCGTCCCAGTGTTCGCCGAGGCCACGCTGACCACCGGCACGGTGAGCGGCTCGACGGCCACTCTCGACCTCGCCCATCCGCTCGTCCGCCAGACCGGCTTCGTCGGCCAGGACAGCGACTTCGCGCCGTTCTACTTCCCCGACCCCGAGGCGCTCGGCAAGCTGGTGCGCAAGAAGATCGCCAGGGGGGAAATCCAGAACCTCTTCCTGGTGCTGCGCCTGCCCACCACGTCGCCGTTCCCCGGCGTCTCGGGTCAGCCGACTTTCATCGGACTCGACGGCGGCAACGCCACCAACGACGTGCCGATCTTCGGCCTCTCGTACACCTCCGCCGACGGCGTGACCTTCACCCGCAGCAACAGCTTCAACTTCCGGTTCTCGCTGATCGTCGCCAAGCCGTAAGCCCTCACCCCCTACCCCCTCTCCCGCCCCCGCCCAACCCCCCACACCGGGAGAGGGGGACCTTGTTGGAGCGGTCTTGCCTTTCTCCCTCTTCTCCCGGGGAGGGGGGTGTGGAGGGGGCGGGAGAAGAGGGCTGGGGTGATGAGGGCTTTTCTTTGCTACATTGGCTCCATGACGGACCTCGTGGTGGCGCCAGAAACCGACCTCTTCCTCTCCCTCACGCCCGAGAAGGTGCTGGCGGCCGTCGAGGCCGGCGGCCTGCAGTGCAATCCCGTCTGCTACCCCCTGAACTCGTTCGAGAACCGGGTCTACGAGGTGGAGCTCGCAGACCGCACGCGGGTGGTGGCAAAGTTCTATCGCCCGGGCCGGTGGAGCGAGGAGCAGATCCTGGAGGAGCACCAGTTCCTGGCCGACCTCGCCGCCGAGGAGATCCCCGTCTGCACCGTGCGGCCCTTCCCCGGCGGCGGCAGCCTGCGCCG
Organism: Thermoanaerobaculum sp.; assembly: GCA_021154885.1. Classification (GTDB taxonomy): domain Bacteria; phylum Acidobacteriota; class Thermoanaerobaculia; order Multivoradales; family UBA5704; genus DATARR01. The sequence continues at coordinate 41,487 of JAJKHS010000025.1, forward strand.
GGTGGAGGGTATTTTCTACAGCCTCTCGGACCGCCGGGGCGGGCGGGCGCCCGACGAGCTGAGCGACGAGACCGTCCGCCGGCTGGGCATGCTGGTGGGGCGGATGCACAACGTCGCCGTGCGGCGGCCGGCGCCTCACCGGCTGCGGCTCGACGCCGCCACCTACGTCCAGGAACCCGTGGCCTGGCTCGACGCCCACGATACCCTGCCGCGCCACCTGCGAAGCCGCTACTTCGACGCCGCGCTGGCCATCGCCGGGATCGCCGACCGGCGGCTGGCGGGGGTACCCGTCCACCGCCTCCACGGCGACCTCCACCTCGGCAATCTCCTCTTCCGCGACGGGCTGCTGCACGTGCTCGACTTCGACGACATGGCGGTGGGTCCGGCGGTGCAGGACCTCTGGCTGGCCCTGCCCGGCCGCGACGCCTCCGCGCTCGCCCAGCGGGAGGTCTTCGTCGAAGGCTACGAGAGCTTTCGGGAATTCGACCGCTCGACCCTGGTCCTGATCGAGCCGCTGCGCGCCCTGCGCATCGTCCACTACGCCGCCTGGCTCGCCCGCCGCTGGCACGACCCGGCCTTCCCCGCGGCCTGGCCCCACTTCGGCACTCTGGATTACTGGCAGCGGGAGACCGAGGACCTGGAGGAGCAGCTCGCGGTGCTGCGCGGCGAGGCATCCCCCGAGGAGGTCGAGGCGCGGACCACGGAGGCGGCCGCCCAGGAGGAGGAGACCACGCTCACCAACAAGGATTTCTTCTGGGATTGGGAGGGGTAGGGACCTCACACCCCTGCCCTCTTCTGAACAGGAGAGGGGCAGGGGTGAGGGTGGGAGGGTAGGGAACCTACCGGTTATAGTTGCTGCCGGTGCCGGTGGTATCCGGGTGGGGCTTGCCGGTCACCTTGTCCTCGACGCGGTGCCAGGCGTCGCGGGTGGCGTTGCGGGCCTCGCTCCAGGTCTGGCGCGAGGCGCCCCGGGCGGTGTTCCAGCCGTGCTCCAGCTCGGGCTCCACGTCCTCGAAGCGGCGATCGGCGCCGTAGCGGGAGCGGGACTCCCAGCCGTACTTGTAGGCCGGCTGGTACTCGTCGTAGCTGCGACTGGCGTCCACGTACGGCCGCGAACGGTAGTTCTCGCGCCAGTAGGCGTCCTCCACCGTGGGGTTGACTCCCTCGGCGACGCCGTGGCCCACCAGGCCGCCGGCCACCGCGCCCACCGCCGCACCCACCAGGGTGCCCACCGGGCCGCCCACCGCCGTGCCGACCGCAGCCCCCGTGGCCGCGCCAGCCGCCGCGCCGACGCCGCTGCCGACGGGATGTACCTTGTCGTGGCTCTGGTCACCCGTGTCCGGCTTGCCCGTGAAGTCGCTTCCCGTTTTGTTGTCCGCCATGATGAGTTCTCCTCTCGTGAGTGGGTTTCGGTCCAATGCTGACCGCGCCTTTGAGCGCACATCAGAAGGTGACTGCAAGGTCGGGGCCAACTGGGAGGTGTGCTAGCATCCGCGCCGCATTCCTGATCGAAAAGAAGCGGGCCACGGAGAAGCGATGGAGATCTACGAGAACATCCTGGAAACCCTGGGGAACACTCCCCTGGTCAAGCTCGGCCGCTTCCACTCGGGGCCTGCCACGCTGGCGGCCAAGGTCGAGTTCTTCAATCCCGGCGGCAGCGTCAAAGACCGCATCGGCATCGCCATGATCGAAGCCGGCGAGAAGGCGGGGCTCCTCAAGCCCGGAGGCACGATCGTCGAGCCCACCTCCGGCAACACCGGCGTGGGCCTCGCCATGGCCGCCAACCTCAAGGGCTACAAGCTGGTCTGCGCCGCGCCCGACAAGATCCCCAAGGAGAAGATCGCCCTGCTCGAGGCCATGGGCGCCACGGTCCTCACCTGCCCGACGAACGTCGGCGCGGACGATCCGCGCTCCTACTACAAGGTCGCCGAACGCATCCGCGACGAGCAGGGGGCCTACCTCCCCTACCAGTATTACAACCAGGCCAACCCCGAGGCCCACTACCACTCCACCGGCCCCGAGATCTGGCGCCAGACCGCGGGCAAGGTCACCCACTGGGTGGCCGGCGTGGGCACCGGCGGCACCATCAGCGGCGCGGGCAAGTACCTCAAGGAGCAGAACCCGGCGGTGCAGGTGATCGGGGTGGACACCGTGGGGAGCGTCTACAAGTACTACTTCGAGCACCGGGAGCTGCCGCCCGCGGAGCAGATCCACCAGTACCTCATCGACGGCATCGGCGAGGACTTCATGCCCGCGACCGTCTGGTGGGACTACCTCGACGGCATCGTCACCATCGACGACAACACGGCCTACAAGGCGACGATGGACCTCGCCCGCCACGAGTCGATCTTCACCGGCTCCTCCGGCGGCGCCGCCGCCTCGGGGGCGCGGCAGGTCGCCCAGTCCCTGGGCGCGGACGGCCTGGTGGTCACCCTCTTCCCCGACTCCGGCGAGCGCTATCTCTCCAAGCTCAACAGGACATGGCTGAAGGAGAAGGGCCTGCTGGATGATTGAGAAAGGAGACCGATGTACATCGCCATGAACCGCTTCCGCGTCAACGCCGGCCACGAGGACGTCTTCGAGGAGATGTGGCGCCGGCGCGACTCCTACCTCGACCAAGTCCCCGGCTTCAAGACCTTCCGCCTGCTGCGCGGCGAGACCACGGACGGCACCACCCTCTTCGTCTCCCACTCCACCTGGGAATCCCGCGACGCCTTCGCCGCCTGGACCGAGTCCGAGGCCTTCCGCAAGGCCCACTCCGATGCCCGCTCGCCGCAGGGGACCCTCGCCGGGCATCCCGTGTTCGAGGGCTTCGAGGTGTTGCTGGAGTAGGATTTGCGGCATGCGCGCGAACACCCTGCCTGCCGCCGTCCTCCTGGCCGTCCTCCTGTCGATCGCCCTCGCGAGCTGCGCCGGACCCGGAACGTCCCACCCGCCCGCCACCGTTAAATCCGCCCCGCAAGGCGAGGTGAGGACGGAGCCCCTCCCGCCTCTGGACCACGCCCCCCTGCTGCGGGCCAAGGCGGCGACCTACCTGTCGCCGGACGATCCCATTCTGGGGATCCAGATCGGCGACGATATGCGGGCCTATCCGCTCCGCATCCTGGACTGGCACGCCGTGTCCAACGACAACGCCGGCGGCGTCCCCGTGGCCCTGGTCTGGTGCCGCCCCTGCGGCTCCGCCATGCTCTACCGGCGGGACACTCCCAAGGGCACGCTCACCCTGGCGGCCTCCGGCATCTTTCGGGACGGCGACCAGCTCCTCCGGGACCGGGAGACCAAGACCCTCTGGAAGCAGCTCACGGGCGAGCCAGTGGAGGGCCCTCTGGCCGGCTCCGGCATCAAGCTCCAGCCGCTGCCCGTGGTGCTGACCACCTGGGGGAACTGGACCCGCATCCGGCCGGAGACCCGGGTGCTCGCGCTGGAGACCGGCGCCCGGAAGGACTACCCGCAAGGTGGCCGGCCGGCGGCGGACCTGCCGGAGACGTCGTCCCTCTATGGCCTGGTGGTGGACGGCACGGCCAAGGCCTATCCTCTCGACAGCCTGAGCAGGACAGGGGTCGTCAACGACGAGATCGCCGGCCGGCCCGTGGTGGTCGTCTGGGAGCCCGGAGCCGACGCGAAGAACCGCACGGTCCGCGCCTACGAGCGGGGCGACCGCACCTTCTCCCGCTCCGAGCGGGCCTTCCTCGGGGCCCTCTTCCTGAACGACCAGAACGGCCGCCCCTGGCTCGTCGGCGAGGAGGCCCTGACCACGCCGGACGGCAAGAAACTCCCGCGCCTGCCGGGGTATCTCACCCACGGCTCGGGGTGGTACGCGGCCCATCCGCGGGCGTCAATCTGGGAGGCGAAGTAGACGGCGAGTTGACTTGTAGCACCAGGAGTGCTACCCATTGGCCATGGCCAGAGAGCTTCCAAAGCAAATTGAACGCACCTACTCCGAGATGCTGCGCTTCCGGGTTACCCCGGAACACGCCGCATTGATCCGGGAGGCGGCAGAGAGCGCCGCCCGCCGCAAGGGAACAGGCGACCTTTCCGCCTGGGTCAGAGAGACGTTGGTGGCAGCGGCCCGCAAGGAGCTGAAGAGGAGCGAAGGGGAGGGATAGGACCGTCCGCGGGCCGGCAAGCCTTTTGCAGTCTCCCATCAGCCCCGCCGCCACGCTGCTCGTGGCGATGGGGCTGACGATGCATCCGAAGACGCAGAATCTATGGCACGTCCTCCGGGAGACGTTCGCGAACTGGAGCCAGCACGAGGCCTTCACGCGTAGCGCGGCCCTGGCCTATTTCTCCCTTTTTTCCCTGGCGCCGATCCTCATCCTGGTGATCGCCGTCGCCGGCTGGGCGTTCGGGGCCAGCGCGGCGCGGGGGGAGGTGCAGAGGGAGCTCAGCCTCATCATGGGCTCCCAGGCCGCCGAGGTGGTGCAGCAGCTCGTGGCCGCCGTCGGCGCGAGGCCGCGCACCGGCCGCTTCGCCGCCATCCTCGGCACCGTCACCCTGCTGATCACCGCCACGGGGGTGCTGATCCAGCTCCAGGACACGCTCAACACGGTCTGGGAGGTGATCCCCAAGCCGGGCTTCTTCCTCAAGCGCCTGCTGCTCAAGCGGCTGCTCTGCTTCGGGCTGATCGTCAGCGTGGGCGGGCTGGTGCTGGCCTCGATCGCCGCCAGCGCCGGCCTCGCCATCCTGCAGAAGGTCCTGGAGTCGCGCCTGGAGATCGGGTTGTCGAAGGTCCTCGGGTGGACCGACGTGACCCTCTCCTGGCTGCTGATGACGGCGGTGATCACCCTCATCTTCCGCTTCCTGCCGGACGTGGAGCTCAGTTGGCGCGACGTGGCCTGGGGTTCCGCCGTCACCTCGGTCCTCTTCCTCATCGGCAAGTACGCCATCGGCTTCTACCTGGGGCGGATCGGCATCACCTCGACCTACGGCGCCGCCGGCTCGCTGATGCTGATCCTGCTCTGGGTCTACTACTCCTCCCTCATCTTCCTCCTGGGGGCGGAGTTCACGCGGGTCCACTCCCGCCGCTACCGCGAGGGGATGGCCAAGGCGTCGCCGGGCGCCGTGCGCGCGGTCACTGTCACGGTGCCGCTCGAAGCGCCGCTCGAAGCGCCGCAGTCCTGACATGCGCAAGCCCGCCCTCCTCCTGGCCCTCGGGCTCGCCTGCCTCGCCCCGGCGCTCCACGCCGCGGTGTTCGGGGCGAAGCCCAAGGTCAAAGTCGAGATCGAGGGGGTGTCGCGCAAGCTGGCGCAGAACATCCACTCGTCGCTGAGCCTGGAGCAGGCGGAGAAGGACGAGCTCGACGAGCCGCACATCCGCCGCCTCCACGCCGCGGCACCCGGCGAGATCGAGGAGGCCCTCCAGCCCTTCGGCTACTACCGGCCGCGCGTCCGCTCCGAGCTGCGCCAGGAGAAGGACCAGTGGATCGCGCGCTACGAGGTGGACGCCGGGCCGCCGGTGAAAATCGCCAGCGTCGACCTGAAGATCGCCGGCGCCGGGGCGGACGACCCGCGGTTCCGAGAGGTCGCCGCCGCGTTCCCCCTGCGCCAGGGGGAGGTCCTCTACCACCCGGACTGGGAGAAGGGCAAGAAGGCCTTCGAGGACCTCGCGGCCGAGGAGGGCTACCTCGACGCCGCCTTCCAGGAGAACGAGGTACGGGTGAGCCTGGAGCGCTATCAGGCCGACGTCGTCCTGCATTACAACACCGGTCCCCGCTACCGCTTCGGCGAGGTGCGCTTCCACCAGGACGTGCTCAACCCCGACCTGCTCAAGGGGTACGTGAAGTTCAAGCGCGGCGATCCCCTGGACGTCAACCGGGTGCTCGAGCTCCAGAGCGCCCTCTCCGACAGCCCCTACTGGGGGCGCGTCGAGGTGGTGACCCGGCAGGACGAGGCCCAGGGGCTGGAGGTGCCCGTCGACGTGAACCTGGCTCCCAGCAAGCCCATGCGCTTCTCGGGCGGCCTGGGCTACGGCACCGACACCGGCCCCCGCGCCCGCGGGGTCTGGGAGCTGCGGCGCCTCAACAGCCGGGGACACCGCGCCGAGGTCGACCTCACCGCCTCGGCCATCGAGCAGGGCTTCAAGACGAGCTACTTCATTCCGGGCGCTTATCCGCGTACCGACGTCCTCTCCCTGAACGCCGCCTACGACCGGCAGGACACCAACTCCAGCCGCAGCGACAGCGGCCTGCTGGGCACCACCCTCACCCAGTCGCGGCACGGCTGGCGCGAGGCGTACTCGCTCAATTTCCAGCGCGAGAAGTTCACCGTCGGCCTCGACAAGGGGACGTCGAACCTCCTGGTGCCCGGCGCGAGCCTCGAGCGGGTGAAGGCCGACGACCGGATCGACACCACCAACGGCTACCGCGCGCGCCTCTCGCTTCAGGGCGCCTCGCCGCTCTCCGACACCTCGTTCGTGCAGGGCGAGATCGACGCCAAGGTCATCCGCACCCTGGGCGACCGCAACCGGCTCATCGCCCGTACCCAGGTGGGCTACACCGACACCAACGACTTCCGCGCGCTGCCGCCGCGGTTCCGCTTCTTCGCCGGCGGCGACCAGAGCGTGCGGGGCTTCTCCTATCAGTCGCTGGGGCGCAAGGACGAGGCGGGCAACACCATCGGCGGCGAGGCCCTGGTGGTGGGGAGCCTGGAGTACGAGCGCCGCTTCTTCGCGAAGTGGGGCGCCGCCGTCTTCTACGACACCGGCAACGCCTCGCAATCCTTCAGCGGCCTGGGCACCCTCGCCCGCGGCGCCGGGTTCGGCGTGCGCTGGCGCTCGCCCATCGGCCCCATCCGTGCCGACGTGGCCTGGGCGCTCTCCGAGCCCGGCCATCCCATTCGTTTCCACTTGAATATTGGACCGGACCTGTGAACAGCCCCGAGATCCCCGCAACGCCATCCCCGGCCCCCGCGCCTCCTCCGCCCAAGAAGCGCCGCCGCGTCCTGCGCTGGACGCTCGGCCTGCTCCTCACCCTCGTCGTCCTGCTGATCCTCGTGGTCGCCGGGGCCTGGTATGCGGTCTCCACCGAGCGGGGGACCCGCGTTCTCCTCGGCCGCGTGGAGGGCATGCTCGGCGGCAAGCTGACGGTGGGCGCCCAGCGCGGCCCCCTCACCGGCCCGCTGGACCTGCGCGACGTCCATTACAAGACGGACACCCTGGACGCGCGCATCGCCCACGTCGCCCTGGCCTGGCACCTCGGCAAGCTGCGGAGCCGCCAGCTCGACGTCGAGAGCCTGCACGCCGAGGGCATCCGCATCGTCCTGCCGCCCACCAAGACGGACACCAGCAACGGCCGCCTGGTGGACATCCACCTGCCGGTCAACATCATCGTGCGCGACGCGTTGATCCGCGACGTCGAGATCCGCCACACGAGCCCGCCGGGGCAACCGGTCCAGCCTCCCTTCCGACTGGACCAGATCGCCCTCGACGCCCAGAGCGAACGCCTGCGCGACGTCCTCCACGTGCACAGCCTGCGGGTGGACGGCCCCACCTTCCGGCTGCGGGCCGGCGGGGACGTGACACCTGTCGGCGACTACGCTCTGAACCTCCAGGCCGAGGCCACCTACAACGCGCCCCAGGTCCCGCCCGTCGTGGCCGTGGGGACGTTTCGCGGCAGCCTGGAGAAGCTCGGGGTGGACGTGCGCCTGAGCCGGCCGTTCGCGGCCGAGGTGAATGGCGACGTGCTCACCCCGATGCGCGAGGTGGGGCTCGACCTCGCCGCCCACGCGAAGAACGTGGAGACGAAGGCGATCAACCCCGCCTGGCCCGTCGCCCGGCTGGCGGAGGGGAACGTCAAGATCAAGGGCAAGCTCAACGACTTCATCTCCGAGGGCAAGGTGGCCGGCTTCTACCAGGACCTGGGCTCCGGCGTCGCCACCTACCGGCTCGCCCGCCGCGGCACCGACTACTATTTCGAATCCTTGAACGTGAAGGCCGCGAACGGCTCCGACCTGACGGCCAAGGGCACGGTCGGCACCGCCAAAAAGGAGCTGGACCTCGACGTGGTGGCCGACTGGCGCCGCCTCGCCTGGCCGCTCCAAGGCGCGCCGGTGGTGGTGAGCCGCCAGGGCGACGCCAAGCTCCGGGGGACGCTGGCCGACTACCGGGCGGACCTGAACGCCGACCTCGCCGGCCCCGGCATCCCGCCGGGCCGCTGGGCCCTCTCCGGCCGCGGCGACCTGGAGAAGATGACCCTCCGCTCCCTTCAGGGTGACGTGCTGCGCGGCCGTCTCGCCGCCGTGGGCACCGTCGCCTGGAAGCCGCAGGTGGCCTGGCGCCTCAAGGTGAACGGCACCGACATCGATCCGAGCACCCTGTCCCCCCAGTTCCCGGGCCGCGTCAGCTTCGCCGCCACCAGCGACGGCACCCTGCGCAACGGCGGCCCCTACGGCCGGGTGGACGTGACGGACCTCGGCGGCAACCTCCACGGCAACCCCGTGGCCGGCGCCGTCCACCTCGAGCTGGCGGGCGACCGCTACGGCCTGCCGCGCCTCGACCTGCGCTCCGGCTCGGCCCGCCTCACCGCCGCCGGCAGCTTCTCCAAGACCGCCGGCAACCTCGACTGGCGGCTCGAAGCCCCCAACCTGGGCGAGGCCCTGGCGCAGGCCGCCGGCGCCGTCACCCTCCAGGGGAACGTCTCGGGACCGTGGAAGTCCCCCCACGTCCGCGCCCAGGGGACCGGCCAGTCGCTGGTCTACCAGACCTACAACGCCGCGACCCTGGCCCTCAACGCCGACGTCGACCTGGCGAACCAGGGCCCGGTCCTCCTCGACTTGAACGCCACCAACGTCGGCGCCGGCGGCGGCCACTACGACTCCATCGTCGTGAACGGCCAGGGAACCCAGCGCAGCCACACGGTGACCCTGGCCGTGCGGCAACAGACCGGGAGCCTCGACTTGGCGCTGGCCGGCGGCCTCCAAGGCACCACAACGTGGAACGGTCAGATCCAGCGCCTCGACCTGCGCAACCCGCAGACCGGAAACTGGTCGCTCGCCGGCCCGGCGGGCCTCACGGCCGGCACCACGGCCGCCGCCCTGCGCAACTTCTGCTGGACCTCCGGCAACGCGCGCCTCTGCGCCGACGGCCAGTGGAGCAAGGCCGGCCCGTGGAACGCTGCGGGGACGATCGCGGACCTGCCGTTCTCCCTCTTCAAGCCATTCCTGCCCCCCGACCTCGCGATCACGGGCGGCGTCAACGGCACCTTCCGCGGCCAGAGCGCGCCCAACGGCTTCGTCACCGCCAACGTCGACCTGCGGCCCGGTCCCGGAGAGGTGCGCTACCCCCTGAAGACGGGCGAGACGGCCCGCATCCGCTTCGACCAGGGCGCGGTGACGCTGACTGCCGGCCAGGACGGCCTCGCCGGGCACGCGGTGCTCAACTTCCCGGACACCGGCAAGGTCGACGGCACCCTCCGCCTCCCCCAGTACAACGCCTTCGGCCTCCCCCTGAAGCAGCAGACCGTGGGCGGGCACGTCGTCGCCAACTTCACCAACCTCGGGCTGGTGGAGGCCTTCGTGCCCGACCTCGAGGACCCCAAGGGCACGCTGGACGCCGACCTCACCCTCGCCGGCACGGTGGCCGTGCCGAAGGCCGTGGGCGCCGTCCAGTTGCGGGGCGGCCAGGTGGACGTGCCACAGCTCAGCCTCCAGGTGCGGCAGATCGAGGTGGCGGCGAAGAGCGACGGCCAGGGGGTCCTCCAGGTCAACGGCTCGGCCGCGTCCGGCGGCGGCACGGTGACGATCGCGGGCGCCGTCCCCCTGGATCAGCGGCCGGCCGAGCTCACCGTCGAGGGCCGCCGCTTCCTCGCCTCCAATTCCAAGGAGGCGAAGGTGTTCGTCACCCCGCACCTGAAGATCGCCATGCAGTCTCCGCGGGTCGACGTCACCGGCGACGTGGACGTCCCCGAGGCCGCGATCGGCGAGCAGAAGAAGAAACGCGCCGCCATTCAGCCGTCCAAGGACGTCGTGATCGTCCCCCCCTCCGAGCAGCGGACGGCCGCCGTGGCCAATAAGAAGCTCCAGCTCTACGCCCGCGTGCGCGTCGTCCTGGGAGAGAAGGTGACGGTGGCCACCTCCGGCTTCACCGGCAAACCTTACGGCAGCCTCCTGGTCATCGAGCAGCCGGACAAGCCCACCACCGCCGTGGGCGAGCTCCAGATCGCGGATGGCGTCTACAAGGCTTACGGCCAGGACCTCACCCTCGACCACGGCCGGCTCCTCTTCGCCGGCGGTCCGGTCGACAACCCCGGGCTCGACCTCCAGGCCTACCGCACGGCCACGGACGGGACGGTCGCCGGCGTCATCGTCAAAGGCACCCTCAAGTCACCCCAGGCGACCCTCTACTCCACCCCTCCCATGGGCCAGAGCGACGCCCTCGCCTATCTCCTCCTGGGCCACCCTCTGAGCCAGAGCACGCCGCAGGAAGGGAGCCTGGTGGCCAACGCCGCGACCTCGCTGGGGCTGAAGGGCGGCAACCTGCTCGCCAAGAAGATCGCCTCCCGTTTCGGCCTGGAAGAGGCGCGCATCGAGAGCACGGGTGGACTCCAGGAGTCGTCGCTGGTGGTGGGCAAGTACCTATCTCCCCGCCTTTACGTGAACTACGGCATCGGCCTCTTCCAGCCCATCAGCACCTTCCGCATCCGCTACATCCTCGGCCGGACCTGGACCCTCCAGGCCGAGCAGGGCACGGGCACCTCGGCCGACTTCCTCTACGAGATCGAGCGCGGCAAGGGGCTGGCCACCCCCAAGCCCGGCCGCGGCGACCCGAAGCAGCCGGTGAAGCTGCCGCCGACGGACAACCAGACGGCGGGGACGGGCTCGAACGGGGGGGTGTAGAAATTCAAACCCCCATCGCCGCGAGCCTTTCCGACATCCGCCTCACATGCGTCCCCCGCCAGTAGACCCTCCCGCAGGCGGGGCAGACGCGGAATTCGGTCTGGGTGCGGGCCACCCAGGGCGGAACGCGGGCGCGGGCGGCGTCCGGAGCGAGCGGCTCCAGCGGGGCGTTGCAGCGCAGGCAGCGGCCGAGGAGGCGGGCGGGGTCGGGGCGCAGGCCGAGGTCGTCCAGCACTTGGCGCACCTGCTCGTCCACCACGTCGGAGCGGATCAGCAGGTGATTGCGGGCGAGGCGGCGCTCGGTGAGGCGGCGGTCGCGGGTGAGGATCGTCCGCCCCTCGGCGTGGGCGCGCGCCACCAGCTCGGGATCCTCCAGTCCGGGATCGTAGGCGGTGTCGAGGTCGAGGACGCGGAGCCAGCGGGCGAGGGCGCCCAGCATGGCGTCGGCGAAGAGCCTGGGGCTGGAGAGCGAAAAGCCCGGCGGACGCCGGGCCTGGGAGTCGTCTTCAGGTTGGTAGCGCATACGGGATTCGAACCCGTGTTACCGGCGTGAGAGGCCGGCGTCCTGGACCCCTAGACGAATGCGCCACATGTCCAATGAACCTGCCATCGGACCCGCGAAGGGTAACACAGACCGCAGGGTCAGACAACCCGGCGTGGGGGGAGCGTATTCCGCTTTGGACCGGGGCAGACACCCTTTTGTAGTAGGGTAGTCGATTCTCGGCGGACCGCCCGGCGGCGGCCCTCCGGAGGAGGCAAGCGTTTGGCTTTGAAGCTCGTGGCGCCGTCCGGCAGCCCCTCGGTCCTGATCGCCGGGGGGCGTCCGTACCAGGTGGGGAGAGCGGTCGCCAGCGACCTGGCGATCCAGGACCCCACGGTGTCGCGGCGGCATGCCGAGTTGGAGCTCACCGGCGCGGGCGTGCGGGTGCGCGACCTGGGCTCGACCAACGGCACCTGGCTCAACGGCCAGCGGGTGAGCGACGCCGTCGCCACGCCCGGCTCGCGGGTCGCCTTCGGCAAGGTGGACTTCGAGGTGCGGGAAGAGTCGGCCCCCACCCAGACCCCCGGCCCGGCCGAGGGCTCGCTCGACGCCACCATCCTCCGCCAGGTGCGGGTGCGCGGGCCGGCGGACATCGCGGCCCAGCTCTCGGATGATCCCCTGAGCTCCTCCGTGCTGCGCATCGCCGGCGCCTCCCGGGGGGACCGCCAGGAGCGCAAGCTGGCCCTGCTCCTGGACATCGCCAAGGAGCTCTCCCAGCAGCCCGAGGTGGACCGGCTCCTCGACCGGGTGGTGGGCCTGACCTTCCAGGTGATGAACGTCGACCGGGTGGCGATCCTCATGCCCGATCCCGGCAGTCCCGGCCCCGGTGGAGACCTCGCGCCGCGGGTGTGGCGCAGCCGGGTGGGCAGCCCGGAGAACGGGCAGGCGCCGAGTTGGCGGGTGCCGCGCTCCATCGTCCGCAAGGCGGTCGAGGACCGGGTGGCGGTGCTCATCGAGAATGCCGCGGCGGACGAGCGCTTCGAGGGGACCTCGGTGCCCACCGCCCTGCGCAGCGCCCTGTGCGCGCCGATGCTCGGCAAACAGGGGACGGTGCTCGGCCTCATCTACCTGGACAACGTGGGGGCCACCCACTCCTTCGGCGAGGAGGACCTGGAGTTCCTCTCCGCCTTCTCGGGGATGGCGGCGGTGGCGATCGAGAACAGCCAGCTCATCGAGCGGGTGCGCCGCGAGGCGGTGGTCCTCTCCAACTTCCAGCGCTATTTCGGGCCGGACCTGGCGCGGCAGATCGCCGGCCAGGAAGGGGCCGTCCAACTCGGCGGCGCGAAGCGGCGGGTGGTCATCCTCTTCTCCGACATCCGCGGCTTCACCTCTCTCTCCGAGCCCATGAACCCGGACGAGATCGCGACCCTCCTCACCGACTACTTCACCGAGATGGTGGAGATCGTCTTCGAGCACGGCGGCACCCTCGACAAGTTCATCGGCGACGCCCTGATGGCCCTCTGGGGAGCGCCTCTCGCCCGCTGGGACGACGCCGACCGCGCCATGCGGGCGGCGGTCGCCATGCAGCAGCGGCTGGCGCGGCTCAACCAGGAGTGGGAGATCCGTGGCCGGCTCCCCCTGGCGGTGGGGATCGGCCTCGACGCCGGCGAGGTCTTCGCGGGCAACATCGGCAGCGAGCGCCGGCTGGAGTACACGGTGATCGGTGACGCCGTGAATACCGCCGCCCGCCTCTGCGCCGAGGCGGGACCGGGGGAGATCCTGGTCGCCGGCGGGCTGGTCACGGCCCTCGCCGAGCCGCCGCCGGTGACCGCCCTCGACCCCCTGCCGCTCAAGGGAAAAGCCCAGCCCGTGCCCGTCTTCCGGGTCGACTGGCGCCAGGCCCCGGACGCCGAGAGCACCGGCAGCCGCCGCGAGGGGCCGGCGACGCAGGTGTAGGGCGCGGCCTCTACGAGGACGTCTGCCACTCACCAAAGATCGAGCTGATCAGGTTCTCGTCCACATAGAAATTCGTACCGCGCAAGCGCGCCAGAACTTCTGGGACGTCGACCAATCCTCTTTCGGCTGCTGTGCGAAGAATTCCCAACGTGCCGGTCACTCGCAGACTCCGTCGGCGGGCCTCGGCTCGCCCTGAGAGCTCGTCAATCAGGAGCAGATCCGCTCCCAGGAGATGCGCGAGCGCAATCGCCTCCCGCTCGCCGAGATCGAGCTCGTCGGTGACGAGATCGAGTTGGTCGGGAGGGACCGACTGAGCTCGAAACCCAGGCAGGAGGCTTGGAAATCCAATCCCTCACAGGTTGGGGCGCCTTACTGGCGGTCAATTCCCAGAGAACGGCTTCAGGCACGATGACCTGACCGTAGAAGCGAGACAGAAGCTCCGTCTGCTCCAGAAGAATGAGGTAATGAAGTGGCCCGCTGTCCGCGACAACGATCATCAGCCAGGAAGGATTCCGAGACTCCGGTGAGAGGCGAGATCTTCTTCCAGATCGGCTTGCGTGTAGTGAAGTGGAACCTTGTGCTCCTTCAACAGCGCATGGACCTCGAACCGTGTCTCCAACCCGAGCAGGCGCCTGACCTGCGTCTCGGTCAAAGCGCCCGTCCTATAGCCCTCCACGGCAATAGTCTCCAGGGCGTGGCGCGACACGTTCCCCCACTGCCCTTGAAGGGATTCGGAGATGTCTTCCGGCAGGCTGATGGTGACCTCCATGGCGCGAGTCCTCGATCAGTTCGATTCTAGACTACATCAAGAAGGAGCCGGCGCGGGCCTAGTCGCTCTGTTCGGCGCCCCACGAGCGCCAACTCGCCGTCACGGTGAAAGAGGAGCGCTACGCCTCGGGAGTTGGCCCGGCGGTACCCGGACAAGCTGCGGATCGTCCACACACTATCCCGGGAAGCCCGGGAAGCCCACGTGCAACGCCCCGCCTCCGGAGCGGCGGAAGTCCGCCACGGCCGTGTCAACGAGGCGCTGATCCGCGAATTCATCCCCGACCCCACCGCCGTCGAGGTCTACGCCTGCGGCCCGGGGTGGGAAAGTTCGAGCGCCAGGCGGCCAGAGAGAAGGGCGAAGAGCCCGCGCCCCGTTCCTGGAGACCACCCTCGAAGCCTTGGAGAGCCTCGGCGTGCCGGACGAAAGGATTCATCGGGAGAGCTACGGCTGAGCCGGGGCGGCCCACGCCTCGCTTCGCTTGCGACACGACGCGGGTCCGCACGACAAGACCCGGGAACTGGACGACGCACGCTGGGAATTCCCTCCCGCCGATCCCGGTCTGCGCGACGGCGACCACGATCCCTCCGCCGGGCTTCGCGAGGCGCCACACAAAAACGGCGGAGCGCATCATGGGCCTCGCCGATTGCGTCACAGGCTTCGCGAGGCGCATCATTCGCCCCGCGAAGCCCATCATTGGCTCGGCGAGCCCCGTGTCGCAATCCGCGAGGCCTGTGATGCGCCCGGCAAAACCCATGATGCGCCTCGCCAGGCGCGTGTCGCGCCTCGCGAGGCCTGTGAGAGGGTGTTTGGAAAGTTCGCCTCCCAGGCGCAGGCGCTGCGCCGCCGGCCCGTTCGGCCCAACGGGCCGGGAGAGCTGAGCCCAGGGCTGAGGCCGCAGGCCGATGCCCTGGGTGGAGGCATGACAACGCGGTGCGGACTGAAAGCCGGGGACGCGGCGTCGCCTCAGTCGAACGCCTTTGGGAACTCGGGGCAGGGCTCCCTCTCCTGATAAGGCTCGGAGGGGATGTAGGCCCTCCACTCCTTTTCGGTGAGGTTGCGGCCGACGGCTTGGCAGGCGGTGGCGAGGAGCTTGTCGGTCCGCAGCTCCCAGCGGCGGAGACTGCCTCCAATCAGAGTCCACAAGCCATGCCCATCTCGTGTGAAGGCGACCCCTACAGCCCTTCCCGCTGTTAGCCTGACCGGCTTCGATTGTAGATCCTGAGGGTCCAGGCTCCAGATTGCTCCGGGGGAAGCCAGTCGATCCCCCTGGGGATTACTCGTAAGAAGAGAAGTATCGGCGCGCTGCACATCGAGCTCGGCTTCCCCATGCCCGCGCCTCCAGAGCCGGAGGCGATGGCCGAGTTGTCTAATAGTCAACTCGCTAATAGCCAATCTGCCGTCCGGAAGGAAAGCGAGCGCCGAGACGGACTGACCGCTGGGTGCCGGAGCCTCCTGAGTATCGTGTGTTGCTGGGTTTCCGTTCAATTCGCGAAGATAGACAGCACCCTCACCGCCCGCTGTGGCGATCAGGTGCCCGTCATAGCTGAACGCGAGGGCGGTAACCGGCTTCGAATGATTCGTGAGATCTCGCGGCTCGTTTTGGGGATGCTGGAGGTCCCAAAGGCGGGACTCGCCGGCCTCATTACCCGTAGCGAGCCAGCGATCATCAGGACTGAAGGCTAGTACGGTCAGGGGGTGTGAATGTTGAGATTTGGCCGGGAACGATATTTGGAAGAGAACGGTACCGTTCTCGCGGAGCCGCCAGACAAGCGACCCTCCATCGGACGTTGCAGCCGCGAGCCAGCGTCCGTCAGGGCTGAAGGTCCAGAGACTCGTCGTCTTCTCTGAACCAGGTATGGGTTGGGCGCCGCGAGGGCCCCAAAGTCGCCTAACAGGGCTATCCAGGCTGAGCCGCCAACCGTCGAGTGACAATGCCTCCACATGTGAAACTGGAGGGGAAACTTTTGGCTCCAACTCGACCAAGGTCGTGCCCCGGCCGACATCGAGGACCCTCGGCGGATCATTTCCCCCTTGCGTGATTAGCCATCGACCTCGTAAGGCGAGCACCCGGACGGGCCCTGCCTGAAAGTATGTTGTCGTCGTCATACTGATTTCTGGCGTCTTTAGATCAAAAAACCATATGCCGCCATCCACATCGCCGAAGACGCGCCTCCTCTCCGTGGGGTCATCGGTAGTAGTCACGATAGATGAAAGGCTTAAGAAGAATTGTCTCGGGGCAATATTGCTCATCTGGCAGCCTGCTAAAGTTACGTTTCCAGAGAGGAGGGGATCATCAAAGAGGTTCATTCCATCGGGATGACTCCAAACGCAATCCTCCAGATGGACCTGCAGATCCGGATCCTGGCCGGTCCTCAGTCTCCAAGCCTGGACGGAGCTCGTCGGTGAGGTCTTAATCCTCTGGGTTGGGCCAGAGTCCGTTGGTAAAGTTTCGACGATCCAATCCTGGACGGAGCTCGTTGCGACCAACCACTGGGAGTCCGAGCTGAAAGAGAGCTTGGCGACCGGCGAATCTTCTTTCCAGGAAATCTTACGAAATACCGAGCCGGTCCGGAGCGTCGACATGTCGCCAACCCCAAGGCTCCCTTTGTCGACCACAGCCAGAGAACGGCCGTCTGGGCTGAAAGCCATGGCTTCAGGATTGATGTCCAAGGTGGCGACCTTCGGTGCAGAAGAAAGAGACAGGTCCCGGATGATCCAACGGGCCGCTTGACGGGTCAGTAGCCAGCGACCGTCCGGGCTGAAGGGATTGCTTTGGACGAGCCAGTCCTCCTGTGACAATGGCTGCCGGCTCGGCTCATGATCTGTCCCCGAGCTCGTGTCGAAGAGGAGAGAAGGGCTGGCCTCAAAGGTGACGACGACCTTCCGGCCTCCCGAGCTCACCGCGATCTGTTTCAGGTGGGAGCTCGATCTCAACTCTGCAACGCTGGCGGCCTTGACTGGCCCACCGTCAGTGAGATGCCACAGCGAGATCGCGTCATCAGTGCCGGCCACAGCCAACCACTGGTGATCAGAGCTGAGGGACACGGCCCTTACCCGCCCTGTCGGCAGGGGCGCCCCACTGAAGCCCATCAGGGCTAATCGAAGGGTTTCTTCAGCCACCGGCAGGTGTGGCTGTCCGGCTTTCTCGGCCCGGCGGACCGCCTCAATTGAGAGCAGGAGAGCGAGCGCCCGTTCTTTCACGGCTTGGACTTTCTCACCCAGCTGGGTAGCGATGGCGATACTCCGCCGATCCGCCAAGTCCTTGTACTGGTACAGGGCGACGCCAAAGGCGATCACGGCAGCCAGAGCCGTGGCTGCAGAGGCGATCGTCCATCTCTTCAGCCGCTTACGAGCCGAAAACTGCTCCTGGGCCCGCTGCTGCTCGGCGTCTGCCCGGCGCCGCTGTTCCTCTTCGAGAGCCCGGGCCTGGACCAACTCGCGTTGCGCCTTCTGGTCTTCCTGGGTGCGACTCGCGGCGAGGAATTCCTGCGCCTCCGGGCGCAACTCTCCCAGGTGGCTCCCGGCCCACTCCTCCGCCCGGGCCAGACGGGCTCCTGTATATAAGTAGGAAGGGTCGCGATCTTTTCCAGTCCACTCCGCCACCGCCTCGTCCAGCCGGCGGCGGGTCTGGAGAGATTCCCGGTCCTGCTCGATCCAGTCCTTGAGGCGCTTCCAGCCGGTGAGGAGGGCTTCGTGTGCCACCTCGACGGTGGGGCGCTTCTCGTCCCCCTCGGCTTCGGCGATCAGCAGGCGGGCCTCGGTGAGGCGAGCGACGACGCTTGCCATGGCCTTGCCCTCGGGCTCGGCCTCCGACGCCAGCTCGGCGAGGCCGAGGCGCCGCTTCGTGGCCCTCCCCTGATCGTCCACTTGGACCAGCTTCAGGAGGACCTGCCGGCAGGCCTCGCCCTCGGCCGTGGTGAGCTTCGCGTACACCTCCTCGGCGCGCGTTTCCAGGGCGCCGGTGACACCGTGGATCTCGTTGTAGGCGGTGGCGGTGAGCCGCCGGCCTTCGCGGTGCTGCCAGATCTGGAGGAGGGCGTATTCGAGGAGCGGCAGGCAGCCCGGCTGGGCCTCGACCTCTTTCAGGAGGAGCTCGGTCAGGCCGCCTTCCAGCTCGCAGCCGGCGAGGTAGGCCGGGCGCTCGATGGCGCTCCGCAGCTCGTCCCGGGTCATCGGCCTCACGAGGGTCTGCCGGTCGGAGACGGCCGGCGCCAGGTCCGGGTAGACGGCGCAACGGCCGTAGAAGTCCGCCCGCAGAGTGAGCACGACGACGGTGGGGCCGTCAGCCGCCATGGCGGCGTGGAGGAGATTGTCGATGAACGCCGTACGCTGAGCTTCATCGGAGCAGAGGGTGAAGACTTCCTCAAACTGGTCCACGAGCACGAGGAGGCGCCGGTCGGCCGGAGCCTGCGAGAGGGCGACCCGGGCATTGAGATGAAGCGCCCGCTTGTCGGCGGCGAGGTCCCGCAGCAGCTCGAAGACGGAGGGGAACCCGCCGAGCGCGGCCAGTTGCACTGCAAGAGTTTCCAGAGGCTTCTCGCCAGGTCTGAAGACGGTGGTGGGCCAGGAGTCGCTGCCCGCGATCTCGCCGCGCTTGACGGCGGCGAGCAGGCCGGCGCGGGCGAGCGAGGACTTGCCGCTGCCGGAAGGACCGAAGATGGCCAGGAAGCGGCTGGCGTTAGGGACCGGGCGGAGCTTGTCGAGGAGCCACTCGGTGAGGGCTTCGCGGCCAAAGAAGAATGGGGCATCGTCAACGTCGAAGACCTGAAGGCCGCGGTAAGGCTGGGCGCCTTCGGCCACGGCCTCGCCGGGGCCCGGTCCCGGTTGAACGCCGCGGATGCCTGAGATCAGGCGGTGCAGGACCTTCTCGTCGTCCAGGGTTTCCCGGAACTCGACCCAGCCGGCGTTGCGGAGGAAGGGTGGAAGACGGCTCGGCTCTCCCCGCATCGAGTGGGGGAGGAGGACCGGAATCACCCGGAAGCGCTCCTTTCCGGAGACCCGCCGCTCGATGGCCGTCCGCATCTCCTCGTTCTGCCAGGGGCCGGTGCCGCTCGGGCCGAGGCAGACGGCGCAGGTGACACAGGATTCCAGAGCATCCTCGACCACCTTCTGCCAGGGCTCGCCTGGGATCAGATTCCAGATGTCGAGCCAGGGCTCGATCCCCTGCATCCGAAGGATGCGAGCGAGCTCCTCCACCACCGGCTTGTCCGGCGTCGCGTGCGACAGGAAGACGTCGTACTTGGCTTTTTCCAAGGGAGGGCCCGTGCTCTTAGTTGCCCAAGCAGTGTTCCTATCCTATCATTAAGAAAATCCAGAATCCCAGGAAGGTTGTGCATGCTCCGAGCTGTGCCTCTTGCGGTCCTTGTCCTCTGCGGTCTGGCCATCCTGCCGGCGAGGACTGGAGGTGCGACCGCGCCTCATCTCGCCGAATCCGGGGTCGACTTGGTCGAGGGGCTCGCGGCGCTCCAGGCCGGGCGAGATGCGGAAGCGGCCGACTGGTTCGCCGAGGCCGTGCGGCTCGATCCGGAGGCCGGCACGCCGCGGTACTGGCACGGGCTCGCCCTGCTGCGGCTGGGCCGTGCGGCAGAGGCTGCGGAGGAGCTGGCGGCGGGCCTCGCGGCGAAGCGTTCGCCGGACGTGGCGCGGGAGCGCGTGCTGGCCGACCTGGAGGCAGCCCGCAGGGCAGGGGCGGAGCCGGTGCGGTTGGAGCCGCCGGAGATCGAACCGGATGAGCGGCCCACGGACGACCGGGGGCTCTGGGAGGGGAACCTGGGGCTGGAAGCAGGGACTGACTCCAACCCCAACCTTCTCTCCAAGGAGCTGATCCTTCCCCGGCCCGGCGGTGGGCTCGTCCGCGGCGGGGAGGGGGATACCGGCGGCCTCCTTGGAGCGCGGATCGGGGTCTATCCCTTCCACGCCAGCACCGGCCCGAACGTGGGGGTGAGTCTGGAGGTGCGGCGGTCCTACCACCGGGACTTCGGTTATCTGGACCTCGGCACGGCGCGCGGCATGGTGGGGATCGCCTTCGGGCGCGATCCGCTGGGGTTCCTGGAGGGACCTCTTGGCACCGCCCGAGTGCCGTTCGGCACCGGCCGACTGTCCGCCCTGCTTCAGGTGGGCGGCTCGGACTACCGGCTGAATGGCGCCCCCTTTCTGCGGGTCTGGGAGGGAGCGGCTTCGCTCCTCTGCCAGGAGACGCCCGGCACGGCGACCCGGCTGGACCTCGCCGGCGCGAGCCGCGGGTTCTCGGGCAGCGGTCTGTCCGACGAGCAGCGGAGCGGGAGGGACCTTTCGCTCCAGGTGAGCCAGCTCCTCTACTTTTTTGGGCGGCGGGACCGCCTCTTTCGCCTGGGCGCCCTGGCGATGGACCGCCAGTCCCACCCGGCGTTCGCCGCCTCGCGGCTGGCGGGGAACGCCGGTCTGAAATGGCCCCTGGGCCTGCGCTGGAAGGTGGAGCTGGAAGGGGAGCTGCGCCGCGACCGCTACCATGACCCGGAGTCCAACCTCTTCAATACGGCGGGGCCGCCACGGCGGGACACGCTACGGCGCGGGGCCCTGGCCGTGATCTGGGAGGCCACGGACCGGCTGCGCTGGACGGCCCGGGGCGCCTTCGCCTCGCGCACCTCGAACGTCGATCTGGGAGACGCCCTCCCCGATCTGGGCTACCGCAGAGCGACCTTCACCCTCGGGATGGGCTGGATCTTCTGATGGCTCCGAGGCTCCGCCGCCGAGGGTCCGCACTGCTGGCCCTCTGGATCCTGGCCGGGGCGCCGCTCCTGGCCGGGCCAGTCGGCGTCGCCCTTCGGGTCAATCCAAGGGTCGACGCGTATCTGGTGGGAAAAGAGATCCACGCTCTGCGCCGGAACGATCCCATCGAGCTCGGGCTGACGGTTCTGCTCCGCGATCCAATTTCCTCCCTGCTGGTGGGGTTCAACCTCGGCGGATGTGTGCCGGTAACGGCGAAGGGGGGGCTCAGCCATCAGTTTACAGGCACCGCCACTCTCGACGGCCGGACCGAGGTGGACTTCGGTGATCCCAATGACCCCTCGGCGTCCAGGTTGCGGCTGGCTTTGGGGCGGCTTGCGGTGAAGCTCCTCCCCAACTCCGGCTGCCCTCCTCCTGAGACGCGAACTCCCCACGCCGTCATCCGCCCGCAGGGAACCGCTTTCCGGGTCCTGGTCGATGTGGTGGCAGGGACTTTCGTGGGCGTGGACGAGGGGAGCGTCCTGGTGCAGGCCGAGGCGGGCGGCGATCCCGTGGAGGTCCGGGCGGGCCAGTGGGTGGTGGTGCCGCCGCACGGCCTGGCCACCCGCCCGGCATCGCTCGGCAGCGTGGACATCCTGGACGACCCGCCCTTCCGGCTGCGCGACTTCACAACCCAACCCCCGGGGCCTCCCCAATGAATATCGATGCTCCCGCGCGGAGGCTCTTCCGTCTCCTGTGCCTCGCAGGCACGGTCCTGGCGCTCGGGGTGCCGGGTCTCGTCGCCGCGTCCGAGACGATCGTTTGCGATGCGTCGGTGCTCCTCGCAAGCTCTCCCCACGGTGGCGCCCAACTGGGATGGTCGCTCAGTGCGAACGGAGAATGGCTCGCGGCCGGCGCCAACCAGGACAACGGGAATGCCGGCTCGGTGGCTCTGTATCGGAATCCCCACCCGGGAGTGAGACCGGATCAGGAGATCCGTCCGTCCGACCTCCAAACCGGCGACCAGTTCGGCTCCTCGGTCTCGCTCAGCGGCGACTGGCTGGCGGTCGGCGCTCCCGGAAAGACCAGGGGCTCCGGAGTGGTCTATCTGTTCCAGCTTGTGGGATCGAGCTGGGTTCAAAAGGAGCCCAGGCTGAGCGCCACCGATGCCGCAGGGGGAGCCCACTTCGGCGCGTCCGTCTCGCTCAGCGGCAAGACGCTCGTCGTCGGTGCCAGCGGCGACTCGGGCAGTGGGAGCTCCTCGGGCGCGGCCTACGTCTTCGAATTGCAAGAAGGAGGCTGGCAGCAGACGAAGAAGCTCCTTGCCAACGACGGCCGGCCCTTCGACGAATTTGGCTCTTCCGTGGCGATCGACGGAAACGAGATCGTGGTTGGCGCTCCTTTTGCCGACGAACTCCACGTGTTCAAAAACTTCGGAGCCGCCTACGTCTTCAAGCGAGACAGTACCGCAGGGGGTTGGGCCCCGGACGACAAAGACAAAAATAAAGGCAAGCTCACAGCCGCCGACACATTCCGAGGAGACAACATTCAGTTCGGCTCATCCGTCGCGATCCGAGGGAATCGAATCGTGGTCGGCGCCCCTGGGGACGACCTCCAAGGGACAGACTCCGGATCTGCCTACGTCTTCGAGCGGACGGACGCTGGCTGGAGCGGCAAACAGACTGTCCAGGATCTGAAGCCGCACGATCAGTTCGGTACGTCCGTCGCAATCGATGGCGACCGCGTGGTGGTCGGCGCCCGCTCCGACGGCGGAGGGGCGGGGGCGGCCTACCTCTTCGAGAGGCAGAGCGACGCGAGTTGGAAGCCTAAATTCAAGTTTCAGCACACGCCGGGCGGAGCCTTCGGTCAGTCTGTCGTGAGCCTCGGCGACCAAGTCTTCATGGGCGGCTTCCAGTACACAGTGGACACTGCGACCCATGCCGGAGCGGTCGCGACGTGTCCCCTCTCTCCCTCCACAGTGAAGCCAGCTCTGACCTGCACGAAGACCGGTCCGGCGTCCGTAGAGACGGGTGGATCGGTGACCTACTCGATTCTGGTGACCAATACCGGAGGAGCGGCGGCGACCGGGGTGACTCTCAAAGATCCGACGCCTACGGGCCTGACGTTCATCGGGGCTGACAAACCCTGCGACGGAGGTTTCCCGTGCTCTCTGGGTACGATCGGAGCCGGCATGTCTCTCCCTCCGGTGAAGGTGACCTTCCAGGTTGCTGAGGATTGCTTGGTGCCGAGCTCGATCACGAACTCAGCGACAGTTACAGGCGACGGATTGAATCCCCCCCCTTGCAGTGCCCCCACGACGACAGTCATCCGCCCGCCGAGAAAACCGGTTCTGGAGTGCGTAAAGCAGGAACGACCAGGCTCAGTGAGGGCAGGTGGCGTCGTCACTTACGACATCACTGTGAGCAACAACGGCGAATGCACGGCGGCAAACAATGTAAGCCTCTCCGATCCGACGCCAGCGGGTCTCATTTATATGAGCGGGCCCTGCGTTCAATCCCCTTGCAATCTGGGGACGATTGGCCCCGGCCAGTCTCAGACGGTTACGGTGAGCTTTAAGATACCCACCAATCCAGTGCCCCCCGTGTGCGCGGCTCCGACCTCGGCCACCAATATCGCCAAAGTGGTAGGGAGCAACGCGCCGGAGAAATCCTGCTCGATCACAACGGCTGTGCTTCCCGAAGCCGACCTCGGAGTCAACGTGAGCGCTCCCCAAGACGTGCCGGGAGGCAACAGCTTTCCAGTCGCCGTCGTGGTGACCAATGGCGGACCGCAGACGGCACAAAGCGTGACGGTGGACGTCTCGATCACTGCTGCTGGCGTCATAGAGAGCTTCCCTGCCCAGTGCACACAGGTTGGCAGCCAGCCCGACCGCTTCACCTGTCTCCTCGGCGACATGAATTGTGGCGCCTCCAATCCACTCAATTTTTCGGTCCGCGCTCCGGCGTGCGTGAATTGTGCTGCCGGAGTACCGATTGGAGTAACTGCCGAGGCAAAGTCACAGACCTTCGATCCGACCCTCCCGGACCTCGCCAAAGCTACGATCCAGGTGATCTGTCCTCCAACCGCCGCCGTCACAATTACGAAAGTGGACAATCCGGACCCCGTGGTGCCAGGACAGGGGCTGGTCTACGACATCACGGTCAAGAACAACGGCGCCACGTCAGTTCCGGGCAACGTGGTACTGGATGACTTCCCGCCCGAGCTAAGAAGTGTGCGCTGGTGCCGCGGCGCGGGGTGCACTCCTATCCTCCCGCCACCTCTCGAGGATACGGTGGATCTTGCCGCGGGAGAGGCTAAGTTCTATCGCCTGAGCGGGATTGTCCAGCCCATGTGCTCGGGCGTGCTCCACAACAAGGCCACGATCACCCCCCCAGCCGGCTTCTGTGACGATCCCTCCGACAACCAACACATCGAGGACACCCAGGTGGTCGCGAACGGCGTCCTCGCCTTCTGCGAGGGGATCAGCGGTCCGCTGCTGCAGTTCACCGCCATCACCAAGACTTTCCTGCTGCTCAACTGCGGACCGGCCAACCAGGCTGACAATCCGGGAGACGAGCTCACGGACACCCTGCCGCCCAGCCTGACGCTGACCGGCGCCAGCGCGACCAGCGGCGTCGCCTCCACCTCGGGCAACACGGCCACGTGGAACGGTGCCATTCCGGTGGGGGGAACGGTGACGATCAACATCACTGCAACGATCGTCGCGCCCGCCGGCACGAAGATCTGCAATCAAGCGACAATTGCCTTCGACGCAGACGGCGACGGGATCAACGAGTCGACCAGGTTCTCCGACGATCCCGACGAGCCGGGTCCGGCGGATCCCTGCTGCTTCACGGTGATCCCGCCAAATATACCGGCGATCTCCCCTATCGGTCTTGCCGCACTGGCCCTCCTCTTGGCCAGCCTCGCCCTGCTGCGGCTCAGGCGGCGATCCTCCTGAACCAAGAGCTAGGGTTTGGAGAGGGTGCCCCTACGCCCCGGTCTCCTTGAACACCACCCGCACACCGTCGGGGTCGTGGGTTTCGAAGATGAGGACGCCGTCGTCGTCCTTGCGCAGGCCGCCGGGGATGTTCCGTTCCCGGAACTGGATCTCTTCGAAGGCCTTCTGAGCGGAGGGGACCTCGAAGACGAGGCTCGCCTTGTTCTGCGGGCCGCGGGACTCGAAGCGCTCGTCGTAGTCGCGGCGCGGGTCTTCGCTGGCCGGGGGGCCGATGACTTCGAGGAGGGCCGCGCCGGCCTGGAAGACGGCGCCGCGAGCGTCCTCCCGCTCCCAACTGTGGAGCCGCGGCAGCGCCAGGGCATCGCCATAGAATTTCAGCGCGCGATCGTAGAACATCGCGCGGACCACCACCCGAAACTGCCGGATCTCCATCGCGTTCCTCTCCTTGGCTCGACGTTCGACCGGCGCGGGGCCGGCGCCCCCCAGCATTTACCACACTCCGCGCGGGAGATCCAAAGGCGCTCTCCCACGGGCGCCCGGTGGTATCCTCTCCCGCTGTGAAAGACCGCCGTATCCGGGCCCTTCTCCCCTTCCTCTGTCTCCTTCTGCCCCTTCTGCCGATGCTCGTCGCGGCCCAGGGCGGGCCGGCGCAGACCCCCGCCGCGCCGCCGCCCGCGGCCCGTCCCTCGGTGGTGCTGGAGGGGCGCGAGATCAACGTTCCCGTCACTCTCGCCGGCAACGGGCCGATGTTCGGCCTCACCCCGCTGGCGGAAGCCCTGGGCGGCACTCTCTCCACCGACGTCTCGGGCGAGAGCGTGTCGCTGAAGATCGCCGACAAGGAGGTGGTGATCGGCCAGGGCAATGCCATCATCACCGTGGGCGACGCCATCGTCTCCCTCTCCCAGCCGCCGGTGCAGGGTGAGGGGGGCCTCCAGGTGCCCCTCGACTTCCTGCGCAAGACCTTCGGCGACCTGCTCGGCTACAGCTTCGACTGGCGGCCGGAGACGCAGCGGCTGACCATCGCCCGCCGGGGTACCCGCGAGCTGCCGGTCGCGCTCGACGTCGTCCACCTCCAGGGGATGACCACGATCGTGCTCCAGTTCCCGGAGGAGCCCCGCTACAAGGTCAACCGCCAGGGGAGCATCATCCAGGTGCAGATGCTGGCGGACCGCCTCACTCCCCCGGCGCCGAAGGAGATTCAGGACCCGCTGGTGCAGGGCGTCACCATCGATCCCGGGCAGATCCGCGTCCAGCTCGCCGAGGGGGCGCAGGCCGAGAGCTACGTGCTGGAGAAGCCGTTCCGGCTGGTGTTCGACGTCCACCGCACCTCCGAGGTGGAGGTGCCCACGTCGCCGTCCGCCCCCGCCGGCCGGCAGGCGGGCATCCATACCATCGTCATCGATCCCGGCCATGGCGGCACGGAGGTGGGGGCCATCGGGCCCAGCGGCATCCAGGAGAAGGAGCTCACGCTCCAGCTCGCCCGCGAGCTGGAGGCGAAGCTCGCGCAGCGCCTGCCGGTGCGGGTGGTGCTCACCCGCACGGAGGACGCCAACCTGCCGCTCGACATGCGTACGGCCATCGCCAACCAGAACAAGGCGGACCTCTTCGTCTCCATCCACCTGAATTCCTCGCTGGGCTCCGGGGCCTACGGCACGGAGACCTACTTCCTCAGCCCGCAGGCCACGGACACGCGGGCCTCGAGCTCCGCCGCCACCGAGAACCGGGCCGCGGCCGGCAGCGCTCCCGCCACCTCGGACGCCGCGAGCTCCGCGAATCCCGCAAACCCCGCAAACCCCGCAGACGACACGCAGGACCTCCAGCTCATCCTCTGGGACCTGGCGCAGACCCACCACATGACCGAGAGCCAGCGCTTCGCCAACATGATCCAGGGCGAGCTGAACGAGATGCTGAAGCTCAAGGACCGGGGGGTCAAGCAGGCGCCCTTCCGCGTGCTGATGGGCGCCACCATGCCGGCCGTGCTGGTGGAGCTGGGCTTCATCAGCAATCCGGACGAGGAGAAGAAGCTCAAGGACCCGGCCTACCGCGAGCAGCTCGTGGACGCCCTGTCGCGGGCCATCGCCCACTACAAGGCCCTGGTGGAGAATCAGCCGCAGAGTCAGCCGGCCGCTCCGGGCACCGCGCCGCAGGCCACTCCCCCGGCGGCCGGAACGCCGGCGCCGGCCGCCAAGCCGCCCGCGAAGGTGGGCCGACCCGCATGAGCCGCCGGGCGGCGAGCTTCATCCTCGGTTTTGCGCTGGCGCTGCTCGTGGGTGGAGGGCTGTGGTGGTGGATCGCCGGCCGCAAAGAGAGTGGCCGAGGGCACGGGGCGGCGAGCGCGGCGGCCCAGGCCGGCCAGAAGGTGAGCTTCCAGCTCTTCTTCCCGGCCGACGGCGGGGCGATCAAGGCCGAGCCCCGGGACCTCCAGGTCCTCGACGAGCCGAAGGACCGCATCCACAAGATCCTCGACGCGCTGCTCGTCGGCCCCAAGGCGGCCGGGCTGGTGCGCCCGTTCCCGGAAGGCGTGGTGGTGGGCGGCGTCCTGCTGGGCCGGGATGGCACGGCCTACGTCGACCTGCGCTGGCCGAATCACGAGGAGCCGCCGCCCGGCGGCTCGACGGAGGAGATCCAGCGGGTCTACAGCGTGGTGGACTCGGTGACCCTCAACATCCCCCAGGCCTCGCGGGTCGTGCTGCTGTGGAACGGCGTGCAGCGGGACACCTTCTCCGGCCACCTCGACCTCTCCCGTCCCCTGGTGCCGGACCGGTCGCGCTGACTTTCCGGACCTCGGCATGATCGACGCCATCGGGGTCTTCGACTCGGGAGTGGGCGGGCTGACCGTGGTCGCGGCCCTCCGCCGGCGGCTGCCGGAGGAGTCCATCCTCTATCTGGGGGACACGGCGCGGCTCCCCTACGGCAGCAAGTCGCCGGACACGGTGAAAGGCTACACCCGGCGGAACATCGAGTTCCTGACCGGCCGCGGCGTCAAGGCGGTGGTGATCGCCTGCAACACGGCTTCGGCCCTGGCGCTGCCCAGCCTGGAGATGCACGAGCTGCCTACCTGGGGGGTGATCGAGCCGGGGGCGCTCAAGGCGGCGAGGGTGAGCCGGGGCCGGGTGGGGGTGATCGCCACCGAGGCCACCGTGCGTTCGGACGCCTACCCCCGGGCCCTGCGTGCCCTCCGTCCCGAGCTGGAGATCGTGAGCCGGGCCTGCCCCCTCTTCGTCCCCTTGGTGGAGGAGGGGTGGCACGACGATTCCATTACCGAGGAGGTGGCGCGGCGCTACCTCGCCCCGCTGCTGGAGGCGGGCATCGACACCCTGGTCCTCGGCTGCACCCACTACCCGCTGCTCGTCCCCGTGCTGCAGCGGGTGGCGGGCCCGGACGTCACCCTGGTCGACTCCGCCGAGGCCGTGGCCGAGATGGTGGCCGCCGGCCTTGCCGACCGTCACCTCGAATCCACCCACCCCGCCGTCCACGAGCTCTGCGTCACCGACTCCGGGGAGACGTTCCAGCGCATCGCCCGGCAGATCCTGCAGGACCCGGGGGTGGGGCTGGAGTGGGTGGAGGTGGTGTAGCCGCGGGCTTACCGCACCGAGACCCCCACCCTCTCCTCCACCGAAACCGGCCCCGGCACGGCCCCGAACCGCCTTTCGCGCCGGTGGAACTCCCGTACGGCCTCGGCGAGGTCGGCTCTCTCGAAGTCGGGCCACATGCGGTCGGTGAAGATCAGCTCGGCGTAGGCACATTCCCAGAGCAGGAAATCCGACAGCCGCTGCTCGCCGCCGGTGCGGATCAGCAGGTCGACGTCCGGCACCGGCCGGCCGTCGTGGGGCGGATCGGCGAGGAGCTGCGAGAAGGCCTCTCGCGAGAGCTCCCCCTGACCGTGGCAGCGCCCGGCGGCGCGGAGGATGGCGTCCCGCGCCGAGTAGTCGACGGCGATGCGCAGCAGGAAGCGGTCCGCTCCCGCCCCCGCAGTCACCGCCTCGGCCTCCTCCACCACCCGCACCAGACCCGGCGAGAGCCGGTCCCGCCGGCCGATCACGGCAATGCGGATGCCGTTCTTCGCGCACTTGGCCGCCTCCGCCGTCAGATAGCTGCGGAAGAGGCGCATCAGGGCCCGCACCTCGGCGTCCGGCCGCCGCCAGTTGTCGGAGGAGAAGGCGAAGAGGGTCAGCGTGCCGATTCCCAGCTCGCCCGCGGCCTCGACCACCCGGCGGACCGCCTCGACGCCCGCCGCGTGACCCGCCGAGCGCGGCCGGCCCCGGGAGATCGCCCAGCGCCCGTTGCCGTCCATGATGATGGCCGCGTGCAGGCCGGGTCCGGCGAGTCCGGCGGGACCTGTCGCGGGAGGAGCGAGACGCAGCGGAGCGCTCATCGCCGTCCCTCCCCGGCGTGGTCGAGCAGGGTGACCACCTTGGTGCGACCGCGCAGCCGGGCGACTTTCGGGGCGAGCCAATCCTCCCAAGTATCCCCAAGCCGCAGATCCGGCGCCCTGCCCAGCAGCGCCTTGACGCACCGGGCGTCCGCCGCGATGACGGCGTGAGTGAGCGCCGTCTCCCCGCCGGGCTGCTTCAGCCGCGGGTCGGCCCCGGTGGCCAGCAGCTCCTCCACGATCTCCCCCTCACCCTGGGCCGCCGCCAGCATCAGGGGGGTGAGACCGTTCGGGGCCGCCGAGTCCGGCTCGGCTCCAGCCGAGAGGAGGGCGCGCACGCTCCCGAGCTGATTCTTGTGGATGGCATGCATCAGCGGCGTCCAGCCGTTGGGACCCGAGTCCTGCTGATTGGGATCGACGCCGGCGTGCACCAGCTCCGCGATCGAGTCGGTCCGCCCGGTGCGCGACGCCCAGATCAGGGCTCCCAGCCTCTCGCTCCCCTGGACGCCGGGATACACCGCCAGCTCCCGCCGCAGCTCCTCCCGCGTGCCGCTGGCCGCCGCCACCGCCAGCGGGGTCTGGGGCCGCGCTCGCGGCAGCGAGCTCAGAATCCACAGCCCCACGGCCGCCAGCATGGCAAGCCCCAGGGCGAGAAAAGCCAGGACCCGGATGATCTTCACGTCAGCACCCTCCTCGATCTCCTTCGATAAATTACTTTGCCCGACAAAGCATCAGGACACGAGAAGGCCCTGCTTCAGCCTTCCCGGGTGGCGTGGATGATCGCCTCCATGTGATCGAGGTAGCGCTCGAGGGCGCGGCGGCCGGGGCGGGTCAGCCGATACTCGGTCTTCGGCATCCGTCCCTCGAAATACTTCTCGCAGGCGATGTAGCCAGCCTCTTCCAGCTTGCGGGCGTGGACGCTCAGGTTGCCGTCCGTCGTCTTGAGCAGCTTCTTGAGGTCGTTGAAGCTCAGTTGATCGTTCACCGCCAGGGCGCTGACGATGCCGAGCCGCATCCGCTCGTGGATGAGGCGGTCGAGGTCCAGCGCCGTCTGGAGAGCGGGACCGGCGACGGTCATCTCGGCCTCCTCGTCTCCGAGGCCGCCGGCATGGCCGGCGCCGCCGTCCTCGTGCTTGAGCGCCCTAGCCACCGTGCCTCCAGGCGATGAACGCGCCGAAGATCAGATGCAGGCCGCCGAAGCCGGCTGCCATCAGGGCGCCCCCCCACGACGGGGGCGCCACCAGCGCCACCGCGCCCAGCGCCATGAAGCCGAGGCCCATCACCGGCACCGTGCGTACCGAGAAGGCGCCCCCCGTGACGACGCCTGTGCCGTAGAGCAGCAGCCACACCCCGGGCAGCAAGGCCACCATGCCGGAGACCAGCAGCACCGCCGTCAGCAGAGCGCCGGCGAAGAGCGGCGGCAGGAGGCCGAGGACGAACCGCCGGCCCGGCGCGGAGAACAGGCTCACCTCCGCCCGGCGGGCCTTCCAGACGACGGCGCCGACGGTGATGAGGAAGGCCAGCAGGGCCTCCCCCAGCCAGGTGGCGAGCCACCCCGGAAAGCTCGCCTGGCGTGCCGCCAGGTACGCCGCCCCCAGTGCCGTAGCGCCCACAGCCATCTCCCCAAGGCCCGACACCGCCGTGAAGTACGCCGCCCCCTCCATGGTCTCGCGGATGAACCGCAAGTTGTCGATCGCCGTCAGATGCAGCGCGGGAGGAGGGACGAGGCGGGGGCGGGCAGGCTGAGGATTCGTCACGGGATTGACTTTACGCCGTGCGTTGGTGGTCGTCAAGCACTTTTTGGCGCAAAGTTGATCTCTCCCCCTCCCCAAGACCCTCATCACCCCGGCCCTCTTCTCCCACCGCACTCCCCCCAACCGGGAGAAGAGGGAGAAAGACAAAACCGTCCGGCCGGGTTTCCTCTTGGAGAACAGCAAGAACCCTTCAGCCGCGTTCCCCTCTCCCGGCCGGAGGGAGGGCGGTGGGAGAGGGGACAGGGGTGAGGTTCTTGGGCGCCGGGACGGACGCTTACGCCGTCCCCTCCACCCGCTTCTTCGCCAGGTTTGCCACCATCCCCACCATCCCCATCAGCCCCATGGACTTGCCCATGGAGAGCTCGCGGCCGAAGACCTTATAGACGATGTCGGTCGGCACCTCGGCCACCTGCTCGAGGGGGGCGCCGGAGAGGGTGTCGTCGAGGATCACGGCCATGGCCTTGGCCGAGATCCCCTGCGGGTTCTCCACGGCGAAGTGGAAGTCGAGCGTGCCGTCCGGCCGCGGCTCGGGGAAGACGTAGGCCTCGGACTCGCAGGCCGGCACCTGGGCTTCTTCCGGGAAGGGCCGTTGCGCGAGCCGCGGCGGCACCTCCTCGAAACGGCCGGCGATGTCGATGAGGAGCTGGATCCGCTCCGTGCGGTCGGGAACCGACCCGAGCAGATCCAGGGTCTGCGTCAGCTTCTCCGGTACGGCCATGGCACGCTCGTCCTCCTCCTGGGGATCGTCCGGGATCAGCGCTCGATGGGCACTCCTACCAGGTTCCCCCACTCCGTCCAGCTTCCATCATAATTGCGGACCTGCTTGTAGCCCAGCAGGTGGGTGAGGACGAACCAGGTGTGGCTGCTCCGCTCGCCGATGCGGCAGTAGACGACGACGTCGTCGCCCGGCTTGAGACCCGCCTCCTGCTCATAGAGGGCGCGCAGCTCGTCGGCGCTCTTGAAGGTGCCGTTATCCGGGTTGATCGCCTTGGCCCAGGGGACGCTCTTGGCGCCGGGGATGTGGCCGCCGCGTAAGGCGCCCTCGTTGGGATAGTCCGGCATGTGGAGCTTCTCGCCCGAGTATTCGGCGGGGCTGCGCACGTCGATCATCGGCTTCTTGGCGTTGGTGTGCTCCAGCACCTGGTCGCGGAAGGCGCGGATGCGCTTGTCGTCCCGCTCGGCGGCCACGTAGTCGCTGGGCGGATAGCTCGGCACGTCCTTGGTCAGCGGGCGCCCCTCGTTGAGCCACTTGATGCGGCCGCCGTCGACGATCTTCGCCTTGTCGTGCCCGAAGAGCTGGAACACCCAGTAGGCGTAGGTGGCCCACCAGTTGTTCTTGTCGCCATAGAAGACGACCGTCGTGTCCTTGGTGACGCCGATGCGCCGCATGAGCGCCTGGAAACCCTCCTTGCCCAGGTAGTCGCGCCGGACGGGATCGTTCAGGTCCCGCGTCCAGTCCACCTCGACGGCACCGGGGATATGCCCCGAGGGATACAACAGCGGGTCCTCGTTCGACTCGACGATGCGGACCTGCGGATCGTTCAGGTGATTCGCGACCCAGTCGGTCGAGACCAGCACGCCGGGATTTACGTAACCGCGGTTTTCGATTTCGCTCACCTCAGTCTCCTTTCGCTCGGCTCGCTCCATATTTGTGACCAACTCTATCATGATGGTTTTGGAGCGGAGAAGACCCCCTCATCCCCCCGGTCCTCTTCGGCCGCCGCCGGACGCGACTCCGGCGCCCTCTGCCGCGTGGTGAGGAAGCTCGTGCAGAGCATCAGCGCCGCCGCGGCCCAGAACGGGTAGCGGATGTCCACTTCGTAGATCGCGCCGGCGCAGACCGGTCCCACCAGCCGGGCCACCGAGCCGAAGGACTGCTGGACGCCCATGGTCTGCCCCATCTCCTCGCGTGAGGTGCGACGGGAGAGCAGGGCCGTGGTCGCAGGGAAGAGGAGGGCGGTCCCCACCGGCACCAGCAGAGTCACCACGGCCAACAGGCCGAAGCGCACGCTGCCAGGCAGGTCCACCAGGGCCGGAAGCGGGATGCCCGCGAGCCCGAGCACCAGGGACAAGGCGCCCAACCGTGTCACGCCGACCTCTCCGAAACGGCGGACGGCCGGTCCGAGCAGCACGGCGCGCATGACCAGGCCGATGGCGCCGATGTAGGTAAAAAAGAAGCCGATGGTCCGCACGGTGACGCCGTAGGCCGTTCCGAGATAGAGGGCGAGGATACCGTTCATTCCCATGAAGGCCATCATGGCAATGGTGTAGATCCAGATCAGGGAGCTCGCCGGCGACCGCGGATGCCGCAGCACGGCGAGCACCGATTGCAACAGGGGCCGGCGTTGCGGCTTGGGCGCGCCCTCGGCAGGGACGTCGCTCCGGCGCGACTCCGGCAACCAGAGCCAGGCCGAGATCACGTTGAGGGTGCAGAGGCCGGCCGCCACGAAGCCCGGTCCCCAGGGTCCGAGATGGGCGGCGAGGGAGCCCACCGCGCCACCGATCATGACCCCGGCATTGGTGGCGGCGCTGATCCATCCCAATGCCTTGGCCCGCTCCTCCGGCGGCACCGAGTCGCTGACGTAGGCCTGCACCACCCCGGTCGTCCCCCCGCCCGCCCCCTGCACCAGCCGGAAGATGAAGAGCAGCCAGATGGTGTTGGCCAGGCCGAAGAGAGCGAAGGCGATGGCCGAGGAGGAGAGGCCGACCAGCAGCGCGGGCCGGCGGCCGTAGCGGTCGGAGAAGCGGCCCCAGAGCGGCGCCGTGAGGAGCTGGGCGAAGAAGAAGGACGAGATGATGAGGGTGATGACCACCGGCCGCGCCCCCAGTTGCTTGGCATAGAAGGGGAGGGTCGGCACCACCATGAGAAAGCCGATCATGTCCACGAAGACCGTGGCCATGAGGACCGAGAGCTGCTTGAGCGAGCTGGACTCCATGACTCTCTTTCAGCCTGCCTCTCCCTGCCCCCAGAGCAGGAAAGCCGCGGCGCTCGCGGTCATGAGGAGGACGCCGTAGGCCGCCGCCATCCCCAGATCCTGCAGCCGCAGGCTGGAGAGGATCTCGATGGAGATGGGGCGGGTGTCGAAGGTATAGAGGACGATGGAGACCACGAAGTCCCCCAGGGCGGTGATGAAGGCGAGGCCGGCGCCGGCGGCGAGAGCCGGGCGCAGCAGGGGGAGCGTCACCCGCCCGAGCCGGCGCCAGCGGCCGGCGCCCAGGGAGGCCGCCGCCTCTTCCAGCGATGGGTCGAGCTGGCGCAGCCCGGCGAGGGCCGCCCGGCCGGTAAGCGGCAGGTTGCGCACCAGGTAGGCCAGGGGCAGAATCCACGGCGTGCCGATGAGCACGAAGCGGCCGAGCCACGGCTGGTGGGCGCTGAAGGTGGTGGCCAGGGCCACGGCGAAGACGGTGCCGGGGACCGCCCAGGGCACGGCGATCAATCCCTCCAGGAGGCCTCCCATCCGGTCCCGGCGCGCCGCAGCGAAGCGGGCGGCGGCGAACCCCAGCCCCAGGGCCGCCACGGTCGCCACGGCCGCCATCCACAGCGAGTTGACCACCGGCCGCAGGCGCTCGGACTGCGAGACGAGCGATGTCCAGTTGCCGAAGTTGAGCACCGGCGGAAAGAACTGCGACGTCCAGGTGAAGGGCGGCACCAGCGAGACCAGGGCGAGAACGGCGTGGGGGAGCAGGAGGAAGATCGCCAGCAGCCAGCCGAAGAAGCCGGCGAGGCCCCGTGCCAGAGGGGTGCGCAGCCGCTTGCGGGCGGGCGCGATCCCCCGCACTCCGGTGCCCACGGCCGCGACCCGGTCCGCCCGCCGCATCGCCTGCAGCCCGAGGAGGGCGAGGAGGGCGAGCATCACCGTTTCGGCTTGGGCGAGGCCGAGCTCGCCGTTGAGCCTGGAGGCCACGATCTGGGTGGTCATCACCCGGAAGCCGCCGCCGAAGAGGTAGGGCGCCGAGAAGGACGCCAGGGCCGTCATGAAGGTGAGGAGCGCGGCGCCTGCCAGGGCCGGCCGCAGCAGCGGCAGGGTGACCCGGAAGAGGGTGCGCCACCGGCTCGCCCCCAGCGAGGCCGCCGCTTCCAGCAGAGCCGCATCCAGGCGCGCCAGCCCCGCCCGGGTGAACAGGTAGAAGTAGACATACATCGAGTAGGCGTGCACCAGCAGGATGGCCCCCGGCCCCACCAGCCGCCACGGCGGCTGGGAGAGCCCCAGCGCCGCCTGCACGGCCCGCGAGGCGAAGCCGCTCTCGCCATAGAGAAAGAGGAAGGCGATGACACCCACCAGGGGAGGCAGCGCCACGGGCAGGGCGACGATGGCGCCCAGCACCCGCCGGCCCGGAAACTCCGTGCGCTCGAAAAGGAAGGCCAGGGGCACTCCCACCACC
The DNA here is from genome assembly GCA_021154885.1 of Thermoanaerobaculum sp. Classification (GTDB taxonomy): domain Bacteria; phylum Acidobacteriota; class Thermoanaerobaculia; order Multivoradales; family UBA5704; genus DATARR01. The sequence goes on from JAJKHS010000025.1 coordinate 76,677, forward strand.
GCCGCCAGGATTACGGAGGCGGCGGAGATCCAGAGGCTCCGCCAGAGAGCCATCCACTCGTCCCGCCGGCTGAAGAACTCGCCGAACCAGCCGAGGGTCCACCGCCCCGGCCCGCCCAGCGCCTCGATCAGCGTCATGAGCAGGGGGTAGCCCACCAGCCAGGCCAGCAGGGCTGCGATGAGGAGGGCGGGGAGTAAGGTTGCTCTTTTCACGGCCGTTCCCTTCTACTTCGTCTACGCTTGGGGGAACGTCAAGGTTCTGTAAATTCTCTCAATTGTCTCTCACTTGGTCTCTCGCCTGTTCTCTCATCTGCCGGAACAGCCGGGGTGCGGGACCTTGCGCATCGGGCGCCACCCGCACGGCGTCGCCCGTCGTGGCCGCGCCGGGCGGCGCCAGGACCTCCACCTCGCCGCCGGCGGCGAGCGCCACCTGATAGTAGGTCACCGGGCCGGCGTAGCGCCGCTCGGTCACCCGGCCGGCGAGCGCCCTGGGGTCTCCGGCGCCCACGAAGGTCAGCGACTCGGGGCGGACGACGAGGTCCACCTCCTCGCCCGGCCCGGCGCCCGCCAGCTCCGGGGCCGGCGCCGCGGACCAGCGGACCGGGCCTGCCGCCGCGCCGGTCGGTCCCGAGAGGGCCGGGTGGGGCACCCAGACGGCGCCGTCCCCTTCCAGCACGCACGGGAGCACGCTCGCCCGGCCCACGAACGTCGCCACGAACCGGGTGGCCGGCCGCTCGTAGAGGTCCTCGGGACTCCCCACTTGGTGCAGGACGCCGCCGTGCAGCACCGCCACCCGGTCGCCCAGGTGGAAGGCCTCCTCCTGCTCGTGGGTGACCAGCACGGTGGTGATCCCCACCCGCTGGATGGCCCGCTTGAGCTCGCGGCGGGTGCGCTCGCGCAGGGTGGGGTCGAGGTTGGAGAGGGGCTCGTCGAGCAGCAGGACGCGGGGCTCGGGCGCCAAGGCCCGGGCCAGGGCCACCCGCTGCTGCTGGCCGCCCGAGATCTCCCCCACCCGCCGCCCCGCGAAGCCGGGGAGCTCCACCAGGTTCAGGGCCTCGGCCACCCGCCGGGCGCTGTCCACCTTCCCAGCGACGCCGGCGAGGCCGAAGGCCACGTTCTCGCCCACCGTGAGATGGGGGAAGAGGGCGTAGTGCTGGAAGACCATGCCGAAATGCCGGCGCTCGGGAGGCAGGGCGGTGACGTCCGCGCTCTCCACCCGGATGCGGCCGCGGTCCGGCGCCTCGAAGCCGGCGATCAGGCGCAGGGCCGTGGTCTTGCCGCTGCCCGAGGGGCCCAGCAGGGCGAGGATCTCACCCTTCGCCACCTCCAGCGACAGGCCGCGGAGAACGGTCTGGGCGCCGAAGCTCTTGTCGAGCTGCTCCAGGGAGAGGAAGGCCACGGGAAGGTCTCAATGGGCCGCGGCGCCGTGCCCGCGCACGGTGCGATCCCAGGTGGCCATCCACTGCTGGCCGTTCTTGACGATCAGGCCCCAGTCCACGTCGGCCGGCACCATCTCCTTCAAGACCTCCTGTGCCCACTGCGGCAGCCGCTCCGGCGACAGGTCGGTGCGGGCCGGCAGGCGGAAGGCCTCGCGGGCCGCCAGCTCCTGCCCCTCGACGCTGCCCACGAACTCGATGAACACCTTGGCCGTCTCCGGATGCTGAGCGTTCTTCACCAAGCCGATCGAGTCGTCGATCACCGGCGTGCCGCTCTTCGGGAAGTGGTAGCCCAGGGGGGCTCCCCGCTTCGCCTGCCAGAGCATGTCGGTGAGCTCCCAGACGGTGATCAGCCCCTCGGCGCGCTGGAGCTTCTCCATGAGCAGGGCGGGGTTCTGCACGTACTCCTTGGTCTGGCCGTCGAAGCGGCGCAGCCACTCCCAGCCGCGGTCAGGGGTCCCCGTCTCCTTGACCGAGCGGGCCAGGACCATGCCGAAGAGGGTGCGCATGGTGCCGCTCGCCAGGGGGTCGCGGACCAGGATCTTCCCCTTCCAGCGCGGCTCGAGGAGGTCGTCCCAGTCCGCCGGCGCATCCTGGGGCGCCAGCTTCGCCGAGTTGTAGACCAGCACCGGGGCCGTGCGGTAGACCGCGAAGAAGAGGTTCCCGGGATCGCGGCTGCCCGCCGGAATCGCGTCCGCCCACGTGGGCCGGTAGGGCGCCAGCAGCGCGGCACCGCGGATGAAGATGGTCTGCGGCCCGCCATACCAGACGTCGGCCTGCGGGTTGGCGCCCTCGGAGCGGATGCGGTCGTAGACCTCCTGCGAGCCCATGTCGAGCCAGCGGACGTCCACCTCCGGATGCTTCGCCTCGAAGGCCTTCTCCATCAGGGCCAGCAGGTCGCGCCCATGGGGGGAGTAGATCGTCAGGGGCTTGCGGCCGTCGCCGCAGCTCGCGGCGAGCAGGGCCAGCACGGCCGTCACGATCAGAGAGCGGAGTCGGTTCATGAGTGAATCAGTCTATCCGCTTTTCGGTACGGCCTTCCCGAGAGCCAGCAGGTTGGCGAACAGCCGGTAGGCCCCGGGCACGCCGGCCGGGAGCTGGCGGAAGAGGGCGAGGCCGGTGTAGACGTAGACGCCCTTGCCGGTTTTCGCCACCAGCAGGCCGCCCTTGAGGTCCGGGGTGTCCGGGTCCTTCATCGACAGCAGCGGCATGTAGGCCGGGTCCCAGGTGTGGGCGAAGCTGAGCCCGCGCTCCTGCACCCACCCCTCCCAGTCCCCGGGCCCGATCTTGTTGGGCACGTTGAAGACCGGGCTTATCGAGTCGAGGATCTGCACGGCCGCCGTCTCGTCCGTCACCCGGTCGGGCGGCCGGGAGAGCTCGAGCGGGTAAGGGGCGAACTTGCCCTCGAAATAGCCGGTCTGCTGGTACTGGACGATCACCAACCCGCCGTTGCGGGCGTAGTCGAGCAGCCGGCGGTTGGCGCGCAGTAGGGCCGGATCGGTCTCGTAGGCGCGGCTGCCGATGACAATCGCGTCGTAGCGCCCGAGGTCCCCTGACTGGAGCTGCTCGGCCTCCAGCAGCTCGATTGGCACCCCGACCTGGCGCAGGAATTCGGGGACGCGGTCCGAGGCGCCCCGCACGTAGCCCACCCGCTTCAAGGCGGGCAGGCGCAGGTCGGCGGTCTGCACCGCCACCTCGGCCGGCACCGGCCGTGGGGTGGCGCGGATATGGGGATAGTCGATGACCGGCACGGCGACGTCGAACCGGCGGCCGTCGTCCAGCACCGCCGCGAGCTTCAGGCTGGCGCGGCCGGGTTTCAGCTCCTTCGGCGACTGGAGGACGAGCTCCAGGTCGAGCGGCTCGTTGGCGGCGGCCAGGGAGAAGACCTGCGGCGCGACGGTAATTCCAGCGGTATCGGCCCCGGCCTCCAGCCGGCCGTGCAGCGGAGACTTCGAGTGAGAGGTGAGCGTCACCTTGAGCCGGCGGGGCTCGCGGCTCTGGATGGGCCAGACCAGGATGCCGTCCGCCGCTGCCACCTCCACCTCCGGTACCACCCGTAGCGGCCGGCGCACCTCGCCGACCGACTGGTTGCGGTGCAGGTGGACCACCTCCCGCTCCAGGGTCACGGGCACGCTGTCGAGAGTGAAGCTGAAGCGGGCGGTGAGCGGCGGCGGGCCGAAGGGCAGGCCGCGCTCGGCGGCCGTGGCCGCGGACCAGTCGTAGAGGCTCCCCTGCATGGGCTTGCGAAGGAAGTAGGGGATTGTCGGCGGCGCCGAGGCCGGCACGGCGGGCTTGAGGTCCCAGGTGCCGAGGGCGCCCGGCGCCAGATCCTTGGCTTCTCCGGCGAAGGGCTGGCTGCCCCACTCCGGAGCCGGCACCAGCGCCACCGCCACGCCGACGAGAGCATGGGTGCCGTCGTTCCAGAGCGCGGCCTGCACGGGGAGCTCCGCTCCCGGCGTCAGCTCCTCCGGGTCGGTGGTGGTGGCGTCCACCGCCAGGTTCGCGGCGGCGGCGAGGCCGGCCGCGGCGATGGCGATCTTCTCGCCGATCAGCTCGCGCACGGGGCGGTCCTCCTCGGCAAGCGCGGATTGCACCGTCTGAAGATCCTTCAGGATTTCGAGGAAGGCCGGCACGGCCGCGTCGAGATGCGCGGGATTGAGCGCTGCCCGCGCCCGCTCGGCCGCAGCCTGCGCCGCGTCCAGGCGCTCCTGGGCGCTCCTTCGGCGGCCGGCGTCGGCGACGGTCGCCGCGAGCGAGGAGAGGCGCGTGTCGATGCCGTCGAAGAGATCCTTGGCCTCCTTGCCCTGGCCCCCCTGCACCCAGGCGACCCGGGTCTGCTGCGGTCCCAGGCGCTGGATCTGCCCCATATCCTGCGAGCGGTGCTGACTGCGGCTCGCCATGGCGAGCTGGAACATCGACTTGCCCGCCAGCGGGTCGATGCCGCCGGTCGACAAGGTGATGGTGCTGGCGTTCGGGTCGAAGTAGGTCGAGCGGTAGAGGACTGCGGGCGTCCAGGGAGAGAGCCCTTCGGCCGTGAGCTGCGGCAGGGCCTGGGGATCGCCCGCCAGGGGGAAGGCCGCGTAGGCGGTCACCCCGGCGGCCTGATGCTGGCCGTGGTTGGGGTGGGGGACCCCAGGAAAGACGGAGACCACGACCTGCGGCCTGAAGCGCCGGATCACCCGCACGGCGTCATCCACCAGCACGTCCTTCGGCCAGAGGCGGAGGGTCTCGTCGAGCGAGCGGGTGTAGCCGAAGTCGAAGGCGCGGGCGAAGAACTGCCGGCCGCCATCCACGGCGCGGGCGGCCAGCAGCTCGCGGCTGCGCAGCAAGCCCAGGCCCACCCCCAGCTCCGGGCCGATGACGTTCTGCCCCCCCTCGCCCCGGCTCAGGGAGAGGTAGGCCGCATCGCCCCCCATGCCCCGGGAGACGAGGGCGATCAGCGACGTGTCCTCGTCGTCCGGATGGGCGCCAATCACCAGCAGCCGCTTGTTCGTCGACAGCCTGGCGAGGGTGCGGTCGACCTCCGCCACGCCGCCCGTCGTCGCCGGCTCCAGCGGCGGGGGAGCGAGCTGCGCCGACGGCGCCGACGGCAGGAGCAGGGCCAGGAGGAGGAAGAGGGCGGAAACGGGTTTCGCGATTCGTCGCGTCATATCTTCAGGGCTCCGCTGAGGGTTCAGGCACCGCGGGAGTCTAGCAGGGGTTGCCGCGAGCCCACCTCACCCTCGGTCCCCATACGCGCTAACTTGGCTTAGGGTAGGGGCGGGTCTGGACGGGTGGTTGGGGGCGCGACCCGCCCTGCCACGGCGAGATCGCCCTCCCCCAAGGCGGGTCGAGCCCCCAACCACCCGTCCAGACCCGCCCCTACCCTAAGCAGCGAGAAGGGCACACCACTGCGAGTCTCATCATTCGTTCTAGACGCTTCCATCCCGTCTTCCGTAAACCTTTCAGAAGCGCACGAGAACGAGCAGCTTGGACCTCGGCGTCGGTACGATCCAAGCGTGGAATCCTAGGCAGCCGCGCGCCGGAGACTCCGATCAAATTTTTGCGAGCGATCTCGCAGGAGAAACGATCATGATGCGCAGAATTCTGAGGGTATTCACCACCGCGGCCGTCTCCCTGGCCGTGTGGGCAGCCGCGTCGGCCGTCCAGGCCGCGGTCTTCATCCCCACCAAGACCACCGACTCCGCCGGCGGCGCCTGCACGCCGCAGGACTGCTCGCTGCGCGAAGCCATCCTCGCCGCCAACCAGAACCCCGGCGACGACGTCATCCTCCTCCACGCCGGCACCTACACCCTGACGATCCCCGGCACCGGCGAGGACCTCGGCGCCACGGGCGACCTGGACGTCCAGGGCAACCTCGTCCTGCTGGGCGACGGTGCCGTCAGCACCATCATCGACGGCGGCGGCCTCGATCGTATCTTCCAGGTGCCCGACGGCGTGACGGTCGAGATCCGCGACGTCACCCTGCGCAACGGCAAGGCCCCGGGGCTCGGCGGCGCCATCCTCAACGCCGGCAGCCTGACGCTCCTGCGCAGCATCGTCACCGGCAACGCCAGCGTCGCGGGGCCGGAAGGACCAGGATTCGGCGGCGGCCTCTACTCCAACGGCAACCACGCCTCGCTGGCGATGACCCAGAGCGCGATCGCGAACAACAGCTCGCTGCGCGGCGGCGGCGGTCTGGCGGCCGGCGGCGCCGTGAACCTCGCCAACGTCACGGTCTCGAACAATCACGCCGACGCCGACTTCGGCGGCGGCCTCTATATCTACGGCACCGCCCACGCCACCATCAACAACATCACAGTCGTGGAAAACAGCGCCCTCCGGGGCGGCGGCCTGCTGGTGGAGAACAACGCCTTCATCGGCATCGCGCCGGTGATCTCCAACTCCATCATCGCCGGCAATATCGCAGGCTCCCAGCCCGACTGCTGGGGGCCGGTCGACTCCAGCTACAACTATATCGGCTCCGCCGACAGCGCCTGCCTCGGCCCCTCCGCGGCCAACCACGACCAGGTGAACTCGTCGATCCCCATCAAGATCGGCGGCCTGCAATTCGTCGGTGGGCCGACCCCGGTCCGCCCCCTGGGTCCTGGCAGTCCCGCGCTTGACAACGGCAACCCGGCGGCACCCGGCTCGGGTGGCCGCGCCTGCGAGGCCACCGACCAGCGCGGTGCCGCGCGACCGGGGATCCGGAACACGGGCACGCCTCTCTGCGATATCGGCGCCTACGAGGCGACCAGCGCCTGCGTAGCCGGCGGTAGCATCCTCTGCCTCTCCGCCAACCGCTTCCTGGTGACCGCCGCCTGGAAGACCGCCGCCGGTCTCACCGGCTCCGCCCAAGGGGTCGAGCTCACCCCGGACAGCGGCTACTTCTGGTTCTTCAGCCCGTCGAACGTGGAGCTGACCCTCAAGGTGCTCAACGCCTGCAGCCTCAACAACCGGTTCTGGGTCTTCCTCAGCGGTCTGACCGATGTGGAGGTGACCGTCACGGTGACCGACACCAGGACGGGAACGGTCAAGATCTACACCAACCCCGAGGGACAGACGTTCAAGACCGTGCTGGACACCGGCGCCTTCGGCACCTGTCCGTGACGGAGGATTGACCCGCGACGGCGCTGCCGGAGCGGGTCTTTGCCTTTTCGGCGCGCCCCCGAAGAGCCAGAGCCTGGCACCGGCTCCTGGCTCCAGCGGCTGCGGCCGGTCGGCATCGACTCAGTCCGGCTCAGCTCAAGGTGAGTTTCTCTTTCTACATTGAAAAGCCCAGACCAGATCCCTGCACGTCCATCCATTACCTGGATAGACCACGAGCGAAAATAGTTGTAAGACGCGAGCGAGTTTTTCCGTCTTTATAGGGTATGGCCAGAAAACTTCGCTTCATCCCCGACCCTCACA
>JAJKHS010000026.1 GCA_021154885.1 Thermoanaerobaculum sp.
GGTTGGAGCGACCTTGCTGGTCTCCCTCTTCTCCCGGTGAGGGGGGTTGGGAGGGGGCGGGAGAAGAGGGCCGGGGTGATGAGGGTCTTGGGAGGGGGCCCCTCGGAGGCAAAGTTAGCGCCTATGGGGCCGGGGGTGAGGCTTCGAAGGGCAGACGCCTTCCTATACCTCTCCCTTCTTGAGCGCCCCCTGCACCCGCCGGCAGATCCCGCGCAGGATCCTGACGTCCCGGCTCGCCGGCGCCGCCCTCGCGGCGAGGCGCCGGAGGTCGCGCAGCACGCCCGCGAAGCTGTCGTCGCGGGCGAAGCCGACCTCGGTGAGGACGTCGGCGGCGTGGGCGAGGAGGCCGTCGATCTCCCCGGCCTCGGCGGGGGGCTCCTCCCAGGCATCGCCGGCGGGGGTGTCGCCACGGTCGAGGAAGAGCTCGTAGGCGAGGATGAGCACCGCCTGCGCGAGGTTCAGCGTGGGCTGGACGGGCGAGCAGGGGATGGTGACCACGGCGCCGGCCAGGGCCAGCTCCTCGTTGGTGAGCCCTCCCACCTCGGGCCCGAAGACCAGGGCGGTGGGGGTGTCCGGCGGGTCCTGGGCGAGCCAGAGCGGCAGCTCCCGCGGGGTGAGGAAGGGGATGCCCAGACGTCGGTCGCGGGTGGAGGTGGTGCCCACCACGCGGCGGAAGGGGGCGAGGGCCTCAGGGAGACTGGGGGCGCGGACGACCCCGTCGAGCACTGCGCGGGCGCCCACGGCGAAGGCGCGGGCCGTGCCGCCGAGCGCCGCCGCCGGCTCCACCAGGAAGAGGCGGGAGAGCCCCATGTTGGCCATGGCCCGGGCGGCGGACCCGACGTTGCCCTCCTCCCGCGGCCGGACGAGGACGACGGCGGGGGCAGCCACTACCGGAACCCGCGGCGCAGCTCGCGCTTGAAGACGCCGAAGGCCTCGTCGCCCAGGAGGCAGACGACCACCCGCTCGAGCTTGGTGCCGCCCTGGAGGAAGCGGTGGATCTCGGTGAGCATGATGCGCGCCGCCCGGTCGATGGGGAAACCGAAGTTGCCGGTGGAGATGGCGGGCAGGGCGATGGACTTCATCCCCCGGCGGTCCGCCAGGGCGAGGGCGGCGCGGACGGCGGCGGCGAGCTTCTTGTCCTCGTCCCCGGCGCCCATCACCGGCCCCACGGCGTGGATCACCCGCCGGGCCTTGAGGTGGCCCGCGCCGGTCATCACGGCCGTGCCCACGGGCGTGCCGCCGATCCGATCGCACTCCTCCTGGATCGAGGGGCCGCCCTTGCGCCGGATGGCGCCGGCCACCCCGGTCCCGAGCTGGAGCTGCTCGTTGGCAGGGTTGACGATCGCGTCCACGTCTAGGTCGGTGATGTCCCCCTCCACCAGCTCGAGCTGGGTGCGGTCCATCGTTACGGTGACACGGTTCTCGGCTTGGTTTTCCGTCATCTCGGCCATCGAGCCCTCCCCATCCATAATATCAAGGGCGCCCGGCGTGATTCCGGCTCACTGCCCTCCTCTTGCCATAGTGTAGACTCCTTTGCGCATGTGGACGGAGCTGAAGAACCGCTTGTCGGCCGAGCTGGCCGCGACGATCCAGGAGCGCTTCGGGGTCGCGCACCAGCCCGTGCTGGAGGTCCCTCCCCGGCGCGAGCTGGGGGACCTCTCCTCGCCGGCCGGGATGCAGCTGGCGCGGGTCCTGAAGCGCAATCCGCGGGCTATCGCCGAGGAGCTGGCGGGGGCTCTGCGCCGGCCGGACGCCGTGCGCGACGTGCAGGTCCAGGGGGCCGGGTTCCTCAACTTCTTCCTCGACCGCCGGGCCTTCACCGCCGCCTTCCTGGACGCTCCCCTGCTCGAGGGCGGCCTGCGCCGCGGCAAGGTGGTGATCGAGCACACCAACATCAATCCCAACAAGGCCGCCCACATCGGCCACCTGCGCAACGCCGTGCTGGGCGATGTCCTGGGCCGCTCGCTGAAAAGCCTGGGCTACCCCGTCGAGATCCAGAACTACATCGACGACACTGGCGTCCAACTCGCCGACGTGGTGGTGGGGTTCATCGACCTGCGGCGGCTGTCGCTCGCCCAGGTGGCGGCCCTCCCCGAGCCGTTCGACTTCTACTGCTGGGACCTCTACAGCGAGGTCGGCCGCTGGCTGGCCGAGGACCCGGAGCGCCAGCGGCTGCGCCGGGAGACTCTGCACGAGATGGAGACGGCCCGCGGGCCGCGGGCAGAGATGAGCGTGCTGGTGGCGCGGCGGATCGTCGCGCGCCACCTCGCCACCATGCGGCGGATCGACGTCTCCTACGACCTGCTGACCCACGAGAGCGACATCCTGGGGCACAACTTCTTCGAACAGGCCTTCGGGCTCCTCAAGCAGGCCGGCGCCGTCCACCTGGAGAAGGAGGGGAAGAACGCCGGCTGCTGGGTGATGCCCCTCTCCCAGGCGGAGGAGTTCGCCGGCCTGGAGGACCCCGACAAGGTGATCGTCCGCTCCGACGGCACGGTGACCTACGTCGGCAAGGACATCGCCTACCAGCTCTGGAAGTTCGGCCTCCTGGGCCGCGACTTCGGCTATCGCTTCTGGGCGGAGGAGGGGGTGTGGGAGACCACCCGCGACGGCGTCGAGGGGCACCCGGTCTTCGGCCATGCCTGGCGGGTCTTCAACGTCATCGACACCCGCCAGAGCTATCTGCAGAAGATCGTCCGCGCCGGTCTCCAGGCCCTGGGGCACGAGGCCGAGGCCGAGCGCTCCGTCCATTTCGCCTACGAGATGGTCGCTCTGTCGCCGGCCACCGCCCGTCTGCTCGGCTACCTGGACGAGGCCGACGGCGAGGACAAGGTGCTGGAGATGTCCGGCCGCAAGGGGATCGGCGTCAAGGCCGACGACCTCATGGACCAGCTCATCGTGCGGGCGCGGGACGAGGTCCTGAAGCGCAACCGCGACCTCGGCGAGGCGGAGCTGGAGGTCCTGTCACGCCAGATCGCCACCGCCGCCCTGCGCTTCTTCATGGCCAAGGCGACCAACAACCGGGTGATCGCCTTCGACTTCGACGAGGCCGTGAGCTTCGAGGGGGAGACCGGGCCCTACCTCCAGTACTCCCTGGTGCGGGCCAACAACATCCGCCGGCGGCTGGGGCAGGAGGGGCTTCCTGCGGACGTCTTCGCCGAGGACGTGTCGGCCCTCCCCCACGAGCTGTGGAGCGAGGACCTGTGGGACCTGATCCTCCAGGTGGCCCAGATCGGCGAGACGGTCGAGAAGGCCACCGAGACGCTGGAGCTGTCGTTGATCGCCCGGCATGCGCTGGATGTCGCCCAGCGCTTCAACACCCTCTACCACCGCCATCCCATCCTCCAGGAGAAGGACCCCCAGGTGCGCGCCGTCCGGCTGGCCACGGTGCAGGTCTTCCGGCGCGGCCTGGAGACCCTGGGAGAGCTCCTGGGCATTCCCGTCCCGGAGAAGATGTGACATGGAAGCCGACGGCAGACCGCAGAAGAAACCGACCTCTCCCTGGGTATACGTGGGCTGCGGCTGCGCCGCGCTCGTGCTCCTGGGAATGCTCGGATTCGCCGGGCTGGGCTGGTGGGGTTACCGGACGGGCAAGGATTACGCCGAGGCTATGAAGGATCCGGTGAAGCGCGCGGAGAAGGTCCGGGCGGTGCTCCCCTACAAGGAGCTCCCGGCCGGCTACTACCCCGCCTTCGCCTTCTCCGCTCCCATGGGCCTGATGGAGATGGCCATGTTCTCGGACCGCGCCCCCGGTACGGGCCGTGTCGGGCGGGAGGAGCAGGGTTTCGATCAGCGGGGCTTCATGTACATGAGCATGCGCCAGGTGCGGGACAACAAGGAGAAGATGGCGCGCTTTCTCCGCGGTGAGGCTCCCCGGCCGGACGACTCCGGCTGGGCGCAGTCCAACGTGAAGTTCGATCCCAAAGAGGTCGTCCGCCGGGGGACTGTGAACGTCGGCGGCACGGATGTCCTCTACTCCGCAGGCCGGGGCGACATCAACAGCCGGGGGCGCCGGCAGACCCACGGGCTGGTCACCATGGTGATGCCTCAATGTCCCCACGACCCACGCCTCCGCTTCGGCATGTGGTTCGGTCCCGACCCGGACCCCGAAAAGCCCGTCGCTGAGGCCAATTTCTCCGGCACCAACGCGGACCCGGCGGCGATCCAGGAGTTCCTTGGGCACTTTCAGCTCTGCCCGGGGTAGGGGAGCAGGAGCTCCGGGGCGGCGCCGCATTGCCGCTGCGGGGAGTGCAAAGGCTAGGAGCGTGCCCTCTTCAGCACCATCCTCGGGTCTGTAGGTTTTGGCATGCGAGAAAACGGGGATGCCAAGTTGTACTGAGAGCGCTTTCCGCCAAGCGCTTCCACCTGTCGGATGACCTCCAAGGCATCGCGCACATCCCGCTCAGTCACTCCTTTGGCATTGCTCACAAGCTGCTCTAATTCAACCACTTGCATGGTCTATTCTCCCAGAGGGACGTAGTTGTTCAGTCGGTGCAGAGATGCCAGGTGGCCCATTCTTAAAGCATACCCCTTCAACAGCTTGTAGTACGCACGAAGCTTACCGTGAATCTCGGGAGTCTTCTCCAAATCCTCAATCTGAAGGTTCAGGTCTCGGTCCAGGACTGCCATTGAGATCCCGCGGTTGTGGGAATGCCAGCGTGACGTGTCCCCCAAAGCCATGGCAATTTCTTCGGCCCGGTCCCTCTTCATCTGCTCAGTGACCGTCAGTTTCTGAGAGGCGGTCACGGTCCAGTCACGGAACTTGTACTTGACCAGCCACTCCTTCAACAAGGTGACCGACAGTTCTCTCGCTTGTTCGTAGCTGTAGAGCTCGGCCGGATCGAAGCGTTGGACGAGGTACGTGATCTCGGCCATCGTGAGTCCTTCCGGAGATTTCGCCTTTGCGATCAGTTGCTCGTACTTCGCAATGTACCCCAACGCCGGGATCAGGGCGCCGTCTCCCGCTCGCGGAACCTGAGGATCGATCGGCCCCAGCACCGAGTAATAATCCATATGGATGGCATCGCCGCTCATCGCCAGGACCGTGCCCGCCGACATACACGAATTTGGGACGACAAAGTCCACGCACTGATAGTGCCGCCTCAGTGTATCAGCGATCCTTTGGGCGACCTCGATGTATCCGCCTCCGGTCTCAAGAATTAGGAAGAGACGATCTCTCTTCGGGTCGATCGCCTCCACTTCGTCCCGAATCAGATCGTCGGCGCCATCGACAATCGGGCCAAGATAGGTGACGACGTCAGCAAACCAGAGATTCTCTAAATCACCCAGGTAATCGTGGAGTTGCTTCTCGACGAGTTGCTCGGGCACCGTGTGTCCCAAGACAGGCGCACCCATTACTATCCTTGCTCCCTGTTGGACGCCAGATCAGTGGTTCCTTTTCCCTCTCCCGGAGTCATGTTGACATCGTAACACGAAACGTCGGCTAGGAGTCCTTCCTTTTCCGCTCATCCCACCGCCGGTGCATCCACAGCCACATCTCGGGGTGGGCGCGGATGTCCTCTTCGGCAACCTCCAGGTAGCGGCGGGTGAGGGCGGCCACGGCCTCGTCGTCGTCCTCGGACTCCGGGGGGAAGATGGGCGGGCGGACGACGACCCGGTACCGCCCCTCGGGCTCGGGGTAGGCGGTCATGGGGACGACGGGGGCGCCGGTGCGCAGGGAGACACGGGCGAGGATGGAGCTGGTGAGCGCCGGGCGGCCGAAGAAGGGAACGGCGATTCCCTCCCGCTCCTGCACCCGCTGGTCGATGAGCAGCCCGACCCGGCCGCCGGCGCGGATGGCCTCCAGCATCCGGCGGGCGGCGCCCCGCTTGGGCACGACGCCGTTGCCGAACCGCTCCCGCAGGCTGCGCAGCTCGCGGTCGAGCCAGGGGTTGTCCGCCGGGCGCACGACGATGTCGATGGGGCCGCGGTAGAGGCCCACGATCGGCGGGACCAGCTCCCAGAGGCCGAGATGGGCGGTGAGCATGAAGACCCCCCTGCCCTGCCGCTCGGCCTCTTCCACGTGCTCCCAGCCCTCCAGGGTGAAACGCCGGCAGATCTCCACGGCGTCGAAGCGGGTGGAGGAGATGGCGTCGCAGAGGGCGGCGCCGAAGTGGCGGAAGCACTCCCGCACCAGCCGCCGCCGCTCGGCCTCGGGAATCTCGGGGAGGGCGAGGCCCATGTTGCGCAGGGCCACCTCGCGGTGCCGGCGGTCGATCCCGTGGGCGAGGCTCCCCAGGGCACGGCCCACGGCGCGGGTGGCCGGGTGCGGCAGGGCGCGCAGGAATCCCTTGAGGGTCAGGTAGGCGCCATACTCGACGCGGTGACGGAAGGGGCGGTTCTTCACGCGAGACGGGACTTTACCGCAGGCGGTCCCATTCCCTGTCCAGCCATTCCCAGAACGCCGGCTCGGGATCGGCGCGGATGGGCAGCTCGGCCAGGGGGGCGTCCAGCCGCCCGAGGAGCTTCACCCGGTCCTTCGAGGTGATGAGGACGGCGTCGGCCTGGTTCGCTCGCCAGGCCGCCGCGATGCGGGCGAGGCTCGCCGGGGGGTAGGAGTGATGGTCCGGGAAGCGCAGCTCGCCGGCGATGGCGAGGCCCAGGCTGCGGGCCAGGGTGCTGAAGGAGTCGGGGCGGGCGATGGCGGTGACCAGGAGGACCCGGGCGCTGGCTGGCAGCTCCTCGCCGTTCGTACGCCGCGGCGGGCCCGGGCGGGTGACGCTGGCGAAACCGGGGCCGGTGAAGCCGTGGGGACGAAGGGCCGCGGCCAGCGCGGCGCCATGATCGTCGCGGTCATCCCAGTCCGGCGCGCCGGTGAGGATTGCCGCATGGGCCCGGCTCAGGGCGGCGAGGGGCTCCCGCAGCCGGCCCGAGGGGAGGAGCCGGCCGCCGCCGAAAGGATCGGAGGCCGGGAAGGCCACCAGGTCCAGGTCGCGGGCGAGGGCGAGATGGGAGAAGCCGTCGTCCAGGAGAAAGAGGTCGGGCGCCGGATCGAGACGCCGGAGGGCCTCGCGGCCGGCCTGGTAGCGGTCGGACCCCACCACGACGGCCACCCCGGGAAGCTCGCCCGCCAGGAGCACCGGCTCGTCGCCCGCGTCCTGAGGGTCCAGCAACGGCCCCGTACCGGTGCTCACCACCCGCACTCCCCGGCCGCGGCTGGCGTAGCCCCGGGAGAGGATGCAGACGGCGAGGCCCCGGTCCCGGAGGTGGGCGGCGAGCGCCGCCACCAGGGGGGTCTTGCCCGCGCCTCCCCAGTGGAGATTGCCGACGCTGATCACCGGCCGGGGCAGGCGCCGGGCCCGGTCCAGGTACCATCGCCGCCGGAGTCGGTGGGCGCCGCCGTAGAGGAGCTGCCAGGGCGAGGTGGGCGGCGACGGCGCCTTCATGTCCTTTTTTCGACCTGGCTCAGCAACGGCTGAAGCATCTCCAGCGTCCGCGCCAGGGCTCCCCGGTTCTCCTCGACGAGACGCAGGCCCCGGCCGCCGGTCTCGCGGGCGGCGGCGGGATCCCCCAGCCACTCCCGCCAGGCCGCGGCCAGCTCGCGGGCGTCCGCCACCCGCCGCCAGGCGCCGGCCGCGTCGAAGGCCGCGGCCATCTCGCGGAAGTTGTGCATCGCGGGACCGGCGGCGATGGGCACCCCGAAACGGGCCGCCTCCAGAGGGTTGTGGCCGCCGGTGGGCACCAGGGTGCCGCCGATGAAGGCCGCGGCGGCCAGGCGGTAGAGGCCGGCGAGCTCGCCGAGGCTGTCCAGGAGCACCACGTCTGGCCGTCCCGGTCCCACAGGCAGGGCGCTGCGGCGGACGTGGCCGGCGCCGTGGGCCTGGAGAAGCTCGTCGACCTCATTCCAGCGCTCCGGGTGCCGAGGGGCGAGGACGAGGAGGGCGCTCTCGCCGACGCCGGCCGCCCGGAAGGCGTCCAGCACCGGCCCCTCCTCCCCTGTCATGGTGGAACCGGCGACCAGGATGGGTCTTCCCTCCGCCACCCGCCGCAGGGCCGCATCCAGGTCGGGGCTGGCGGGCGGCTCGGGCGATTCATATTTGAGGTTGCCGGTGACGACGATGCGGCCAGGATCGACCCCCAGCCGGACGAGCCGGTCGCGATCCCCGGCCGTCTGGACGCCGAAGCGGTCCACGGCGGCGAACAGGGGGCCGAGGAAGGGGCGCAGGCGCCGCATCCGCCGGAAGCTGCGGTCGCCCACCCGGCCGTTCACCACCGCCACGGGGAGCCCCCGGCGGCGGGCCTCGCGCAGCAGCAAGGGCCAGTAATCCCCCTCGACCAGCACCAGGGCCCGGGGCTCGTGGCGGCGGAAGAACCGCTGCACGGCGAAGCCGAGGTCGAAGGGGAGGTAGGCCACCTCGGCGCGGCCGGCCCGTCCGGAGGTCTGTCCGGAGAACACGGCCCGAGCCCGCTCCTGGCCGGTGGGAGTGACGGTGGTGACCAGCAGGGGGACGGCCGGCGAGAGGGCTCGCGCCAGGGTGGCGGCGACCCCCACCTCGCCCACCGATACGGCGTGGAGCCACAGGGCGTCATGACCGCCAATGTCCCCGGCCACCCCGGCCGCCCGGCCGAGCCGGCCCGGCAGGGTGGGCAGGTAGTGGCTCCCCCGGCGGGCGAGCAGGAAGGGGCCCGCCGCGACCAGGGCGGCGCCCGTCGCGAGCTGGTAGAGTCCCCAGAGGACGGATCGCATCTCATGGGCAGTATAATGGTTGACTCCGGAGGCCGGGGTGGGGAATCCGCGCGCCCGTTCGACCTGTTGTCGCAACGGGCTTTAGCGACCGTCGGATCGGCTCCTAGACGCTTTGCCCCGCTCCTCCGTATACCGTACAGATATGCTCGAGCTCGTCTACTCCAACCGCCAGCCGTCCAGCTCCCCCGCGCGGGCGCCCTGGGCCGAGGCGACCGACCGCGATCTCCTGATGGCCGTTCGCGAAGGGGACGAGTCGGCGCTCAACGAGCTCATCAACCGCAAGACCAAGCCGCTCCTCCAGCTCTGCCAGCGCATCCTGGGCGGCGACCTCGAAGAGGCCCGGGACGTCGTGCAGGTGACCTTCTTAAAGGTCTGGGAGAACCGCCGGAAGTTCGACACCCGGTGGGCCCCCAACACCTGGATGTACCGCATCGCCAGCAACCTGGCCATCGACCACCTGCGGTCGCGGAAGACCCGCGAGCGCAGCCAGGAGCCGGTGCGCCAGCACCTGCTCCAGGTGGCCGACGGGAGGGCGCAGCGCGACCTGTCACGGATGCAGCAGACGGAGATCGCGAGCGTCTTCCGCGAGCTGTCGGTCGCCCTGTCGGAGAAGCAGAGGATGGTGTTCGTGCTGTACGAGATCGAGGGATTGTCCTCCGCCGAGGTGGCGAAGATCATCGACTCCCGGGAGTCGACGGTGCGCAATCATCTGTTCAATGCCCGCAGGATCCTCCGCCAGGAGGTCCTGCGGCGTTTCCCCGAATACGCCGAAGGCTTCGGACTGGCCAGGAAGAGGGGGGACGAGTAAGTGAGCTGCCCGGAATGGAGCCGCCTCGCAATATTGCGGGACAAGCGGCGGGACAAGCGGCGGGACGACGAGCCGGAGGGCTGGACGCAGGCCCTGGAGCACTTCGACGGCTGCCCGAGCTGCCGGTCCGAGGCGCTGAAGGCCGACCCCCTGCTGCTCTTCCGCCGGCTGCCGGTGGCGGAGCTCACCCCCGCCGAGGAGCGGTCGGAGGTGGAGTCCATGCGCCTGGCGGTGACGGCCCTGCGCAACGCCGGCCGCCTGGAGTCGCGCCGCCACTTCGCCGGCTGGCGCCGCTGGGCCGCCGCGGCAGTGCTCGCCGTCGCCTCCCTGGCGGTGACCCGCGACCGGGCGCCGCAGCTCGCGACCGCCGCCGCGCCGCCGCCGCCCGCCCTGCGTCCCGCGCCGGCCCTGCCGGCGTCCCAGGAGCCGCCGGCGATCGAAGGTCTGAACCGTCCCA
Organism: Thermoanaerobaculum sp.; assembly: GCA_021154885.1. Lineage (GTDB taxonomy): Bacteria > Acidobacteriota > Thermoanaerobaculia > Multivoradales > UBA5704 > DATARR01. The sequence goes on from JAJKHS010000026.1 coordinate 9,952, forward strand.
GCGCCCGCGTCTACCAGATGAACGGCGAAGGGCTCTCGGTGACCTGGATCGTCGACGAGAGCCTGGAGATCTGACCTGGTGTCGCCGGCGCTGCGCTCCCTGGTGAGCTTCCTCTGGGTCCTGGCCCTGGCTTCGACGCTGACCGCACAGCCGGCGGCGGAAGTGGTGCTGCAGGCCTTCACCTTCCGCCACCAGCGGGCGAGCGAGGCCGTGGCGCTGGTCTCCCCGCTGCTGTCGCCCAAGGGGACGGTCGAGCTGCAGCCAAAGGGCAACACCCTGGTGATCCGCGACACTCAGGCGGCCCTCAGCCGGATCGTGCCGGCGCTGCGCAGCTTCGACCACCCGGCGCGGGCGATGCGGCTGGAGATCTTCATCGTACGGGCCAGCCGCAACACCGTGTCGCCCCAGGTGCGGCACTCGGACCTGCCGGAGCAGTTGACCAAGCGCCTGCGCGACCTGCTGGCGTATGACAACTTCGACATGGAGGCGCAGGCCCGGCTCGGCGGGGTGGAGGGGCAGCAGGTGATCTACGAGATGGGACAGGGTTACAAAGTGAGCTTTCGCTTCGGCAATCTCACCGACGATCAGCGGGTGAAGCTGTCGAGCTTCCGGATCGCGCGGCAGGGGGAGGGCCAGCCGGAGAAAATCCTGCTGCAGGCCAACGTGCCCCTTCAGTGCGACCAGACGATGAGCCTCGGCCTGGCCAAGAGTGAAGCGAGCCGCGAGGCGCTGATGATGGTGATGACGCTGCGGGAGGGCGACGCCCCCCGCCGGAAAAGGATAGACCCCTAGAGGATGCCATGCAGTTCATCTGCCGTGTAGGAACCCAGGACGGCCGGGTGCTGGAGGAGGTCTTCACCGCCAGCGACGAGACCGCCCTGCGCAGCGATCTGGGCAAGCTCGGCTACCACCTGTTCGAGGTGCGGCGGCGCGGCGCCCCGAAGCTCGCCCTGCCCGGCCTCGGCCGGGGTGGCCGGCGGCGCATCCCGGCGCAGGAGTTCGTGGTCTTCAACCAGGAGCTGGCGGCGCTGCTGAAAGCGGGCCTGCCCCTGCTCCAGACCCTGGACCTGATGCTGGAGCGGATGCACAACCAGGCCTTCAAGGCGGTGCTCACCGACGTCCGCGATCGGGTGAAGAGCGGCGAGGACCTCTCCGAGGCCTTCGGCGCCCACGGCGACCTGTTCCCCCGCCTCTACCCGTCGTCGCTCAAGGCCGGCGAGAAGAGCGGCGAGCTCGAGCAGGTCATCCGCCGCTTCATCCGCTACATGAAGCTGGTGCTCGACGCCCGCCGGCGGGTGGTCTCGGCGCTGGTCTATCCGGCGGTCCTGGTCTGCCTGTCGATCGGCATGATCGCCATCATGGCGGTCTACGTGGTGCCGAAGTTCATGAGCTTCTTCACCGAGCTGGGAACGGACCTGCCGCTCATCACCCAGGTGGTGCTGTCGGTCTCGCAGTTCTCGACGCAGAACTGGCCGCTCATCCTGCTGGGGCTGGTGGTGGGCTTCTTCGCCCTGCGCTCGTGGGGGAACACGGAGACCGGCCGGCTGGCCCTCGACCGGCTGAAGCTGCGGGTGCCGTTCCTGGGGCCGGTGCTCCACCGCTTCGCGATGTCGGAATTCTGCCGCTCCCTGTCGACGTTGCTCTCCGGAGGCATTCCGCTGGTGCCCGCCTTCGAGATCGCCACCACCTCGGTGAGCAACGCGTACGTGCGGAGCCGGGTGGAGCCGACCATCCAGCTCGTGCGGGAGGGCAAGGCCTTCTTCTCGGCGCTGGAGGCGAGCGAGATCTTCACCGACATGGCCATCGACATGGTCAAGGTCGGCGAGACCACCGGCTCGCTGGACGACATGCTGAGCAGCGTCTCGGACTTCCTCGACGAGCAGGTCGAAACCCGGATGCAGCGTCTGTTGTCGCTGGTCGAGCCGCTGATGCTGGTATTCATGGGCACCATCATCGCGATCCTCCTGGTCTCGATCTATCTGCCCATGTTCTCGATGCTCGGTTCGTCGAAGTTCTAGCACTAGGAGTTTGCGATGGCAGTGATCAACGGCAGGACCGGGGTGCAGGACAAGGAGCTCGAGGCGGAGACCGTCGAGCAGGCGCGGGCGCGCCTCGCCCAGGAGCGGCGGCAGGCCGAGACTTTCGCCGCCCGCTACGGCCTCGAGTTCGTGGACATGACCCACTTCCGGATCGACAACGACCTGTTCCGCCGGGTGCCGTTCGACCTCATGCTGCGCTACGGCTTCATCCCCGAGGCGCAGCTCGACGGCCGGATGACGGTGGTGATGGCCGATCCGTCGGACGTGGTGAAGATCGACGAGATGGAGCTGCTGCTGGGCCAGCCCGTCGAGGTCAAGGTCGGGGTGCGCTCGGCGATCGACGAGATCCTGCAGAAGTCGGAGAGCGCCCAGCGGGTGCTCGACGAGGCCAGCGAGGACTTCCGCATCCAGCTCGTCCAGGAGGACGAGGAGGGCGAGGAGGTCCTGTCGATCGACCGCATCACGGCCGACACCAGCCCGATCATCAAACTGGTCGACTCCACCATGTTCAACGCCATCCAGCGGCGGGCCTCGGACATCCACATCGAGACGCGGGAGACCGAGGTGCTGATCAAGTACCGCATCGACGGCGTGCTCTACCAGGCCATGGAGCCGATCGACAAGCGGCACCACCAGACGATCATCAGCCGCATCAAGGTGATGTCGGAGCTCGACATCGCCGAGAAGCGCATCCCCCAGGACGGCCGCTTCAAGCTGCGCCTGAAAGGCCGGACGATCGACTTCCGCGTCTCCATCATGCCGTCGGTCCACGGCGAGGACTGCGTCATCCGCATCCTCGACAAGGAGTCGATGAACAAGGACTTCAAGAACCTGCGCCTCGACATCCTCGGCTTCGACGAGGAGATGATGCGCAAGCTGCGCAAGTTCATCCGCGAGCCGTACGGCATGGTGCTGGTCACCGGCCCCACCGGCTCGGGCAAGACCACGACGCTCTACGCCTGCCTGTCGGAGATCCAGAGCTCCGAGGACAAGATCATCACCATCGAGGACCCGGTGGAATACCAGTTGCGGGGGATCACCCAGATCCCGGTCAACGAGAAGAAGGGGCTGACCTTCGCCCGCGGCCTGCGCTCCATCCTGCGCCATGACCCGGACAAGGTGATGGTGGGCGAGATCCGCGACCCGGAGACGGCGCAGATCGCCATCCAGTCGGCCTTGACCGGCCACCTGGTGTTCACCACCGTGCACGCCAACAACGTGGTGGACGTGCTCGGCCGGTTCCTCAACATGAACGTGGACCTCTACAACTTCGTCTCGGCGCTCAACTGCGTCCTGGCCCAGCGCCTGGTGCGCAAGATCTGCCTGCACTGCAAGCATCCGGTCCAGGTCTCCAACCAGGTGCTGGAGGAGAGCGGGCTCGACCCGGGCGTATACTCCGGGTTCACCTTTCACGAGGGCCGGGGGTGCATCGAGTGCAACGGCACCGGATTCCACGGCCGCGTGGCCGTCTCCGAGCTGCTGGACCTGTCGGACCACATCCGCGAGCTGATCCTGGACCGCCGGCCGGCTTCCGAGATCAAGCGCGCGGCGAAAGAAGAGGGGATGACCTTTCTGCGCGAGTCGGCGCTCGAGATGGTCTTCCGGGGAGTGACGACGCTGCGTGAGATCAACAAAGTCACCTTCGTGGATTGATCGGTTGCTGGGGCTCGACCCCATCCCCGTGCCGCCGCACGTCTTCGCCCTCGACGGCGAGCGTCTGCGCTACGGCCAGTTCGTGCGCGACCGCCACGGCTTCCGCCTGCGCAACTTCCGGCAGGCGGCCCTGCCGCGCGACCCGTTCCAGCACGGTCTGCTGGGCGGGCCGCCGCGCGATCCCGCGGCGTTCCGGGAGCTGGTGGCGGGCCTGGTGAAGGGGGTTCCGGGCGGCGTCCGGGAAGCCTCGCTGGTGCTCCCCGACACCTGGCTGCGGGTCACCTTCAGCGAGAGCGGCGACCTGCCCAAGGGGGGCGACGCCCTGGACGAGGTGCTGCGCTGGAAGCTGAAGCGGCTCGTCCCCTTCCGGGTGGACGACCTGCGCGTCAGCGCCGCCGAGGTGGCGCCGCTGCCGGGTCAGGAGGAGCCGCGCCGGCTGCTGCTGGGCTTCGCCGTGGAGATGCTCCTGGCCCAGGTGGAGGAGGCCTTCGCCGCCGCCGGGGTGCGCCTCGGCCAGGTGTCCAACGTCAGCCTGTCGCTGCTCGCCGCCACCGACCCGCCGCCGGGTGGCGTCTTCGCGGCCCTGATGGTGGTGGAGGACGAGGGTTATACCCTGGTCTTCTCCCGCGGCGGCGAGCCCGTGCTACACCGCTACAAGGGGTTCGCGGGCGCCCTGCCGGAGGCCTCCCGGGGAAACTTCGTGGGCCGCGACCTGAAGCTCACCCGCAACTTCCTCGACGAGCACTACCCCGGCGCGACCCTGGGGCCGGTCCTGCTGCTGGCCCCCCCGGAGGTCGAGCCCACCTGGCTCGACCGGCTGGAGCAGGGGCTCGGGGCCCCGGCGGCGCCCCTGGACGGGCGGCACCTGCCCCCCCTGCGCGCCGAGGATTCGGGCGTCCCTCCCTGGCGCGACCTCGCTCCCATGCTCGGCGCGGCCCGGCGGGAGGTGGCATGAGCGCCGCACCTCCGGACCACCTCTCCGAGCTCGCCGTCAATCCGGCGCCGCCGCGCCCGGCCGTCCCCCCGCCGGCCGAGCCGGTGGGCAATCCCCGGGCCGATTCGCTCAACCTCGCCCGCCGGCCGTTCGGCAACAGCCGGCCGGTGGTGCGGGCCTCGCTGCTCCTCTGGCTGCTCGGCCTGGCGCTGCTGCTGGGCAACGTTTCCCTGTTCCGGAGCTACCTGTCCGACTCGGCCGACAAGCGGGCCCGGATCGCCCGCGGCAAAGAGCAGATCACGAAGGAGCAGAAGGACCGCGACGGCCTCCAGAGCCGCCTCAACGGCTACGACCTGGTGCAGCTCAACGACAAGATCGACTTCCTGAACACCCAGATCGACACCCGGACCTTCTCCTGGAGCCTGCTCCTCGACCGCATCGCCGAGGTGCTGCCCAACGACGTGCGCCTCACCCGGCTGGTGCCCATGACCGGCAGCAAGGCGAAGAGGGAAGTCCAGAGCGGCCGGGGTGCGCGCAGCGGCAAGCTGCGCGAAGGGGAGGTGGGGCTGTCGATCAGCGGCGTGACGCGCAGCGACGAAGCGCTGCTCCAGCTCGTAAACCATTTGTTCGCGCATCCCGCCTTCGGGGAGCCGCACCTGGCCCAGGAGCAAAGAGGAGACGATGGGAGCAATCTGGTGAAGTTCGAGCTCACGGCGACGTACCGGCCCGGCGGCACGCCCCGCGGCGCGGTGGTGGTGGAGGGAACGCCAAGCAGCACGGCGGCGTCCGCACCCAAAGGCAGCGCGCCGAAGCGGACGCGGCCGGCACGGCCGGCAGGTACCACCCCCGCTCCGGGAGGCAGGCCGTGAGGTCCCGCGGCGAGATCTGGCGCCAGCGCCTGTGGATCTGGGTGCCGGCGCTCCTCTTCTTCCTGGCCAACGCCGCGGCGTTCTCCGTCTATAAGCTGGGCTACGCCGGACAGGTGGACAAGCTCGACGACGACATCCGCGCCCAGGAGCAGCAGAGCAAGGACCTGAGCGGCCAGAGCCGCCTGCTCGCGACCATGATCGAGCGCGTGGGCACCAATCAGCAGCAGGTGCAGCAGCTCTATGCCGACCGCCTCTCCACCCGCAGCCGGCGGCTGACCAACATCACCCGGGAGGTCAAGGCGCTGGCCAAGGAGGCGGGCCTCGTCCCCCGCTCCCTGTCGTACCCGGAGGAGGAGATCCAGGACTACGGCCTCATCAAGCAGTCCTTCGTCTTCTCGGTCCAGGGGAGCTATCCCGCGCTGCGCAAGCTCATCCACCTGATCGAGACGTCGCGCTCCTTCATCACCCTCGAGGAGGTCACCCTCACCGGCAACGCCGAAGGGCCGGAGCTGCGGATCGACCTGACGCTGTCGACGCTGTTCGCCATGACCGCCGAGGACGGCGGGGCGGCGGTGCCGGCGACGCCGACGGCACGGGGCGCGGCCGCCAGGCAGGGTGCACCGGGAGGGGCCTCATGAACGGCGGCTCGCGGCAGAGAACCCTGCTGATCGTCCTCGGCGTCGTGGTGGTGATCACCGCCTGGATCTATCTGCGGCCCCTGCTGGGCTTCGGCGGCTCCGACGAGGGCGCCGCGCCGCCCGCCGCCGCCAACCGCCCGATGGGCGAGCCGGGCGACGAGCCCGCGGCCCGTCCCCGCCCCACGGCCCGCGAGAGCCACACCGCCCGCCCGGGCGACTATGTGGCGGTGCTGAAGATGGCGAACCTGGATCGCGTCCCCGGCGAGGCCAAGGTGGGGCGCGACCCCTGGCGGTTCGTGGATCCGCCGCCTCCTCCCCCGCCACCGCCGCCGCCGCCCCACGTCACCACGGACGCGGAGCGGGAGGCGGCGCGACGCGCTGCCGAGGCAGCCGCGGCCGCCGCCGCCGAGGCAGCCCGCCTTGCGGCCATCCCCAAGCCGCCGCAGTTCAACATGGAGTACCTGGGCAGCTTCGGCCCGCCGGACAAGAGGATCGCCGTGTTCGCCAACGGCAAGCGGATCGTCAACGCCCTGGAGGGGCAGGTGCTCGACAACAAGTTCATCGTGGCCCACATCGGCTACGAATCCGTGGACATCAAGTTCGTGGGCTTCGCCGACGTGCCCGCGAAGCGCCTCGGCGTACGCCAGCACTAGCTTGGAGGACTATTCCGCAATGCGTGATCTCATCGTCCGGATGTCGATTCCCCTGCTGGTGCTCGGCTTCCTGGCCGGCTGCACCAGTCACCAGGCCTACCGGCAGGGAGAGATCGCCACCCAGCTCGGCAACTGGGACGAGGCCGTGCTGCACTACATGAAGGCGGTCACCGAGGACCCCGGCAACCTCTCCTATAAAGCCGCTCTGATCCGGTCCAAGATCAAGGCCTCGCAGTTCCACTTCGAGAAGGGGCAGGAGTTCGAGAAGGCCAACGTCGTCGAGCGCGCCTTGGTCGAGTACCAGCAGGCGGTGCAGCTCGACCCCACGAACCAGTATGCCAAGGCGCAGCTCGAGCACGTCCACAAGGCCTACCTCGCCCAGCGGGCGAACAAGGGGGGCTACGAGACGATCGAGCAGATGAAGCAGAAGACCCGCGGCAGCCGCCCGCAGCCGCCGGTGCTCAATCCGCGCTCGAACCAGCCCATCTCCCTCGAGTTCCCGCAGCCGGTGTCGCTCTTCTCCATCTACCGCGCCCTGGGCCAGGCGTTCGGGATCAACGTCCTGTTCGACCCCAACCTGCGGGACCAGGAGATCGCCATCGACCTCAAGGACGTCACAGCCCAGGCGGCCCTCGAGACGCTGATGCGCGCCGCCGGCCACTTCTACAAGGTGATGGACGAGCACTCGATCATCATCGCCCAGGACACGCCGCAGAACCGCCGCACCTACGAGGACCTCGTCATCCAGACCTTCTTCCTCTCCAACGCCGAGGTGAAGGACATGCTGACGATCCTGCGCAGCCTGATCGACGCGCGCAAGATCGCTACCAACGAGCAGCTCAACGCGATCATCCTGCGCGACACGGTGGACAAGGTGAAGGTGGCCGAGCGTATCATCGAGTCCAACGACAAGGCCAAGGCCGAGGTGGTGATCGACGTGGAGCTGCTGCAGATCAACAGCGGCCGGCTGCGGGAGCTGGGGACGGCCCTCTCCTCCTACTCCGTCGGCCAGAGCCTGAACTTCGGCCAGGCCAGCGGTGGCACCACCGGCACCGGTACTGGCACGGGGACCGGCACCACCTCCACTCCCTCGGGCATCCGCCTCTCGGACCTCCAGTTCATCAACCAGAGCAACTGGCTGCTGACCATCCCGAGCTTCGTCTACAACTTCATCAAGACCAACACCGACGCCCAGCTCCTGGCCAAGCCCCAGCTCCGCATCTCGGAAGGCGAGAAGGCGAGCCTAGTCATCGGCGACAAGGTGCCGATCCCCCTCACCACCTTCAACACCCAGAACGTGGGCGGCGCGGGCGGCATCGTGCCCATCACCTCCTTCCAGTACCAGGACGTGGGCATCCGCATCGACATGGAGCCGCGGGTCCACCACAACCAGGAGATCACGCTGAAGATCAAGGTCGAGGTGTCGAACCTCACCGGCCAGGTCCAGGCCTCGGGCGGCCAGAGCCAGCCCATCATCGGCACCCGCACCATCGACTCGACCATCCGCCTGCAGGACGGCGAGACCAACTTCCTGGCCGGCCTCATCCGCAGCGACCAGTCCGACTCCGACCAGGGGATCCCGGGTCTCTCGGACATCCCGCTCCTCGGCCGCCTGTTCTCGAACAAGCATACGGACACCCAGCGGACGGATGTCATCCTGACGCTGACGCCCCACATCATCCGCAACGCCGAGATCACCGAGGAGGACCTGCAGCCGATCTGGGTGGGCACCGAGGCCAACATCAGCTTCCGCGGCGGCAGCCCGCGCGTGGAGTCCGACGTCGAGGGCCCCTTCGACAGCACCGAGGGGACGCCCGAGGAGATCCAGGACGCCATCCGCCGCCGTCTCGAGCGCCTGCCCCGCGGCCTGCGCCCCGGCGAGCAGCCGGGAGCGGCGGGCGTGCCTGGAACGCCGGTCCAGCCGGCGCCCGGAGCGCCCGGCCAACCGGTGCAGCAGCAGCCGCCCGGCGGCGTGAACCTGGTGCCCGCGACGCCGCCCCGCGACATCTTCCGGCCGCCGTCGCCGCCGGCCAACCCCAACCAGGCGCAGCCGCCGCCGCCGCAGGTCCCCGAAGAGGAGCAGCCGCCATCGGGCGGCCTGGTCTCCCAGGGCGCGGCGTCGGGCACGGCCCGGCTGGCGACCGGGGTGGCGTCCGTGGCATCGTCCACCGCCGGCCCCACCGGTTCCTCCTCTCCGACGCCCGCCCTGGCGGCGCTGCCTGCCGGCAAGTCTCCGGTCGTGCGTCTCTGGCTGACCCCAGGGCGGCTGACGGTCTCCCCCGGCGACACCTTCGAGGTGCGGGTGCAGGCGGATGCCGGCCAGCCGGTCTCCCACCTGCCGCTGTCGCTCTCCTTCGATCCGGCGGTGCTGACGGTGGAGAAGGTGGACGCGGGGGACTTCCTGGGCGCCGCGGGCGAATCCCAGGTGCTCTCCGACACCGGCCGGCCCGGCGCCCTGGTCATCGGCGCCAGCCGGCTGGGCCAGCGCGCGAGCGTCAAGGGCGCGGGGATCGTGGCCCGCATCACCTTCCGCGCCGTGGCGGCGGGCAAGAGCGAGCTGGGCTTCGATGCCAAGGCCCTGGACGCGGGGCTGCACCCCGTGCCCGTGCGCTCGCGGGCGGCGATCATCGTGGTGAACGCCGACTCCGAGCCGCGGCCCCTGCCGGGCCCTCAGCGCCGGGAAGCTTCGCCGGCGGGGAGCCGTTGAAGTAGAAGAGGCTGACGATGCTCGAACGGGACCTTCATCGCCGAGATCGCCGAGATCGCCATCGTGCCCAGGCCGGCTTCACCCTGGCCGAGCTGGTGATGGTGGCCGCCGTGCTGGTGGCGCTGTCGGCGGTGACGCTGCCGGTGGCGAAGTTCACCGCCAAGCGCTCGAAGGAGGCGGACCTGCGCCTCGATCTGCGGGAGATGCGGTCGGCGATCGACGAGTACAAGCGCTACAGCGACTCAGGGCTTATCCCCATCGACCTCGGCACCGACGGCTATCCGAAGAACCTGGAGGTCCTGGTCAAGGGCGTCCAGCTCGTGGGCCAGGTGGACAAGAAGGTCAAGTTCCTGCGCCGCATCCCCATCGATCCCATGACGGGCAAGGACGAATGGGGGCTGCGCAGCTATCAGGACGAGTCCGCGGCCAATTCCTGGGGCGGGGAGGACGTCTACGACGTCTACTCCCGCTCCGTGGGGGTGGGCCTCAACGGTGTCCCCTATCGCAAGTGGTGAGACAAGGAGCCGAGCCAATGCCGACAGCCATGCCGACAAACCGCACCCGCGAGCGCGGTTTCACCCTGCTGGAGCTGATCGTCGTCATCGCGATCATCGGCATCCTGGCGACGATCGCCATGCCGGCCCTCAAGAACGTCCCGCTCCGCGCCCACGAGGCGGTCCTCAAGACCAACCTGCGGACGCTGCGCGACGTCATCGACCAGCACTACGGCGACAAGGGGAAATACCCCACCAGCCTGCAGGCGCTGGTGGACGAGGGCTACCTGCGCAAGATGCCCATCGATCCCGTCACCAAGAGCAGCGATACCTGGGTGCCGGTCTACGAGGAGATCGATCAGGACCATCCGCCGGCGGAGACCGACTCCAACGAAGGCAAGCCCGGGATCATCGACGTGCACTCCGGCGCTCCCGGGCTGTCCCTCGACGGTACGCCATACAAGGAGTGGTGATGACGGTCTCGGATCAGAGGGTGAGGTCCCGCGAGGCCGGTTACAACCTCGTCGTCCTCATCATCGCCATCGCCGTCATGACCGCCATGCTGGCGGCGATGCTGCCGCTGCTCAGCCAGGAGATCCGCCGCGACAAGGAGGAGGAGCTGGTCTTCCGCGGCTTCCAGTACATCGAGGCCATCCGCCTCTTCCAGAGGCGCTACCAGCGCCTCCCCAACAAGCTCAGCGAGCTGATCGAGGTCAAGCCGCGCTGCATCCGCCAGCTCTGGAAGGACCCCATGACCGACGACGGCAAGTGGGGGCTGATCTTCCAGAACAATGACCAAGGGCAACTGCAGATGCAGACAGGAGGATCAAATCAGCCGCCGCCGAACACTCACGGCCCGCAGACGTCGGACGCAGGCGACGCGAGCGGTCTCGGCGTCCCCAAGAAGGGCGACGTCGTCCAGGTGGGGCCGATCATCGGCGTCTACAGCAAGAGCAGCCAGAAGTCCATCCTGGTCTTCGCCGGCCACGAGCGGTACGACGAGTGGCGATTCACCACTGACCTGCTCTCAGGCATGGTAATAAATCCCAGGGGCGGCTCCGCAGTGGGCGGCGGTGGCACACAGCTCTCCACCCGCTGGATCGGCCGCCCCTGGCGCTTCGGCGGCCAGAGCGGCATGCCCATGCCCGGCGTCCAGAACGGCACCCTGCCGGGTCAGCCGCCGAGCGGCTTCAGGCCGGTTACTCCCGGCCAGCCGCCACCGCCCCCCAACCAGCGCAAGCCGTTCGGCAGGCCATGAAGGTGAGGCTCCGGCGGCTCGCCGCCGCCCGCGACCTCCCCCTCCCCTCTCCCGCCTCGCCCGGCAGCTCCGGGTTCGACCTCCGCGCCGCTCTGTCAGAGGAGACGGTGCTCCGCCCGGGGGAGCGCCTGCTGGTGCCCACCGGCCTCGTCCTGGAGATCCCGCCGGGCTGGGAGGGGCAGGTCCGCCCCAGGAGCGGCCTCGCCCTCCGCCACGGCATCGGCGTCGTCAACGCCCCGGGCACGATCGACAGCGACTACCGCGGCGAGGTGGCCGTGATCCTCATCAACCTCGGCGAGGCCCCGTTTCCTCTCAAGCGCGGCGACCGCATCGCCCAGCTCGTGATCGCGCCCGTGGCCCGCGTCGAGTGGGAAGAGGCCGACTCCCTGGAAGAGAGCGAGCGGGGAGCGGGCGGCTTCGGGTCTACGGGAGTGGGGTAGGTCAAACCCTTTCCAGGATGGTGGCGATCCCCTGACCGCCGCCGATGCACAGGGTGACCAGGGCCGTGCCCAGGCCCCGGCGCTCCAGCTCGTCCAGCGCGGTGCCGAAGAGCGTGGCTCCCGTGGCTCCCAGGGGGTGGCCCAGGGCGATGGCGCCGCCGTTGACGTTCACCCGCTCGGCATCGATCCCGAGATCACGGATCGTCTTCAGGGGGACGACGGCGAAGGCCTCGTTGATCTCCCAGAGGTCGATGTCCCCCACCTCCATGCCGGCCGCCCGCAACGCCTTGCGCGACGCCGGAGTGGGCGCGGTGAGCATGATCACCGGCTCGGCCCCCGCCGTCGCCATGGCGCGGATGCGGGCCCGCGGCTTGGCGCCGTGCGTGCGGACGTACTCCTCCGAAGCCAGGAGCACGGCCGCCGCGCCGTCCACGATGCCGCTGGAGTTGCCGGCCGTGTGGACGTGATGGATCCGCTCGACCTGCGGGTAGGGACGCCGGGCGATCTCGTCGTACGTCTCGCCGTCCGGCCCCAGGGGCGACGACGCGCCGAACGCGGCGAAGGACGGCGTCAGCCCGGCCAGCCCTTCGGCCGTGGTCTCCGGCCGCGGGTGCTCGTCTTTCTCCAGGAGCGTGGCGCCGGTCTCCGGGTCGCGCACCGGGAACAGGCTGCGGCTGAACCGGCACGCGCTCCGGGCCGCGGCCGCCTTGCGCTGCGATTCCAGGGCGAAGGCGTCCACCTCGTCGCGGGAGATCCCCTCCAGGGTGGCGATGAGGTCGGCACTGATCCCCTGGGGTACCTGGAAATGCCGACTCCGCAGGCGGAGGTTGCCGCCGTCCTGGCCGCCGCCGTCGGCGCCCAGGGCGAGCCGCGACATGCTCTCCACCCCGCCGGCCACCACCAGCGACTGCGCCCCGGACGCCACGCCCATGGCGGCGAAGTTCAGCGCCTGCAGGCCGGAACCGCAGAAACGATTGAGCGAGACGCCCGTCACCTCCACCGGCCAGCCGGCGGCGAGGACGGCATTGCGGGCGACGTTCGCCCCCTGCTCGCCCACCTGGGAGACGCACCCGACCACCACGTCGTCGACCTCGGCCCGGTCGATGCCGGTGCGGCCGGCGAGGGCTTCGAGGGTCTGGGCGAGGAGCTCCTGGGGATGAACGCCGGAAAGGGCGCCCTTGCCGGCCTTGCCCCTGCCGCGAGGAGTGCGGACTGCGTCGAGAACGTAGGCTTCCATGGATGACCTCCTGTAAACGTGGGCTCTGTCTACCCACCTAAGCATGATACGACCGGTCGTGCTATTTTGCAAGCTGTCGTCGACGTTGGCATCTTTGTTGCCTTCCCAGCTTCAGCGAAGGAGGATGAACGATGCCTACGACGACAAAAGAGAGACTGGTCTACCACGTGGTTCCCAACTCATCGGCCGAGAAGTGGCTGGTGAGCCAGGAGAACGCCGAATTCCGCAAGGAGTTCGACACCAAGGAAGAGGCCGTCGAGTGGGCCAAGGAGCACGCCCGCAAGGCGCCGCTCGGCCAGGTGAAGGTCCACAAGAAGGACGGCAACATGGAGTACGAGTCCACCTACGGCGAGGACCCGCGCCGGTCGCCGGGCTAGAAGACGGCGCTCTGGATGATCCCACGGCGCTCGGTATCAAGGGCTGGCAAGCCAGCCCTTCGTCCATAACGTACGACGGGTCTCAGTTGAAACTCCTCGCTGTCCAATAAAATCCTGGCCAACGGTTTGACCCTCCACGGAAGGGCCGCAGGATTTCCCGCCCTGTCAACTCCCTGGACTACATGCCGAACCTGAAGGCTCTGATCACCGACAACGGGGCCACCTTCTCGCACTACTTCGTCCCCTCTCCCTCTGCTGCCCGTCGCGGACGACCCTTCTCACCGGTGAATACACCCACAACCACGAGGTCTTCACCAATGGCACGCCGGACGGCGGATTCCAGAAGGCTTTCGCCTCGGGCCTGGAGAGCTCGACGATCGCCACCAGGTTGCAGAGCGATGGATATCGTACGGTCCTGCTGGGCAAATATCTGAACGGTTACCCGGCCACCGCCAGCCCGACCTACATTCCCCCCGGATGGACCGAATGGTACGTGCCCGCGGCGGGCCATCCCTACTCCAACTTCAACTATACCCTCAACGAGAACGGCACTCTGGTGCCCTACGGCTCGGCGCCTGAGGACTACCTGACGGACGTAGTCGCCGGCAAGGCGGGCGCCGATCTTGAGTCCGGCCGGGACGTTCGGGTGCGAGGTGGACCTGATGCCGACCTTCCTCAGCATGGCAGGCCTGCCCATCCCGCGGGTCGCGGACGGGCGCTCGCTCCTTCCTTTGCTGGCCCGACGCCGGCCGCGAGCAACTGGCGCAAGATGGTCTTCGTGGAGCAGTATCCCTTCGAGCGGCATACTCCGCCTCCGGCCAGCAACGGCACACTGGAGCCGCTCGATCCCGCCGATCTGGTGAGCACCGGTCCGGCCCCGTTCTACAAGGGGCTGCGGACCCATACGTACAAATACATCGAGTACGACACGGGGGAAAAAGAATTCTACGAACTCGTCCGCGACCCCAGCGAGCTCCAGAACCAGGCCAGCCGCCTCGACCCTGCCTTTCAGGCCCAGTTGGCCGCCGCCGTACAGGCCTTCGCGACCTGCGCCGGCAACACCTGTCGCAGCGCCGAGCAGATCGCGCTGCCGCCATCGCCTGTCTACGTGCCGTGAGTTTGAAGCGTCTCAACCGGCAGGGGGGCCACGACGGCTCCCCTGCTGTTATGCTGACAGTGGCTAGCCACGCAAATCCCGAATCTGGTTGATCTCAACCAGAACCTCACCTGCTGCCAGCAGAACTTTGACCCGAGGCCAACCCCGAATCATGATGTCCTTGAGGAAAGCGTTGCTACGATTGCCGCAGGTGACCCAAATCACTCGTGGCGGAGGGCCACGACGTTCCTGCATTTGAACAAAATCAATGTCTTTGGTGATGACCACAGCGTTCACTTGGCGAGCCTTCTCGAAAATCTCCGAATCCTCAGCCGTGAGGAGACCAAGATCCTCAACGTGGACGGCTTTCTCGTCAAGGTCTCGCAGCCATCGGGCGAGAGCTGGTGGGAGTTGGGCATCGACCCACACCTGGAAGGATGAGATGGGGATCGCCACTCATGCCGCCAGCGTCGGATGATCGAGACGCCGGGCCGCATAGTGCAGGCAAGCGGCGATGTCGTCCGGTTCCAAGTAGGGATAAGCCCCGAGGATCTCGTTCTGGTTCTGCCCCCCCGCCAAGAGGTCGAGAACGTCGGTCACCCTGATCCGCATCCCGCGGATACAGGGGCGGCCACCGCACTGATTCGGGTTGATCGTAATCCGGTCAAGCAGGTCAGCCATGCGTTGCCTCCTCACGAGGAGAGTACCAAAGCTTCGGGGACCCGGCAATAGCAGGCATTGGCGCTCTTGCCACTACCGTGTAGCCGAGAGCCTCACTCGGGGTGAGGGATCTCCTTGAAGGTTTCCCGGAGGAGATAAACCGTACCCGCAAAGACAAGTAGAGGATAGTCACGAAGCCAAGGGGAGACTATACTCACGGAGAAGTTGCCAATTATGCAGTTCTTATTTCTGGCCCTCTTTCGAAATAATGAGGTCACTCCATGCACTGAGATCATTGATGTCTTTCGGTCGGGTAAGCCGGTGAAGAATCGTGTTAAGCTCAGTGGTGTCGCGAGTCGATAGATCCTTTACTAAGGCTCGCACGACCTGTTCGCGCTTACCAGACGCAACTCCATGAAACCCCAGGCTCTCAGCGAAGTCACGAATATTTTGCAAATGCGGGAAATAAACTGGGTCACGAAGCCGCTCGCGAATTCTCTCCAGAATACCATCCTTCTCGGAGTGATGTAGCGAGCTGGACCCCTGCGCTTCCTGAGTATCGGATTCCGTTCGCTTTTGGCGTGGAGATCCCCGGGCCGCTCGCTTCTGCGTCCGTCCAATCTCGGCCATGGACACGAGAAGCTCGTTTAGGCGATCGACAAACCCGGACCTGCTGAGCTGTGCAGCGAGTTCCTCAAACGCTTGGTGGTTTGTGAACTCAACGCGAGCGAACGCGCAGGGGCAATTCAAGAAGGCGGTGCGGCGAAGCGGCGGACGTAGATCGTCTCGATTCCCGCCTCGTTCAGAGACCGCCAGACCACGAAGAACGTGCTGCCGGCCGCCGCGGCACCGGCGTCAGGCGGCCTTGCTGGATTTGGCTCGCTCGTACAGTGTCTCCGGTGCAATGTCAGCACCGTTCGGCCACGCGACTGTTCCGCCATCTATGAAGAAACGCTGGAAATATCCAGGATCCTTCAGCGGCTCAAAGATCGGGCCGGCAAGCCAGCCCGAGAAGTCTATCGTGTTCTCAACCCCGTCGTTGAACGCTACGCAGATCCTGAAGTCGCCACAGTACTCGGCATGGATGACTGTCGGTAGAAATTCCATAAAGGGTCTCCTCAGTCTCAGAGCACCCGGAGAAACACCGCCTTGCCGTCGCCCGGGGCGTAGAAGTCCGGCAACTCGGCGGCGAGGTGGTAGCCGCAGGCGGCGTAGAAGGCCCGGGTGGGATCGTACTGGGGGCGGGTGGAGGTCTCGACGTAGACGCGGGGACGGCCAGCGGCGGCCATCCAGGCTTCGGCGGCGCGGAGGAGCGCGGCTCCCACTCCCCGGCCCTGGAAGCGGGGGTGAACGACGATCCAGTAGAGATCAGCCGACTCCAGGCTCCCGGGGATGGGACCCCAACAGGCATAGCCCGCCACCTCGCCGTCCACGTCCCCCACCAGGAAACGGTAGTGGCTGGCCTCGCCCTGGGTGAGGCGGTCGTCCACCAGCTCCATCGCCACCTCGATCTCCTCGGGATTGAAAAAACCGGTCGCCCGGATCAGCTCCTCGACCGCGCCGCGGTCGGCGGTCTCCAGGCCACGGCGGATGGTCACGCCGGGGCCGGGGCGATCTCCAGTCTTCTTTTCCTGAGGCGGAGACGCCGCGGTCGAAGGCGCGGGCAGCACGCAATCCTTCAGTATGCGCTCCACCACGTCCCGCGCCGAGAGGCCGGCCCGCTCTGCGGCAGCTATGAAGCCGGCGTCGGCGGCGAGGCAGGGATTGGCGTTGACCTCCAGGATACAGGGCTCGCCCGCCGCGTCCAGACGGAGGTCGACGCGGGCGTAGCCTTTGAGGCCGAAGACCCGCCAGGCGGCACGGCTG
This sequence comes from Thermoanaerobaculum sp., assembly GCA_021154885.1. Classification (GTDB taxonomy): domain Bacteria; phylum Acidobacteriota; class Thermoanaerobaculia; order Multivoradales; family UBA5704; genus DATARR01. Next base: position 26,873 of record JAJKHS010000026.1, read on the forward strand.
AGCTCGCCCGCCCGCGCGAGCAGCGCCTGGTCCGCGGAATCCTCCGGGAAATGGCGGACGGTGTGGGTGCAGGCGAAGGAGCCCTCGTCCCACTTGGCCTCGTAGCCGAGAACGCGGCTCATCCCCGCGGGGAAGTCCTCATAGACGATCTCGGCGATGGGCAGCACCTCGACTCCGCCGTCCCGAGCGAGGAGCGAGACGTTCAGCTCGCGGCCGGGGAGGAAGGTTTCGGCGACGACGGCCTGGCCGGGGAAGCGCGCCGCGAGCTCCCGCGCCCGGGCCACGGCCGCTTCGGGCGTGGAGCAGACGGGGTCGCCTTCGAGGCCCAGGGAGGCGTCCTCGCAGGCGGGTTTGAGGATCCACGGCCCCGGGACGTGGTCGAGCAGCTTCGGACAATCAGGGTCCAGCCGGCCGCCGGGCGCCACCGGCAGCCCCTCGGCGGCGAGCACAGCCCGGGTCGCCAGCTTGTCGGTCGTCACCCAGAGGACGCCGGGCGCGGAGCCTGTGAACGGGAGGTCCATCAGCTCCAGGGTGGCGGCGGCGGCCAGCAGGGCTCCGGGCCGGCCGGGCGGCGCTTCCATGAGGTTGAAGACCGCCGTGCCCGGGCCGGCCAGCGCAGCCAGCGGGAGCCAGGGGCGCCAGTCCGGTACGGCGACGGTCTGGTGGGGGAGACCGAGGGCGTCGAGCCCCGCGGCCACCAGGGCCACCTGCGCCAGCACGTCCGACGTCGAAGGGTCCGCCTCCGCGCCCACGGGGTTGTGGGCGATGATGACCCGGGTGATCGCCGTCAGGTCCACAAGCCCCACCGCAGCGCGGCGGCCTCGACGACTTGGCCGAGGAGCTCGGTGTAGGAGGTCCCGGCCTTGCCGGCCAGGATGGGGAGGTCCGAGTAGGTCGGGTGCAGGCCGGGCAGCGGATTGACCTCCAGGAACTGGAGCTCGCCGGCGGCATCGCAGCGCAGGTCGATGCGCGCCAGGTCCCGGCAGTCGAGGGCGCCGTAGGCGGAAAGGGCGAGGGCCCGCGCCTTCTGGGCCAGGGGCTCGCCGTCGAGGAGGTGGTAGTCCACCTGGGTCTGGTACTCGCGCTTGTTCTCCGCGGTGTAGGCAGCGTCGGCGTGAGCGCGGAAGACGACCTCCATCACGCCGATCACCCGCGCGTCCTGGCCGTTGCCGACGATGCCCACGGTCATCTCGCGCCCCGGCAGGAAGCTCTCGACCAGCACGGGCTGGCGGAAGGCGTCGATCAGCTCGGCGCAGGCGCCCGGCAGCTCGTCCCGCGACTCGACCCGGGAGCGCCGCGTCACCCCCTTGCTGCTCCCCTCGGCCACCGGCTTGACGAAGAGCGGCGGCGCCAGGTCCACGGCCGCCGCGTCCTCCGGCCTTGCCACGAGGGCGAAGGGCGCCGTGGGCAGGCCGTGGTCGCGCACCACGCGCTTGGCGAGCGACTTGTCGAGGGTGATGGCGCAGGTCAGCGGGTCCGAGAAGGTGTAGGGCTGCTCGTAGAGCTCGCAGATGGCGGGCACCTGCGCCTCCCGCGAACGGCCGCGGACCCCCTCGGCGAAGTTGAACACCAGGTCCCAGCGCTCCCCCGCCGCCAGGCGCCGGGCCAGCTCGAGCCCGCGGCCCACCCGCTCCGGCTGGTGGCCGAGGCAGGCGAGCCCGGCGGTGAGAGCCGCGATGGTCTCTTCCTCGTCGAACTCCATCACCGCTTCGGGGGAGAACCCCGCGGCGAGGTAATCCCCCTTGAGGTCATAGCAGAGGCCGATGCACAATGACCTGTCAGCTCGCATTCAGCGCTCGACGTCTTCGTAGGTGTAGGTCCGGCCCTGCCAGTTGCGCAGGCTCCAGACGCCGTCCTCATGTCCCAGGATCGTGTCCTGCTGGACCGGCACCTTGCCGCCGCCGCCCGGGGCGTCGATGACGTAGGTTGGCACCGCGTAGCCGGTGGTGTGGCCGCGGAGCTGGGCCATGAGCTCGAGCCCTTTCTCCACCGTGGTCCGCAGGTGGCCGGTGCCCAGCACCGGGTCGGCCTGGTAGAGGTAGTAGGGGCGGACGCGGAGCTTGAGCAGCCCATGGAAGAGGTCGCGCAGCGCCTCCACGGAGTCGTTCACGCCTTTGAGGAGCACGGTCTGGCAACCGAGAGGGATGCCGCCATCCGCCAGCCGGTCACAGGCCTCGGCCACCTCGGGCGTCAGCTCCTTGACATGGCAGAAGTGGAGGGACAGCCAGACGCGGTGCTTGCGCAGCACCCGCACCAGCTCCGGCGTGATGCGCTGGGGCAGGAAGCCAGGGATGCGCGTGCCGATGCGCAGGAATTCGATGTGATCGATGGCCCGCAGCCGGCCCAGGAGCTGGTCCAGCGTGTGATCGGACATGAGCAGCGGATCGCCGCCGGAGAGCAGCACGTCGCGCACCTCGGTGTGCTGCTGGAGATAAGCGAGGGCCGCGTCGATGCGCCGGCCCAGCGGCTCGAGCTCGCCCTGGCTCACCAGCCGGCTGCGGGTGCAGTAGCGGCAGTAGGCGGCGCAGGTGTCGAGCACCAGGAAGAGCACGCGGTCTGGATAGCGGTGGACGAGGCCCTCGACGACCGAAGAGTCGTCCTCGCCGCAGGGGTCCGTCATGTCGCCCGGGCTGACCAGCAGCTCGTTCTCCGTGGGCACGACCTGGAGGCGGATGGGGCAGCCCGGATCGTGAGGATCGATCAACGCCGCGAACTCCGGCGTGACCGCGACGGAAAACTTCTCGCTCGCCAGCAGCAGCCCGCGCCGCTCCGATTCGGTCAGGTCCAGCAGCCTTTCGAACTGCTCGAGGCGGGTGAGCCGGTGGCGCATCTGCCAGCGCCAGTCGTTCCAGTGATCGGGATCGTAGGGCACTCCGAGGAGGCCGCAGACCTCCTCACGCCGGGTGGTCTCGACCGAATACGAGGCGAAAGCCTCCTGCTTCATTTCCAGGCTCCTCTTGGAAATTGGAAATACGATGGAATCGACGACGATCCGCCGCCAATGTGGACAGCCCACCCGGATCGATCATCCGGCGGGAAAGCCCCAGGGGGCTCCGTGCGCATGATGGCTTACGTCAACCCGGAGGGGGTGACACCGCAACCGGGATGGTTACGGGAAACTGCGCTGGCGGGGGGAACGTTGAAGGGGTGAGCGCTGCGGAAGCGATACCGGTGCCAGACAACCCGAGCCGGAGGTCTACGGAGGCCGGGTTGTCCGAAGTACTCGGAGGTTGGTCGGGAGGAACGTTCGCGTCCACGTTCTTAACGATACCGGACTTCTCTCCCCTGTCAAGAGGGAGAGACGTTTCTTTTTGCGATTCCCGCACCGCGGCGGCGTCGAGGCGGCCCGCCAGGCGGTAGGCACGCCGCCAACCGGCGCCTACGGCGCCCTGGTGACGGCTGGGACGGAAGCCCCCGGGGGCGGCAACGGCTCCTCGCATGACCGTGGGTAATGCAATTCCGTTACCAGGTCCGGCAGGCCGTCCGCCGCCCCTCCAAGACCCTCATCACCCCGGCCCTCTTCTCCCAGCCTCCCCCCCGGACCGCCGGGAGAAGAGGGAGAACAGCACAACCCTACACTGCGTCTTGTAAAGAAGACGCGCGCCAGCCGCCGAAGACCGCGTGGCCGGCCTTGAGCCAGTGGACGTCGACGCCGGAGAGCCCCGCCTCCGTGAGCCAGCGGAGCTGATCGATCAGGGGAGACGGCTGATCGATCGGGTCCGGATCGGGGTCGGCGTAGAAGTTCCAGCGCTCTTCGCAGAAGACCTGATAGGGAGCGAGGTCGCCGGCGATCTCCAGCGCGCGCCAGCGCACGGCTTCGTTCCAGGCTCTTGCGGCCAGGGCCTGACCCGCTGGAGAGACCGGCTGCACCAGATCGGCGATCACCACTGCGCCGCCGGGGGCCAGGGCCGCGACGAGATCTCGGAACAGCCGCCGCTTGCCTTCGCCGTTCAGATGGTGGATGGCGAGCGAGCTGACGAAGGCGTGGACCGGCTCCGGGAAGCGCCGCCAGGAGAGGTCCGCCAAGTCGAACTGGAAGGTCTCGAGGCGCTCGCCATGATTCCCGATGCCGCCGCCGAGGGTCGTCCGCACGTGCTCCAGCATGGCGGGGGAGAGGTCCATGGCGAGGACGCGGGCGCGGGGAAAGCGCTCGAGCAGCGCCGCGGTCAGCGGTCCGGCGCCGCAGCAGAGGTCCACGAGAAGACCGTCGCCGGGCTCCGGGACGAGGTCGAGCACCGTGGCGATCTGCTCCTCGCGGTCGGGGACGAAGATGCGGCCGTAGTCGATGAACTCCCGGCTGTCGGCCTCGTCCCAGCCGGGCTGGCGATCGGAGAGGGCCATGGGGTGAAGGGTATCAGAGGGGCCTCATCGCCCGAGCCCTTCCCCCGGCCAAGACCCTCATCACCCCGGCCCTCTTCTCCCAGCCTCCCCCCCGTCCGCCGGGAGAAGAGGGAGTGGTTAGTCTGAAAGAAAGACAAGAAGA
>JAJKHS010000027.1 GCA_021154885.1 Thermoanaerobaculum sp.
CCGTCTCTGAGGGGAAGAGCTTAGGGGACAAGCGTTTACGAGGACCGGAACCCCGCAATTCTAATTGTCGTCACCCCGCAGTTCTAATTGTCGCCCAACACCCGGACGGCTCGCCGCCCGGGGGATCGACCGAGGCCGGGTACCTGCGGCGGCCTGGTCGCCCGCGGTGAGCAAGGAACCTGGAGCGGGCCGAGACTCGGGCGCGGCGCTTGCTCAACTCGGCCTTTGTCGCCGTCCGTCGGTGGCTGCTCACTTCGCGCCCTCTCCGGCCTCGCGGCTCGTCATGGGTAATACCTTGGCGAGTTCCCGAGAGTCGAGCTGGAGCGCCTCCGCGATGATCGCGGCAACACGTTCCGCCACCTGGCGGACCGGATCTTGCGCGGGGATTACGTATCGCCCAGTGACTCCCGCGCGGGAGTGCCCGAGCAGTGCGCCAATCAGGAACTCCCAGAGAAGGGTGCTCGAATAAGTGCCTGGCACCTCTGCGGCAGCGGTCTGCACCACCCGGTCTCGAATAGTTGGGATACCGAGAGGGCGCTCACCACCACCGGGCTTGGGAATCAGCACCCGCCGTACCGGTTGCGGATGGTAGGTCTCCTCCAGCAATTCCTGCCGAAGCTCGGCCAGCCAACGATCTACCCCGTACGACTCGATGTCCTCGAACTGAACCCCGTCGACTCCGGCCGCCCCGGCATTGGCTTTCGCCTGCCGGTAGGCCCGATCCAGGGTCTCGGCCCAGCACACTTTGTCGTACAGCGAGTAAAACCGAAAGTCTGGCTCCTGCTTGGCCTTCTCATAGAGCTTCTTCCGGAGTCGCTCGACACGATCGGGTTCTAGACTCATGGTCAATCCCGGTCTTCTCCTCGTTTAGAAGCATGCCCGAACCAGGGCCACGTCCCTCCACCGGCATTACCCGGCTTCAACGGTACAATGAGCCCCTCCGACTTCCACGACGGCCCGAGGCTGACCCTTTCAGATCACCCCGGTTGGTGGCCGCGACCCACCACCGCCATGGATCTCGCACGTTGCCTCGAAGACCTTGTACGCATGCTGACCCCACTACCCCGGCTGGAGAGGACGGGTTCTTCGGTCGGTTGCTCCCCCGTCCCCCGACGGCCTTCCCCTTCTGGCAGGAGGGTCGGCTCCAGCGAGAAACTATCGAGGCCTGCTCAGGGTTCACGTGCTTTTCGGCCTGCGTACTTGCACCTTGGTTACGCCAAGGAGTTCCCCAGAGGCTTCAGCCGGGCGATTGCTCGCCTCGTCTGCTCCAGTGGCTACCGGACGAACCGACAATTCCCCGGGCGGGACTTGCACCCGCTGGTCTTCGAGACCCAGGAGGTCTCTTCGTCAACCTGGACTGCTCAGCTCACGTCAGACCTCCTTTCGTGCCGCACTGCCAGGGACTTCTGGTCTAAAAGCGGGTATCATCCTCCCTGCGGACCAAGACGACGTACAGGGTCCGCCTTAGATGGAGGAAAGCAGATGAAAAGGAAACTCTCGATGTTCCTCGGTGTCGTCGCTCTCGCGATCGCCGGCAGTCTGAGCACTCCCACGGTGAGCCAGGGCTACATTTGCCATCCGGCCGGAACCCCCCTCTGCCAGAAGGCGTCGCAATGCGTCACCTTCTGCGGCGGCACGCAGTTCGCAGCCTGCTACCAAGGCTGCTGCCTCTGCTCAGGCTAGTCAAATCCACGCCGCGCCGGGGCGTCCTCGGGTCGCCCCGGCCAACCTGGCTGCGCCTGCCGCTCTCTGGCTGGATTCTTTCCCCTCTGGGAAGATTCCAGTGGAGAAGTCCCTGGCACCTGTTCTGGGCACTTCCTGGCGGCCTTCCGTTCTACCCTCCGCCACAGCGGAGAGGGCGCTGGCGGGGGTACCAACCGTCCTGTCGTGGCGCCTGGCGGTGAGCGAGGCGAATTCGCTCTCCCGCCAGTCGTCTTCGAGCATCAGAGCCCATTGGTCTGAGGGGAGTTCGAGCCTTTAGCCGACCACCGAGCTTAATACTGGCCCTGCCAGAAATTCACGGATTCGATCTTCACGGACGCCGAGTTCACCAGATACGTATCAAATTGCACGCGCAGCGTGTGTCCAACCCAATTCGGGTGATTCCCCAGTTGGAGGCTATTGTGGGTCTCGCAAGAATGCGCGCCGGTGACGTAATCGACTCCCCAATGCTCGTTGGTGTTGAGATCGATGATCTCGACATACACTTGGTTGCTCGGATTCGAGTCATTGATGTCGATCGTGTAGCCGAAGCCGAAGTGGGACCACCCCGAGGTTCCATCGAGCGCGAGCGTGTCCTGCCAGAAGAACGCCCATCCGTTGGTCGGACCATCGACTTGGGCGAACGGCGCCAGCCAGGTCGGGTAGCCGCAGGAGGAGATCGAGCCGGACGTAGCGCGATACGTGTGCGGTCCGAAAGACCACACCGCCGGATTGCAGTCATAGTCGAATCCGCCGTCCTTCGTCAGGTTGTAGGCATATCCACACGGTCCGCAATTGGGAATGCCAGCCTGATCGCATGTTCCGGCCCAGGACTGAGGCGCCACGGCCAGGAAAGCCAGGGCGAAGATGGCGATTCTTTGAAGTAAACCCATAAATCTTAAGACCTCTTTCTCGGTTCGAGCGGACGACAAGCTCTGGGATGCGGTCTCTATGGGGCGGTTTGCTCGTTGTGGTCGACGCTTGGCATCGCCGAGGTCAACGCAATGCCTACAGAGGCTCAAGCATGCATTATATGTGCTAGCCTGCATTATTGTCAACTCTGCGTGCTCGCACTCCAGAGTCTCAAGCGCCGGTCCCGAACGGGTGCCACCAATGGACAGTGCCAGGTCAGCTGCATTCCGAACAGCATGCGCTGTCCGCATTGACGTCTCACGGCTCGATCTGAGACCCCCCTAGCAACGGCGCTCCCAGGCGCCCCCTCCCCCGAACGGCTCGCCGCCCGGGGGAGCGACCGTCAGTCGAGGTGCCGCACCCGCACCAGGACGATTTTCCTTCTCCCTTTTCTCGCCGCCTTACGATGCGCGAGGTGCTCCGCGAGCGCCTCGGTGACGAGGGCGCTCAGAGAGCACCCTGTCCGGGCGGCTTCTCTCCGCGCCTCCTCGAGGAGCGGGGCCGGCACCTGCGCCGGAATGGTTTCGAGGACCACCCGCGCGTCGGGCTTGCCCGCGGGCTCTGCGCGCGGCGCTTCGAGGCGAGCGGCCTTCTTGGCCGGCGCCTCCGACTCCGGGGGCGCCAGCACTGCCTGCGCCTCGGGGAGCACGCTCTTCAAATCGAAGCTCTTGCCCAGAGCGGGCTTGTTAGCCATGCGTCACCTCCCGAGCGAACACCTCGGCGGCCAGGGCCCGATAGTCGTCCGCCGCCCGCGATCGCGGCGCGTAGCGGGTCACCGGCTCGCCATGAGAAGGGGCCTCCATGACCGCGACACATTCGTGGATCGAGGGGCCGAACACCAGTTCGCCGAAGCCTTCGCCCAGCGCCTTGCGGATGTCGCGCGCCACCCGCAGCCGCTCGCGCTCCCGGCTCAGGATGAAGCCCCCGATCCGCAGCTCCGGGTTGACGTGGTGCTGGACGGCGGCGACCGTCTGGACGAGGGTGCCGAGGCCGGCAAGCGACATCGCATCGGCGATCGGCACCAGCACCTCGCCGCAGGCCGCGAGCGCGTTGGTGACCAGCCGCCCCATCTGCGGCGGGCAGTCGACGAGGACGACCTTCCAGCGCGCGCCCGCGGTTTCGAGGAGGCCCCGCAGGCGGGTGTCCGGAGCGATCGGCTCGAGCGCGAGATGCCGCTCCGCGTCGTACATCGCCGGCCCCGACCCGACCACGTCGAGACCGCGGACCGCGCTGGGGCGCGCGATCGCGTCGATCGTCCCGCCCGCGAGGAGCGCGGCGAGGAGGGCCTTCCCCGGCTCCGCCTCGCGCTCGCCGCCGCACCATTGCGTGGCGCTGCCCTGGGGATCGAGGTCGACCAGGAGCACCGGCAATCCGTTCTCAGCCAGCACGGCCGCCAGGTTGACCGCGACGCTAGTCTTGCCGACTCCGCCCTTGGGGTTCCAGACGGCGATCCGTCGCGCTTGCATCCTCTTGCCTCCCTTGGGGGACCTTGCAGGCATACCGCGGACCCCCTGCCTTTGCCTGTCGATCCTGATCGCTCCAAAAAAGCATACCATACGAAAACAACAGGCACGCTCTACGCGGAAGCCGAGGCCCTCCGGGCGCTGAAACGGCTCACACCCCGGTGAGCCAGCCGTGCCGATCCTCCCCGGAGGAAGGAGGAAAGTGCCAGCCGTTTTCAGCGCCCCGGTCGGCCGGTCAATGCGTACAGCAGACCAAGCAGCCGTTGCTCGCCCGGCAGTAGGGGCCGTCGCACTGCGGCAGGATGCAGATCAGGGAGGGAGTGCTCACGATGCTGGACACTGCGACCTGCGGAGCGGCGGCAACCGCCGGAATGGCGTACGGCGCGCTGACCGTCGCGAGCGGCGACCCGGCCGCGACCGCCGCCACCAGGAGGACCGTCGCCAGTGGGAGGAATCTGCGCATGACATGCTCCTTTCTCGTCCGTTTTCGTTCGGCCGCCGTGGAGGGGCCCACGACGCCCCATATAATTCAAGGTGCGCGCCGTCTCGTGCTCCGGTACAAGGGGGAGAGACGGGGCGCCGTCAGAACGGGCGGTCCCGAGACCAGCATCAGGAGGGCTTGCCGGTGATGTAGCTCGTGCCGTAGCCCGGCTGGCGCAGGTAGAGCTGTTGCTCGAAGCCGAGGAGGTCGAGGTCGGGTCGCATCCAGCCGCGCGGGGTCCATTCGGCCGGGAAGGCCTTGGCCTCGGCTGACCGACCACGGGCCGCCCGGCGTGTCGGCACGGCCCGGGTCGGACGTGACGAGAAGACGGCATCGGCCTCAGGCCAGGATTTCCACGTATCCGTCGGTTCCATGCACGCGGATGCGCTGCCCATCCTTAATCAACCGGGTCGAGTTCTCCACGCCGACGACCGCTGGCAGGCCGTATTCCCGGGCGATCACCGCGCCATGGGTCATCAGCCCACCCACCTCGGTCACCAAGCCCTTGATGGACACGAACAAGGGCGTCCAGCTCGGGTCCGTGAAGGCGGTGACCAGGATATCCCCCGCTTCCAACTCGGCATCGGCCAATCCTGAGAGGACGCGGGCCCGTCCCTCGACGACACCCGCGGAGACGGCGAGACCGACCAGGGCGCCGGCGGGGAGATCGGCTCGCTTGTACGCACCGGCGACGATTTCCCCATCGGAGGTGAGGACCCGCGGTGGCGTCAGCTTCCAGTGGCGCTCGTGCTCGACCTTCCGCTGGCTGACGATCTGGTCGTCCATCTTGTGGGTGCGCACGACCTCCCGCAGCTCCTGGAGCGTGAGGTAGTAGATGTCTTCTTGTCTCTGGAGCACGTTGGCTCGCACGAGCCGCCCGGCTTCTTCCAGGAGGGCCTGCCTGTAGACGAAGTAGCGGTTGACGAGGCTGTACTTCGGATACTCACGGTAGCCGCTGAAGGTCCGGAGCCGGCTGATCATCCGTTGCGTTTCCTCGGCCTTCTGCGGGCCATCCGGCAATTGCTTCAGGCGTTCCAGCAGCTCCTGTTCTTTCTTCGCGGCCTCCTGCCGCCCTCGTTCGAACCTCCGGCTGGCGGCCCCCGGCTCGAAGTTCTTGATGTTGCTGAGGATCAAGGCGACCAGGGTCGTGGGTGCTTCGCGCCAACGCGTCCTCGTCACGTCGATTTCCCCGACGCATCGCATGCCGTACTTGTCGAGATACCCGCGGATGGCGTCGTGGGCTTCCGATCCCCCCTCCAACGGGAGCAGACCCTCCAGGAAGCCATCATCCTTCGCCTGTTGGAGGTAAGCGATAACCTCCGGATGCGGTCGGATCACGTCCGCGACATCCAGGAGCGCCAGCCCCATTTCCGACGTGACGTTGTTCGGCGCGGACTGCGCGAGCGTGTCCGCGGGGTTCTTCTCGCCCAACCACGCCATCATCTGCTCGTTGATCCATGTCGCAGCGTTGATGCTGGCCATGATCGCGCCCATATTCCGCGGCTCGAACAAGTTCTGCCTCAAGAGCTGGACGTCTTCCAGGATGAAGTCCAGGAGATCCGTTCCGGATTTCGTCCGGATTTCCCGCTTCAGCGCTTCAATCGACGCCTGGCGACACGCGATCAAGTCCGCGACGATCGCCGGATCGTCCTCGATTTGCGCCTGGGAGCCCCCATACCTGCCTTGCCACGAAGCTGTCGGGTCATTCGAATCATGAGGCGACGACTCGATGAAATCCCGCTCGATGAGGGTCGTCAGCGCGTCCTTGATCAGCGGATCGGAGCGGCCCAGGAGGACATTCAAGAGCACGTCCCGGCCGGCAGGCGTTGCCAGTTGCTTCGTGACGTCGACGAACAACCTGCCACCCGCTGCAACCATGTGTCCCGCCTGGAACAGGGACAGCCCCAAGGGCTTCATGGGGTCGGTCATCATCTGCTGATGGCCGACGGAGACATAGACGTGGTTGCCTTGATCATCAGCCTCAGGGAGCGGGTACAGGGTCGTGATCGGCCGGCTTTGGACGATATGGAAATCGTCCTCGACCAGGCACCATTCGATGTCCTGGGGCTGACCGAAATGCCCCTCGATCTGCCGGCCCAGGCACGCGAGCCACACGATCTGCGCATCCGTCAGCACTGGCCGGTCCTGCCGGATCGCCTTCTCGATGACCTGTCCGTCCCGCACCTTGTAGCCATCGGCGTTCACCAGGCCGGAGACCAGGGCCTCGCCCAGGCCGAAGCCAGCCTCGATCGATGCCACCTTCCGGTTCCCTGTGACGGGATCGGCCGTGAACAAGATGCCCGCCGCCTGCGGGAAGAGCATCTTCTGCACCACCACCGCCATGTGGACCTTGCGATGGTCGAAGCCGTGCTGGAGGCGGTAGGCCACCGCCCGCTCGGTGAAGAGCGAAGCCCAGCACCGGCTGACGTGCTTCAGGATTGCCGGCTTGCCGATGACGTTCAGATACGAATCCTGCTGGCCCGCGAAGGAAGCCCCCGGTAGATCCTCCGCCGTCGCGCTGGACCGCACGGCGTAGGCCTCTTGCTCCCCGAGCCTGGCGAGGAAGCGGGTGATCGCTTCCTGGACGTCTTCAGGGATGGCGATCCCTTCGATGACCCCGCGGATCGCCGCGGCAAGCTCCCGGATCGCCTCGCGGTCTTCCGCCTTCAGCAGCGCCAGCCGATCGAGCAGGCCGCCGATCGCCGGCGCTGCGCTCATGACCCGCTTGAAGGCTTCGGTCGAGACGCAGAAGCCATCCGGGACGCGGATCCCTTCGAGCCTGGAAAGCTCCCCCAGGTTCGCGCCTTTCCCCCCGACCACCCCGATGCCGGTTCGGTCGACCTCCTGGAAGCCAAGCACATACGCACGCATCGGTTCACCTCGTTCGGCCGCCGGGCCTCCTCCCGCGATCATCACCGCCTGCTTCGTCATCGATCCTTGCATTTTCGATCCTCCTGTTTTCTGCGTTCCCCGCTTGCAGCCGGGGACTATGCGGCATGCCCCGGGGCTTGCGGCAAGCCCCCGTGGCTGGCATAATGTAGAAGTGGGGAGGGACAGGAGTCGCGCTCCTCTCTCGTTCCGCGCCCTCCGTCGCTGCCAGCCGCTTCTTTTGGCTCTTCACGCAAAGGAACACACAGCCCGCCAAATCTTTTGCGGTTCCGATGGGTACGCGTGCCGGATTTCATGCGGCGGGGACGACGAACGGCGGGAGGAGGGTCCTCCCGCCGTGCAGGGAAACGAGGTGCTGGGACCGGCCGCTCAGAACTGCGACCAGAGGAGCTGATTTGTGACCTCGTGGTGGAACTGCACCTCGGAGGCCTTGATGAGGGTGCCGAGGGCCTTGGGGCAGCGTTCGGCCTGGGCCAGCTTGATCTCGGCGAACTTGGCGTGCACCTCCTCCCCCATCACCTCCTGCATGAACCGGCTCCCCTTGTACAGCCGGATGGCGTCGTAGATGTTGTCCGGCAGGAAGCGGGTGCGCGGCCGCTTGTCCCCCTCCTCCTCGCTCTGGGGGCCTTCGAGCCCGGTCTTGAGCAGGGTGTAGATCGCCAGGTACGGGTTGGCGTCGGGAGCGATGGAGCGCACCTCGACGCGGGCCGAGCGCTCGTTGCCGAGGGGGATGCGCACCATGGAGCCGCGGTCGATGGCCGAGGCCTTGATCTGGTTGGGCGCCTCGAAGTGGGGGTCGAGGCGGCGGTACGAGTTGACGCTCGAGTTGAGCACCAGGCAGAGGTCCGTGGCGCTGGCCAGGATGCGGCCGATGAAGTCCCAGCCGGCGGCCGAGAGACCGTCCTTGCCGTCCTTCTCGTAGAAGAGATTGGTCGACTGGCGGGTCACCGAGAGGTTGGTGTGCATGCCCGAACCGTTGATGCCCGTGACCGGCTTGGGCAGGAAGCACGCCGTCATCCCCAGGCGCGCCGCGACCTGCCGGGAGAGCAGCTTGTAGAGCTGCACCTGGTCGGCGGCCACCGAGGCCTCGGTGTAGCCGTAGTTCATCTCGAACTGCGAGGGCGCCACCTCCGGGTGGTCCTTCTCGTTGGCGAAGCCCATGGCCCGCTGCACCTCGGCGGCGGTGTCGATGAACTGCCGCAGGGCGTCGCCCGGCAGCGAGTGGTAATAGCCGCCCGTGGAGATGAA
>JAJKHS010000028.1 GCA_021154885.1 Thermoanaerobaculum sp.
CCACCCGCAGTCTCGGTCGGGACGTGGCGCAGTCTGGTAGCGTACCTGAATGGGGTTCAGGGGGTCCCGGGTTCAAATCCCGGCGTCCCGACCAATTTCACCCTGTAATTTCAAACAGTTAGCCCGGGCGATCTGGGGAACAGTTTCGGCTTGGGACCTTCCGGGTACTTTCGTTTCAGACTCTGGGACCTTCCCGGCCGCGGTCCTGCCGTTCGATTTCCTCTTCCGCCAGCAATCTCAGCCAGTCCGACATGGTGCGCCTTGCCGTGGCGGCGGCCTTTTCGATGCGGGCTTTTCGTCAGCGGTGACGAGGATGCGGATGGACTCCTGTCTTGCCACGATAGACAGCCTAGGGCAATACTCTGGCAATCCCTCGCGCTCGGACCCGCCCGGACCCTTTGCGAGGGTCTGGCCAAAGATTGAAGCGATGCTCGAGCAGGTCCCTGGCTTGGAGGCGGTGACGATTTTCGAGGCTCTGCGGGGCCGTGCGGAACTGAGCTTTTCGGACGGACAGTTGTGCACGCTGCAGCGGCGGATCCGTCGTTGGCGAGCGTCGAAGGGGCCGGAGCGCAAGGTGATCTTCGCCCAAGAGCATCGCCCGGAGGAGTATGCCCAGAACGACTTCACGAGTATGAACGAGTTGGGGGTTGGCCTCGGCGGCGAGCGCTTCGACCACCTGTTCCTCCACTTCGTCTTGCCCTACTCGAATTGGGAAACGGGGGGAATCTGTTTTTCGGAGAGTTTCGAGGCTCTGATTGGCGGTTTCCAGGCGGCCCTCTGGGAGTTGGGCAAAGCGCCGAAGCTGCATCGGACGGACAACCTCCAAACGAGATTGATATCCCTGGGCTGCGGCTATCTCCGTGAAAAAGAAGGGCTCTGTGGGTGTTCGAACTAGCCGGTTATCTTGGCAAAAAAGACCGTCCGGGAAGAGCGCCTGCTGGAGACGCTGCCGCTGATCCAGGTTGCCTTGGAGCCACATTCGATCTGCCTTGAGGGCGAGTGCCACGGCGAAATCCACCGCCGCCTCGGCATCGATCTCGTCGAGCGGGGCGTCCTGCAGCGCCATCTCGGTGGCCGCAATGGTCTCACCGAGCGCAGCGGTCTCCTCGTGGTAAGTGGCCTCGTCAATCGCCTGTGGTAGACTCTGGCTTCAGCAGGATCTGGCATTTCTCACTTGCCAAGAGCACGGAAAATACCTTACCCGTAGCTTTGGTCAACGGAACCCGTCGCCAATTGGCAAATATCTCGCTGGCAAGGGACTAGGGGAGAATTGAATGGCCACCGAAAGCGGAAGTACGCGTGAATTGACTCGGATCAGTGCCGGATGGGCCCTACCCGGCACCCTGATCCTGCTTCTCCTCCTTCTGGTCTTGACTCTGCTGCGGCTCGCGCCGCCGTCCCCGAAGGCGGCGAGCGCTCCGCAGGGAGAGTTCTCCGCGGGTCGGGCACGCTCCATTCTGGCGAATCTTGCCGGTGATGGCGCACCGCACCCGGTGGGCAGCCCCGCCCAGATGCGGACCCGGCAACGCGTGGCCGCCGAGATCCGGCGGCTGGGCTACACCGTCCGGGAGGAGCAGGACTTCGTCTGCATGGATCTCGGGAACTGCACCTCCGTTCGGAACCTCATCGCCGAGTTGCCGGGGCGGGATCCAAGCACCGTGGTGCTGCTGGTTGCCCACTATGATTCTGTCGGTGCCGGACCAGGGGTCTCTGACGACTTGGCGGGGGTCGCAGCAGCGCTGGAGGTCGCCCGTATCCTGAAGGCGGAGCCGCAGGCCCGCCACTCGATCGTTTTCCTTCTCGACGAGGGGGAGGAGGGGGGCCTGCTGGGTGCTCGGGGGTTTTTGGAGAGCAGCCCTGAGGCCGGGCGGGTCAAGGCCATCGTCAATCTTGAGGCCCGCGGCACCTCCGGACCCAGCCTGATGTTCGAGACCGGCCGGACCAATGCCTGGCTGGTCCCGCTCTTCGCCGGCTCCGTGCCTCATCCCTGCACAAGTTCGATCTTCTCGATGCTGTACGAGTACCTGCCGAACGACACCGACTTCTCGGTCTTCAAGCGGCGCGGCCTCTCCGGCTTCAATTTTGCCTACATTGCTAATCCGGCGCACTATCACACGCCGCTTGACAACTTGGCCAACAGCTCTCCCGCCAGTCTGCAGCATCAAGGCGAGAACGCCCTGGCCACGGTGCGGGCTCTCGCCAACGCGGACCTTGAGAGTCCGCACCGCGGACGTGCTGTCTTCTTCGATCTGCTAAGCCTATGGGTCTTCGGATGGCCCGCGTCCTGGGGTCTGTTCCTCGCCGGGGTTCCCCTTCTGCTGGTGGTTGGGACAGCCGTACGGCTGGTGCGGTGGGCGCTAGTCACGGGCGGGGAGATCGCCCGCGGCTTCCTGGCCTGGTGGGCGGTCGTCCTCCTCGTAGCCGTGGCGGGGTTCGCCCTCTCCTTCCTGCTGCGGCTGGCAGGCGGCCTGAGTACGCCCTGTCCCGCTCACAGCCTGCCCGGGCAGGCGGCGTTCTGGCTGCTGGCAGTCGGTGTGGTCATTCTGGCGGCTGGCTGGTTCCGGCGCGCCGGATTCTTCGGCCTGTGGATAGGCGGCTGGCTCGCCTGGACCCTGTTGGGGCTGGTCACCGCGCTCCTGCTCCCCGGGGCCTCCTATCTGTTCATCGTGCCGGCCTGGGCGGCCGGGCTCGCTGGGCTGTTTCTGCCCGGGGGGGAGCGCGCGCGGATCGCGACGGTCGCCATGCCGGCGCTCGCCGTCGGGGCCCTCTGGTTTCCGCTACTAATCCTATTCTACGTTGGCATGGGGGACCCGATGCTGTGGCTGGTGGGTACGCTGCTCGCCATCATGCTGACTGTGCTCCTGCCGTTTGGCGCCACCGCCGGGGAGGGAGGCCGGCGACCGCTCGCCGCCGCCGGAGCGCTGGTGGCGGCGTTGGGCTTCGTGATCGCGATCGTCGTCCTGCCGGTGTACTCGCCGGATTCGCCGCGACGGCTCAATTTCACCTTCCATCAGGATGCCGGGACGGGGGAGGCCCGCTGGCTGGTCGTCGGGCCTCCCCAGCCATTGCCGCCGACCGTCCAGCGCGAGGCCTCCTTTGGCCAGCCGGTCCCTCCCTTCCCCTGGTCGGCGCCGTTGATCCGAGCCTATGCTGCCCCGGCTCCCGCCCAGACTTTCCCCGCGCCAAGCCTCGCCGTGGTGCGCGACGAGACGGCTGCGGGCAAGCGCCATCTCGTTGTCCATCTGAGCTCTCCCCGGGGAGCGACGAACGTGTTCGTCTTCATCCCGACGGCGGCCCGGGTTGAAACAGCGACGGTGGCCGGCGAGCGGGTGCCCCTCCGCCGCAATTGGCCCGCCCCCTACCGGTCCTTCCAAGTCCTGGGGCTGCCCCCCGGAGGGGTCGATCTCGACCTGGTGCTCGGTACGACCGCGCCGCACGAATGGTATGTGTTGGACCGCTCGGCGGGGCTGCCGCCGGCCGGCGCCTCCCTGCTGCAGGCGCGGCCGGCGTGGGCCTCGCCCTTCCAGGACGGAGACGTCACTCTGGTCAGCCGGAAGGTGGTGCTCTAGGCTCGGCTTCAGCTTCGAGTGCAGTACCTGCGGGTTCCGGCCGGCCGCCGGGGGCTCGCGGGCTTGGTTCGTCGCCGACCCTCCATCGTCGGCCAAGTTGAGCCTGGCGGTCCTGGCGCCGTCGGCGGCCTCCAGCCCGGGGACCTCTTGGTCAGCGTCACTCCCCTTTTCCCGGCGCCGGGTTGAGAAATCCGGCGCCGTTTTCCGTCAATAGAAGCTCAATCCAGAAATAAGAACTTGCTACTCAATCCAGGTTTCGATGTTACGAAGTATTGACAGACTCCTAAGGACCTATGTTAGCCTTTGCATCGTTTGCCTGAGGCAGAGTAACCTAGGGGAGGTCTTATTGGCGCATGCTGCGGATCACGAAAGACCAGGGCTTTTTGCCCCCCGTTTTGTCCCGCGGCGAGAGCCGATCGATCCTGGAGATTCTCCACCAACGGGCGGAAGAGGGCGGAGACCGCTTGGCCTATGCGTTTCTCGCTGACGGCGAAATCGAGGCCCGGCTGGATTGGGTGGGCCTCGACGCGCGGGCTCGGGCGCTGGCCGTAACGCTGCGGGATCTCGGTCTCTCCGGCCAGCGCGGAGAGGACGGGGAGCGGGTGCTGCTGCTCTTTCCTCCAGGGCTCGCTTTCGTCACCGCGTTTTTCGGTTGCCTTTATGCCGGGGCCGTTGCGGTCCCTGCGCTGCCGCCGCGCCCGCGCCGGACCGATCCCCGGCTGAGCGCTATTTTGCGGGATGCCCGCCCGCGGCTCATTCTCACCTCGGCGGATCTGCTGCCGGCGCTGGCGGCCCTGGAAGCCGGGATTCCCGAGCTGGCGGCGGTGCCCCGGCTCGCGGAGGAGAGCGTCGGCTCCGACCTCGCCGGTCTGTGGGCTGAGCCGGCCATCGACCCGGACCGTCTTGCCTTCCTGCAATATACCTCGGGCTCGACTGCGGCGCCCAAAGGGGTGATGGTGCGCCACGGTAACCTTCTCCACAACGAAGAGCTGATCCGGCGTGCCTTCGGCCAGTCCGCGGAATCGGTGATCGTCGGTTGGCTGCCGCTTTTCCACGACATGGGGCTGATCGGCAATGTGCTGCAGCCGCTCTTTGTCGGCGCGAGCTGTTATTTGTTGTCGCCGCTCGCCTTCCTGCAGCGACCGTTGCGCTGGTTGGAGGCGATCGACCGCTTCCGGGCCACGACGAGCGGCGGCCCGGACTTCGCCTACGATCTTTGTGTACGCAAGATCGGCCCGGCGGAGAGAGAGAGGCTGGATCTGTCGTGCTGGCGCGCGGCGTTCAATGGCGCCGAGCCGGTGCGCGCCTCGACGCTGGCCCGTTTTGCGGCAGCCTTCGCCCCGTGCGGTTTCCGCGCGGAGGCGTTCTATCCCTGTTACGGCCTGGCCGAAGCGACGCTCCTGGTCTCCGGCGGGGGGACCGCGGCGGCGCCGCTGGTGCGCGATCTCGACGCGGCGGACCTCGAGGCCGGCCGGATCGCCGGCCCGGCGGAGCCGGCGGCGCGGCGCCGCGTGCTCGTCGGCTGCGGCCGCCCGCTGCAAGAGGTGTTGATCGTCGACCCGGAAGCGCGCTCCCCCTGTGCGGAGGACCGCGTCGGAGAGGTCTGGGTGCGGAGCGCAAGCGTCGCCGCCGGGTACTGGCAACGAACGGAGGAGAGCGCGGAAACGTTCGGTGCCTTCCTCGCGAGCGGCGAGGGGCCGTATCTGCGCACCGGCGATCTCGGTTTCCTCTGCGGCGGAGAGCTGTTCCTGGCCGGTCGCAGCAAGGATCTGATCGTCTTGCGCGGCCGCAACTACTATCCGCAGGACCTGGAGCTGACCGCCGAACAGAGCCATCCGGATCTGCGGCCCGGAGCGGGCGCGGCGTTCGCGATCGAGGAGGGGGGCGCTGAGCGCCTGGTGCTGGTGCACGAGCTCGCGCGCCACCCCCGTGCGGAGAGCGAGGAGATCGCCCACGCCGTCCGCCGGGCCGTGGCCGAGGAGCACGGGGTCGCCGTCTCCGACCTGGTTTTGATCCGCCCCGAGTCGTTGCCCAGGACATCGAGCGGCAAGGTGCGCCGCGGTGCCTGCCGCGAGGCATATCTGGGCGGCGCTCTGACGATCGTCGGCCGCGGCGCGCTCCGCGGGGCGCCGGACGCCGAAAGAGACGCCTGGGCCGCGGCGGCGGTGATCGACCGCACGGCCCTGCTCGGAGTTGGCCCCGAGGACCGGCTGCCCGCCCTCGAGATGTTCCTCCGCGGATGCGCGGCGGAGGTGCTGCGCCGCGCCCCTCAGGAGATCCGCCCCGAGGTCCCGCTGACCGCCCTGGGGCTTGATTCGCTCGCTGCCGCCGCGCTCAAGGCAGAGGTGGAGGCGGCGCTCGGATTGATGGTGCCGTTGGCCGATCTGCTGGGGGGGGCCGGTACCGCCGCGCTCGCCGCGCGGCTCGCGCCGGCCCTGGATATGGTCCCGGAGCTCCAGCCAGCCGATGGGCTACCGCCTCTCGTGGCCGCGCCGGAGGGCGGGGACGTGCCCCTTTCCCCCGGCCAGAAGGCCCTCTGGTTCCTCTACCGGCTGGCGCCCGTCGGCGCGGCCTACAACCTGGCGGGTGCAGCGCGGATCGCGGGCGGGGCCGACGAAGGGGCCTTGCGCCGAGCTTTCCAGGCGCTGGCGGAGCGCCACGACATGCTGCGCGCCACCTTTGCCGCCGGCCCGGCCGGGCCGGCCCAGAGGACGGCGGCGATCACGGCGATCACGGCCAAGGCGGCCGGCTTCTTCGCGGAGGATGCCTCCTCCTGGAGCGCCGGAGAGCTCCACCGCCGGCTGCATGAGGAAGCCTTCCGTCCTTTTGACCTGGAGCATGGTCCGCCCTTCCGGGCGGCACTGTTTACTCGCCCGGGTGAGAGTTTTCTCGTGCTCGCCATCCACCACATCGCCGCCGATTTCGCCTCCCTCGCCTTGCTCGTCCAGGAGCTGGGGGTGCTCTACGATCGGGGCGCCGGCGTGGCTGCGGAGGCCGGGCTGCCCCCCTTGGAGCTGCGCTTTACCGACTTCGCCCGTTGGCAGGAGCGCGCGGTCGCGACACCGTGGGGGGAGCTCCTCTGGGCCTACTGGCGCGAGCGGCTGGCCGGCCTGCCAATGCTCGATCTGTCCACCGACCGGCCGCGTCCTGTCGCCCAGACCTGGCGTGGCGCCACGCGCCGCGCCCGGCTCGGCGGGGACCTCCTGGACAGCCTGCGGGCCTTGGCGGGGCGCCGCGGAGAGACGCTGTTCATGACCCTGCTCGCCGGCTTTCAGGCTCTGCTCGCCCGGTGGAGCGGACAGGACGACTTCGCCGTCGGCGTTCCCACCTCCGGCCGGCTCGGCCCGCAGGGTCACCGCCTGGCCGGCCTGGTGGGGTATTTCGTCAACCCGATCCCTTTGCGCGCCGGGCTGGCGGGAGACCCGACGGTGGGTGAGTGGCTGGAGCGGACCCGGCGCTCGACCCTCGCGGCGTTCGAGCACCAGGGCTTTCCCCTTGCCTCGCTGGTCGAGCGCCTCCATCCGCAGCGCGATCCGAGCCGGCCTCCCCTCTTCCAGGCGCTGCTGAGCCTGCACCGGGCGCCCTCCCCGGATCTGCAGGCGCTCGCCGCCTTCGCGTTGGGTGTGGCCGGTGCTCGCCTCGACCTGGGCGGCCTCATCCTGGAGTCGGTCGCCTTGGAAAACCCCGGGGCACAGCTCGACGTCACGCTCACGGTGGCGGAGCTGGACGGCGGTCCGGCGGGGGATCTGGTCGCCGGCCTGCAGATCAACACCGACCTCTTCGATGGGGCGACCGCCGAGCGGATGCTCGGCCACCTCGCCGTGCTGTTGCGGGGCCTCGCCGCACCGGGGGCAGAGGCCGGAGCGCTCTCCGCCCTCCCGCTGCTCTCCGCGGCGGAGCGCGCGCAGCTCGAGCTCTGGAACGCCACGACCACGGCGTACGGAGTGGATCGCCCGCTCCCTGCCTGGATCGAGGAGCAGGCGACGCTTGCGCCAGGGGCGGTGGCGGTGGTGGGGGAGGACGGGAGCCTGACGTGGCGCGAGCTGCTGGACCGCTCCAGCCGTCTCGCCCGGTGGCTCCGGAAGGTAGGGGTGAGGCCGCGGTCTCTGGTCGGCATTGCCGCCGAGCGCTCGCCAGAAATGGTCGTCGGCCTGCTGGCGATCCTCCAGGCCGGGGCGGCCTACGTGCCGCTCGATCCCTCCTATCCACGGGAACGGCTGGAGTGGATGCTGGCGGACTCGGGGGTCCGCGTGCTCCTGACCCAGGAGCGCTTGCGATCCGTCCTGCCGGAGAGCGGAGCGCGGGTGGTCCTGTTGGACAGGGAACCGGGCAGGGAGCTCCCGGGAGATGCGGAGGGCCCCGAGCTCGATCCGGGGATCGAGCCGGACGATCTCGCCTATGTGATCTACACCTCTGGCTCGACCGGACGTCCCAAAGGCGCGATGAACACGCACCGCGGGATCGTCAACCGCCTCCTCTGGATGCAGCAGGCTTTCGGCCTGACGCCGGAGGACCGGGTGCTGCACAAGACCCCGTTCAGCTTCGACGTCTCGGTCTGGGAGCTGTTCTGGCCCTTGATGACCGGAGCGTGCCTGGTGCTCGCCCGGCCGACCGGCCACCAGGACCCGGCCTACCTCGGCCGGCGGATCGCCGAGCAGCGGGTGACGACGCTGCACTTCGTCCCCCCCATGCTTGACGTCTTCCTTGACGAGCTGACCGAGCCGGAGCTCGCCGCCTGCTCCTCGCTGCGCCGGGTGATCGTGAGCGGCGAGGCGCTGGGCGCCGGACTGGCGGTGCGGTTCCGCGAGCGTCTCGGTCGCCGCGGCGTGGAGCTCCACAACCTCTACGGTCCTACCGAGGCGGCGGTGGACGTAACCTGGCAGCGGTGCGATGGGGAGACCGGCGAGCGTCCGGTGCCCATCGGCCGGCCGATTGCCAACACTCGCATCCACCTGCTCGACCGTGCCTTCCGCGAGGTGCCGGTGGGGGTGGCCGGAGAGCTGTGCATCGGTGGCGTCCAGCTCGCGCGCGGCTATCTGGGGCGGCCGGAGCGGACCGCCGAACGGTTCGTCCCCGATCCGCTGGCCGGGCCGGGCGACCGCCTGTACCGTACGGGAGACTTGGCGCGGCGCCTGCCGGACGGCGCGGTCGAGTTCCTCGGCCGGCTCGATCACCAGGTGAAGGTGCGCGGCTTTCGCCTCGAGCTGGGGGAGGTAGAGGCGGCGCTCGCCGCGCGCCCGGAAGTGCGCGAGGCGGTGGCTGCGGTGCGGGGCACCGGTCCGGCGGCGCGCCTGGTCGCCTGGGTGGTGCCTGCGACGGGCGAGGCGGCCGTGCCGTCCGCCCTGCGCGAAGCTCTACGCCAGCGCCTCCCCGAGCCCATGGTGCCGTCGGCCGTGGTGGTGCTGCCGGCCCTGCCCTTAACGCCGAATGGCAAGGTCGACCGCCGTGCCCTGCCGGAGCCGGAAGGCTCGCGGGAGGGTTCCCTGGCCCCCTTCGTGGCACCGCGGACTCCGGGTGAGGAGGCGCTCGCCGCGCTCTGGCGCGAGCTCCTGGGCGTCGAGCGGATCGGCGTCCACGATCACTTTTTCGACCTCGGGGGGCACTCCCTGCTCGCCACGCAGTTGCTCTCACGGGTGCGCGAGGCCTTCGGGGTCGAGTTACCGCTCGCCGCCCTCTTCGAGTCGCGCCCGACGGTCGAGAACCTGGCGCGTGCCGTCTTCCAGCATCAGGTCGAGGCGGCGGAGGATGCCGAGATCGCGGCGGCGTTCCTCGACCTGGAGGGGATGTCGGACGAGGAGGTCCGGGCCCTGCTCGCGAGCGAAGGCTGACGTCATGCGGATCCTCCTTCTCCAGAGCTCCGCCTATGTACCATCGCTGGGGGGCGCCAACAAGGCCAACCGCCTGCTCTTGGAACAGCTCGCGGCCCGCGGGCACGAGTGCCGGGTGATCGGCACGGCGGGGGGGGACCGGGTGACCCCGCTCGACACCTGCCTCACGGATCTGGCCGCGGCGGGAGTGCGCGGCGTCGCGCCCGCGCGCCCCGGCGTCGTGGCGTTCCGGCACGCCGGGGTCGCCGTGGAGGCGGTGCTCGACGGGGCAGAGCTGCGCGTCCGGGCGGCGGAGCGGCTGCGGGAGCTCGCCCCGGACCGCGTCCTGGTGTCGTCCGAAGACCCCGCCCAGGTGCTCCTCGAGGAGGCGGTCGCGGCCTCGCCGTACACCGTCTATCTCGCGCACACGACGCTCCACCTGCCCTTCGGTCCGGATGGCTTCCTGGAGAGCCCCGGGCGGACCGCGCTGTTGCGCCGCACGGCCGGCATCGTCGCGGTGAGCAGCTACGTCCGCGAGTACTTCCGGCGCTGGGCCGGCCTGGAGGCGACCCTGCTGCGCTTTCCGGTCTACGGCAACGGTCCGTTCCCGGACCTGGGGGACTGCGAAAGGGGCTTCGTCACCCTGATCAACCCCTGCGCGGTCAAGGGGATCTCGATCTTCCTCGAGCTCGCGCGCCGCCTGCCGGAGGTGGCGTTCGCCGCCGTCCCGACCTGGGGGACGACGACGGAGGACCGGCGAGCTCTCGCGGCGCTGCCCAACGTCCGTCTGCTGCCCCCGGCCGCGGCGATCGACGAGATCTTCGCAGAGACCCGGGTTCTCCTCGCTCCCTCGCTCTGGGGGGAGGCGTTCGGGCAGGTCGCGATCGAGGCCATGCTGCGCGGCATCCCGGTGCTGGCGAGCGACGCCGGCGGCCTGCCCGAGGCGAAGCTGGGGGTCGACTATGTGCTGCCGGTCCGCCCGATCGAGCGCTACGAGGAGCGCTTCGACGAACGGAAGATTCCGGTGCCGGTCATCCCCGCGCAGGATCTCGCTCCCTGGGAGGAGGCGCTCCGCCGGGTGCTCGGGGACGGTGAGCTCCACGGGCGGCTCGCCCGCGATTCGCGGCGGGCGGCGCTTGCTTTCGTCTCCGGCCTCGGGGCCGGCCCCTTCGAGGAGTATCTCGAGAGCCTGCCGGCGCGGACCGCCGCCGGCTCCCGGGGCCTCTCCCCCAAGGCACCGGCTACCGGCGCGCAGCCGTCGCCCCAGGCGGACGTGCGCCGCAAGCTGGCCGGGCTCTCCGCCGAGAAGCTCGAGTTCCTGGCGCGCCGGCTCCAGAGCCGGAAGCAGGACGGGCCGCCGGTACAGGAGGCGATCCCGCGCCTCCCGCGGCCCGGCGGCGGCGGTTCGTTCCTGCTCTCCTTCACCCAGCTCCGCATGTGGTTCCTGCACCAGTTGGAGCCGGAGAGCCCGTTCTACAACGAATCGTTCGGGGTCCGCCTCTCTGGGGCATTGCGTCCGGCGGTGCTCGCGGCGAGCCTCGGCGAGATCATCGGGCGCCACGAGACCCTGCGCACCTGCTTTGCGGCCGACGACGGAGAGCCGGCCCAGGTCGTCTCGCCGGCCGGGGAGAGCGGTTTTTCCGGCCTGCCGGTGCTCGACCTCCGCGCCCTGCCCGCGCCGCGGCGCGGCTGCGAAGCGGAGCGGCTCGCGGCCGCGGAGAGGCGGCGCCCCTTCGACCTCACCCGGGGCCCCTTGCTGCGCATCGCCCTGGTACGCCTCGCCGGCGAGGAGCACCACCTGCTGATCTCCGTGCATCACATCACGGCCGACATGTGGGCGATCGGGGTCATGATCGGCGAGCTGTCGGCCCTCTATGCCGCGTTCGGCGAGGGGCGCCCCTCGCCGCTACCTGCGCTGGCGGTCCAGTACGCCGACTACGCGGTCTGGCAGCGGCAGTGGCTCGCGGGGGAGAGGCGCGACGAGCTCCTCACCTGGTGGCGCGAGCGGCTCGCCGGCCTGGCGCCGGTGCTTGAGCTGCCCGGAGACCGCCCGCGGCCGGCGGTCCAGAGCTTCCGGGGGGGGAGCCTTCCCGTCGCCCTGCCGCGGTCCCTGGTCGAAGCGCTCCAGGAGCTCGCCCGCCGCGGCGAGGCCACCCTGTTCATGGTGCTACTGGCCGGGTTCCAGGCCTTCCTGCACCGCACGACCGGGCAGGACGACCTCGCGGTGGGCTCGCCGATCGCCAACCGCGGCCGGCGCGAGGTCGAGGGGCTGATCGGCTGTTTCATCAACACCCTGGTCCTGCGCGGCGATCTCTCGGGGCGGCCGACGGTCCGCGAGCTGCTGGCGCGGGCGCGCACCGTGGCGCTCGGCGCCTACGCCCACCAGGATCTCCCCTTCGAGATGCTGGTCGATCACCTGCAGCCCGAGCGCAGCCTGCGCCACGGCCCGCTCTTCCAGGTCATGCTCCTGCTGCAGAACACGCCGGGGAGTCGGCTCGCCCTGCCGGGGCTGGACGCCGAGCCCCTCCCGCTGCCCGAAGGGGTGGCCAAGCTGGACCTCCTCCTCCCCCTGGCCCAAATGGCGGACGGCTCGCTCCAGGGCTCCTTCGACTACAGCCGCGACCTGTTCGATCCCCCGACCGCCGCGCGCCTCCTCGGCGAGCTTGGGCGCCTCCTCGCGGGGATGGCGGCCGACCCCGACCGGCGGATCGACGAGCTCCCCCTCCTCTCCGCGGCCGAGCGCCGGCAGTTGCTCGACTGGAACGCCGGGGTGCCGGAAGCGGTGCCGGAGCGGACGCTCACGGCGCTCTTCGAGGCGCAGGTGGCGCGGGCTCCAGAGGCGCCGGCGCTCCGGCTGGCCGGGGAGAGCTGGAGCTACGGTGACCTCAACCGACGGGCCAACCGGCTGGCGCGCCATCTGCGGCGGCGGGGAGTGGGGCCGGAGGTGCGGGTGGGGGTGCTGCTCGAACGGTCGCTCGCGATGGTTTCGAGCCTCTTGGCGATCCTCAAGGCGGGCGGGGCCTATGTGCCGCTCGACCCCGCGGCCCCCGCGAAGCGGCTGGCGTTCCTCTGCCGTGACTCCGGCATCGCGGTGCTGATCACGGCCGGCCGGGGAGAGCTGCCTCCCCTCCCCGGACCGGAGAGCCTGGCCGTCGTCGACTTAGGGGCGCTCGCGGAGGAGCTGGCCGGGGAGGACGACCGGGACCTCGTGCTGTCGGCGGCTCCCGACAATCTCTGCTACGTGATCTACACCTCGGGCTCGACGGGCCTGCCGAAGGGGGTGCTGGTGCGCCACGGCAGCGTGGCGCGCCTGCTCTCGTCGACCGAGCGCTGGTTCGGCTTCGGCCCGGACGACGTGTGGACCCTGTTCCACTCCTACACCTTCGACTTCTCGGTCTGGGAGCTGTGGGGTGCGCTGGCCTACGGCGGACGTCTGGTGGTGGTGCCGTACTGGGTGAGCCGTTCGCCAACGGCCTTCTGGCACCTGTTGCTGGAGGAGGGGGTGACGGTGCTCAACCAGACGCCTTCGGCCTTCCGGCAGTTGATCGAGGAGGATGGGGAGGCGGGGCCGGCGGAGCGCGAGCGGCTGGCCCTGCGGCTGGTCATCTTCGGCGGCGAGGCCCTCGATCTCGGCAGCCTGCAGCCCTGGTACGAGCGTCACGCCGCCGCTCTTCCGCGGCTGGTGAACATGTACGGCATCACCGAGACCACCGTGCACGTCAGCTACCGTCCCCTATCGCCGGTATTGCCGGCCGACCTCGCGGCGTCTCAGCGCAGCCCGATCGGCGAGGCGCTGCCGGACCTCGGGCTCCGCCTGCTCGGTCCCGGCCTGGAGCTGGTGCCCCTGGGGGTGGCAGGGGAGATCTCTGTCGGCGGGGCCGGCCTGGCACGGGGCTATCAGGGCCGCCCGGAGCTGACCGCGGAGCGCTTCGTGCCCGATCCTTACGGCGCTCCCGGGGAGCGCCTCTACCGTTCGGGCGACCTCGCGCGCTACCGCGCGAACGGGGAGCTGGACTACCTCGGGCGGCGGGACCACCAGGTCAAGATCCGCGGCTTCCGCATCGAGCTGGGGGAGATCGAGGCGGCTCTTTCGGCGCACCCAGAGGTGCGAGAGGCGGTCGTTAGCGCGCGGGAGGAGCCGGCCGGAGAGCGCCGCCTGGTGGCCTACGCGGTGGCCCGTCCTCTCCCGGGCGCGGCGGCACCCGACGGGCGCCAGCTCCGCGCCTACCTCAAGGAACGGCTGCCGGAGCACATGGTCCCCGCGGTCTTCGTGCTGCTGCCGTCCCTGCCGTTGACGCCCAACGGCAAGGTCGACCGCGGCGCCCTGTCGGCGCCCCATCCCGGGCGGCCCGAGCTCTCCGGTGGAGGCGCCGCGCCGCGCACGCCGGTCGAGGAGAAGCTCGCGGGGATCTGGATGGAGGTGCTGCGCGTCGAGCGGGTCTCCGTAGACGACAACTTCTTCGACCTGGGGGGCGATTCGATCCTCAGCATCCAGCTCGTGTCGCGGGCCCGCCGGGCCGGCATCTTCTTCGCGCCGCGCGAGGTCTTCCTTCACCAGACGATCGCCGAGCTCGCCGCCGTGGCGAGGCTGGGGGAGGGGGCGGAGGCCGACCAGGGCCTGGTGACCGGCCCCCTACCGCTCACTCCGATCCAGCACTGGCTGCTCGCGGCGGAGCCGCTCGACCTCCACCACTTCAACCAGTCCGTCCTCCTTGCCTCCCGCGAGCCCCTCCACCGGGCGGCGCTCGCCCTCGCGGTGGACCGGCTGCTCGCCCATCACGATGCCCTGCGCCTCCGCCTCGAATGGGGCAAGGCCGGCTGGCGGCAGCATTTCGCCGGTCTCGACGGGCCGCGCCCGTTCGCCTGGTTGGACCTGTCGGCCCTGCCGCAGCCGGCGGCGGCGGCCGTCGAGGAGGCGGCCGCCGCGACCCAGGCGAGCTTCGACCTCGCCCGCGGGCCGCTCGTCCGCTTCGTCGCTTTCGGCCTCGGGGAGGGGCGGCCCGGGCGGCTCCTCATCGCCGCTCACCACTGGGCCGTCGACGGCGTCTCCTGGCGCATCCTCCTGGAAGACCTCGTGAGCGCCTACGGCCAGGCGGCGCGGGGCGAGGCGATCGCGCTGCCGGCGAAGAGCACCTCCTACCGCGACTGGGCGCTGCGGCTGGAGGCGGCCGCCGAAACGATGGATCTCGCGGGTGAGCTCGCCCACTGGCAGCAGGTGGCGTGGGCCGGGGAGCTGCCGCGGCTGGCGCCGGCGGAGCGCCGGGCTGCCGACACGGTGGCCGGCGCGCGCTCCCTCTCGCTCGCTCTTGCGGCGGAGGACACCGAGGCCCTGCTGCGGGAGGTGCCCGAGGCCTACCGCACCCGGATCGACGAGGTGCTGCTCGCCGCCCTGGCCCGGGCTTTCGTGCTGCGGCGGGGCGTCCAGGGCCTCCTCGTCGACATCGAGGGACACGGCCGGGACGAGATGGGGGCCGGGCTTGACCTCTCGCGCACCGTGGGCTGGTTCACCGCCATCTATCCGGTCCTGCTGCGGATCGACGATCCGGCCGATCCGGCGGCGTGCGTCCGGGCGGTCAAGGAGAGCCTGCGCCGCATCCCGGGCCACGGGATCGGCTACGGGCTGCTCCGCTACCTGCGGGCGGACCGCGCGGCCGCGGAGGTGCGCGCCCTGCCGCGGGCCGAGATCGTCTTCAACTACCTGGGCCAGCTCGACCAAGCCCTGCCGGAGGGCGCCCCCTTCGCCTCCGCCCGTGAGGCGCGGGGGCCCGAGCAGAGCCCGCGGGGCCGCCGTCCCTACCTCCTGGAGGTCAGCGGCAGCATCGCGGGCGGCGTGTTTGAGACCACCTGGACCTACGGCGCGCAGCTCCTGGCGAGGGAGGAGGTCGTGGGGCTGGCCACGGCTTTTCTCGGCTCCCTGAAGGACATCATCCGCCATAGCCGCTCGCGGCAGGCCATCGCCTACACCCCCGCGGACTTCCCGGAAGTGACGCTGACGGAAGAGCAGTTGGCCCTCGCCCTGGGCGAGATCGAAGTAGATTGAGAGTGCTGCGATGAGCCCGGGCAAGAAGACCGTCGAAGCGATCTATCCGCTGTCCCCTCAGCAGCAGGGCATGCTGTTCGAGACGCTCGCCGCCCCGCAGTCCGGCATCCACCTCGAGCAGCTGACCTGCCATCTGGAGGGGGAGCTCGACCGGCCGGCCTTCGCGCGGGCCTGGAAGGCTCTCCTCGCGCGCCACGCCATCCTGCGCACCGCGTTCGCCTGGCAGGATCAGCCGCAGCCGCTCCAGATCGTCCTCCGGGATATCGAGATGCCCATCGCCCATGAGGATTGGCAGGACTGGCGGGACCTCTCCGCGGCGGCGGCGGCCGAGCGCCTGGAGGCCTTCCTGGACGCCGACCGCCGCTTAGGCTTCAAACTCTCGAAGCCCCCCTTGATGCGGCTGACCCTCCTCGACACAGGCCGAGGCTCGCGGATCCTCGTCTGGAGCCACCATCACATCCTGATGGACGGTTGGTGCCGGCCGGTGCTGCTGCGCGAGCTCTTCGCCCTCTACGACGACTTCTGCCTGGAGCGCGAGCCGTCCCTGCCGCCGAGCCGCCCCTACCGGGACTACGTCACTTGGCTCGCCCGCCAGGACGCGGCGCCTGCCGAGGCGTTCTGGCGTGAGGCCCTGCGCGGGTTCCGCCGCCCCACCCCCCTCGGCCGCCTGACGCCGGCGAGCAAGAACGGACGGCTGGGGTATGCCACCTTGGAGGGGAGCCTGCCGCGGCGGGAGATGGAGGCGCTCCAGGCCCTCGCCCAGAGGCTGCGGGTGACCTTGAGCACGGTGGTCCAGGCGGCCTGGGCCCTCTTGCTCAGCCGCTACAGCGGCGAGAGGGACGTCACCTTCGGGGTCACCGTCTCCGGCCGGCCGGCCGAGCTCGACGGGATCGAAGCGACGATCGGTCTGTTCATCAACACGCTGCCGCTCCGGGTCGGAATCGACCACGCCGAGCCTCTCGACCGCTGGCTGGGTAGGCTCCAGGCCCAGAGCCTCGAGCTGCGGCGCTACGAGCACGTGTCGAGCGGCCAGGTGCACCGCTTGAGCGAAGTGCCCGGGGCCATGCCGCTCCACGAGAGCATCCTCGTCTTCGAGAACTACCCCGATGAAGCCCCCTTGACGGGAGAGCGGCTGGCGGTCCGCGCCGGCTCTGGCTTCGGCGTCGGCGGCCAGACCCGTCAGCCGCTGACCGTTCTCGTCGTCCCCGGCGCGGAGCTCGGCGTCACCCTGGTCCACGACACCCGGCGCCTGCCGGAAGCCCGGCCCATTCTCGATCATTTCCTCTCCCTACTCCGGGGCATGGCAGGCGAGCCGGAGCGCGCGCTCTCGTCCCTCACGGAGAGCATCCCGGAGCCGGAGATCCCCGGCTTCGTGCCGCTCGTCAGCGCCGCCGGGGCGGCGGGTGGGCAGCTCTCCCCCCGCACCTCGCTTGAGGAGATGCTCGCCCTCCTCTGGAGCCAGGTCCTGGGGCTGCACCCGGTGGGGATCGAGGACGACTTCTTTTCTCTCGGCGGGCACTCGCTGATCGCCGCCGAGCTCGTCGGCCTGGCGCGGGAAGCCTTCCAGGTGGACCTGCCGCTGCGCTCCCTCTTCGAGCACCCGACCGTGGCGGGCCTGGCGGCCGAGATCGCCCGCCTCAAGGGGGAGCGGCAGGAATATGAGGAGACGCTCGCCGCGCTCCCCACTCTCGTGCTCGACCCCGCCCGGCGGCATGAGCCCTTCCCGCTCTCCGACGTGCAGGAGGCCTACTGGATCGGCCGCAACCAAGCCTTCGAGCTCGGCAACGTCGCCAACCATCTCTACCTGGAAATCGAGATCGAGAATCTCGACCCTGGGCGTTTCGAGCCCGCCTGGCGCCGGCTCGTCGACCGCCATGACATGTTGCGCGCCGTCGTCTTGGCCGACGGCCGGCAGCAGATCCTGCCGCAGGTGCCTCCCTACACCGTCGAGGTCCTGGACGTCCGCGGCGACGACCCGGCCGCTGCCGAGAAGAAGCTGCTCGCGGTGCGCGAGCGGTTGTCCCACCAGATCCTGCCGGCCGATCGCTGGCCGCTCTTCGAGATCCGCGCCTCCCTGCTGCCGGGCGGTTGGACGCGGCTCCATCTCAGCTTCGACCTGCTGATCGGCGACGCCTGGAGCTGGCTCCTCCTAGGCTCCGAGCTGCGCGCCCTGCTGCGCGACCCAAACCTGGTGCTGGCGCCGTTGGAGCTCTCGTTCCGCGACTACATGGTGACGGTCGCCGTCCTCGAAGGGACCGCGCTTCACGACCGGTCCCTCCAATATTGGCGGAATCGGCTCTCGACCCTGCCCCCGGGGCCGGACCTGCCCCTGGCGAACAGCCCGGCTGCGATCGCATGGCCGCGGTTCTCCCGCCGGCGGGGGGGCCTCGAAGCGGCGGCCTGGGCACGCTTGAAAGAGCGCACCACCCGCCGCGGCCTCACGCCCTCCGGGCTCCTGCTGGCCACTTTCGCCGAAGTGCTGGCGGCGTGGAGCCGGAGCCCGCGCTTCACCCTCACCCTGACCCTCTTCAACCGCCTGCCTCTCCATCCGCAGGTGAATCAGCTCGTGGGCGACTTCACCTCCTTGATCCTGCTGGAGGTCGACGCGTCCGGCGACACGTTCGTGGAGCGGGCCCGGCGCACCCAGCGGCGGCTGTGGGACGACCTCGACCACCGCTACGTGAGCGGCGTTCGCGTGCTGCGCGAAATGGGCGCCGTCCGCGGCCGGGCCGCACAGCTCTCGATGCCGGTCGTCTTCACCAGCACCCTGACACTGCCCGGCTCGTCCCTCGAGCCCGAGCGGCCGGAGAGCGGCGGGGAAGGGATCGGCGCCGTGCGGGACGGCTACAACAGCGGCCAGACCTCCCAGGTGTGGCTGGACCACCAGGCCTCCGAGCAGGAGGGCCGGCTGGTGCTGGTCTGGGACGCGGTGGAGGAGCTCTTCCCGGCCGGTCTCCTGGACGACATGCTGGCGGCCTACCTGGAGCTCCTGGAGCGCCTAGCGGCGGGGGAGGAGGCCTGGGGCGAGGCGGCGCCCCTGCACCTGCCGGCGGCGCACCGGGCGCTCTCCGAAGCGGCGGCTGCGACGGCGGCCGCCCCCTCGGGGTTGCTCCACGAGCCGTTCCTCGCGCAGGCCCGGCAGCGGCCGGAGAGCCCGGCGGTGATCACCGCCGAGAAGACCCTCTGCTACGGCGAGTTGCTGCGGCTGGCGGGCGGGCTCGGGCGGCATCTCCAGGCGGCGGGCGTCGAGTCCGGGAGCCTGGTGGGGGTGGTGATGACCAAGGGGTGGGAGCAGGCGGTCGCGGTCCTGGGAGCGCTGGCGGCCGGGGCGGCCTACCTGCCGGTGGATGCCGAGCTACCGCGGGAGCGGCGCGACTACCTGCTTGCCCACGGCGGGGTGCGGGTGGCGCTGACCCAGCCCTGCCATGCGGCGGCGCTGGCCTGGCCGGCGGGCGTGTCGGTCCTGGCGATCGACGGCACTGAGGGGATCGAAAGGGAAGACCTGCCGTGGCCGGAGCCGGCGCGGAGCGCGGGCGACCTGGCCTATACGATCTTCACCTCGGGCTCGACCGGCCTGCCCAAGGGGGTGATGATCGAGCACCAGGGGGCGTTGAACACCCTGGTGGACGTCAACCGGCGCTTCGCGGTAGGGCCGGAGGACCGGGTGCTGGGGGTCTCGTCGCTGTCGTTCGATCTTTCGGTCTACGACCTGTTCGGTTTGTGGGCGGCGGGCGGCGCGGTGGTCCTGCCGGAGGCTTCGGCGGGGCGCGATCCGGGGCGTTGGCTGGAGCTGATGGAGCGTTTCGGGGTGACGGTGTGGAACACGGTGCCGGCGCTCATGGAGATGCTGGTGGAGTACGCGGAGGGTCGAGGGGCGCGGCTGCCGTCCGGGCTGCGGTTGGTGCTGCTGTCGGGCGACTGGCTGCCGCTGGGTCTGCCGGCGCGTCTGCGGGCGCTGTCGGCGGGGGGGTTGGAGATCGTGAGCCTGGGGGGGGCGACCGAGGCTTCGATCTGGTCGATCCTCTTTCCGGTGGGGGAGGTGGAGCCGGGTTGGCGGAGCATCCCGTACGGCCGGGCGATGGCGGGGCAGAGCTTCCACGTGCTGGACGCGGATCT
This sequence comes from Thermoanaerobaculum sp., assembly GCA_021154885.1. GTDB lineage: Bacteria > Acidobacteriota > Thermoanaerobaculia > Multivoradales > UBA5704 > DATARR01. The sequence continues at coordinate 19,533 of JAJKHS010000028.1, forward strand.
CGCGCCGCGCCCGGTGTGGGTGCCCGGCGAGCTCTACATCGGCGGAGTGGGCCTGGCGCGGGGGTACTGGCGCGACCCGGAGAAGACGGCGGCGAGCTTCGTGGCATCGCCGGAGACGGGGGAGCGGCTGTACCGGACGGGAGACCTCGGCCGTTGGCTGCCGGACGGGACGATCGAGTTCCTGGGGCGCGAGGACACCCAGGTCAAGATCCAGGGCCACCGGATCGAGCTCGGCGAGATCGAGGCGGCTCTCGCCGCCCACCCTGGGGTCGAGACCGCCGTGGTGACCGCGGCCGGCGATCCGCCGGCGGGCCGGCGGCTCGCGGCCTACGTCGTGCTGAACGGAGAGGGGCGCAGCGAGCTCGACCGCGGCGCGGCGCACCGCGAGCGCAAGCTCGGACGGGCTGCCCTGCGTGCGGTTCCCGAAGCTGCCCTCGAGCTGGTGGCGCCGGAGCTGGACGAGAGCGCCGTCGAGCAGCTTTATCTCTCGCGGCGGAGCTTCCGCGACCTCTCGGCGGAGCCCGTCGCCGCCGCCGGTCTCGGCCGGGTCCTCGCCGGCTTGCGCCAGCTCTGCCTCGCGGGCCACCCCCTGCCCAAGCTCCGCTACGGCTCGGCCGGGAGCCTCTATCCGGTCCAGGTCTACCTCTACGTCGCGGCGGGGCGGGTCGAGGGGGTACCCGGCGGGACCTGGTACTACCACCCGGTGGCCCACCGGCTGGTGCCGCTCGCCCCCGGTGCGCGCATCGACGTCGCGGTGCATGCGCCGGTTAACCGGGCGACCTTCGCGGGCTCTGCCTTCTCGCTCTTCCTGATCGGGCAGATGGACGCCATCGTGCCGACCTACGGCGAGCGCGGCCGGCACTACGCGGCCCTCGAGGCGGGCGCGATGACGCACCTCCTCGAGACCTCGGCTTCCGCGTATGGGCTCGGGCTCTGCCAGATCGGCGACCTCGACTTCGCCGCGATCCGTCACCTCTTCGACCTCGGGGAGGAGCACGCGCTCATCCATAGCCTGGTCGGCGGCCGCATCGACCCGTCGCAGACGACCCTCGCCGGCTTCCTCGAGGAGTCGAAGGAGTACCAGGCGCTGCTCGGCCTGGGGGCGGAGAAGGGGGGCGAGCCGGCCCTGGCCGACGTGCTGCGCGCCTTCCTGCGCGGCAAGCTCCCCGAATATCAGGTGCCCGCGAGTTTCACCGTCCTCGAACGCCTCCCCTTGACCGCCAACGGCAAGGTCGACCGCGCCGCTTTGCCCCACCCGCAGATCGCGCGGACGCAGGAGTCGCCAGCCTCCCACGTGGCGCCGCGGGACGGGCTGGAGGGGGCGATCGCCACACTCTGGCGGGAGGTGCTCCACGCCGAGCAGGTCGGCGTCGATGACAACTTCTTCTCCATGGGCGGGCACTCCGTGACCATGGTGCGCGTCTACAACCGCCTGCGCGAGACGCTCGACCGCGATTTCCCCCTGCTCGCCATGTTCGAGCACCCGACCATCGCCGCGCTGGCCCGTTACCTCCGCGCGGGGCCGGTGCCTGCGGCAAGCGTCGAGCAGAGCAGCGATCGTGGAGACCGCCGCCGCGAGGCGCTCCTCGCGCGCCGGGCAGAGAGGCAGAGACCGCGAGGAGGTGACCTTGAGTAGACTGCCGGACGATGTCGCCGCCGGTGTGGCGATCATCGGCATGTCGGGGCGCTTCCCGGGCGCCGCGACGGTCGAGCAGCTCTGGGCCAACCTGCGGGCCGGAGTCGAGTCGGTGTCGTTCTTCTCGGAGGAGGAACTGCTGGCCGCGGGGTGCGACCCCGTCCTGCTCGCCGACCGCCGCTACGTGAAGGCCTCCCCCGTCCTCGCCGGCGTCGACCGCTTCGACGCCCCGTTCTTCGGCTTCAACCCGGGGGAGGCGGAGATCCTCGATCCCCAGCAACGCCTGTTCCTCGAGTGTGCCTGGGCGACCCTGGAGTCGGCGGGGTACGACCCGGAGAGCTATGCGGGCTCCATCGGCCTCTTCGCCGGCGCCGGCTTGAACGCCTATCTATGGGAGAACCTGGCGCATCGCCCGGAGATCCTGCGCTCGCAGGGGCCCTTCCAGCTTCTGATCGGCAACGAGAAGGATTACCTGGCGACCCGGACCGCCTACGCTCTCAACCTGCGCGGCCCGAGTCTCAGCGTGCAGACCGCCTGCTCGACCGCCCTGGTAGCGGTGCACCTCGGTTGCCAGGCGGTGCTCGACTACCACTGCGACATGGCTCTCGCCGGCGCTGTGCGGATCGCCGTGCCGCAGATGCAGGGTTACCTCGCGGAGGAGGGCGGAATCACCTCTCCCGACGGCCATTGCCGCCCCTTCGACGCCCGCGCGCAGGGGACTCTTTTCGGCAGCGGCGTCGGCGCCGTGCTCCTCAAGCGTCTGGAGGACGCCCTGGCCGACGGGGACACGATCCGCGCCGTGATCCGCGGCACGGCGGTCAACAACGACGGCGCTCTCAAGGTGGGCTTCACGGCGCCCGGCGTCGACGGCCAGACGAGGGTGGTCGCCGAGGCCCTCGCCGCCGCCGGCATCGATCCCGACACGGTGAGCCTGGTCGAGGCCCACGGCACCGCCACGCCGCTCGGCGATCCGATCGAGGTCGAGGCTCTCACCCGCGCCTTCCGGGCGCGCACCCGTCGCCGCGGCTTTTGTGCCTTGGGCTCGGTCAAGAGCAACCTCGGTCACTTGGACGCCGCGGCCGGCATCGCCGGTTTGATCAAGACCGTGCTCGCCTTGGAGCATCGCCAGATTCCTCCGAGCCTCCACTTCGAGACGCCGAACCCACAGATCGACTTCGCGGCGAGCCCGTTCTTCGTCAACGACCGGCTGCGCGACTGGGAGTCGGACGGCCGGCCGCGGCGGGCGGGCGTGAGCTCGTTCGGCATCGGCGGCACCAACGCCCACGTCGTGCTCGAGGAGGCGCCACCGGCACCGGCACCCGCGCCGTTCCGTCCCTGGCAGCTCCTGCTGCTCTCGGCGCGCACCGCGGCCGCACTGGAGACGGCAGCCGCCGGGTTGGCGGACCACCTGCGCCGGGCAGCCGCGGGCGATTTGCCGGACATCGCTTTCACCCTCCAGACCGGGCGCCGGAGGTTCGAGCATCGGCGGGCCGTGGTCTGCCGTACGGCTGCCGAGGCCGCGGACGCTCTCGCGGGCTGCGGCGCCGTTCGCGTCCTCTCCCATTCCGCCGGGCCCCGCACCGAGCGGCCGGTGGCGTTTCTCTTTCCCGGCCAGGGAGCCCAGCATCCCGGCATGGGGCGGGAGCTCTACCGGTTCGAGGCGGTGTTCCGGCGTGCGGTCGACCGCTCCGCGGAGATCCTTCTGCCTCTCCTCGGGCTCGACCTGCGCACCGTCCTCTACCCCGCGGCGGGGGCGGCCGAGCGGCTGCGCCGTACGGATCTCGCCCAGGCCGCCCTGTTCACCGTCGAGCACGCGCTCGCCCGGCTGTGGATGAGCTGGGGGGTGGCGCCGCAGGCGCTGATCGGCCATAGCATCGGCGAGTACGTGGCGGCCTGCCTGGCCGGCGTCTTCTCTCTCGAAGACGCACTGGCGCTGGTGGCGGTCCGCGGCCGACTGATGCGCGGCCTGCCGGCGGGGGCCATGCTCGGCGTGCCGCTCCCCGCGGCGGCTCTCTCCGGCTTCCTCGGCGGCGACCTCGACCTCGCGGCGATCAATGGGGAGGAGCTCTCCGTGGTCTCCGGCCCCGAGGAGGCGGTCGAGCGCTGCCGCCGCGACCTCGCGGCGCGCGGCATCGAGGCGCGGCGGCTGCACACCTCGCACGCCTTCCACTCCCGCAGCATGGATGCGATCCGCGAGCCCTTTGCCCGCGAGGTCGGGAAACGGGCCCTGAAGGCGCCGCAGATCCCCTTCGTCTCCAATCTGACCGGAACCTGGATCCGGCCGGAAGAGGCCACCGATCCAGGGTACTGGGTGCGCCACCTGCGCGAGCCGGTCCGCTTCGCCGCCGGCATCGGGGAGCTGCTCCGGGAGCCCGGCCGCGTCCTGCTCGAGGCCGGCCCCGGCAGGACCCTCGCCGGCTTGGCACGGCGCCATCCTTCCCTGGGGCCAAGCCACGCCGTGGTCACCTCTCTGCCCGGCCCGCAGGACGTGGGCGACGACCTCCCGGTCCTCTTGGACGCCCTGGCGCGGCTCTGGCTGGCCGGGGTGGAGATCGATTGGCCCGGCTTTTCGGCCGGCGAGAAGCGCCGCCGGGTGCCGCTGCCGACCTACCCCTTCGAGCGCCTGCGCTACTGGATCGATCCGTCGGCTGCGGCCCGCCGCGCGGAGGGCGCCCCGGCTGCGGCAGGGTTGGAGACCACGGCCGAGCCCGCGGCCACACCAGCCGGACCGCGGGCGGCCCACCCGCGGCCGCTGGTCGCCACGGAGTGGGTCGCCCCGCGCGACGAGTGGGAGGGGAGGGTCGCCGAGCTCTGGCAGGAGAAGCTCGGCGTCGAGCCGATCGGTGTCCACGACGACTTCTTCGAGCTCGGCGGGCACTCTCTGCTCGCGACCCGGATCGCCGCCGAGGTCCGCCGCGCCTTCGGCGCCGACCTCCCCCTGCGCGAGCTGTTCGCGACGCCGACGGTGGCGCACATGGCGTCCCGGCTCGCGGCCTGCGCCGGGCAGCGGGCGGAGGTGAACGGCGCCGATCGGCTCCCGCTGCTCGTTCCCCAACCTCTGGACGCGCACGAGCCCTTCCCCCTGACCGACGTCCAGGGGGCCTACTGGATCGGCCGCGGCGACGCCTTCGAGCTGGGGAGCGTGGCAACCCACAGCTACTCCGAGGTGGAGAGCCGCGGGATCGACCTGGAGCGCTTCACCCGGGCGCTGCGGCTTCTGATCGCCCGGCACGGCATGCTGCGCGCGGTCATGCTGCCCGACGGCCGGCAGCGCGTCCTGCCCGCGGTACCCCCCTATGAGGTCGCGCTCCTCGACCTCGGCGGCATGGCCCCAGAGGAGGCTGAGCGGCAGCTCCTGGCGGTGCGCGAGCAGATGTCGCACCAGGTGATCCCCGGCGACCGCTGGCCGTTGTTCGAGGTCCGCGCCTCGCGGCTGCCCGACGGGCGCCTGCGCCTCCACGTCAGCTTCGACTTCCTGATCGGTGACGCCTGGAGCGTGCGCTTCCTCATCACCGAGTTGCAGCGCCTCTATGCCGATCCAGCGTCGCTGCCGCCGCCGCCTCAGGCGACGTTCCGCGACTATGTGCTGGCCGAGGCGTCGCTCGCGGAGGGCGGCCTCGTCCGGCGCTCGCTGGAGTACTGGCGCCACCGCTTGGACACCCTGCCGCCGCCCCCCGAGCTGCCCCTGGTCGCCAGCCCCGGCGGGTTGGCGCAAGTGCGCTTCACCCGGCGCGGTGGCAGCCTGGAGGCGGCGGCCTGGGAGCGATTCAAGGCGTGCGCCGCACGATCGGGGGTCACGCCGTCAGTGGCGGTCCTCGCCGCCTTTGCCGAGGTGCTGGCGGCGTGGAGCAAGAGCCCGCGCTTCACCTTGAACCTCACCCTGTTCAACCGCTTGCCCCTCCACCCCGAGGTCGACCGGATCGTCGGCGACTTCACCTCGCTCACCCTGCTGGAGGTCGACACGTCCCGTGGGGAGACGTTCGAGGCGCGGATCCGTCAGATCCAGCAGCGGCTGTGGGACGACCTCGACCACCGCTATGTCAGCGGCGTGCGCGTGATGCGCGAGTTGGCGCAGGCGCGCCGCGAAGCGGGGATGGCGGCGCCGGTCGTCTTCACCAGCATGCTCAACCTGCGCTCGGGCGACGAGGCCGGAGATGCCGGAGAGGCCGTGGGGGAGGGGCCTCAAGGGCTGCCGCTCTCCGGCGTCTACGGCGTCAGCCAGACGCCACAGGTGTGGCTGGACCACCAGGTCTCCGAGCAGGAGGGCCGGTTGGTGCTCGTCTGGGACGCGGTGGAGGAGCTGTTCCCGGCCGGTTTGCTGGACGACATGCTGGCGGTCTACCTGGCGTTGCTGGAGCGCCTGGCGGCGGGGGAGGAGGCCTGGCGCGAGGCGGCGCCGCTGCGCCTGCCGGCGGCGCATCTGGCGCTCTACGCCGCGGCCAACCCGATGGCTCCGATGGCTGGCATCGCCTTGGGATTGCTCCACGAGCCGTTCCTCGCGCAGGCGCGGCAGAGGCCGGAGAGCCCGGCGGTGCTGAGCGCCGAGAAGACCCTCCGCTATGGCGAGCTGGGGCGGTTGGCGAGCGGTCTGGGCCGGCGGTTGCGGGCGGCGGGAGTCGCGCCGGGGAGCCTGGTGGGGGTGGTGATGACCAAGGGGTGGGAGCAGGCGGTCGCGGTGCTGGGAGCGTTGGCGGCCGGGGCCGCCTACCTGCCGGTCGACGCCGACCTGCCGCAGGAGCGGCGCGACTATCTGCTCAGCCAGGGCGGGGTGCGGGTGGCGCTGACCCAGGCGCGCCATGCGGCGCTGGCGTGGCCGGAGGGGGTGTCGGTCCTGGTGGTCGACGGGGCGGCAGGGGAGGACGGGCCGTGGCCGGCGCCGCGGCAGGACGCGGGAGACCTCGCCTACACGATCTTCACATCGGGGTCGACCGGCCTGCCCAAGGGGGTCATGATCGAGCACCGGAGCGCCTTCAACACGGTGGTGGAGGTGAACCGTCGCTTCGCGGTCGGCCCCGAAGACCGGGTGCTTGGCGTCTCGTCGCTGTCGTTCGACCTGTCGGTCTACGACCTTTTCGGTCTGTGGGCGGCCGGTGGGGCGGTGGTGTTGCCGGAGGCGACGGCGGGGCGCGATCCGGCGCGCTGGCTGGAGCTGATGGAGCGTTTCGGTGTGACGGTGTGGAACACGGTCCCAGCCCTGCTGGAGATGCTGGTCGAATACGCCGAGGGTCGAGGGGCGCGCCTGCCGGGCGCGCTCCGTCTGGTGCTGCTGTCCGGCGACTGGCTGCCGTTGAGCCTGCCGGCCCGGCTGCGGTCGCTGGCTGCGGGGCCGGTGGAGGTGGTGAGCCTGGGGGGAGCGACCGAGGCGTCGATCTGGTCGATCCTCTATCCGGTGCGGGAGGTGGACCCGGGGTGGCGCAGCATCCCGTATGGCAGGGCGATGGCGGGGCAGAGTTTCCAGGTGCTGGACGCGGATCTGGCGCCGCGTCCGGTGTGGGTGCCCGGCGAGCTCTATATTGGGGGTGCGGGTCTGGCGCGGGGGTACTGGCGCGACCCGGTGAAGACGGCGGCGAGCTTCGTGGCGTCGCCAGGGACGGGGGAGCGCCTGTACCGGACGGGAGACCTGGGCCGGTGGCTGCCGGACGGGACGATCGAATTCCTCGGGCGCGAGGACTTCCAGGTCAAGATCCAGGGGCACCGCATCGAGCTCGGCGAGATCGAGGCCGCCCTCGCCGCCCACCCCGCGATCGAAACCGCCGTGGTGACGGCTCCCGGCGAACGCGGAAAGGGGCGGCGCCTGGTGGGCTATGCCGTGCCGGCGGCGGGGCAGGCGGTGGCGATCGAGGATCTCCGCGCCTGGCTCGCCGGGAAGCTCCCCGGGTACATGGTTCCGGCCGTCCTCGTGGCCGTCGCCGCCCTCCCCCTCACGCCCAACGGCAAGGTGGACCGCCGCGCCCTGCCGGAGCCCGGGGAGGCGCCGGGCGAAGGAAGAGGGGACGCCGCGGGTCTCCACACCCCGGTCGAAGAGCTGCTGGCCGGGATCTGGGAAGAGGTGCTCGGCGTTCCGGCGATCGCCGCCGACCAGGACTTCTATGCCCTGGGTGGAGACTCCCTCCTGGCCACCCGGGTCGTCTCCCGGGTCCGCGAGCGGCTCGGCGCCGACGTCTCCCTGCGCGCTTTCTTCGCAGAGCCGACTCTCGCCGGGGTGGCGCGGCGCGTCGCAGCGGCGCTCGGCACCCCTGCGCTCCAGGCGCCACCCCTGGTGGTCCAGCCGCGGCAGGGGGACCTGCCCCTCTCCTTCGGGCAGGAGCGGCTCTGGCTGGTCGACCAGCTCGCTCCGGGCAGCCCGGTTTACAACGAGGCCTTCACCGTGCGCATCGCGGCGCCTCTCGACCGGCGGCTCCTGGAGCGCAGCCTCGACGAGGTCGTCCGCCGGCACGAGGCCCTGCGGACCACGTTCGCTGCGCGGGAAGGCCTACCCCGGCAGGTGATCGGACCGGCGGAGCCGGTGCGCCTGCCGGTGGTCGATCTCCGCTTCGTCCCGGCGACGGAGCGGCTGCCGCGGGCTCGGCGGCTCGCGGCGGAGCTGGCCCGCCGCCCCTTCGACCTGGCGGCGGGGCCCCTCCTCTCCACCTCCCTCCTGCGCCTCGACGACAGCGACCACTTGCTGGTCCTGGTGCTGCACCACATTGTCTGCGACGCCTGGTCGGTGGGCATCCTCCTGCGGGAGGTCACGGCGCTCTATGCGGCGTTCCGCGACGGCGCTCCCTCGCCTCTGCCCGAGCCGGCCGTGCAGTACGCCGACTTCGCGCTGTGGCAGCGCGCCTGGCTGCGCGGGGAGGTGCTGGAGGCCCAGCTCTCCTGGTGGCGGAAGCGGCTCGGCGGCGACCGTCCCCCCTTGCGCCTGCCGACCCGGCCTCGCCCGGCGGTGCCGTCGCTCCGCGCGGCCGACGAGACCGTCCATCTGCCCGCGGACCTGCTGCACGGCTTGCGTGAGCTGGGACGCCAGGGTGGGGCGACCCTCTTCATGACCCTCCTGGCGGCTCTCCAAACCCTGCTGCACCGCTATTCAGGCGCCGACGAGATCACCGTGGGCAGCCCGATCGCGAACCGGCAGAGGATCGAGCTCGAGCCGCTGATCGGCTTCTTCACCAACACCCTGGTGCTGCGCACCGACCTGTCCGGCAATCCGACCTTCCGCGCGCTTCTCGGGCGGGTGCGCGAGGTCTCTCTGGGGGCCTATGGCCACCAGGACGTCCCGTTCGAGCGCCTGGTCGAGGCGCTGAAGCCGGAGCGCACGGCTCATGCAACGCCCTTTTTCCGCGTCCTCTTCGTGCTGCAGAACGCGCCGCTGCCGGAGAGCGACCCCGCCGGGCTCGGCTTGAGCCTCCTCGCCGCCGGCGACCAGGCGGCGCCCAAGTTCGACCTGACTCTATGGGCGGCGGAGAGGAGCGGCGGGCTGGTGGTGAGCTTTCTGTATGACGTCGATGTCTTCGAGAGTTCCACGGTCGCCGAGATGCTGGCGCGTTTCATGGCGCTTTTGGAGCGCGTGGCGGACGATCCGGATCAGCGGCTGCTGGACATTCCTCTCGCCGCCGGAGAGGTGGCCGTGCCGGCGGTTCTGGCGGCGCTGCCGTCCAACGAGAGGTTCAGCTTCGAGCTGTGACATGGGATTGATCCGCGAGACGACGACTCAGCGGGCTGCGGCGCCGCTGTTCGACCGCCGGCTCAAGGAGGAGCGGGACTACTGGCTGGCGCGGCTGTCCCCGCCCCCCGAGCCCGTCGATCTCGGGCTGGCGCGGCCGGCGGCGGGCCGGGCGGGGGCCGCGGCGGTCGACCTGGAGCTGCCGGAGAGCTCCCGGGCGGCCCTCGAGCGTCTGACCGGGGGCTCGCCGTTCCTGATCGGCACGGCTCTCCTGACCGCTCTCGGGATCTGCCTCTACCGGCTCTCCGGCCGGCGGCGGATCGCGGTGGGCGCCCCCGCCCTGCGCACCGCCGAGATGCCGCCGCCGGCCCCCAACGCCCTCGTCCTGCTCCTCGAGATCGCGCCCGAGCGTACCTTCCGCGAGCTCCTGACGCGGACCCGGGAGGCGTTCCTCGCGGCCTGCGAGCGGCAGAGCTACCCCTTCGATCTCCTGCTCGCCGACCTCGGCCTGGAGCCGGCAGACGGCAGATGCCCGCTGTTCGACGTCGCCCTGGTGCTCTCCGAGATCCACGCCGAGCTGCCGGCGGTCGGCCACTCGTTGACCCTGCGTTTCTCCCGCCCCGGCGGGCGGCTCGCGGGGCGGCTCGAAGCCCGACCCGGGCGGCTCGGAAGCGCCGGTCCGGAGCGTTTCGCCAACCGTTTCCGGCAGGCCCTCGCGGCGACCCTGGAGAGCCCGGCGACGCCGGTCGGCCATCTCGCGCTGCTGGCGGCGGAGGAGCTGCACCAGATCCTCCGCGAGTGGAATGACAGCGTTCGGGTGTATCCGGAGCTCCACGTGCTGCACCGTCTGGTCGAGGCCCAGGTCGACCGCACGCCCGGCGCCGTCGCCGTCACCGCGAACGGGGAATCGATCACCTACCGCGAGCTCGACCGGCGGGCGAACCGGCTGGCCCACCGCCTCGGCCGTCTGGGTGTGGGGCCGGACGTCCCGGTCGGTGTCTACCTGGAGCGCTCCGTCGAGCTGATGGTCGCCCTGCTGGGAACGCTGAAAGCCGGCGGCGCCTGGCTGCCCCTCGACCCCGGATACCCACGGGAGCGGATCGAGCTGATGCTCGCGGACTCCGGGGCGTCCGTCGTGCTGACGCTCGCCGGGCTGGCAGACGGAGCGCCTGCCGGGGGCGCGCGGCTGCTCCTCCTGGACGACGTCGCGGCCGCTGCGGCGGAGAGCGGCGAGCGCCTCGACGGCGGCGCCGGCGCGGACCACCTCGCCTATGTCATCTACACCTCCGGTTCCACCGGGCGCCCCAAAGGGGTGATGACCGCGCATCGAGCGATCTGCAACCGGCTGCTCTGGATGCAGGAGGAGTATGGGCTCGCGGCGGACGACCGGGTGCTGCAGAAGACCCCTTACAGCTTCGACGTCTCGGTCTGGGAGATGTTCTGGCCGCTCCTGGTGGGCGCCCGCCTGGTCATGGCGCGCCCCGGAGGGCATCGCGACAGCTCGTACCTGGCGGAATTGATTCGCGCCGCGGCGGTCACGACGGTGCACTTCGTCCCCTCCCTGCTGCGCGTCTTCCTGGCTGCGGAGGATGTCGCGGCCTGCGGTTCCTTGCGCCGCGTGGTCTGCAGCGGCGAGGCCCTCCCCCTCGATCTCGCCGCGGCGTTCCTCGCCGCCTCACCGGCCACCCTCCACAACCTGTACGGTCCGACCGAGGCGGCGGTGGATGTGACCGGCTGGCGCTGCACCCGGGGCGACGCCGGCCGCGGCACGGTGCCGATCGGGCGCCCGATCGCCAATCTGCGCATCCTGCTGCTCGACGGCGACCTCTGCCCGGTCGCTCCCGGTGGCAGTGGTGACCTCTACATCGGGGGTGCCGGCCTCGCCCGCGGTTACCACCGCCGGCCGGAGCTGACGGCTGACCGCTTCGTCCCCGACCCGGCCGGCGGCGGGGCCGGCGACCGTCTCTACCGGACCGGCGACCGCGCCCGTCTCGCGCCCGACGGCGCCGTCGAGTTCCTGGGCCGCGCCGACGACCAGGTGAAGATCCGCGGCGTCCGCATCGAGCCGGGAGAGGTCGAGGTGGTGCTCCGCAGTCACCCGGGGGTGCGCGATGCGGTGGTCGTGGTGCGGGAGGAGCGCCCGGGCGATCCGCGCCTGGTGGCCTACGCGGTCCTCCATCCCGGCAGCGAGCTCTCCCCGGGCGACCTGCGGGTCTTCCTGGCCGCGCGCCTCCCCGAGGCGCTGGTGCCCTCCGCTTGGGTGCGGCTCGACGCCCTCCCCTTGGGTCCCAGCGGCAAGCTGGACCGCCGTGCGCTGCCGGCTCCGGCCGGAGGCATTGGCAGCATTGGCGAGGCCCCGTTCGGGCCGTCCGAAGAGGTCGTGGCGCTGGTCTGGAAGAGCGTCCTCGGCGTGCCGCGGATCGGCGCCGGCGACGACTTCTTCGCCCTCGGCGGCCACTCCCTCCTCGCGACGCAGGTGGCGGCGCGCCTGCGCTCCCTGTTCCGGGTTGATCTGGCGGTGGTGCGGCTCTTCGAGAAGCGTACCGTGACGGCCCTGAGCGGCGAGATCGCCGGGCTGCGCGGCAGCCGGGAGGTCTGCGACGAGATCGCCCGCCTCATCCTCCAGGCGCGCGAGCTGCCCGGTGGCGCCGAGGACGCCGCGCCGGAGGAGAGCACCGACCTCTTGGCGCCTGCCCGTTTCGCGCGGTTCGAGCGCCTCCTCGCCGAGCGGGGGCTCGACGTCGCTGCCGTCGGAGACATCCCGCGCAGCGGTGTCGTCGGTGTAGCGGGGCCCGCGCCTCTGTCGCTCAACCAGGAGAGCCTCTGGTTTCTTGAGCAGGCGGCGGGGGAGAGCGCGACCTACAACCTCATGGTCGCCGTGCGTCTCGCGGGGAATCTCGACCGCGCCGTGCTGGATTGCAGCTTCGCCGAGATCGTCCGCCGGCACGAGACGCTGCGGACCCTCTTCCGGACGGAGGCGGGCGTTCCGGTGCAGGTGGTCGCTCCCGCCGCGGCCCCGGCTCTCGATCTGCTCGACCTCGCGCGGCTCCCCGCGGCGGCCCGCGAGCGGGAGGTTCTCCGCCTGGTACGCGGTGAGGCCGCCCGCCCGTTCGCTCTCACCCGCGGGCCTCTCACCCGCGGTGCTCTCGCCCGCCTGAGCGACGCCGAGCACGTCCTGGTGCTGACCTGCCACCATATCGTTTCGGACGGCTGGTCGCTGGGGATCTTCGTCCGCGAGCTCGCGGCGTTCTACCGCGCCTTCGCGGAGGGGCTTCCTGCACCGCTGCCGGAGCTGCCCCTGCAGTACCGCGATTTCGCCCGCTGGCAGCGCGACTGGCTGCAAGGGGAGGTCCTCGCCAGGCAGCTGGCCTACTGGCGCCGCAAGCTGGCAGGCGCCCCGCGGCTGCGGCTGCCCACCGACCGCCCGCGCTCCGCGGTGCAGACGGCGCGCGGCGCCACCCTCCCGTTGCGCCTCGCAGCCCCGTTGGTGGCGGCGCTCCGGGCCGTTTGCGGGCAGGAGGGAGCGACGCTGTTCATGGGTCTGCTGGCGGGCTTCAAGGTGCTGTTGCGCGCCAGCACCGGGCAGGACGACGTGGTCGTCGGCTCGGATATCGCCAACCGCGGCCGCCGCGAGCTGGAGGGGCTGATCGGCTTCTTCGTCAACTCCCTGGTCCTGCGTACGGACCTGGGCGGCGACCCGACCTTCCGCGGGCTCCTGGCGCGGGTGCGCGAAACCACGCTGGGGGCCTATGCCCACCAGGATCTGCCGTTCTCGCGCCTCGTCGAGGAGCTGCGCCCGGAGCGCGACCGCAGCCGGAACCCGCTCTTTCAGGTGACGCTCAGCCTGCACAACTTCCCGCGGCAGAGCGCGACTGGCGGCGGGCTGACGATGAGCCCTCTGCCGGTCCACGGCGGCTCGGCGAAGTTCGACCTGAGCCTGTTCCTGGCCGAGAACGGCGACGAGGTCGAAGGGCTGCTGGAGTACAACGCGGATCTCTTCACGGCGGTCACCGCCGCCCGGCTGCTGGAGCGCTACGACGCCGTCCTTACGGCCCTGGCGACCGCTCCCGACCGCCGACTCTCCGAGCTGACGATGGGCGGTGCCGGCCGCGCCGCCGTCGACGACTTCAACGCCAACCTGGAGGTCTATTGAATGGATAGCGCAGCCCCACCGAAGAGCGCCGCCCGGCACGAGCCGATCCATCGCATGGTCCGCCGCACGGCGGAGGCCTGCCCGACCCGTGTCGCCATCGAAGGGCCGGAGCGGAGGCTGACGTTCGCCGAGCTGGCGGCCCGGAGCGACGACCTGGCTCGCCGCCTGCTCGATGGCGGCCTCGCTGCCGGGGACCGCATCGCGATCCTCGCCGAGGATCCCCTGGAGGTGATCCCGGCGGTGCTCGCCATCCTGCAGGCCGGCGGTGTCTTCGTCCCCCTCGATCCGCAGCTTCCCGAGCGGCGTCTGGCGGCCCTGGTGGCCGCGGTCGCACCGCAGCGGTTCCTGGTCGAGCCGCGCTGGAGCGGGCTGCTCGCGGGCCTCGCTGAAGGCGCCGCTGCCGCAGGCCGCGGCGGCGTGCTCCCCCTGGACGGCCGGGCGCCCGCCCCGGTCCAGGGCCCCCTGGAGGTCGAGCGCTCGCCGGACGCCCCCTGCTACATCGTCTTCACCTCCGGCTCCACCGGGAGCCCGAAGGGGATCGTGGGCCGGCTCAAGGGGATCGACCATTTCGTGCGCTGGGAGATCGCGCTGCTCGGCGCCGGGGAGGGAATCCGCGTCAGCCAGCTCACCACGCCGGCGTTCGACGCCTTCCTCCGCGACGTCTTCGTCCCGCTCTGCGCTGGCGGCACGATCTGCGTGCCTCCCGACCGGGCCTCCCGGCTCGACCCGGGGCGGCTGGTCTCCTGGCTCCACGAGCGGGAGATCCACCTGCTCCACTGCGTTCCCTCGCTCTTTCGCTCCCTCCTCGCCGAGCGCCTGCAGCCCGAGCTGTTCCCGGCTCTGCGCTGGGTGCTGCTGGCGGGCGAGCCCTTGTTGCCGGCCGATGTCCACCGCTGGATGGAGGTCTTCGGGGAGCGCATCGAGCTGGTCAATCTCTATGGTCCCTCCGAGACCACCATGACCAAGCTGTTCTACCGCGTCCGTCCTGCCGACCGCGCGGCGGCGTCGATCCCCATCGGCCGGGCGATGGACGGAGCGCGGGCCGTGGTGGTCGACGAGAGCGGCGGGATCTGCCCTCCCGGGATGGTCGGGGAGATCCTCATCCGCACCCCCTTCCGCTCGCTGGGTTATCACGACCGCCCGGATCTGACCCGCGAGGCCTTCGTCCCCAACCCGCTGACCGGCGATCCGGACGACGTCGTATACCAGACCGGCGATCTCGGGCGCACGCGCGACGACGGGGAGCTCGAGTTTCTGGGACGGCAGGACTACCAGGTGAAGATCCGCGGCATCCGGGTCGAGCCGGCGGAGGTCGAGGGCGCGCTGCGCGAGCACCCGCAGGTCCGCGATGCGGTGGTGGTGGCCGCTGAGGGGGCCGCCGGCCCCTACCTCTGTGCCTATGCGGCCGCCGATGGGGAGGTGGCGCCGGAGGCTCTCCGCCTCTTCCTGCAGGGAATCCTCCCCGACGCCCTGGTCCCGGCGGCGTTCGTCGTCCTCGACCGGCTGCCGCGCACGGTGACAGGCAAGGTCGACCGCGCCGCCCTGCCGCCGCCGCCGTCGCACGCGCCGCGGCCCTACGTGGCGCCGCGGACGCCGACCGAAGAGCTTCTCGCCAGCCTTTGGCAGGAGCTCCTCCGCTGCGGCCTGGTCGGCGTCCACGACAACTTCTTCGCCTTGAGCGGACACTCGCTGCTCGCCCTGCGGCTGCTCGCGCGGATCCGCGATCTCTTCGGCGTCGAGGTGGCGCTCGGTGACTTCCTGGGGCGGCAGGACCTGGCGGCGCTCGCCGCGCGGGTGGACGAGCTCCAGCGTGCCGGCAGCAGCTTGTCGGCGCCGCCTCTGGTGCCGATGCCGAGAACGGGCGACATCCCGCTGTCCTTCGGGCAGCAGCGCCTCTGGCTCCTCGACCAACTGGAGCCGGGGCGGTCGGCGTACAACATCGCGATGACCACCGAGCTGGGCGGGGCCGTCGACTCTCGTGCGCTCGCCGCTGCGCTCTCCCGTATGACCGAGCGCCACGAAGTGCTGCGCACCGTCTTCGTGCAGCACCAGGGCTCTCCGGTGCAGCACATTGAACCGGCGTATCCTTTCGCACTCCCGCTGGCCGATCTTTCCGGCCTCGCATCACCCGCCCGAGAGCGGGAATCCGAGCGGCTTGGCGTCGTTGCGACGCGCGCGCCCTTCGACCTCTCCCGCGGCCCGCTGCTGCGCGGCCTGCTGGTGCGGCGTGGCGCCTGCGAGCACGGCCTGTTTCTCACCGCCCATCACACCGTGATCGACGACTGGTCGATCGGTGTCATGGTGCGCGATCTGAGCGCCCTCTACACCGAGGTCGTGACGGGCGAGCCGGCGGCCCTTCCTGCGCTTCCCGTCCAGTACGCCGATTTTGCCATCTGGCAGCGCAACTGGCTGCGCGACCAGGCGGTCTTTGAGCAGCTCGCGTATTGGCGGGAGCACCTGCGCAACGCCACGGTGCTGGAGCTGCCCGCGGATCGGACTCGGCCACCCGTGATGGGGTCGCGCGGGAGGCGGGTGGGGGCCGTCCTGCCGCCCTCCCTGGCGCGCGCCGTCGCCGAGCTCAACCGCCGGGAGGGGCTGACGATGTTCATGACTCTGCTCGCCGCCTTCACCGCTTTGCTGTCCCGCTACAGCGGGCAGGACGACCTGGTGGTGGGGACACCGGTGGCAAACCGCAGCCATACCGAGATCGAGAACCTGGTGGGCTTCTTCGTCAACACCCTTGCCCTGCGCACCGACCTGGCGGACGACCCGGGCCTGCGGCAGCTCGCCACCCGCATCCGCCAAGCGGCGCTCGGCGCCTACTCGCACCAGGATCTCCCCTTCGAGAGGCTGGTCGAGGACCTCCAGCCCAGACGGGACCTGAGCCGCCACCCCCTCTTCCAGGTGATGCTCGTCTTCAAGCAGGAGGCGAGCCCGCGGTTCGAGCTCCCCGGCCTGACGACGTATTCGCATCCCATCGAGGTGCCGCGGGCGAATTTCGATCTGACGCTGGGGATCCTGGGCGGGGGCGACGGGCTACCGGCGGCGCTCGACTACAACGTCGAGCTGTTCGAGGCGGTGACCGCAGAGCGCCTGCTCGGACACCTGGAGGAGCTGCTCGCCAGCGCCGCCGCCGCCCCTGACCTCCCGCTGTCCAGGCTGCCACTGCTCTCCGCTGCCGAGCGCCACCAACTGCTGCGTGAGTGGCATGGCGAGCCCCTGGAGCTCCCCTCCGGGGTCACGCTGCACAGCCTGTTCATGGCCCGGGCGGCGCTCGTTCCCGGCGATGTCGCCGTGGTCTGGGAGGGAGGAGAGGTCACTTTTGGCGAGCTCGCCCGGCGCGCCAGGGCCCTGGCGCGCCGCCTGCGGGCGCTCGGGGTAGGGCTCGACCAGGTCGTCGGCCTGTGTGTCGAGCGCTCGCCGAGCCTCCTCGTCGGCCTCCTCGGGATCCTCGAAGCGGGCGCAGCCTTCCTGCCGCTCGACCCCGAGTTGCCACGCGAGCGGCTGGCCTGGATGCTCTTGGACGCCGGTGCCGCGATGGTGCTCGCCGAAGAGCGCACCCGGGAGGCGATCCTCGGGAGCGGGGTCTCTGTCCTTCTCCTCGCCGACGAGGCGGACGGCGGGGCAGCGCCCGGCGCGGAGAGCGAGGGGGTGGTCGCGAGCGCGGACAATCTCGCTTACGTCCTCTACACGTCGGGCTCGAGCGGTCGGCCGAAGGGAGTGATGGTGCCGCACGGCGGGGTCTGCTCGACCTTGCTCTGGCGACTGCGCGAGTTCGGGCTCACCGCAGACGACCGGGTGCTGCAAAACATCCCGCCCTCCTTCGATCCCTCGGTCTGGCAGATCTTCGGCGCCCTGCTCTCGGGAGCGCGGCTGATCCTGGTCCCGCCGGGCCGCCATAAGGACACCGCCTATCTGGGCCGGGTGATGCGTGGCGATCGAGTCACGATCGCTGACTTCCCCCCCTCCCTCCTCCAGGTCCTGCTCGACAGCCGGACCCTGGTGGAGAGCACCGGGTTGCGCTGCCTGTTCGTCGGCGGCGAGGCGTTCCCGCCGGAGCTCAAGGAGCGCGGCGTCGCCGCGCTGGCGACCGGTCTCTACAACGTCTACGGCCCGACCGAGACCTGTATCGATATCGCATGGTGGGACTGCCGGCGCGAGGCGGGCGGCCAGCGGGTGCCGATCGGCCGGCCGATCGCCGGCAAACAGGTCTTCCTGCTCGACGACGCCCTGGAGCCGGTCGCGATCGGGTTGCCGGGGGAGCTCTACGCTGGCGGCGATGGCCTTGCCCGCGGCTACATCGGACGCCCCGACCTGACCGCCGAGACGTTCGTCCCCTCCCCCTTCGCTCTGGTGCCCGGGGCGCGCCTCTACCGGACCGGCGACCTGGCCCGCTTCCGGCCCGACGGGGTCCTCGAGTTCCTGGGACGAACCGACCGCCAGGTGAAGTTGCGCGGCCTGCGCATCGAGCTCGGCGAGATCGAGGCGCTCCTCGGGCGCCATCCGGACGTCCGCGAGGTCGCCGTGGTCGTCCGCGAGGACACCCCCGGTAACCCGCGCCTGGTGGCCTACTGCACGGCCGGGGAGGCGGTGCCCGAGACCGCCGGTCTCGTCGCTTTCCTGCACCGGAGGCTGCCCGATTACATGGTGCCGACGGCCTTCGTCGTCCTCGATGCGCTGCCGCTGATGCCCAACGGCAAGCTGGACCGCGAGGCGTTGCCGGCGCTGTTGGCCGAGGGGCGGTCGCGAGCGCCGGCGGCACCGCGCAGCGCTCTCGAAGGGACCCTCGCCGAGATCTGGCAAGACGTGCTGCAGATCGACCAGGTCGGCGTCGACGACAACTTCTTCGACCTCGGCGGGCACTCCCTGCTGGCGATGCGGCTGGCCGCGCTCGTGGAGGAGCGCCTGGGGGTGTCCCTGTCCCTGCGCGCGCTGTTTGAGGCGCCGACGATCGCCGAGTTGGCCGAGGTGGTCCTCCGCGAGGCGGCGCGGGAGGCTGGCGAGGGCGACCTTGCCGGCCTGGTGTCGACTCTCCAGGGGCTCTCCGACGAGGAGGCCGAAGTCTTCCTGTCCGCCGAAGCCGGGCCAGGAGCGGCGGTATGACCGAGACCGCTCGCCTCGCCCGGCTGTCACCCAGGAAGCAGGAGCTGCTCCTGCGCCACCTGGCAGCGCGGCGGGGTCTTGAGGACAGCGAGATCCGGCCGCTGTCCGGAGGCGCCGGGCGCTTCCCCCTGTCGTTCGCCCAGCAGCGCCTCTGGTTTCTCGACCGCCTGCAGCCAGGCAGCGCGGCCTACAACCTTTTCGGGGGAATCCGCCTGCTCGGGATCCTCGACCGTGACGCTCTGGCGCGGTCGCTCGCCGAGATCGTTCGGCGCCATGCAGCGCTGCGGGTGACCTTCTCCCTGGACGAGGCCGGGCCGGTGCAGGAGATCGCGCCGTCCGCGGCCGGCCGGAGCACCGCTGTTTTGCCGGTTGCGGACCTCTCTCTCCTCCACCCGGCAGATCGGGAAACCGAGACCCGGCGGCTGGCCGCGGCGGAAACCGGACGCCCCTTCGACCTCGACCGCGGTCCGCTCTATCGTTTTCTCCTGCTCTGCCGCGCGCCGGAGGAGCACGCGCTGATCGTCACGCTGCACCACATCGTCTCGGACGCGGGCTCGATGGAAATCTTTTTCGGCGAGCTGACCGCGCTCTATTCGGCCTTCTCCGCCGGCCGCCCCTCGCCCCTACCCGCGCTGCCCGTCCAGTACACCGACTTTGCCGCCTGGCAGCGTCGGTGGTTGGAGGGGGAGCGGCTCGCCGGGCAACTCGCCTGGTGGCGTGAGCGCCTGGCGGCGCTCCCGGCGGTCCTGTCGCTCCCCTCCGACCGCCCCCGTCCAGCGGTTCCCACCTCCTCCGGGATCCAGCAGCCCGTCGCCCTCTCTCCCGCGGCCGTAGCCCCGCTGTATGCCCTGGCGCAGAAAGCGGGAGCGACCCCGTTCATGGCCCTGCTGGCGGTCTTCGCCACGCTGCTGAAGCGCTACGCGGCGGCGGAGGACATTCTCGTCGGCTCGCCGATCGCCCATCGCGAGAGGCCGGAGATCCGGCGGCTGATCGGGCTCTTCGTCAACACCTTGGCGCTCCGGATCGACCTCACGGGAGCGCCGACCTTCCGCGCCCTCGTCACGCGGGTCCGCGACTTGGCGCTCGCTGCGTTCGCCAACGCTGACGTCCCTTTCGAGAGGGTCGTCGAAGAGGTCCAGCCGGAGCGCCAGCGCGGGGAGACGCCGCTGTTTCGCGTCCTCTTCACTCTCTATCCCGGCGACCCTTTCGCGACTCCGCCGCCGCTCGCCTCCGGGCTGCGCCCGGCGCGATGGTCGATTCCCAACCGCACGGCCATGGTGGACCTCAATCTGTCGCTGTTCGACGCGGGAAACCGGATCAGCGGCCTCCTGGACCTCGACGCCGATCTCTTCGAGCGGACGACTGCGATGCGGCTCGGCGCGCACTTCGAGCGGCTGGCGGAGAGCGCCGCGCGTCACCCCGAGGTGCCGGTCCGCGACCTTCCCCTCCTCGCGGCGGTCGAGAGCCACCAGTTGCATCGTGAATGGAACGATACGGCGGCCGACCTCGCCGCTGCGGCCGGGGGTACGGCGAGCTGCCTGTCCGCCCTGTTCGAGGCCCAGGTCGACTTCACCTCGGAGGCGGTCGCCGTGCGCTCCGAAGGGGTGGCTCTGACCTTCCGGGAGCTCGACCGGCGGGCGAGCCGCCTGGCTCGCCGACTCAACCGCATGGGGGTGGGGCCCGACATCCTGGTGGGGATCTGCGCCGAGCGCTCGCTGGGCCTGGTCGTCGGCCTGCTCGCCATCCTCAAGGCCGGTGGGGCTTACCTGCCGCTCGCCCCGGACACTCCGCCGGACCGTCTCGCGCTCCTCCTCGCCGAGGCGCGTCCGGCGGTGGTGCTCGCCCAGGATGGGCTGACCGGGAGGCTCGCCGCCACCGGGGCAGAGATCGTGCCTCTCGAGGCCGGAGATGCCGGAGAGGACGGGTTGGGGCCCGCCGAGCGGTTGGCCCTCGCGGTACCGGCCGCCGCTCTCGCATACGTCATGTACACCTCGGGGTCGACCGGCCGGCCCAAGGGCGTGATGATCTCGCACGGCGCGATCGTCAACCGCCTGCTCTGGATGTGCGCCGCGTTCCCCTTCACTTCCGCCGACGCGGTCCTCCAGAAAACTCCGTTCATTTTCGACGCTTCGGTATGGGAGCTGTTCGTGCCGCTCCTGACCGGCGCGCAACTCGTCCTGGCGCGGCCGGGTGGGCATCAGGACCCGGCCTACCTGACCCGTGCGGTCGCCACGGAAGGGGTCACGGTTCTACAGCTCGTCCCCTCCATGCTGGGGCCGTTCCTCGACGACTCCGGCGCAGCCGGCTGCAACGGCCTGCGGCGCCTCTTCTGCGGTGGCGAGACGCTCACCCCGGCGCTGCGCGACCGCGCCTTGCGAGAGCTCAGAGCCCAGTTGTGCAATCTCTACGGACCCACCGAGTGCTCGATCGACGCGACCTACCACCCTTGCCAGCGGGGCGAGGAGCGCGACATCCTGCCGATCGGCCGGCCGCTCGCCAACCTGCGGGTGCGCACCCTCGACGCGAGCCTGTGGCCAGTGCCCGTCGGGGTCGTGGGCGAGCTGTGCGTCGGCGGTGTGGGCCTGGCCCGCGGCTACCTGGGCCGGCCCGACCTCACAGCGGAGCGTTTCGTCCCGGATGCCTGGAGCGTCGAGCCGGGGGAGCGTCTCTACCGGACCGGGGACCGCTCTCGCCGCCTGCCCGACGGGACGATCGAGCTTCTGGGACGCCTCGACCATCAGGTCAAGATCCGTGGCGTCCGCATCGAGCCGGGGGAGATCGAGGCCGTGCTCGCGCGCCACCCCGGAGTGGCCGCGGCGGCGGTCGTTGCGCTTGCCGATGCCGGGGGAGACCTGCGCCTGGTCGCCTATCACGTCCACGCCGTGCCGGCCTCTCCCGCCGCCGCCGAGTTGCGGGCCTTCCTGGCGGCGCAGCTCCCGGACGCCATGGTGCCTGCGCTCTTCGTCGCGCTGCCCGCGCTGCCCCGCACCGCGAGCGGAAAGGTGGACCGGCGGGCCCTGCCGGCGCCGGACCCGGCTGCGGCGCGCTCCCGAGTCGCCGTGTTGCCCCGCGACCCGATCGAGCTGCAGCTCGCCCGCCTTTGGGAGGAGGTCCTCGGGGTCGCGGAGGTCGGGGTCGAGGACGACTTCTTCGCGCTCGGCGGCCACTCCCTCGCCGCGTTGACCCTGATGGGCCGCATCCGAAGGCAGCTCGGTGTGGAGGTCAGGGTTTCGACGCTGTTCGCGGCGCCGACCCTGGAGGCCCTGGCGCGGTCTCTCCGCCGCTTGCGCCCCGACGGGCCGGTTTCGCCGCTGGTCGAGATCCAGCCGGGGGACGCCTCCCGGCCCGCTCTCTTCCTCGTCCATCCGCTCGGCGGCCACGTCCTCTGCTATCTGCAGCTCGCGCGGGAGCTCGGCCGCGACCAGCCGGTCTACGGCTTGCAGGACCCCAACGTCCACCAGACCGGGGAGCCCCGTTTCGACCTCGCCGAGGTCGTGGGCGGTTACGCCCGAGCGCTGCGGGCCGTTCAGCCGCGGGGACCCTACCGTCTCGGCGGCTGGTCGATCGGCGGGGTGGTGGCGCAGGAGCTGGCGCGTCGACTGGAGGAGGAGGGGGAGGAGATCGCGCTCCTGCTCCTGATCGATTCCGTGCCGCGCGAAGCGGCCGGCGAGGTGGATCGCTTAGGCGATGACGCGGGTCTCCTCGCCTGGTTTGCCGGGCAGCTGCAGGTGCCGCTCGCCGAGGGGGACGACCTGCCGCTCGAGCGGCGGGTCTGCGCCGTCCTGGAGGCCGCGAAAGCGGCCGGGCGGCTGCCCGCGGATTTTGCAGCGGAACAGGCGCACAGGATCTTCGCGCTCTACCTCACCGAGAGGCTCGCCCTGCGGGAACATACGCCCCGACCTTGCGCCTGTCCGATCGTCCTGATCCGAGCGGCTGAAGGAGTGAGCGAAGAAAAAGAGCAGGGACAAGAGATCGGGCTGGGCTGGCACGAGGCTTCGCGAGCGGAGCTGGAGATCGTCGTCGTGCCCGGATCCCACCATGCCCTCATGGAGGAGCCGCATGTGCTCCCTCTCGCCCGGGAGATCCGCGCGCGGCTCGACGCGGCCGTGGACTGCGGCAAGAGTGGAGGAGGTCGATGAGAAAAGATCCGGACTGCCTCTCTTTTCAGAAGGAGTGACTATGCAATCCAACCAACACGGGCTCCTCGGCGCGCTCTCTCTGTCCCTCCTCGCGGTCTCCCTGGTGGGTGCAGGCACGGCGGCTCCGGGCCCCCCGAGCGCCCCCGCTACGGCCTCTCCCATCATCCCGAAGAGCTGGGACCCGGAGGCGCTGCGCACGCTCGAGGTGCCGCTCGTCAAGCCCGAGACCTCAGCCCACTTCCTGGTCGATGCGGACTTTTACTACCGCATTCCGGTGGCGCCGATCTACAAGAGCTACCCGGTCTATGTCGCCGCGAAGGAACCACCTGGCTATCTGGAGTGGCTGAAACGACAGGACCCGGAGATCGCTTTCGATTCGGCAAAGCTCAAGACCGAGGGGGATTGGGCCCGGGCAGGGGAGCTCGTCTTCGACGTGCCGCTCCTCTACGACGCCGACCCGGGCCTGATCGACCAGATTCGCAGCCCGAAGTGGATCGCGGCCGTGGGGCTGCCGAGCGCCAAGGACGGCACGATTCCCTTCAGACGCTACGTGATTCGCGAGAAGGGGAAGGTCGAGCTCGGCAACTTCTCCTGCAGCATGTGCCATACCCGGGTCATGCCGGACGGCTCGGTGATCAAGGGGGCACAGGGGAACTATCCGCAGGATCGGGTGCACGCCTACGAGATCGAGGAGAAGGCCAAGAAGGCTCCGGACGCGCAGCGATACCTTGCCAGGGTCCGCGGCTATGCGCGCAACGCCTTCGGCGCGCCCTGGGTTGCCCACGATCCGGCGGCGCGCTACGCCGAGCTCTCCCTCCCGGACATCCTGGCGCTCTCGCGGGCCATCCCCCCGGGCGTGCAGGCCCGCTTCGCCACCAGCGTCTTCAACCCGGTCCAGGTTCCGGACCTGATCGGCGTCAAGGATCGCAAGTACCTCGACCACACAGGCCTCGCCCGCCAACGCTCGGTGGGCGATCTGATGCGCTATGCCGTGATCAACCAAGGGGCCTTCCTCTTCGCCGCGCACGCCGACTTCAAATTCATCGAGCCCCTGCCGACCCCGGAGACGATGAGTCGCTACAGCGATGAGCAGCTCTACGCTCTCTGCCTGTATCTGTATAGCCTGAGCCCACCTCCTAACCCTCACAAGTTCGAGGAGAGCGCGGCGCGGGGCAAGGCGATTTTCGCGCGCCAGAGGTGCGCTCGCTGCCACACGCCGCCGCTTTACACCAGCAACCAGCTGACGCCGGTGGACGGTTTCACGGTGCCGCCGAACCATCCGGACCGCGAGAGCATCCTCGATTTCTCGGCGGGGACCGATCCCGGCCTCAGCCTGGAGACCCGCCGCGGCACCGGCTTCTACAAGGTCCCGTCGCTCAAGGGCCTCTGGTACCGCGGCCCCTTGCAGCACAGCGGCCAGGTGGCGACCCTCGAAGAGTGGTTCGACCCCAGGCGATTGGAGGACAGCTTCGGCTCCCAGGGCGGCTTCCGGCTCCCGGGAGCCCCATCGGGCGCAGTGCGGGGCCACGAGTTCGGTCTCCATCTCTCGGCACCGGACCGCAGGGATCTGATCGCGTTTCTGCGCACCCTGTGAGGCTCGGGCAACGATGTGTGGAATCGCAGGCTACGTCGATCTCCGGGCCGAGCGGCTGGCCGACCGGGACCTCCTGGCGCGCATGACCGGCAAGCTCGCCCATCGCGGGCCGGACTCCGAGGGCTTCTTCGTGGAGAACGAGGTCGGCCTCGGTTTCCGGCGACTGAGCATCGTCGACCTGACGACCGGAGACCAGCCGATTTACAACGAGGACCAGAGCGTGGTGCTGCTCTGCAACGGTGAGATCTACAACTTTCCCGCGCTGCGCCGGGAGTTGGAGGAGCGCGGGCACGTCTTTTCGACCCACAGCGACGTCGAGGTTCTCGTCCACCTCTACGAGGAGAGCGCCTGCGATTTCCTCGGCCGCTTGAACGGGCAGTTCGCCTTCGTCCTCTACGACCGCGTGCGCAAGCTCCTCTTTCTCGGGCGCGATCCGTTCGGGATCGTTCCCTTCTACTACACGGTGGTCGACGGGCTCTTCCTCTTCGCTTCGGAGATCAAGGCCCTCCTCGAGCATCCGGCCGTGCCGCGGGAGGTCGATCTGACCGGGCTCGATCAGGTGCTCTGCTTCCCGGGCGTGGTCAGCCCACGGACCCTGTTTAAAGGGATCGAGAGCCTGAAGAGCGGCCATCGCATCGTGGTTCGCGGCGCGCACGTCGAAGTGTCCGAATATTGGGATCTCGACTATCCGAGAGACGGCCAGCTGCCCTACGACAAGCCGGAGGCGCACTACCGCGAATGCCTCTCAGAGCTCCTCGAACGGTCCGTGCGCTACCGGCTCCAGGCCGACGTTCCGATCGGGCTCTACTTGAGCGGCGGGCTCGACTCCTCGCTGGTCGCGGCGGTGGTCCACCGCCTGCGGGGGGAAGGCCAGCACACCTTCTCGATCAGCTTCACCGAGCAGAACATCAACGAGGCGCGCTACCAGCGGATGATGGTCGAGCGCATCCGCTCGTGCCATCACGAAATCCTCTTCGATTGGTCCGCCATCGCCGACCGCCTGGTCGACATGGTGTACCACTGCGAGTGCCCGGTCCGCGAGAGCTACAACACCTGCTCGATGGCCCTCTCGGAGGCGGCGCGGGGGGAGGGGTTCAAGGTCATCCTTGGCGGCGAAGGGGCCGACGAGCTCTTCGCCGGCTATCCCGGTTACCGTTTCGACCGCCTGGGCCCGCGCCGCGCCTCCGCCTACGACCCCGGCGCGTTCCGGGAGCGAAAGCTCCGGGAGCGGCTCTGGGGGAATCCTGACCTCTTCTACGAGACGGACCTCTACGCCTTCCGCGAGATCAAGGCCGTGCTCTACTCTGGCACGCTCGGCGCCTCTCTCCCTGAGTTCGACTGCGCCGGCTTCCCGCTGGTCAACCGGGAGCGCCTCTCTGGGCGCAATCCGCTCCACCAGCGGTCGTACCTCGATTGCAAGCTCCGCCTCGCGGACCACCTGCTGTCCGATCACGGCGACCGGATGGTCCTCGCCAATTCGGTCGAGGGGCGCTACCCCTTCCTGGATCTCGAACTGGTCGAGTTCCTGCGCGAGGTCCCACCCGACCTCAAGCTCCACGGCTTCACCGAAAAATACATCCTCAAAGCCTTGGCCGGCGACCTTCTCCCGGCGGAGATCATCCACCGCGAGAAGTTCGGCTTCCGCGCTCCCGGCACGCCGTTCCTGCTGCGCCAGAAGATCGATTGGATCGAAGACCACCTCTCCTACGATCGCATCAAGCGCCAAGGCTACTTCAACCCCGACACCATCCAGATGCTGAAGCGGCGCTACCTGGAGGAGGGCGGCGACTTCAATCCCCATCTGGAAACCGATTTCCTGATGGTGGTCCTCACCTTCGGCATCCTGTGTGACCTTTTCGCGCTGCCGGCCCTGGGCTGAGGGCTCCTTCGCCGAACTTCGTCGCGAGGCCGATGTTGCACCAGGGCTCCAAACCGGTTGCGTGACGATCGGTACTTTGCTAGACTTGCCGGACAATTGAGCTGGGGATGCGAAAAATCGAGGTGGAGGGAAAGTGGATGGATGCGAACTCCAGAGTGCTTAGGCCTGTCGCCGCCAGGATGCGCGCCATCAACCGCGCCTCGGAAGTCGATCAGCGTCTCATGGAGTCCAAGAGATGGGACCAGCGCCTTTTCTTGCGCTTCCGCAGGAATTTCCTTCGTTACTACTTCGTCCGTCCGCCTCTGGGGCGGGTGCTCCTGCGCGCGGCCTTGTCTCGTGACCGCATGACGCCGACCTTCGCGAGCCTGGGTGCGGTCCGTTCCGGCACCACGCTGCTCGCTGACTACCTCATGCAGCATCCGTGTGTGGTGCTGCCTTTGGCCAAGGAGATCGGGATCCGCTACCTACCGACCCAGCGACTGATCAACGCACAATTCCCGACCCGGCGCGAACAAAGAAGGATCGAAGCCGAATACGGCGCGGGGCGCGCCATGACCGGCTACTGTGCCCCGAACATGCCATACCTCGCTTTCGCGCATCTGGCGGCGGAGCTGGCGCCCGACCTCCACTTCATTCTCATCCTACGGGATCCGGTCGAACGTACGTTTGCGCACTGGCGTTGGGACCAGATGTTACTCGCTTCAGTGCGACGAGACCCGATGTGGCGGCGCTTCCCTGACTTCGATGAGTGTGTGCAGTTGGAGCTCGAGTCGATGCGCTCCCATGGTGCGGGTATGACCACCATCGCCGGCGTTGGTGCGGGAGGATATATCCAACACAGCATCTACCTGCCGTTCATCAAGAATCTTTTCCGCTTCTTCGACCGCGACAAGACGTTGGTCATCAACGCGCGCGACTTCTTTGCCGATCCTGCCAGCGTCGCCAAGACCGCCTATCGATTCCTCGGACTGCCCGAATACGAGCCCGTCGAGATGCCGGTCAAGAACGCTGGGCCTGCCGGAAATATGCTCGCGTCGACTCAGGAGGCTCTGCGGGATTTCTTTCGCCCGATCAATCTGGAGCTCTATCAATTCCTGGATCGTGACTTCGGGTGGCAGTGATCTTCCCGAGAGAAGAGGAGACTGAAGATGACCGACCCGGCTGCCGAGGAATTCGAGATCCTCGACGAAATGATCGACCCTCTTGTGGGGACTGCCCGCCGCGCCGCTCCGGACCTGACCGCTCCGTCCGCGCAAGAGCGACGCACGGGCGGCGGCAGTGATGTCCAGCCGATCTTCATTTTGTCGTGCAACCGGGCGGGATCGACGTTGCTCCGTTTCATCCTCGACACCCATCCGGACATCTACTGTCCTCCGGAGCTCTTCCTCGGTCAGGCAGCCCATTCGCTCGCCATTTTCCTCTGTGGTCTCGAAGGCAGGAGCTCCTACTTCGAAGCGGAGGGGAAGATCTATGTCACGGATGCCATTGCGGAGACCGTCCGGGCGGTCATTTCCGACCGGCTGTCCGCTCATACGGCGCGCCGGGGCAAACGCCTCTGGTGCGAGAAGACGCCGCAGAACGTCCATCACCTCAAGCTCCTGGAAATCCTCTTCCCGCACGCGAAGCACATCTGTCTGCACCGCCACAGCCTCGACGTCGTGGCTTCCGCCCTGCAGATGGCCGGGCGCATCAGTGCGATCCAGCGCTCCATCTACAGGAACTCGGGCCACGTCCTCACCGGGACGATCCGTTGGTGGTGCGAGACGACGCGCGCATTGCTCGATCTCGAGCGCACCCAGCCCGGCCGCTGCTTCCGTCTCCGCTATGAGGACCTGGTCGAGAAACCCGGGCAGGTCCTCGCGCCCTTGTTTTCATTTCTCGAGGTGCCCTGGGAGGAGAAAGTCCTGGAATCCGTCTTCTCGGCGCAGCACGACTACGGGTACGAAGACCCGACGATCCGCTTCACCGACAGCATTCACTCCGGGAGCGTCGGCAACGGCTCGAGTCTCTCCCTGGAGGGCGTCCCGGCCGACGTCATCGCGTCGATGCGCCAACTGCTCCTGGAGCTGGGGTATCCGGAGGTCAACCGCCGGTCCGTGGAGGCGCCGAAGCCCGGGCTCGCCGCCGAAAGACCGTTTTCCACATCCTGGTTCTTCGAGACGTTCCTGCCGGGAAGGATAGACGCGCTGCCGGAGCTGGCGGCGCGGATCGATCACTCCTTCCGATTTGCGGTGGACGGCCCGGATGGTGGGAGCTGGCTCGTCGATCTGCGCCCGGCGGGTTCACGGGTCCAGCGCACGAACGGCTCTGCGCAGTCCACCATCATGATTTCGGCCTCTGACCTCGCCGACATCTCGCGCGGAGCACTGAACTCGAGCAAGGCTTTTCTGGAAGGGCGGCTGAAGATTCTCGGGTTCGTCGACTTCACGGTCTTGGAGCATCTGGTCCAGATCCTGCGCCAGCCTGCGTCCCTGGCCTGAGAGGAGCCGCCGCTCGCCGGAACGGATTCAGGTCCTCTCCTGCGGATCGGCGCCGGCGGCGAGGAGATCGCTCCAGCGAGCCGTCGCGGAGGCCAGAATCGGCTCCTCGATCCGTTCCGTGAGGTCGAAGGCCGACCGCAGGAGGCCCTGCAGCTCTTCCGGCCTGCCGAGAGACCGCTCGCCTTTCCGGAGGGCCGTGATCTTGTCGAACAGGCTGAAATCGAGATCCGGAAGAGCCTGCCGCAGCTCCGTGAGGGCATGCTTCTGGCTGGCTGGCCGGCCGAGGGCCGCACAGGCAAGGACAGGAAAACTCTTGCTCAGCTCAACCAGCCGGTCGAAGAGAAGACTCTGCTGTTGTGCCGACAGCCGCAATGGAGGCAGGAAGACCGAAAGGCGGTCCAGGAATCGCCGCTTCATCGAGAAGAAGGCGCAACGCGCCACGGCCTGCCCCTCGTCGCTCCAGTGCACCAGGGGCCGCAGATCCTCGCCCATGAGGAGCCGGCTCGAATCGGGCGAGACGAGAGTGGGGCCAATGAAGGCTTCGAAATCGCCGAGCTCCTCTTCTTGAAAGAGATTGGGCGGGTGGGCAAAGGGGATGCCGCTCTCCGCCAGCGGAGCGCAGGCGGCGAGGATCTGCTGCACGACCCGGTCAAACTCCGCCCGCTCCTCCAGAAGTCCACGGCGGACGACGACCACGGCGTCCAGGAGGTCGCTCTGCCCGAGCACCACCTCGTCACGGGCCAGAGAGCCCCAGAGCAGGATCCCTCGCACGTCATCGCCGAGCCGACCCATCGCGGCGGCGAAGGAGTCGACGGCTCGCCAGTAGTCTTCCAGCGTCGGAGTCATACGCCTCCCTTCCCCAAGAGATCCAACAGCCGCTCAAAAAGCCAGGTGACTTCGCAGGCGTCCTCCTTCTGGAGAGCGGCCGTCGGATCGCTCAGCCGCCGGGCGAAGCCCTCCAAGCCCCCGAGGACCTTGGCGGCTTCCGCCGTGCCGTGCCAGGTCAAGAATCGCTGCGGGACTTCCGCGAGGTCGATCTGCCACCCCCCCCGATCCCCCATCAGGGCGGTGGACATCAACCGGCGTGCCTCCTCGAGGATTTCGCGGACGAGCTCCCGATACGCCGCCTTCAGAAGCCGTTGTAAGTAGTGGGCCCTGAAGTAGTGGCGGCAACCGCGCAGGTGCTCCTGCAGGAAGAGTCTCGGCTGGGCCGGGAGAGGCACTTCCGGGCGGCAGTCCCGGCCATGCAGCAGGGCGCTGCGATACTTGACGCAGTATGCGAGATGGGGCTGGTCGTCGAGAAAGGGAGGGGCCGAGGAGCAGGGGAGAGCCAGGACGAAGAGATCCCGCCACCGCAGGCAATGAATGGCCGGAACGGCGAGCAGCGTCCGGTAGATCCTGGCGAGGAGATCAGGATACGACCCCACCCGGTCGCGCGCGACCACGATGACTCCGTGGACCGTGAGAGGATGCTCATAGTAGAGGAGGCTCTCCAGGTCCCCTCTCGCGCCGTCCACAAGGCGCCGCGCGCCCTCGGCGAGATCAGAAGGGACCGCAATCCCGCTCGCCAGGGGTCGATCCTTCGTGGAATAGCCAAAAAGATTCGATGTCACAATCTTTTCATTCTTTCCAACTCGCCCGACGATGTCAAGGCGAACCGTCCAGGACCGGAATCGAACCGAGAGCCCGTCCAGGAGCCGGGCGCCGCGCAGCGGCAGGATCTCCGTCTGCGCGATCAGGCGGCGCAGGTAGGTCTCCTGGAGGGACGCCTCCGCGCGCTTCCTCCGCAGGGTGTCCGCACCGATGGCTGCGCTCCTGCAATGGCTCGCCCGCGAGGGAATCCGTAGTGGTTGACGAGTCGGACGGGAAGGTGTTCGCGCGTGCTGGCGCGGCCGGTCGCCGCCAGTCAGCAGGACCCGGAGCGCGATCCGGGCCGGCCACTCCTCGGCGAGCACGGTGGCTTGGCCCGTAAAAAAACTGCGCGAACCTCCACCACTCGCGCTGATACGATGACTACGGGTGCTCTGTCAACGTACCTGGAACGGAACTCGTCAGGTGAAGATTTTTCCGTCGTTCGACCTGCGGATATTGGATGCTCATGATCTGCCTCTCCCCACAGAAACGGGACTCGTCTCGGGCATCGCTCGAACCGGCTGTAGCGGCGCACTTTGGGCCCGCCGTGACCTACCCCCCGCGCATCCCCCAACCGCCGTCCCAGCGTTTCCAGGCACAGCTCCAGCGGGGTGCAGAAGGCGAACTTCAGGGACTCCAGGGCGTCCTGCGCCAAGCTGGTGGGACGCAGGGCTTCGGCACGGCCGGAGTAGGGAGATGCTCCTGGAGGGAAAGGACTCCTGACGCCGTCTCGAAGGTGAGGGAGAGGTTGTCCCGCGAGGCCACGAGGCTGCCCGCGGCGCTCAGGTGATCCGCCAGGGTGGCGTTGGCTTTGAGGCCGGCGAAGGTCCACCAGCGGGTGCGGGTGGGGGAGAGGCGCTCCAGGGGAGTGGCTCCTGCGGTGAGCCAGGGAAAATCGGCACACAGCTCGTCCATTCGGGTCCGGGCGCGGCGCGTCAGGCGATCGTCGCGGTCGTCCCGGCCTTGGCCGAGGAGGACCCGCTTCTGCGCTTGGCAGAGGGCGTAGCTCAGGGGACGCCGTCGCCCAGCCAGAGGGACCGGCCGGGGAGGTCGATGGGCTCGACATATGCTTCCCGCTTCGACCAGTCCACGTGCACGGTCCGCCAGCTCTGGCCGCCGGGCAGGAGGACGGTGGCTCCCTCCCCTCCGGCGAGCTGGAAGGTGGCCTCGTCGACCGAGCCCAGCTCTCTCCGGCCGTGGACGACGCGGATTAGCGGCGGGGAGTCGAAGACGGAGAGCAGCTCCAGGAATCCCTTGCCTCCGAAGCGGCGGTCGCTCTCGGGACCAAGCCCCAGAATACCAGAATTTTCGTGCAGGAAGCCCTCCGCTTCGAGATGGGCGAGCACGGCCTTGCGGTCCCGGGCCGGCAGGGCGGCGAAGCCAGGCATGCGATCGAGCCAGTCCGCCTCGGCGCCACGCGGCAGACCCGCGAGCTGGTGGACAGCGCCAGGAGCCGCCCGCAGCAGGGTCTCGGGCGTAGTGGTCAGGAAGAGGAGGTTGTGGCTGATGCCAGGGCGCCGGCCTGTGCGGCCCAGGCGCTGGAGGAAGCTGGACACGGTCGCCGGGGCCTCGATCTGGATTACCCGATCAAGGTCGCCGACGTCGATCCCCAGCTCCAGCGTGCTGGTGGCCACGATCACGCAGTTGCGCGTCTCGGCGAAGGCCTGCTCGGCCCGCCGCCGCTCCTCGGCGCCCAGGGAGCCGTGGGAGACGTGGGTCTCCACCTTCAGCTCCCGTAGGCGGAAGGCCAGATCCTCGACGCGCGACCGGCTGTCGCAGAAGACCAGCCGCTTCTCGCCCCGATAGAGCCGCGAGAGCACCTGCGCGGCGTTGTCGAGGCTGCCGACGAAATCGATCTGGACGCCGGCGTCCGGGGCCGCGCCCAACTCGGGCGCCACCACGGCGCGCGGACCCGGCGAGGAGCTGGCGAGCCAGCGCCCAAGAGCTCCTCCGGATTGCCGAGGGTGGCCGAGAGACCGATGCGTTGCAGGTCGCGTCCGGCCACCCGAGAAATCCGTTACAATAAGGAAAGCAGGTGCCAGCCGCGGTCGTCGTCGGCGAAGGCGTGGAGCTCGTCGATCACCACGGCTTGGAGACCGCGGAACAGGCGGTCGTGATCGATTCCCCGCGCCGTGAGCATGACCTCCAGCGATTCCGGTGTGGTCAACAGCAGGCCCGGCGGATCGCGCTGGATCTCGCGCCGCTCCCCTTCCTTGGCCCACGTCCCCGTGCCAACGGGCGGCACGCCGGCCCAGGAGGCGCAGATAGCCGGAGAGTCGGGCTTCCAGGTTGTTGAGCAGCGCCCGCAGCGGACAGACGTAGAGCACGGAGAGGCCGCTCCACTCCTCGCTCAACAGGCGGGAGAGCAGGGGGAAGATCGCCGCCTCGGTCTTGCCGCCGGCGGTCGGCGCCACTAGGAGAGCGTGGCCGCCGGCCAGCACCGGCTCGATGCACTGCTCTTGAAGCGGCCGCAGCGTCCGCCAGCCGAGGCTGTTGACGATGTGGTGCTGGAGGGCCGGGTGGAGGCGGTCGAAGGCGCTCACACCTCCAACTCAACGTCGTCTGACCCCAACGATCCCGGCGTTCTCCACACCCCCTGCTCTTCGCGGGTTAGCTCGCCGGCCGCTACGGTCAGCGCGTAGTGCTCGCAGGGATCGAAATCCGGGTGCTGCTCGATGCGGTCCAGCACGTCGGCGACCAGTTTTTCAGAAAGAGCCGCGGAGCGATCCCCACTTTGCCTCCGAGCTCGCCGGCAATGGCGCGGGCGAGGACGTCGAGATACTCGTCGGAGGCGAGGCGGCGGAGCCGTTCCGCGGCCGGCGAGCCTTCGGCGAAGAGGTCCCGTACGCGCCGCCCCAGCTCTTCGTCCCGGGAGGTCGAAGTTGCGCAGGCGGATCTGCACGGCCCGCGAATTGTCGAAGCGCGCCTCGGTCGCGAAGTCCACCTGCAGGCGCTGAGCGAGGGCGGCAGGCGCTACACACCCATGGGGCCGTCGAAGAAGGCCGGGGTTCCGGTCACCAGGAGGTAGAGGCCGGGGAAGCGGACGGCATCGATCTCGTCGAGGAGCTGGCGTAGGGCGTTCAATCCCTTGTCGCGCACGTCACTGCGCACCCGCTGGAGGGTCTCCACTTCGTCGAGGACGAGCACGAGGCCCAGGTGCCCCGAGTCGCGGAGCACCACCAGCAGTCCCTGGAGGAAGCTCAGGGCGGCGAATGATCGATCTCCCCTTTGATGCCCGCCCCGCGTTTGACGCCGGCCGCGACGTTGGGCTGACCGCCGATCCAGGAGAGGAGCCCCTCGGAAGTCTCCCGCCGGCCGCCGGCCAGTGGCTTCGCGGTAGCCGCGGAGGGCGGCGGCGAAGGCCGGAGCGCTCTTCGAGATGTCCGCCAGCCGCCGCTCCATCAACTCCTGGCTGCGGGCGAGCAGGGCCGGCGCGTCTTGCTCGTCGACGCCGCCCTCGGCCAGCACGTCCTGCTCCAGGGTGAAAAACCACGCGTCGACGATGCCGCGCAGCGCTCCGGAGAGTTGCGACGACGTGGAGAGGCGCTCGATCATCCGCCGGTAGACGGTCTCCAGCCGGTGGAGCGGGGTCTCGGTCTCGGAGATCTGCACCTCGGCCGTGGCGAAGCCTTGGCGCTTGGCGCGTTCGCAGAGCCAGCGGGCGAAGAAGGTCTTGCCGCTCCCGTACTCGCACGCAGGGCCTTGAAGATCCCCGCGCCCCGTTCGGCTCTCTCGAGCTCCTGGCCGATCGCCGTCTCGAAGCGATCGAGGCCCACGGCCAGGAGGTCGAGCCCACGGTGCGGCACGGTGCCGTGCCGCAGGGCGTCGAGGATCTCCTGCCGCCGCTGTGGGTTGACGCTCACGGCTTTCCCTCGCCGGGCGGGAACTGCTTTTCGAAGAGGGGCCGGTCGAAGGTCACTTTGTCGGAGTCCGGATCGAAGACCAGGACGGGGAAGCCTTCGACGTTGAGGATCCGTTGGAGGGCCGCGAGCAGGCCGTGCACCCGCGACAGGGGGACTTCGAGCTGGCGCGCGAGGGCCAGGGGCTTCATGCCACCACACCCTGCCGGGCGGGCCACGGCGACGTCGGTGAAAAGCACGCCCTGGCTCGCCGGCGGGCCCGTGGTCTTCGCCCGGGTCTTCCCTGGCGGGTGCGCCGCCGTGGGCTGAGCGCCCTCGTTCCGCCACCAGTCCGGTTCGTCGGCCGCGGACTTCCACCCCGGGATCTCGCCGCCCGAAGGCGCCCATACGGAGAGGGGAACGAGCACCTCCTGCGGCGACACGCCGCCGTGATAGCCGCTCTGGAGGGCCGTGTAGTGCAGCCGCTCGCTCCAGGCCAGGAACAGGCCTGAGCCCTCGCCCAGCAGGACGCGCGGCACGCGCACCACGATCTCGCCGTCGCCGGCCGGCCCTCCCGGTCTCGCCGGCCGATACCGCGTGCCACCCCCTTCGTGGCGGCGCAGCTCGGTCTGCCGCTCCACCAGGTGGCCGTGATCGGCGGTGAGGATCACCGTCCGTCCCGCGTCCAGCGCGGATTGCA
Source organism: Thermoanaerobaculum sp. (assembly GCA_021154885.1). Classification (GTDB taxonomy): domain Bacteria; phylum Acidobacteriota; class Thermoanaerobaculia; order Multivoradales; family UBA5704; genus DATARR01. Next base: position 54,330 of record JAJKHS010000028.1, read on the forward strand.
GAAGGTCGCCAAGGAAGCGGATAGCGGTCACCTTCCAGCGCGGCACGAACTGCTGTCCCTTGGGCAATTGGTCGTCCACCACGTTGAGGACCACGCCGACGACCCTGCGGCCCTTGCGCTCGACCTCTCCTTTCACCTTTTCGGACAAACGGCCCCTTCGCCTCGGAGATCGTCCTTGTGAAAGAGGATGGGTGGCAGGGTTGCGGCTCCCTGGCGGCGCAGGCCGGCGTGGGCGGCAAAGCCCTGAGATTCGGTCGCGGTGGTCCCCATCCGCCGCTCGCCGCAGAGCAGGCTCGTGCGGCAGGCCTGGGTGGCGGTCGGCAACAGGCCGTCACCACAGAGGCGTACGGGGATCTCCTGGGGCCGCAACTCGTCCCACCCGCACTTCGCGAGGTCTTCCGACAGCTCGCGGAAGATGGCGAAGCTCATGCCGTCGAGCACTAGGAGGAGCACCGGGCTGGTGGCGGCGAGCGGCGCCACCACCCGGTCGAGCACCGATTCGATGGGTACCAGGGCGTCGGTGGCTGTGGGGGCTTCGGACCATTTCGCCAGCAGCTCGGCGAAGCGCCGGGCCTCTATCTCCCGCTGGTCGGCGGCGGCGCGCAGCAGGCGATCGCGCACCTCTCCCAGAGGTGCGGTGAGGTGGACATCGGCCAGGGCCGCCCGCGCAAGGTCGGCGAAGGAGCCCTCCCACGCGTAGTCGGCCGCCGCTTCGGCGAACGATCCGGCGTGTGCTCGGCGCCTGGAGGCCGCCAACCAGCGGCACAGCCGGAGAACCATGTCCACCGCCTGCACCTCGGGCTCGCGTGCCCGGGCCAACTCGTGCCGGCGCACACCCGCCGCGGCTTCGGCCAGCCCGGCCAGCCCCGTTGCCTCCGGCGTTCGAGCCACGTCGACACGGCTTCGGCGAAGCGCTTCACGGTCCGGCCGAAGGCAGACTGGAGCCAGGCGCTGCGCTCCTCGGCCAGTTCTCGATCCGCAGCTCTCCGAGCAGGCGCTGAGCCTTGGAGAGCCATGGCGACACCGCGGCCTCGCCGCCCGTGCCGAGCCGCCGGCGCACCAACTCGCCCGCCGCCTCCGCAAGCCCGGCCGGCCGCGGGCGACAGGGTCGAGCCGCCGAGCCGCAGAGCCTCGAAGAGGCCGGCAGCCCGCGAGGCATCGGCGTCCGCGGCTCGATCGGCAGGGAAGAGCAGATCGCAGACCAGCCCGGCGGGCCACGGCCTCGCTGCCGCGGCCGGCTGCCACGAGTTGGAGGATGACCTCCGCGGCCTCGCCGGCCGACTCGGCGATACGCCGCGCATGGTCCGCCCGCGCCTCGACGGGCAGGCTCAGAAAGGCGTCCGATCCTTTCGGTCCTTGGGGTCTCTCCGGACCCTCTCCCTCGGCGGCCGTGGTGGTCCACTCCAGCACCGCCCGCAGGTCGGGCCGGGGATCGGCGAGCCCCAGGCGTTTCAGGAGCACCTGCCAGACCTCGTCCGCGTCCAGCACCTGACTGGCAGGCCGGGGGATCTCGTCCTCGCCGAGAGCGAGCAGATGGTCGGGCAGCCCAGGTCAGGCTCCGCAGGCGGGGATCGATCTGGTGAATGCCGAGCCTCTCCTGCAGCACCTGCAGGGAGTCGAGAGGGAAGAGCTTGCGCCTGATCAACCGGGTCACGACGTCCACCCCCAGCTCCCGCTCGCTACGGTCGGTGAGCAGCACGATGGGGGGAGCCTTCGTGCTCCACCAGCCGCGCTCCCATATGGAAGCCGATCGGCCGGGAGTCCCAGGGATACTTCTTGCGGATTTGGGCCACCTTCGCCTGCAGATGGCCAATCGAGGCCGGTGAGCTCATGTCTTGTCCGACCGTCCTTCCAGGGTCCACTCGATCCGCAGGCGGCGCTCGCCCTTTTCCTCCAACCGGGCCTCCAGCTCCCGAAAGAGGGCCGCCGCCTTCGCTGCGTCGAGCCCTCGCGACTTGCGCTCGATCACCCGCCACCCCGGACGCGGCTTAGGCGCCGGCTCGGGAACGGGTGGCGGCACGGTCGATTCGGCCAGCAGACCCGCGCCCTCGTCCACGGCGCGCTCGACCGCTCCCGGCAGAGCGACCGCCAGCTCGTCGCGCGACAGGGCGTCCCGCAGCCGGTCGAGGATCGCCGCGGCGCGGGCCTGACGCCCGTCCTGGATACGTTGGAGCCCGGTCAGCACGGAGATGAAGGCGTTGCGCAGCCTGCCCACGGTCACAGCGTTGTCCGCGGTAACCGCCGCGGCGCCGCGCGTCAGATGGTTGCGCCAGCGGTCGGAGAGCAGGAAGGCCGCCTCGTGCATCTCGCCCAGCTCCAGCGGATTGGCCGTGTTGCCGGTCACGCCGTAGGCGGCTTCCAGGCAGGAGATCAGCCGCTGCTTGAGCTGGCTGCGCCGGTTGTCCATCAGGACCCGCGCTGCCGCTTGGTCCACGGCCGAGAGGTGCGAGGCGTGGTCGTTGAACCGCTCGCCGGTCAGCAGGTAGTCGAGAATCACGTAGGTGCCGAGGTCGCGCTGCGACTCGTGACTGAAGAATGCCGGCAGCCAGCAGAAGGTGGGCGTGTCCGGCTCCTGAGCCCGGAATTCCTCCAGCTTCGCCAAGTCGTCCTTGGCCGAGTGCCCTTCGGAGTCGAACGGCAGGTCGATGACCACCTTCCAGTCGTCGCCACCCACCCGGGGGCGCAGGGAGTCATGGGTCATCTCGCGGACGTTGGCGAACACCACCTCGACCTGCCGCGGCGTGCCCCGCCAAGTGAAGCCGTGGGCCGGGATCAGGGATTCGTCCGCCGCCGGTGCCAGGCCCAGCTCCGTGGCCAGCAGGTGCCGGACGACCCGCTTGCGGTTGCCGTCGTTGTCGATCGAGCGGGCCTTCTCCAGGATGCTCTCAGTGTCCACCCCCGAGAGCTGGAGGGCGATCGAGGGATTGACAGAATCGTCCCCGATCTTGATCTCTCCCACCTGGGCGGCCCAGTGCGGGCAGCGGCTGAGCACCGCCTTGGGCTCGCCGCCCGGGATGGGCGAGCGGATGCTGCCGTGATTGAGTGCCGCCAGCCGCCCTGCGTTCATCCCCTGGAATGCCTCCACGTCCGGCGTCAACGCGGCGAGAAGGAGCGTTTTCAGCAGCCGGTCGTCCCCCCGGAAGGCGTGCGCCGCGGGGTCGTCGTGAGGCCGGGAGCGCGCCTCCTCCTGCGTCAAGCCGTGCTGCCGTTCCAACGTCGGCAGCAGTTTCTGATGATAGAGGCGCTTGGCGCGATCGAAGTGGATGCGCATCTCCTCGGTGAAAGGTTCGTCCCCTTCAGCGATGACATCGTAGAGGTCGCCCAGCGGCACGAGGTCGCCCAGCCGCAGGGTCTGCCGCTGGTCCACCAGGAGCTGCAGCATTACTCGCAGCGCCGTGCGCTCCCGTTGCAGCGCGGAGGAGATGGCCACCAGGGCTTGCACCAGGGCCGGGCTGAACGGATAGACGTCGCGGAACGCCTCGGGGTTCCCCTCCCGGCCGAGCAGGGCCGCCAGCACCTCGTTGCGTACCTTGCTCGTCTCCTCGAAAGCGCGGTCGATCTCCCGCCGAGCCTCTTCGTCCCGCGGTTTGAGCAGCCGCTGCTTGGTGATCGCCGGCAGGTTACGGTCCTCGATCGTGATGGTGTCGAACCGCCCCTCGGAGTACTTGAGGTTGTCCGAGAAGCGCAGCTTCTCCGCTCCGGGGAGGTGCTCGCCCACCAGCTCCCGCAGGTCTCTCTGGCGGGCGATGAAGCTGATGATCGGCACCGGCCGGTCCGCCGTCTCCGACTCCACTAGCTTCGCCACCTTCGACGCCTCGCGAGAGATGAAGGCTATGTCCGCCACCCGGCTCGCCAGCCATAGCACGAGCTCGTCGAGGAAGAGCACCAAGCCGTCGTAGCCCGGCTTCTGGGCGAGTTTCGAGATCACCGACAGGCCGCGGTCCAGAGAGATGAAGGCCTCTCCACGGTTCGCCGCGAGATCCTCGTAGGCCGGGAAGAGCCGCGACACCAAGTCGCTCACCAGGTTCTGGCGGCGGTCGTCTTTGGGCCCGGCCGCCACGGCCTCGGCCAAGCTGGCAGCATCCCAGGGGCCGGTGGCGAAGGTGCCCCAGCCGCCGCCGCTCGTCTTGCCGCTGTTGAGCCGCGCGAAGAACTTCTCGTCGCCCATCTCCGTCCGCAGGGTCGCCGCGTTGGCAAAAAGCGGCTCCGCCAGGTAGACGGCCGGCAGCGGCGACCTGGGTTGGACGCGGCGGACGTGCTCCACGTAGTGCCCCAGGATCGCCTGCTCCAGAGTGTCCTGCCCGCCCAGAAGGTGGAACGAGACGAGGAGGAACCGTTTCCCCTCCGTCCAGGAGTGCCGCGCCACCACTGGCGCCAGGGCCGCGATGGACCGCGCCTCGGATTGTGCTGGAGCAGCAGGTGCAGAACGGCCATGAAGTGGCTCTTGCCGCTGCCGAAGCTGCCGTGGAGATAGGCACCCATCGACCGCCTCCCTTCGAGCGCCCGGTGCACCAGTTCCAGCGCCCGCTGGAAGCAGTTGCGGAGCTGGTCGGTCACCACGTACTGGCGCAGCGTCTCCTCCGGCCGCTCCACCCCCTCGGAGAGCTTGAGGACGAAGTCCCCCTTGTGCACCCGCTCGGGGACCTCGATCAGCTCCCGGATCAATCTCGCCATGATGCTCCTTCCCGAAACGCCAAGACTCCACCGATGCGAGGCACTCCGCCCGCAAGTCGGATGCGGTCCGCTGGCCCTGAACGCAGGAAATTATACCCTCACCCTATGGCTCCTCTGAGCGATCATCCGGTTTCTGGGATACGACCCGAGCTCAGAGCGGACGCTCCCGGAGTTGGGCTCGACCCTGCGACAGTCTTGGCCTGGGAACCGGGCAGGTACAGCGGCCCTACCTTACCCTTCTCGGGATCGCGATTTCGCTCATCCGGCGCCCAGAGTTCAAGCCGCCAACGGGTGCAACCTCTGTCAGGTAGATTTCCCGGTCGAGTCCATAGCACAACATCTCCCGCCCGAGATGGTTGATGCGGCCTGCCAGGGTTTCGCCGATCCGTTCGGCGACGCGGATGGAGGGCCGATTCTCCGGATGGATGAGACTGATGACGCGCTCCTTCTCCAACGCGTTAAAGGCATAAGCCAGAGCCTTGCGTGCGCCCTCGGTGGCGTAGCCATATCCCCACCAGCGCCGCGCCAGAGTCCAGGCGAGCTCGAAGCCGGGCCAGCCCTCAGGCGCGGCAAAGCCGACGGCCCCGATGAAGGTGCCAGTCTCTCTATGCTCCACCGCCCACATGCCGGTGCCCCCGAGTTGCCAGTGTCCCATGAGGAAGGCCATGTGCCGCCAGGACCGGCCCCGGTCCCATGGCTCCGACCCGCTGAGGTAGCGCACAACTTCGGGGTCCGCGTTCAGTGCGGCGTAGTCCTCGATGTCGCTCTTGCGAAAAGAGCGCAGCCGCAGGCGTTCCGTCTCCAGGGTAGGGATTTCGAGTGCGTCCATCGTTTGAGATTTCCTCTCTCCGTCGCCTCGGTCTCTCTCGTCGCGCTTGTCCTGGATTGTCGGCGAGGCAGTCGGGATTCTGGTATCCTATAGAGAGAATTGCCGAAGATTCGTAGAGCTGTCAGAGAGGAAGAGGCGTTTCTAAGCGCTGAGGTTCCCCGGACCTGCTACGCGAGTTCTCGGAGAGTGTCACGCTTCAACCGTGAGGGCACTCAGCTTTTTGGAAGGCACTCACAGGAAGGGAGACGCTCTCGATGGCGTGCAAACAAGGTGCTGGCTCGGGAACTGGGCAAGGTCTTTGAATCCAAGGGGGTCCACCGGAAGGCCCTGGCCCCCCTGCGGCTCTTCCAGAAAGCGGCTGAACGCGAGGAGGCCAAGGCCGAGCTGGCCCGCAGCGTCTTGCGCTACCTCTTCCGGGCGCGCTGCTACCAGGGCCTCATCTCCGAGTCATGAGCTGGGGTTGCACCGGCCGCTGGGGTCCGACTCGCAGCCCGCATTGGGCTGCGGCTGAGGGTCCGGCAGGCATCGGCCGTTGGGGTCCGCCCCACAGCCTGCATCGGGTTGCGGCTGAAGGGGCGTCGATGAGCTCCAGATCCGAGAGAAGAGCGCCCAGAGTGGATCGAGGAGGTGCGACGGAGCGGTGGTCAAAAGGGAGGCAGTGACGGCCATGGCGATGAACATGCGACGCATGGAGGTCTCCTTGTGCGGGCGCCGACTGCGAGCCCCCACGACTCGCGCGGACCGCGCTCGTAATCTTAGGTGCCAGAGCCGGGCCGCGTGGCGAAATTTCATCACTCAGAGCCGGTGTGCCCGTGTCACGCCGTCCGTGCCCTTCGCCCTTTCCTGGCTCCCACCGCCGGCCGCCAGCTCTCGAGGACCTCGCGGGTGAGGCCCAGGGACCTGGCCTCTTCGTCGAGGAAGCCGACCAAGAAGTCGCCGAGCCGCGTGCCGCCGTGCGCGGGGTCCGGCTCATTGTGCCACTGGAGGAGCCAGGGGACCAGTTCCAGCAGTCCGGCGAGGAGCGGCGCGAGACGGTCGGCGCCCCAGCCCTCCTTCTCGCGCAACTCGTGGAAGGCCGTGCCCAGCGCCTGCGCCTGCTGGAGATGGCCCCAGCCCGCCCAGCCAATCACCGGCGAGAGATCGGCCCCGCGCTTGAGGCCCGGATAGGCAATGAATCGCTCCTTCGGCACGTCCAGCTTGCCCCGCAGGCGCCAGTAGCCCTGTTTACGAAAGCCGGTGGAAGCGTAGCGGGGCGGCACGGGGATGTCCCCCACCTCTCTTGCCGTCGTCGTCTTGGCCTCGATTGTCCGGCTTGAGATCGCGGTGGGGAACGCCGGCGCGTTCGAGGTAGTCCACGGCTTGGAGCAGATCCTCACCCAGCCCTGGAGGAACTCCAGTTGCAGGCGTCCCTCAGTGCGTAGGCGCTGTGCCAGGGTGCCCTTTTCGGCATAGGGGAGCAGGAGACCGAGCCGCGGACCGACGCGGACGTCGTCCAGGAGCTGGACGATGCGCGGATTGTTCAGGCGGCGGAGGACCTCGGCTTCGGCCTGGAGGCGATCGTCCGCCTGGGCGTCCAAGGCGAGCTTGAGCACCTGCGGCCGACCGTCGCGCTCGACGAGGAAGACGAGGGCGGTCGATCCCTTGCCGAGGCGGCTCCGGACACGGAAGCCGCCGGGAGGAGATCGCCGGCGTGGGCGTTGAAGGGATCCTCGACCGGCTCTTCATTCGAACGGGGCTTCTCCTTTTCGACGAGTTCCAGGAGGCCGAGGAATTCGGAGACCGAGGAGATGCGCCGGGCGACCTCGGGGTGTGTGGCGAGTTGGACGAGATCGGCCAGATCGGGATTGGCGCCGTCGAGACCGGCGGAGAGCTGGAGGCCCTTGCCGACGCGGAGGAGGTCGTGGAGCTCGAGGACGGAGGCTGCGGGCGGTTTGCCGGAGAAGATCAGGTAGGCGAGCGCGCCGAGGGAGAAGACGTCGAGGGCCTCGGGCGAGGCGTCGGGGACGGTGAGCGCCTCGGGGGCGAGGTAGACCTGGGCGGCGTCCTCGATGAGCGGATCGAGGTGCGAGGTGCCGGAGAGCCCGGCCTGATGGCGCGGGTGACGCCGGCGGACAAAGCCTCATGGGCGGCGGTCTGCCAGTTGAAGACCTTCAACTCGGGCCGCGGGGCGTCCGGGTTCCAGACCAGGATGCTCTGGGGGGGAGAGAGCGGTGGAAGACGCGCTTGTCATGAACGTATTGAAGCGTCTCGGCGATCTGGCGGACGAGACAGAAACGGTCCTCGAAACCGAGGCGGGAGGCGTCCCGGACGAGGTAGTGGTCGAGCCGCAGGGCGTCGGAGTTGTGATCGAAGACGAGAGCGGGGCCGAGCTCGCTCTGGGTGTGATGAGCGGGGTTGAGCAGGCCCGGATGGAAGAGGGGCTCCAGCGCCTCCAGCTCCCGGCGGGCGGCGCGCTCGATCTGAGCCCGGGCCTCGGCACCAGTGGCGGCAGCGAGGGGATAGAGGCGGACGCGGCGGCGGATTTTCTCCAGCGTGGCGTGGCGGGCCAGCCAGGCCTGATAGTTGGGCCCTGTGAAGAGCAGCTCTTCGAGCAGGAAATCGCCGACCCGACGGGCGCGCTGACTGGGGCGGATGCCAGCCTCTGCGACAGCGCGCACGACGGCCTGAGCCACGGGCCTGTAGACGCGGACCTTGCCGGGCTGAAACGGCGCCGCCGGATCGAGGCGAGTGAGCGCGGCCAGGATGCCGGAACGCAGATGCACGCCCTGCCGGGCCGAGCCCGTGAGCTTGCATTGGAGGTTGGGGTTAGAGAGGAAGACCAGCGGCTCGACATAGGGGAGTTGGGCGCCGCGAGCGGCCTTCTGCCGCTTGAGCAGAGACGCGAGCTTGCGGGCTTTGCGATTGGCGAGCAGCAGTGGGCTGTCAAACGTCTGCACCTTCCCCTCGCGCTCCAGGTTCCAAGTGTTGGCGTCGCCCGAGAGCGTCCCCGGCCAGCTCTTGATCTCGACCAGGAAGAACCCTTTGGGAGACAGGACGAGCAGGTCCACCTCCTGAATTGATCCGTCCTCCGCCACGAAATCCAGATTGGCCCAGGCGCGATACGGCTCATGGTCCGGAATCTCCTCATGGATGAACGCGAGCGCCTCCCGCTCCCAAGGGAACTCGGACGGGGTGATCTGCTGCCAGCGGGGGGACGTCAGGTTCATGAGAGGGCTTCGGAAAGCCGGTAATCTAGCATGACCTCACTGCGGCCGCTCGATGAGCATGGGCCAGGTCGGCTATGTGACCTCTGTATCCAGTGCTTGACCGGATGCCCCCTGTAAGGTCGCTGACGAATGTGGGCGCGAAGCTCACCGGGAGCTTTACCCTTGACCCAGACGGCGGCCGGCGGGGTCCTAGGTTAAAGGCCTTCGCCCGCGCCCCATCTTTTGGGCAGTGATCTTTTGGCGCCCCCTCTCTCTCCACTCCCAGACCCAGCGGATGGGGTAGGAAATTCCAGCCTCGTACCTGTACTCCGGGCCGGTACCCTGCGTCCGCCAGCGGCGGACCGTCTTGAGTGAAACCCCTTCGAGGTAAGCCAGCTCGATCTCGTTGAGGTCGCGGAAGTCGACGGCGTTGGCAAAACGTATGAGCTCGGCGAAGGAGGGGGCGAGAGCGAGAGCGGCGGTAACCCGGCCAATGTCGGGGCGCACGCCCGAAGGCAAGGGCCTCTCGGCTGTCGGCTGGCCGAGCGCCTCGGCGAGCTCGACGTTGCGGCGGAGGTGCTCGGTGAGCATCGGCACCTCGAGCAGGGCGGCCAAGACGCCGGCGAGAGACTTCATCGGTTCGCTCATGACTATCTGATGCTCATCAGGAGGACGAGCACCTTTTCATGTCGGCGCTGTCGAGCCAGATGGAGGGTCTCGCAGGAGGGGTGAGATTTTTAAGACTTTTATTCATCTGTTCGAACCCCATTACCCATTGTATGGTGTTTTGTAGGCATACAACTTACTTGTGCCGAAACCGTGCCCAAGCGAGCCGGCCTGCTCTATGCTCCTCTCCCCGCGCGGCAGCGGCACACGATCACCCCACTACCCGCCGGCCCATTCAGGCCCTGAGGGCGTGGTCAAACGGCTGGAGGCGGCGCCAGCCGCTTGGCGATCTCCGAGCAGGCCGCGAAGGTGGTTCTCGACCAAAGCTGCGGCGCGGGACAGGTCAGGCCCATGCCTGTGGAGGTAGACCGTGTCGGTCATGGACCGACCCTGATGGCCTAGCAGTTGAGCGCGGTGCTCCGGCGCGATGATTCCGACCGAGTGGGTGGAGAAGCCATGGCGAAGGACCTTGACTGGGACCTGCGGCAATCCTGCAGCTCGCAGGACGGCCCGCCACGCCTCGTTGAGGCGGAAGAGGGGTTGGCCTGCCTTGTCACCGGGTACGGTCAGATGCTCGGAGCCTGCGGGCCGCGGCATCGCCTTGAGCAGGCGTACGGCCTCGTGACCTAGGAAGATCCATCGGCCGCCTCCCCTCTTGGCTTGGCGGTCGCCCTTGACCCGTGGAATGCCGATGCGGGGGACGCTGTCATCGAGGTGACACCATTCGAGGAGGGTCCAGAGCAGCTCGGAGCGATGGCGCACACCGGTGTAGATCGCGACCCGAAGGGCAAAGAGCGTACGAAGCGACAAGGGAGAGGCTTGGCCGCAGGCGAGCCGGGCCTCGAGGTCGCGGAGAACCTGTCCGACGGCGGCGTAGCCTTGGAGGTCGAGGAAGTCCTCGGCTCGGCTTTCCTCGTAGCGCGGGACGAACCGCGCCGAAGCGGTGTTGCGGGGAATCCAGTCCATCCGGTAGGCAAAGCCGAGGGCTGCCTCGAGCTGCTGGAGGGCGCGGTTGGCGACCGGTCGCCCGCCACCCTTCGCCTCAGGGCGTCGCTCGAACACTCGGTCGGGGATCTCGCGCTTGAAGCGGCGGACGACGTCGGTCGTGATCTCGGCGATGCGGAGGTGGCCAAGCATTGGCAGGAGATGGACCCGCCAGAGCGCTTCGTAGCTCTCAAGTGTCCGTGGGCTGCGTGACGCGCCGCGGGTCTCCCGGAAATCGGCCATGAATTCCTCGTAGAGCTTGAGGAGGGTCATTGACCTTCCGCGGGTGAGTCCTGGGAGACTCTGCTCGTCTTCAAGTCGGCGCAGGAGCCGGCGGGCCTCCTCACGGGCGTCCTCGACCTCTTCGAGAGTCATGTCTGGGCTAAGACCGGCCGAGATATGGAACCGGCCTCCAGAACGCACGCCGATCTGTACGACGGTCCTGCGCACGCGCAAGCAGGGCCCATTGGCTTTCTCCAAGATGTAGAAGTCGCTTTCTCCCTTGCGGGGAAGGCTGCGGTAGGCTCGACGGATGATGTCGAGGTTGATACGAGGGACTCGTGGGCGAGCGGTCTGGCGAGACATGGCTAGTGCTCCCCCTGCCGGTTCGAGGTGAACCTGGGGTGGTCGATCACGCTCATCTTCCAATCCTCCCGGCCGACATGGCCGTGAACCGTCCAGGCCCGACTTCGGGCCTGGGACATATCTGGGACTTTCAGCCTGTCCCTTTGGGGCCAATTCGGGGGGTGGTTGGAGTGGAGATAAGGCGGCAAGAACTGTCGGAATCTGTGGAGTGGCCCTCTGAGTCTACTTCCGAGCAGTGAGGAGAAGAAGATTGCCGGAAATGGGGTTCAGGGGGTCCCGGGTTCAAATCCCGGCGTCCCGACCAATTTCACTTTTAACTCAAAGAGTTAACTCAAGCCTCTCTAAAGAGTCTGTGCGCC
>JAJKHS010000029.1 GCA_021154885.1 Thermoanaerobaculum sp.
CCCGTCTCTGAGGGGAAGAGCTTAGGGGACAAGCGTTTACGAGGACCGGAACCCCGCAATTCTAATTGTCGTCACCCCGCAGTTCTAATTGTCGCCCAACATCCAGGGTCCTTTTCCATATTGGAGGGTCAGGTGCTCCGCCACCGCGGTGCGCAACGCGGCGAGCGCCGCAGCGTCGTCAGCCGTCGCGGGTTCGAGCCTGACGTGCACGACCCTACGCTCCGAACGCCAGCCGGTCCGCCAGGGTATGTGGGAGGCCTGCTTTGCGAATACGGCGCTGGGACTCCTGAATGGGATATTCGACCCTGTACCAGCGGACGATGCCCTTGGCGCTGTCGTAGGTCATGTAGGAGGCTCTGGGATCGCGGTCGCGCGGCTGGCCGATGGAGCCGGGGTTGATGAGGTAGCGCCCCCCCGGATCGAGCTGGATGCGGCCGCTGGTGCCGCGCAGGGCCTTCACTCCCAACAGCCGCCCCTCCAGCCAGAAGAGCGACGGGATATGGGTGTGGCCGAAGAAGGTCACCGGCATCTGGAAGCGGGAGAAGATCTCCCAGGCGTCGACGTCGGAGAAGACGTAGGTGTCCTCGTCGAGCGGCGAGCCGTGGCAGATGGCGAGCCCCTCCTCCACCTGCACCGGCCCCCGGGGGAGGCTGCGCACGTAGCGGAGGTTGGCCGGAGTGAGCCGGCCGGTGGTCCACTGCGCCGCCGCCAGCGCGGTCTGATTGAAGTTGCCGCCGGAGTCGATGCCGGTCACCACCTTGTCGTGGTTGCCGCGCACGGTGTGGAGGCGGGGCCCGAGGTCGCGCACGGCTTCGACCACCTGGTTGGGCGCGGCGCCGTAGCCCACCAGGTCGCCGAGCACCAGCACGGCGTCGAAGCGCTTGCGGCGAGCCCGCCGCAGGACGGCCTCGAACGCCTCCCAGTTGGCGTGCATGTCCGAGAGAATCAGATAGCGCACCGGTCTTCCCCGATCAACGATCCCCCAATCCAACGCCCCCGATCAACGATCCCCGATCAACAGGGCGATCCTCGCCGCGATCTCCTCCGGACCCTCGCCGGGAGCCACGTCGACTGTCACGTCCGCCCGGCGGTAGGCCGGCAGCCGCTGATGATAGAGCGACAGGGCCTGCACCTCGTCGCGGAACAGCGGGCGGTCCGCCTTGCCCAGCGCGCCGATGCGCGCGACGATGGTGGCGAACGGCGGGTTGAGCCACACCGAAAGCCCGTTGGCGCCGATCCAGCGCGCGTTGGCCTCTGACACCATGGTACCGCCTCCGGTCGAAACCACCACGCCTGGATGCCGGGCGGTGTCGCGCAGGAGCTCGGCCTCCATCTGGCGAAAGGCGGGCTCCCCCTGCTCTGTGAAGATCTCCCGCACCGTCGTTCCCGCCCGCTTCTCGATCTCCTCGTCCAGGTCCACGAACGGCACCCCCAGACGCGCTGCCAGCCGCCGGCCCACGGTCGTCTTGCCGGAGCCCATGAACCCCGTCAGGTAGACGCGCATGAGCGATGGCTGCCAGCCGCCGCCAGCAGCCGGCGGCAGTTGGCGCCGATGTCGCCGCGGCAGACGGCTCCCAGCACGGCCGCAGCGTCGGCGCCGGCAGCCAGCACCGCCGCCACGTTGCCGGCGTCGATGCCGCCGATGGCCACCAGCCGCCGGGCCGTCCGCGGCATCCGCGTCGTCCGCGTCGTCCGGAGACTGGCCCGGCGCACGAAGTCGAGGCCCACCACCGGGTCCGGCCGCTCCTTGCCCGTGGTGGGGAAGACCGGCCCCACGGCGATCACGTCCACCTCCGGGTCGGCGTCCGCGGCGGCGAGTTGCTCTTCGCCGTGGGTGGAGAGGCCGAGCCGCACGCTATGTCCCACCACCCGCCGGGCCGCGGCCGGCGGCAGGTCCGCCTGGCCGAGGTGGAGGCCCTGTACAGGGAAGAGTGCCGCGAGATCGGCCCGATCATCCACCCAGAGCTCGACGCCACTGCCTTCGAGAGCCCGGCAGCACGCCTCCAGCGCGGGGTACCACTCCCGCCCCGACAGCCGCTTGCCCCGGACCTGGATCCAGCGCACGCCCGCCGCCGCCATCTCGGCCACCGCGGCGGCCAACGGCCTGGGATGGAGCGCCTCGGCGTCGGCGATGGCATAGATGGCGGACGTCATTTGCCGCCGTCGCCCGACCGCCCCTCCCGCTGGAGGAAGCGTTCCATGAAGCGCGTCGACAGCCGTCCGGCGACGAAGTCCGGATCGCGGAGGATGCGCCGGTGGAGGGGGATGGAGGTCTGGATCCCCTCGACCACGAAGAAGTCGAGCGCCCGGCACATGCGGGCGATGGCGTAGTCCCGCGTGCGGTCGTGCACGATCAGCTTGGCCACCAGCGAGTCGTAGTACGGCGGGATGACGTAGTCCTCGTAGCCGTGGGTGTCCACCCGGGTGCCGGGCCCGCCCGGCAGGTGGAAGGTCTTGAGCGGGCCGGGGCTGGGCGCGAAGGTGTCCGGGTTCTCGGAGTTGACCCGGCACTCGATGGCGTGGCCGCGGGGCTTGAGGCCGTTCGGGATCTCCAGCGGCCGGCCGACCGCCACCTCGATCTGCATCTTCACCAGGTCCATGCCGGTGACCATCTCGGTGACCGGGTGCTCGACCTGGATGCGGGTGTTCATCTCCATGAAGTAGAAGCGGCCGTCGGAGTCGAGGAGGAACTCGATGGTGCCGGCGTTCTCGTAGCCCACGGCCTCGCAGAGGCGCACGGCCGCGGCGCCCATCTCCTCGCGCAGCTCGGGCGTCATGGCCGGCGACGGCGACTCCTCGATGAGCTTCTGGTGCCGGCGCTGGATGGAGCACTCGCGCTCGCCCAGGTGGACCACGCGGCCGTGATGGTCGCCGAAGACCTGGAACTCGATGTGGCGCGGCTCCGTCAGGTACTTCTCGACGTAGATCGAGCCGTCGCCGAACGCCTTCTCGGCCTCGTTCTGCGCGGCGGCGAACTGACCGGCCAGATCCTCCTCGGCGTGGACGATGCGCATGCCGCGCCCGCCGCCCCCCGCCGAGGCCTTGAGGATGACCGGATAGCCCACCTCCGCCGCCAGGCTCACGGCCTCCTCGACGCTCTGCAACGGGTCCTGGCTGCCGGGGAGCACGGGCACGCCCGCCGCCTTGGCCGTCTGCCGGGCCTTGGCCTTGTCGCCCATCAGGCGGATGACCTCCGGGCGGGGCCCGATCCAGCCGATCTTGCACTCGCTGAGCACCTCGGCGAAGTGGGCGTTCTCGGCCAGGAAGCCATAGCCGGGATGGACGGCGTCGGCGCCGGTGATCTCGGCGGCCGAGATGATGGACGAGATGTTGAGGTAGCTCTGCTTCGAGGGCGGCGGACCGATGCAGACGTCCTCGTCGGCGTAGGTGACGTGCAGGCTGTCGCGGTCGGCCGTCGAGTAGACGGCGACCGTCTGGATCCCCAGCTCCTTGCAGGCCTGGATGATGCGCAGCGCGATCTCGCCCCGGTTGGCGATCAGGATCTTCTTGAACATCGGCGGGCCCGGGGTCTCAAGCGAGGCGGATGGCGAAGAGCGGCTCACCGAACTCCACCGCCTGGGCGTTCTGGGGGTAGATCTCGGCGATCACCCCGTCCACGTCCGACTCGATCTCATTCATCAGCTTCATCGCTTCGATGATGCAGAGCACCTGCCCCTTCTTCACCCGCGAGCCGACCTCGACGAAGGGCTCGGAGTCGGGCGACGACGCACGGTAGAACGTACCGACGATCGGGGAGTTGAGGATATGGGTGCCCGCCTGCGGTGCGGCGGGCGCCGCCGCGGCGGCCGGAGCAGGGGCCGGCGGCGCCGCGGCCAGGACCGGAGCGGCAGCGGCGGGGACCGCCCCAGGGACCCCGGCCGGGGCCGGCTGGACCGCCGCCGTCACCGCCACCAAGGGCGCCGCCTGCTGGCCGTCGATCTTGAGGCGGAATCCCGAGCGCTCGAGCTCGAGACCCTGGAGCCGGTTCTGGGCCACCAGCTCGATCAGTTCCTTGATCTGTTCAAATGTCAGCACGTCGATGCCCTTTGCCAAGAGGTCAACCAAGAGGTCAGGAGAGCTCACTCTCCAGGAGCAGACGCGCTCGCCGGAGCTCGAACCGGGCCCGCCCATAGTTGCCCTCGGGTCCAAGCACGAGAAGCAGATAATAATCCGCGGCGACAGAGCTTACCATCAGCGTCAGCCGGTCCGTGGTCACCGAGAAGTGCTGCACCTCGCCGACGTCCAGCTCGCGGTGGTTCTCGGTGATGGAGCGCACCTGGGTGACCAGCTCGGCAGCCAGGACTTCGAGGTCCAGGCTCGGATCGGAGCTGACGGATTCCACGGGCATACCGTCCCGGGCCACCAGCGACAGGGCGAGAGCGCCCTCGATGCGGTTGCTGATCCGGCTCAGTTGGTCAAGAAACATCGCGCTGGCCCCCCCGCCGGATGCGCTCCAGGTAGCTCTTCAGAAGGAACGCCTTGCGGGCTCTCCCCTCCGCTTCGCCCGACCGGCCGCCCGGCTGATACCCCGCGAGCAGACCATGCGCGTCGAGCGGCCGCGACGCCGCAGATTCGGAGATCCCGGCGACCGCCGGCTGGGCGAGCTTCTCCAGACCTTCTCGCGCCGCGGCGCTCTCCGGCTCGCGGCTCAGGACCTCGCGGAAGATCCGCTCGGCCTCCGCCGGGTAGCCCTGGCGCAGGTAGAGCTCGCCCAGCGTGGCCGTGGCGATGGGCTCGGGTGCGGCGGCGACCGGTGGCGCCGGGGCCGGCGGCGTGGAGACCTCCGGCGCCGGCGGCGGTGCCCAGGGGGTCGTCTCCTCGAGGTCGAAGACCAGCGGCTCCGCCGGTTCCGCGGCGATGGCGGCCGGCGCCTCGGGCTGCGGGGCCACCTCGACGGCGGCGAGGGGCTCGGGCTCCTCGACGGCAACCGGCGGCGGCTCGACCGCCTCCGCCGTCAGGTCGAGATGGAACAGGTCCTCGGCGGCCAGTCCGGCGAGATAGCGCCGCCGGCGGTCGCGGGAGGCGAGGCCCGGAAACAGGACGTCCGCCGGCTCGGGCTCCTCCGCTTCCGCGGGCTTGGGCTCCTCTTCGAGCACGGCCACGGGGGCCGTCATCGGAGCCGATACCACAGGCGCCGGCGCCCACAGGCCGGCGAACGGCTCCGCCTCCCGGACCGCGGGCGCCACAGCTCGGGGAGCGGGCGGATCGAGCTCGAAGACATCGCCGGCCGGCCGGGGGGGCCGGGGAGCCGCGGGGCGTCCGAGGTCGAAGATGTCGTCGCCCGCCGTGCGGGACGGCGCTGGCGGGGGCGGCGGCAGGGGTCGGCCTGGCGCCGCCGGGGGACGCGGATTCTCGGCCTGGGAAGGTTGATCCATCGTGCGGAGCCTCCGGCGCAGCTCTTCGATTTCGGGATCGCTGTCGTTCAGCAGCGTATAGAGGTCGAGTCGCTCGCGGGCCTTCTCGGGCTCGGAGGTCTCGATGTACGCCCGCACCAGCAGCTTGTTGGCCACCATCTGGGTGGCGTCCTGCTTGACCACCCGCTCCAGCACCACCCGGGACGGCTCGGGCTCGCCCAGCTCCAGCAGGCAGCGCCCCTTGGCCACCAGGGCCGAGAGATAGCCGGGGTGCTCCTTCAAGCCTCGCTCCAGGACCTCCAGCGCCTCCCGCACCCGGCCCTGATGGCGGTACTCCTCCGCGAGCTGGAGGAAGATGCGGGAGGAAGGGTCGGATTCCCAGCGTGAGCGGAGCTGGGCGAGGCGGTCGGGGAACGCGCCGTCAGTCATGCGGGGACACCTTGGACGGGGGTTGGGCGCGTGCGAGCGGAGCGGAAGGCGTCAGGAGTGGCAGCAAAGTGGCCGCATTATAGCAGCACAGCCGTCCCTCCCCCGCGTACGGCGGAGGAGGGACGCTGGCGTGGGTTTAAGCCCGCTTCACTGAACGGTGATCGTGGTCGTGGACTCCAGCAGTTGACCGTCGCCCCTGGCGGTCCGCGCGGTCACCTTGAAGCTGGTCCTGCCGGCGAGCTGGGCCTGGGTCACCGTGAGCTTGTTGGTCGCGACGCCGTTGGTGTCCGTGAACACCACGCCCGTGCTGGCGAAGGTTCCGACCTCCGACGAGAAGGTGACGGCGGCTCCCTGGAGGGGCTGGCCCTGGGAGTTGGTGACGAAGGCGGAGAAGTTGATCGTGCCGCCGGAGGGCGGGATCGTCTGCGAGTCCGCCTGCAGGTTGATGGCCGCCGCCGCGTCGCGGATGGTCACCGTCGTGGTCACCGCATCGCTCGTGCCGACGATGCCGGTGATCGTGGCCGTGCCCGGCTGCGAGCCCGCCTGCAGGGTCGTCGTCGCGAGGCCGCCCTGAGTCGTGGGCCTCGAATTGGTCAGAGTCCCGAGGTTGGTGGTGAGGGTCACGGCCGTGCCATCCGCCACCGGGCTGCCGTCCGAGTTGCGCGCGATCACGGTGACCGTGGCCGTGCCGTTGACGGCGACGTTGTTGGGGGACACGCTGATGATCAGCGTCGGCTTCGGAGCGAAGGAGATGGTCACTGTGGTCGTCGCCGCGTCACTCGACCCGACGATCGCCGTGATGGTCGCGGTTCCCTCCCGGGATCCCGCGGTCAGCGTCGCGGTCGCCGTGCCGTTCGCCCCGATCGTCGGGCTCGTCGGTCTGAGAGTGCCCTGAGACGTGGTCAGGGTGACCGTCTGGCCCTGAGCCACGGGAGTGCCGTCCGAGTTGCGGGCGACGACGGTGACGGTGGCAGTGCCCCCGGGAGCGACCGTGCTGGGAGTCACACTGACGCTCACCAGCGGCTTGGAGCCCGTCCCCACGCCCACCTGGATGGTCGTATTCGCCATGACCGTGCCGGTGCCCGTGGCCGCCGTGATTTTCGCCGGCCCCGACCGCCCGTCGGCGTGGAAGGTGGCCGTCGCCGTGCCGGTGCGGTCGACCGCCACGATGGAGTCGATGGTGCCGATGTCCGAGGACAGACGGATCTCCGTCCCGGGATTCAGGGGATTGCCGTCGGGCCGGCGGCCGACGATGGTGATGGTGGAAGTCCCCGTAAGGGAAATTTGACTGGGATTGGCGCTGACGACGAGGGCGGTGCCATCCGGGGCGACCGGCGTGGCCTTGTCGCAGCCCACCAGGGTGAGGGCGGCAAAGATGAACAGCAGGGGAGCGACAATTCGGTAAGTCATAGCAACTCAGTATACGAACCGGGGCGGCCATCCGTCTAGACGGCCGCCCCGGCAGTGAGGTCAGAGTGTTGCAGGCGAGGCCTTACGGGACCGTCACCTGGTTCACGACGAAGCTCGAGCCGTTGGCGTTGCTCACCGTCAGCTTGACCGCGTAGGTGCCCGGCGCGCTGAACGTATGGCTCGGGTTCTGTGCCGTGCTGGTGGCACCGTTGTCGAAGAACTGCCAGCTCCAACTGGTCGGCGAGCCGGTAGACGTATCGACGAACTGCACCGCCAGCCCGTTCTTCGAGAACGTGAAGGAGGCGGTCGGCGCCGGCGGCGGCGGCGGTTGCGTCTGGTTCCGGCAACTGCCATCCGGCGGGAACAACGTGAACCCGTTGCGGAACGTCGTGGTGCAATGGGTGTCGCCGTTGGTCACCGTGATGTTGATGTTCGTCGGGAGGCTCATCGTGCCGCCGGTGCCGCAAGCCTGGGTGGGGAAGAAGCTCAGGGGCTCGGCCGGCGCCGTGACGGTGATCGACCCGCCGTCGGGAGAGACGCTGGGAACCACCGTGATGCCGCTCGTCGCGTCGCCGAAGATCACCTGCGAGGATGCCGTGAAACCTCTGCCCGAGATGACGATCGGGGTGCCCGCAGAGCCGCTGGTGGGATTGACCCCGGAGATCACCGGCACGGCCACGGCGAAGTTGAAGCCGATATTGGCGGTGACACCATCGCCGGTGGAGATGTTGGTGACGCTCACCGCCGTCGAGGAGATGAGGCCGTTGGCCGGACACGTGGCCGGGATCGGCGCCGGGCTGGTGAGGATCACGATCTGGGAACCGCTCACCGAGACCACCTGCTGCGCCACGCTGACGCCGGAGAAGGCGAACGAGACGGCCACCGGAGCGGAGAAGCCGGAGCCGTCGATGGCGACCCGGGTGCCGCCCGAGGCGGGACCGCTGCCCTGGGACATGGCGGTGATCTGCACGCTGGTGCCGTATTTGAAGGCCTGTGGCGAGACGATGCTGAAGCCGGTGTCGACGTTCTTGACCAGCAGGTCCACCACCTGGTTGATGAGGGTCTGGCCGAAGCCGCGGGCCGCCGGCGTGACGGCGACGATGCGGGTGGGCGTCACCGAGGTGATGGTGGCCTCCACGCCGTTGAAGCTGGCGGCGCTGGTGCCGTGGCCGAAGAGGACCTGGACCGGCGACTGGAAGCCGTCGCCGACGATGGTGACGACGGTGCCGCCGTCGTTGGTGCCCAGGGGAGGAGTGACGGAGAAGACGACCGGCTGCTGTGTGCCGCCGCCCAGGGCGAAGGTGAAGCCCCGGTCGAGGGTGTCGACGGCCTGGTTCACCTTGTTGAGATTGATGGTGACCTGGACCGACACGGCGGCCGTCTGGCCGACGCCGACGGAGATGCCCGCCGCCGCCGCGGACGGGGTGACCACCGTGATCGCGTTGGAGGTGACCGACCGCACGGTCGCAGCCGCGCCGCCGAAGGTCACCCGCACCGGCGCCACGAAGCCGCCGCCCAGGATGGTGACCTGCTCGCCGCCGCTCGGACTGCCGAGGTTGGGGCTCACCGACGAGACGAAGAAGGTGGCGGCCTGGCCGATGCGGACGTTGGCCGCTCCGGTGCTGCCCGAGAAGGTGGCGCTGACGGCGGCCGTGCCCGTATCCGAGGTGGCGAACAGGGTGGCCGAGGCGCGGCCACCCACGAGTTGCAGGTCGACGGCGTTGGCGCCGTTGGCGCTGCCGAAGGCGCCGAGGGTGGTGGTGACGTGAACCACCGAGCCGTCCGCCGGGGGTTGGCCGGTGTCCGCACGCACCACGGACACCGTGATGGTGCTCGAGTTGGTGGAGCCGACCGTGATCTCCGGCGGATTGGCCGTGACGGCGATGTTGAAGCTCACCACCGGATCCGGCGGCTTGGGCGATTGCGGGGTCCCGCCTCCCCCCTTGGGCTCGGTGGGCGACGAAGTGCAGCTCAGCGCCAGCGCCAGAGCTGTCGCGAGGATCAGGGCGAACAACCGTCGAGGGGCATTCCTCAGAGCATCCATACCGAAACTCCTGCCGGGCTCAAGGCCGGACTTCAAGCGTAAAGGTGGCCGGTGCGGTGGCGATCTCGTCGCCGGAAAGCGTACGGCCGAAGAACGTGAGCGAGACGTCCAGAACGACCACCGCCGTCCCGGTCTCGCGATCCACCCCGAAATCCAGCAGATCCTTGAGCGGCTGGCTCAGGATCTGATCGCTGAGCAGGATCGGCAGGTTGATGATGTCCTTCGTGCCATTGACCGTCACCTGGCCGAAGATCGACTGCACCGACGCCGGCGGCACCCGGGTGCCGGTGTCACGACGCCGGTAGACGATCTCATAGGAGCGCAGCTCGATGGTCTGCAGCTCGCTCGTCGTGCCGGTGGGATCCTTGGCAACGTTGCGCAAGGTCACCCGGCCGACCTGGAAAGGCCCGCCGGTGCGCAGCGAGACGGCGACCGGGAGGCCGTTGAAGTCGGAGACCAGCAGGAGGACGGTGCCCTCGCTGCGGTCGGTCCGCGACCGGCAGCCGGCCACGGCGACCGCGACGGCCAGGGTGATCAGGGTCCAGAGGACAACACGATGGTTCTTCATGGGGAAAGCTCCGCTCCCGAGAGTGCTCAAATCTTGATGATCCGCGGTGTGATGAAGATGAGAAGCTCGTCGTTCTCCTCACTCCGCGTCTTGTTTTTGAACAGGTAGCCGACGATCGGGATGTTGGCTAGGCCGGGCACCCGGCTCTCGCCGTTGTTGCTGGTGATCTTGTAGATGCCGCCGATGACGGCCGTGCCGCCGTCGCGGACCACCAGCCGGGTGCGGGCATCCTTGGTGGCGATCGGCGCGTTGGCGGCGCCGGGGATCAGGAAGGCGGTCTGCGGCTCGCGCTTCGAGATGTCGATGTCCATCAGCACCGTCCCCTCGGCAGTCACCTGGGGGACGACGTCGAGCCGCAGGGTGGCGTTGATGAACTGCACGGTCACCGTGTTGTTGAGGACGGTCTGGACGGGGATCTGCAGACCGCTCTGGATCGAGGCGTGCTGGTTATTGAGCGTCGCCACCTTGGGCGCCGAGAGGATGGTGATCAGACCCTCGCTCTCCGCCGCCTGCAGGGCCACGTCGAGGTTGAAGGTGTTGAGGACGTTGCCCAGCTTCAGCCGGAGGAGGCCGTTCTGGCCGCCGGAGGCGAGGTTGACGCTGCCGTTGGCGGAGCCGTTGCTGGGGAACACCAGCCCGGTGGTGTTGCCGTGGGCGGCGTCGGCGAGGGCCTGGAAGCTCCAGTTGATGCCGATGTCGCGATTGAACCGCTTCGTCGTCTCGACGATCCGGGCCTCGATCATCACCTGCGGCTCGGGCGCGTCGAGCAGGTCGATCACCGAGAGCACGGCGTCCATGTTCGACGGCAGCTCCTTGATGATCAGGGCGTTGGTGCGGCCGTCGACGACCACGCTGCCGCGCTGCGACAGCAGGCCCGCCTGGCCGGTCTTGAGCAGCGACGCCACCTCGGCGGCCTGGGCGTAGCTCAGGCGCTGGTAGACCGTGCGCAGGGGAATGGCCAGGGCCTTCGCCGCCGCGAGCTGCTGCCGCTCGTTGGCCTCCTGCCGCAGCACGCTGGTGGGGGCGATGCGCATGACGTTGCCGTCGAGCTCGTAGTCCAGGTTGTTGATCTTCAGGATCTGCTCCAGGGCCTGGTCCCAGGGGACGTTCTCCAGCTCCGCCGTGACGACGCCGCTGACGCCCGGCTGCACGATGATGTTCAGGCCGCTGATCTGGGCGAACGTGCGGATCACGTCGGTGACGTCGGCGTTGGTCACCTTGAGGTCGATGGGCTCGCCGACGTAGGTCCTCTCCCTGTCGTTCGGGCCCTTGGGCTGGAGGATGGAGGAGGCCGGCGTCTGGTGGGGACCGGAAACCTCGACCGGACCGGTGCCGGGGCGGGGGCCGGCGGGGACCGAGCCCGCCGCGCCCGAGCGCGGCTGCAACACCACCTTGCCGGGAGACGACGAGGACTGGACGACCGCGGCCGCCGGGGAGTCCGAGGTGCGCTTGGAGCCCGCCGCCGGAGCCGGCGGCGGCTGCCGCTGAGCCAGCGTCAGGTCGGAGGGCTCGGGCGCCGCCGGGCTCGGGGGCGGCGCAGCCGGCGGCGCCGCGGCCGGGGCGGCCGGGGCGGCCGTCACGGAAGGCGCCGGAGCCGAGGTCTTGGCGGAGGCTTTCGCGGCATGGGCCGTGGCCGCCGGAGCGGGGGCCACGGGCACGGGGGCCGGAGCCACCTCGGGAGCCGCCGGAGCCGGCGCCGGCGAGGCCGGGGCCGCGGTGTCCGGAGCGGGATTCGTGTCCGGAGCGGGATTCGCCGCGCCAGCGCCTGGGGCCGGGAAGGAGACCACCAGGGCCTCCTGGGTGCGCTCGATCACCGGCACCGTATCGCGGCGCAGGTCGAAGACGACGCGGGAGACCGGCTTCGGCGCGGGCCTGAACTGCGCCACCCGGACGCGCTCCACCACCGTGCTGTTGACCGCGAGCGCCGAGCGCTGGGCGCGGTTGATCACGCCGTCGAGGTCGATCACGAAGCGCCGGGGCTCGGAGAGGGCGAAGGTCGAGTACGGGAACGCGCCGTCGCCGGCGATGCGGATCACCGCGCCGCCGTCCGCGGCCAGGACCTCGATGACGTCGAGCCGGGTGGCGGCGACGCCCTGAGGTGCGGGTGCCACCGTGGGCTTGTCGGGGGTGCCGAGGGCCGCGGAGCCCGCGGCGGCGGCGCTCGTCGCCGAAGCGGCTGCAGACACCGTTGGGGGAGTCCCACCCGCCGCCGGGGCGGGGTTCGCGGCGGCCTCTTCGCCCAGGGGCTCGAAGGCGAGCTTGGCATTTTCCGGGTTTGCGGGGTTTGCCGGCTTGGCCGCCTTGGCCTGCTCGCCCACCGGCAGGAGCTGGATGCGGAGCCTGGCGCCATCGGCGGTGACCGAGTGCTCCACCTCCTGACGGGTGGCGATCACCAGCCGGGTCATGGGCCGGACCCCCTCGTCGCTCTTCTGGATCGCCAGGGAGGAGACCAGCCCCTCCGCGGGCGACAGATCGGCGAGGCCGGCGCGGGGGACCGCGTTGGGCAGCTCGACGATCACCCGCCCTTCGGCGTTGCGAAAGCTGGTCCAGACCAGGGGCGCGCTCGCTTCCAGGTCGATGAAGACTTCGGGCGCTCCTTCCCGCAGGTCCAGGGAGCGGATCTCGGCGGCCGACTGGGCCGCCGCCCGGGTCTCCGCCGGGGCCTGCTTCGCCGCCGGTTTCGGGGCCGGCGCGGCCTCGACCACCCGGGCGGGCCGCTCGGCCCTGGAGGCGGTACAGCCGCCCACCGCCACGGTCAGAACCACGGCCGAAGCGATCCAACGCCGGTAACCGGCGCACTGTTTCGTGTTGCCCACATCTCCCATGGCTACTCGCCTCCCTTACGGGCCTGGAAACACCAACTCACGCGCTAGGAAGGGTTCAGGCTCTTGACCACCTCACGGAACGGCTTCAATGCGGTGGGGTCTTGTACGACTTGTTTGAACACCACCTCGTTGTGGTTGATGCTCACCACGTCGCCGTCGTAGAGCTGGTCTCCCTCTTTCAACAGATAACTCTTCTTCTGGTTCGCGGCCACCACCTGGGCCACGTAGCCCTTGCTGGTGCGGAACACCCCGGTGAGATCGATCTCGTCGATCAGCAGCCCGGCGATGCCCTCCGGCCGCGGACCGCGGAACTCGGGGCGGTCGGGCCCGGCGAGCAGCGACTTGAAGGGGTCGCGCCGGTTGCCCGGGTCGTAGGAGAAGCCGCTGCCGGACAGCACCTGCTCCTCGCCCTCCAGGATCTGATCGATGTCGCCCATGTCGGGGCCGCCGCTGGTCTCCGGGCCGGCCGAGGTCTGCGGCGAGCCCGCCGCCGGCTTCGCGGACGCCGCCGCCGGCTTCGCGGGCGCCGCCGCCGGCTTCTGGCCCTGGGCCTGGCGCTGCGGCGCCGGCTTCTGCGCCTGCGCCAGGGCGGCCCACGCGGCGGCCACCACCAGCAGGGCGATCAGGCTCGCGGAGCGGATGAAGCGGGCCATCAGTCGGGTCCTCCAGGGCTGACGCCGCCCGTGCGGATGCGGGTCGCCGGGCCGCCTTCGGACGGCGGCTGCGCCGGGGGACGCGCCGGCGCCTTGGTGGCCGGGCCCTTGACGTCCTTCGCCGGCTCGGCCGACGGCTCCTTGTAGACGAACGTCTTGGCCGAGAAGCTCGCGACGATGGTGTGGGTCCCGGCCTGCTTGCCCTGCATCGCGCTGACCTCCAGGTTCTCGATGTTGATCACCCGCGAGAAGCGGCTGATGCGGTCGAAAAAGAGCGCCAGGTTGTGATAGCTGGCCTCGACGTTCACGCCGATCGGCCACTCGCTGTAGAACTCCTTCTCGGTGAGCGTCCCGGGGTTGAAGCGCTTGAGGCTGAAGTCCCCCTGCTCGGCCAGCGAGCGGATGCGCCGCATCAGGTCCGGCGTGTTGCGCCGGGCGGGCAGGATGCGCAGCAGCTTGTCCAGCTCCAGCTCGAGCTGCCGGACCTCCTCGCGGAACTTCGGCAGCTCCAGGCGCGCCGCGCGCCCCTCCTGGATCTTGGTCTGGAGGCCCTTCAACACCCCCTCCTGACGGTCGTACTCGTCGCGCAGCGGCTCCAGCATGCGCCAGGAGCCCGCCGCGA
Organism: Thermoanaerobaculum sp.; assembly: GCA_021154885.1. Lineage (GTDB taxonomy): Bacteria > Acidobacteriota > Thermoanaerobaculia > Multivoradales > UBA5704 > DATARR01. Next base: position 13,906 of record JAJKHS010000029.1, read on the forward strand.
AGAGCAGCCCGCCAACGACCAGCCCCACGCCGAGCCCGACGTACCAGGGCTTCCCTTCCAGTCCCGTCTTCAACGCCACCGGGCCAGTCCTCCTATCCCGACGTCGCCGGGATCGACGCCTTGGGCTTGGTGCGGCCGCCGGCGGCCTCTTTGCCGTCCTTGCCGGTCGCCGCGTCCTTGTCCTTGGCGTGCGTCGCGAACGAGTAGTGAAAATTGATCACGAATTTGTAGACGCCGCCCCCCTGCTGCTCCGTGCTCTTCAGGATGGGCTCGTCGAACTCCGGCACCTTGTCGAGGTTCTCGATGAAATTGGCGACGGCGTTGGTGTTGAAGGCGCGGCCTTCGATCTCGATCGAATCCGCCGACATCTTCAGGCGGTCGAGCCAGAGCAGCTCCGGCAGGGCCCGGGAGACGTAGTCCATCACCCGCACCGGTCCGCGCTGGTTGGCCTTCAGATCGTTGATGACGCCGATCTTGCGCACCAGCTCCGACTTTTTCGTCTTGTAGTCCTCGACCTCTTTGATGACGGTGGCCATCGAGTCGACTTCGTGCTGAGCCGCGGTCACCTCCGCCGTCTTCTCGTCCACCTCTTTGTTCAGGAGCCACCAGTTGATGGCGAGCGCTCCGAGGCCGATCACCAGGCCGACGAGGATCAGCCACTGGCCGACGTCCCGCCCTTCCAGCTTGCTCAGGGCGGCGGGCCGGGACTTGCGGACGGTCCGCTTGCCCTCGGAGAGCAGGTTGATCTTGATCATCGCCCTAGTCCCCCACCCTGCGGATGCCGAGACCCACGGCGACCGCCATCATGGGAGCGATCGACTGCAGCCACGGGCCGTCGAAGTCCCCTTCCTTGTACTGGATGCGGCGCAACGGGTTCATCAGCTCCGTCGGCACCTGGAAACGCTCCCGCAGCACCTGCTGGAGGTTCGGCGTGAGGGCGCAGCCGCCGGCGAGCATCAGCTCGTCGACCGGCCCCTCCGACGAGGTCGCCGAGAAGAAATCGAACGTCTTGCGGATCTCCGACGCCATCTCCGCCGACACGGCGTCGAGCACCGGGCGGGCGTCGGCCGGCGAGTAGCGGTCCACCGACTCGCCCTGCTTGAGCCCCTCCGCCTGCGCGAACGAGAGGTTGAACTCGCGCTGCAGGGCCTCCGTGAACTGGTTGCCGCCGAAGGAGATGTCGCGCCAGAAGACGGTGGTGCCGCGGGCCAGGATGTTGATGTTGGTCACCCCGGCCCCGAGGTTGATCAGTGCCACGACCTTGCGCGGATCGAGCTCGTAGTTCACCTCGTAGGCGTTCTGCACCGCGAAGGCGTCGACGTCCACCAGCGCCGGCTGCTTGCCCGTCTGGCTGATCACCGAGACGTAGTCGTTGACCTTGTCGCGCTTGACCGCCACCAGCAGGACCTCCATGTTGTCCCGCCCGGGCTCGCCCTCGGTCAGCACCACGTAGTCGAGCCGCACGTCGTTGATGTCGAAGGGGATGTACTGCTCCGCCTCCCACTGGATGGAGTTGCCCAGCTCCTCCTCGGTCATCGCCGGGAGCTGGATCTTCTTGATGATCACCGAGTGGCCGGAGAGGGAGGTGGCGTAATTGGTGCCCTTGACCTTCGTCTGGTCGTTCAGCCGGTGGATGGCGTCCACCACCAGCGACGAGTCCATGATCGACCCGTCCACGATGGCCTCCGGCGACAGCGGCTCGATGCCGAGGCGCTGCAGGTGGAACTCACCCTTGCGCTCCCGCAGCTCCACCAGCTTGATGGCAGAGCTGCCGATGTCGAGGCCCACGACCCCCTTCTTCGCACGGGAGAAGAGCACGTTTTGAACTCCCCAAAGCCCTACGTTTAAGGCAACTTACCGGGTGTTACTTAAAGCTTCGCTGGAAGCTACCAGGAATAAACACCGGTGTCAAGGTGCCAATGCATCTATGGCTATATTGACCAGTTCGCCAACTCTACACCAGCCACGGACGCTCTGCAAGCGAAATCTCCGGAAGGGGGATTTGCCTCTTTCACGGCGACGCCCCGAGGGGGAGCACCCACAGCTCGCGCCCGTGCTCGGCGTCGACGGCGGTGAAGAAGAGGTTGCCGTCCGTGGCCACCAGGTCCCGGGGCCACGAGGAGGCGGGGCCGGGCAGGACGTCCTGCACCATCGCCGTACCGGCGGCCGTGCCGTCGCTCGTCCACAGCTCGAGGCCGTGCTCGCCGTCGGTGGCCGTGAAGTACAGCCGGTCGCCGCCGGCGGCGAGGGACTGCGGACGGGAGTGAGCGGCCCCGGGCGCGATATCCCGCACCAGCACGGTCCCCGCCGCCGTGCCGTCCGTGCGCCACAGCTCCTGGCCATGGACGCCGTCGTCGAGGGCAAAGAAGAGGAAGTCGCCGGCGGGCGTGAGCGCGAGGGAGAAGAGAGCGGAAGGATCGCCGGGCGCAGCGAAGTCCGTCACCAGGGACGTCCCGGCCGCCGTGCCGTCCGACCGCCAGAGGCTCAAGGGGCGGGCGGGCTCCCCGGTATCCGCGAAGAAATAGGCGGCGCCCTGGAAGGCGGTGAGCTGGCGCGGGTTGAGGGGCCGCAGCGCGTTCGCGCCGGCGGTCGCCGCGAAAACCGGCGCCGTGCCGGCGGCGCTGCCGTCCGACGTCCACAGCTCGCGCTCTGCGGGGCGGCCCACTCCCTGCATCACGAGCAGAGCCTTGCCGTCGAGGAGCACGAAATCTCCAGGTAAAAACCCGGGCGGCGAGACGAGATCGACCAGGGCAGCGGTCCCGGCGGACGTGCCGTCGGTGCGCCACAGGAAGGTGTCGAACGGTGGCTCGCTGTGCTGGGCGACGAAAAACGCGCTGCCCGCCGTCGCTCCCACCATGTAGAGGCCGCCGCCCAGAGTCACCGAGCCCGTCTGCACGGTCCCCTGTGGCGTGCCGTCGCTGCGCCAGAAATCCGAGCCGAAGGGCGGCTGAGGACTGCTGGTGGAGAAGAAAAGGGCGCCGTTCAACGGCAGGAGGCCGCCGAGGTCCGAGCCGCTCCACGCAGCGAGGACCTGCGTCCCCTCGGGAGTGCCGTCCGTGCGCCACAGATGGGAGGGGTCCAGGCTGAAGAAGGTCGCGCCCCCGGCGGTGACGATCGGACTGACGGCCAGGGAGGCGCAGCCCTGGCCGGCGTCCAGCAGGCGCTCCGTGCCGCCGGCGGAGCCATCGCTGCGCCAGAGGCCCGTGCCGCCGGCGGCCGAGCAGGCGCCGAAGAGCACTCCGGAGCCGAACGGGGTCAGGCTCTGGATGGACGATCCGGCCTCGAGGCCGCCACCGAAGGTGAGGATCCGCCGCGTCCCCGCCACGGTGAGATCGCTCGCCCAGGGCTGGGAGCCGGCGAAGCTGTCGAGCCCGTTGAAGACCACTCCGCGCCCCAGCACGGCGAAGTCGAGCCCGTCCGCGACTCCGGTGAGGATCCGCCCGAGCCGGGCCGTGCCGGCGGCGGTGCCGTCCGTGACCCACAGGTCGCGGTCCCCGGCGGTGAAGAGCAGCCGTCCCAGGGCCGGGCTGAAGCCTCTGGGCAGACTCCCGCACTTGCCAGGGCACAGGTCCTTCAGAAACCGGGTGCCGGCCCCCGTGCCGTCCGTCTCCCACAGCTCGCTGCCCCGGTGATCGCGGCCCGCGAAGACCGCGCGGCCGCCCAGCACGCTGAGCCGCGGAGGGAACGGATCGATCCTGGGGCACCCCCCCGGACAGTCGCGCAGCGGTTTGGGATGGACCATCCTGGGCCCCAGGCCCCAGAGGGACCAACTGTTACCGTTCCCGTCCCCCCCGGCGGCGAAGACCAACCGGCCGCCCACCTCCGAGATCGGCCCCATCCCATTCTCGAAGCGGGCGAGGAGCCGCACCCGGCGATGGGGAGCCGGGATCTCCCAGAGAGAGACGACGCCGTCGCCCTCGTCGTCTTCGATCAGCACCCGGCCGCCGGCCTGAAGCAGACCGACGCCCCGCGACCGGAAGTCGAGGGGAAAGCTGCCGGCGTGGGTGAGGGGGGACCCATCCTCGGGAGCGAGCCACACGTCGCCGTTGCCCGTCGAAACGTACAGCGCGTCGCCCACCGGCAGCATGGCGCCGATCCGATCCCGGAAAACCGCCAGTTCGCGGGTGCCGTCCGGCGTGCCGTCCGTGGTCCACAGGGCGGCACCTTGCGGATCGGTGCTGCTGAACACTACGTGATGGCCCTGGACGACGAACTGAAAGAACGGGGGGGAATCCGGATCGGTCTCGATCGCCCGCAGCAATCCCGTCCCTGCGGCCGTGCCGTCGCTGCGCCAAGGCTGGCAGACCCGGGCCGTGTCGCAGGCGACGAAGTAGAGGATCCCCCCGGGGCCGACGACCGGCTGTGCGCTATCCCTGGCAACCGTGGCCCCCAGTGGAAAGGTGCCGGCGCCCGCCGCCGTGCCGTCGGTGCGCCAGAGCCGTCCCAGAGAGTCGGTGAGGAACGCGAGCGGCCCGGCGACGCCGAGGATCTGAACCCGAAAGGAAGAATCCGGGCTCAGGCTCTCGGCGCAGAGATCGGCCAGGCGGCCGGTGCCCGCCGCCGTGCCGTCCGTGGACCACAGGCCGCACTGGTCGTCGCCGGCGAAAAGAAAGCTCAAGAACAGGACCCGGCCCCCCAGCGGGGTGAATGACTTGAAGACCGGGGTGAACGTTTCGTCCCAGGGGACGGTGGCCGGGTTCAGGTCCGCCACGAGATGAGCGGGCCCGCCGGCCCAGACCGGTGCCGCGGCGCAAAGACCCAGAAGGGTCGCCGGAAACCAGAAACGCATGATGAAGCCCCACCTTCCCGACCGCTTGAGATCCTGCGGAGTTTCTGGTATCTTCTCATGCCCTTCGGGGGCGAGCAAGGAGAGACGAACATGGCCAAGCAATGCGAGATCTGCGGCAAGGGCACGACGTTCGGCCGCAACGTCAGCCACGCCCACAACGTGACCTCCCGCACCTGGGAGCCCAACCTCCAGCGGGTACGGGCCAAGGTCGAAGGCGGCGTGCGTCACATCCGGGTGTGCACCCGCTGCCTGCGCAGCGGCAAGGTGGTCAAGGCGCCGGCCCGCAAGTGGAGCCCGCCGGAGACCGGGACCACCAAGTAGGCCGGTCCCTCGAATCCCTTCCCGGTTTTCGATCCTTCCCGTCAAGCTGCCGCTCGATGACCGCCCCTCGGGGGTGGAGGTCGGCGTGCCTTCAGATTCCCCCAGCGCTCACAGCCGCCCTCCCGAGCTCAAGAGACCGTCGACAGGCAAAGCGAAGCCGATGACAGGCGAAGCGAAGCCGATGACGGGCAAGGCGAAGCCGATGACGGGCGAAGCGAAGCCGACGACGGGCAAAGCGAAGCCGATGACGGGCAAAGCGAAGCCGACGACGGGCGAAGCGAAGCCGACGACGGGCGAAGCGAGGCCGACGACGGGCAAAGCGAGGCCGACGACGGGCGAAGCGAGGCCGATGACGGGCGAAGCGAGGCCTACTCATCTCCCAGGTAGGTTTCCCGGTCGAGCCCATAGCACAGCATCTCCCGCCCGAGATGGCTGATGCGGCCTTCCAGGGTTTCTCCGATCCGTTCGGCGACGCGGACAGAGGCCAGATTCTCCGGATGGATGAGGCTGATGACGCGGTCCTTCTCCAAGGCGGTGAAGGCATAGGCGAGAGCCTTCCGTGCGCCCTCGGTCGCGTAGCCATGCCCCCACCAGCGACGCGCCAGCGTCCAGCCGAGCTCGAAGCCCGGCCAGCCATCAGGCGCGGCAAAGCCGATCGTCCCGACGAAGCCGCCGGTCTCCCGGTGCTCCACCACCCACATGCCGGAGCCCCCGAGTTGCCAGTGCCCCATGAGGAAGGCCATGTGTCGCCAGGACCGGCCCCGGTCCCACGGCTCCGCCCCGGCCCCGTTGAGGTAGCGCAGGACCTCGGGGTCCGCGTTCAGCGCGGCATACTCCTCGATATCGCTCCTGCGGAAAGCTCGCAGCCGCAGGCGTTCCGTGTCCAGGGTGGGGATTTCAAGCGCGTTGGTCTCCATGCGGAGCACGGTAAATCCAGGAACGGAGAGCCGGGATGCCGCTAGTGAGCGGACGCGAAATTTTTCCCAGACGGTACGCCCGAGCCCGATTCCCGGTATCCATGTACAGAGTTCCGTGTCACACTTGAAGCCTGAGCTGCACTCCCCTCTGTAGGGAGGATCCATGCTGCGCAACCTTCGAGCATTCCTCATATCGGTCCTGGCGCTCTGGCACGACCGCAGCCAGAAACAGATCGGCGCCGCGTCGGGCATCCCGCCGAAGCGCATCTCCCAGCTCCTGCGCGGCGAGGAGATCGAGGACGACGTCCTCGCGCGGCTGCTGGCGGCGACGGGCGGCGACCCGGCGAAGGTTGCCATCGTCACGGCGTGCCACGAAGCTCTGGCCAGGCTGGAGCAGAATCAGGAGCTGACGGCCGCGGAGCGGGTCGAGGTCGAGCTGGGCGTCCTGGAGGGCATCGGCGTGATCCGCCGGATGGTGACCGAAGCCGTCCGGAGATCCCGGGCGGGCGTCCCGGCCCTGGACCGCTACCCTCAGCCCGCCGACCTCGAGCCGGCCCGCTGGCACGCCGCGATGCTGTTCCAGGTCCTGCAGGAGCTTCCCGAGGACCAGCAGTCGGCGGTGGTGAGGGCGGCCCGGGAGTACCAGACCTGGGCTCTCGTCGAGCGGCTCTGCGAGGAGTCCGTGGTACAGGCCTCCCGCGATCTCGAGCATGCGGCCTTCCTGGCGCGGCTCGCCCGGCAGGCCGCCCGGCGAACTCGGGGGCCGCAGGGCTGGGTCCGCCGCATTCGGGCCTTCGCCGCGGCGCACGTCGCTAACGTCCTGCGGGTGGCGGGCAAGCTGAAGGCCGCGGCGGCCCTTTTCGAGCAGGCCAAACGGCTGTGGTCCGCCGGCTCCGATCCGGACGGCGTCCTCGACCCGGGGAGACTGCTCGACCTGGAAGCCTCCCTTTGCCGCGCCCAGCGCCGGTTCGGGGAGGCTCTGGCTTTGCTGGAGCGAGCGATTACCATGGGTCGCTGTCCGGGCCGCTATCGAATCAACAAAGCATTCACGCTGGAGGTCATGGGAGAATACGAGCGGGCCATCAAAGCCCTCCTTGAAGCGAAGGCCCTGCCCGACGTTCAGGCTGATCCGCGGCTTCGCAACATCCTTTATAACAATCTGGCCCTTGATCTCTGCCACGCCCGACGCTTCGCCGAGGCGGCCGAGTTGGCGCAGCAGGTGCGCGCCGCCGCCGCCGAGATGGGGGATGCGATTCTACTCCTCCGCGTCACTTGGATCGACGGCCGCATCGCCGCGGGGCTGGGCCGTACCGGGGAGGCCTTGAGCTTGCTGGCGCAGGCGCGGCGTGAATTCGAGTCCCGCAACATGGGGTACGACGTGGCCCTGGCCTTGCTGGAAGAGGCGGCCCTGCTGCTGGACGAGGGGAGGACGGCCGAGGTCAAGGCGCTGACCCGCGGACTGCCCGCGGTCTTCGCAGCCGAGGAGGTCCATCGGGAGGCCCTGGCCGCACTGCGGCTCTTTCGTGAAGCCGCTGAACGGGAAGCAGCCACGGCCGAGCTAGCCCGCCGCGTCCTGCATTACCTCTTCCGTGCTCGCTACGACCAGGGCCTCCGGTTCGAGGAATGAGCTTAGTATTAGCTGTGTTAGCCGTTGGGGTCCGCGCCGGGGCCTTCATCCGGGGTCGGCTGCGGCGCCGTGAGGCTCCGGCCGTTGGGGTCCATGCCGGGGCCTTGTGCCGCGAGGTTCTGGCCGCTGGGGTCCACGCCAGCGCCTTCTTCGCCCCAGAGCGCGGAGAGGAGGCTCCAGAGCGGAGGGACGAGGCTGGAAGGGGTGGCGGTCAACGTCGATGCAGCGAGGGCCAGTGCGATGACAGAGCGGCGCATGGTGCGGTCTCCCGCGCGGCGCCGGGGGCGGGCCTCCCTGGTCCGCGCGGGCCGCGCCTGCGACATCTTAGGTGCTGCCGCCGGGGAAGTCGGCGAAAATTCTCTCTCTCATGCTAGTGGAGGAGCGGATGAGACTCAGGAATCGGCTGGTGCGCCTGGCACGGGCGCTCTCCGGAGAAACGCAGAAGGACTTCGGCGACAAGACCGGCGTCCATTTCACCCTGCTGGCCCAGTACGAGTTGGACCAGGTCGAGCCCGGCCCCGAGAACCTGGAGCGCGTGACGCAGGGGGCCGGCCTCACCGTCGCGGCCGGCGAGGAGGTCCTGCGGTTGGCCGACACGCTACGCCGGCCTCGGGAGCGCGCGGGGCAGGGAGCCGCGGACCTCTCCCCTGAGCTGCTGGCAGCCCTGGTCTCCGGCGTCTACAGGCGCCTGCTGCGCTTGCCGCTTCCAGAGGGCCTCCCCTCCTCGGAGGACCGGCTCCACGCAGGTGATCTATGGTCCCGTTTGCAAGACCTCGCGGAGAACCAGGCGTTGGCGGTGATTCGGGTCGCGCGCGAATTCCAAAGCTGGGCCCTGGCCGAGCGGCTCTGCGAGGAGTCGGTGGTGCAGGCCTCCCGCGACGTCGAGCGCGCGGCAAGCCTAGCGCGGCTCGCGCGAGAAATTGCGAACCGGATCTCGGGGCCGGAGGGGTGGGTCCGCAGAGTCAGAGCCTACTCCATGGCGCACGTCGCGAACGTCCTGCGCGTGGCCGGAAAACTGAGGGCCGCAGCCGCCCTCTTCGAGGAGGCCAAACGGCTGTGGCACAACGGCTCCGACCCGGACGATCTCCTCGATCCGGGGAGGCTGCTCGACCTCGAAGCCTCCCTCTGTCGTGCCCAGCGCCGGTTCGAAGAAGCGCTGGCCTTGCTGGAGCGAGCGATTTCTGTGGGGCGTTGTCCAGGATGCTACCTGATCAACAAGGGGTTCACCTTGGAGGTCATGGGCTACTACGAGCGGGCCATCGAGACCCTCCTCGAAGCGGAGTCCCTGCCCGACGTTCAAGCTGATCCGCGGCTGCGCAACATTCTTCATAACAATCTGGCCCTCGACTTCTGCCACGTCAGCCGCTTCGTCAAGGCAGCCGAGTTGGCGCAGCAGGTGCGCGAAGTCGCTGGCGAGATGGGAGATGCGATCTTACTCCTCCGCGTCACCTGGATCGACGGCCTCATCGCCGCCGGGCTGGGCCGGACCGGGGAGGCCCTGAGCTTGCTGGGACAGGCGCGGCAGGGATTTGCCGCCCGCAAGATGGGGTACGACGTGACCCTGTCCCTGCTGGAAGAGGCGGCCCTGCTGCTGGACGAGGGCCGGACAGCGGAGGTCAAGGCGCTGGTCCGCGATCTGCCCGCGGTCTTCAAAGCCGAGGAGGTTCACCGGGAGGCCCTGGCCGCCCTGCGGCTCTTCCACGAAGCCGCCGAGCGGGAAGCGGCCACGGCCGAGCTCGCCCGCCGCGTCCTGCGCTACCTCTTCCGCGCCCGGTACGACGCGGGACTCCGGTTCGAGGAATGAAGCCCCTCGATCAACTCCACCGTCCAGCTTGACAGGATCTGCGCAAGTCGAGTAGAGTCTGTTTAGTTGTATATTCTTTTAAACTCGTGTGTTTGGAGGTCGACCATGCGCAAGCGAGTCACCGTTCTCGCAGGTGTTCTTTGGGTGGCCCAAGCCGTCGCGGTTCTTGCTTGTGCTTGCTCCTCGCCGGATGGGAGTTGCTCTGCCTCTTCCACTTGCCCTGGGGGCTGCTTTGCCATTTGTGGTTCGGGCGGCTGTAGCTCTGGCTGTGCTGGCGGTGGCGGCGGAGGTGGAAGGCCTGTGATGCTCACTGCGAAGAAGGCGGAAAGCAAGGTCACCTACTCCGCCCACGGCATTTCGGCCGCCGCTCTTCAGGAAACGATCTCGGAACAACTCGGCATCCAGTTCGTCTTCGTCGCTTCCAAGTCGGATGACGTCTTCGACGTCGAGCTGGACCGCGTGTCCGCGACGGACCTGCTGACGGGTTTGGCGAAGCACGGAGCCGCCGCGTTTCGCGCCCCCCAGAAGGCGGAGCGTCCTCTCGGCGCCGAAGTCTCTTTCAAAGCTGAGAAGGCGCAGGCTGCCACGGTGGTGAAGCTCCTCCAGGAGCTCGGCGGCGAAGGGGTCTCCCTCAGCGCGGCAGACCCGACTACGTTGGTGACGCTCGATGTCGAGCAGGTCTCCCTCTCGGAGCTGCGGCTTGTGCTTTCCAAGTCAGCCGGCATTCGAGTGGGCGAAGACGGCCGGAACCCTTGAGCGGCTCGGAGATCCAGGTGTCACGTAGGACAGCAGGTCGGAGTGCCCCCTGGGTCCACAGTATCGAGGGTGTCTGAGAAGTGGCGACTCCGCACTGTCCAGGTGCTATTCCTCTGGCCTCGGCAGCCTGATGGGTTTTCCGTCATAGAGCACCTTGCTGGCCTGCGCCAGATACTCGGGAGAGAGGAGAAAGTCCGAGCTCTTTCCTACTAAGCTCGTCAACCTTCTCGGCATTTTCGAGAGGCAACACCATCGGCTCGCCGTGCGAATCCTCAATTGAGTACCGTAGCCTGTTTGCGGCCCAGAACCATTGACTTCTGAGTTTCCCGACAGGCTCCTGGAAAGGCACCTCATCTGTCGATCTACCCACCGGCCCAACGGGCCGGGAGACCCCAGCCCAGGGCTGAGGCCGAAGGCCGATGCCCTGGGAAAAAGAGCACCCGTCCTTGCGGCCTGAAAGGCCGCGAGAAACCCGGCTTGACAGATCGTGATCGCCCCGGCTTCCCCTGGCTCAGTCCTCATCAAGCTGCCATCTGTAGATCCGGGCCGTTATCTATAGACGCAGACCGATGTCGGCAGACTCCCGGCTGATGTCTGTAGATCCAGACCAGCGTCGACAGACTTTCGCCCAGCGTCTGCAGACGCAGACGGATGTCGGCAGACTCCAGGCCGATGTCTGTAGATCCAGGCCTTGCGAAGAGAGCCGGGCGCTGAGGCTCAGCTCAACGCTTCGAGGTGCGTCCCCACGCCGCCGCTCGTGCGGCGGTTCACCCGCAGCACGCCGGCGATGGCGCGCACCTCCTTGAGCAGCTTGTCGAGGTGCTTGCGGTCGCGGAGCTGGCAGACGATGCTGATCGAGGCCCGCCCGGTCTCGTGAGTGTCGGCTTCCATGGAGTTGATGTTGCTGCCGGTGCGGGTGATCGCGTCGGTGAGCCGGGCCAGCATTCCCTGCTGGTCCTCGACCTCGATCAGCAGCGACACCTGATAGACGTCGTTCTTCTGCTGGTCCCAACGCACCTCGATCTCCCGCTCCGGGTTGTAGAGCAGGTTCTGAACGTTGGGGCAGTCCACGCGGTGGACGGAGACGCCCCGGCCGCGGGTGATGTAGCCCACGATCTCCTCGCCCGGCAGGGGATTGCAGCACTTGGCGAGATAGGCCAGCAGGTCGCCGTGCCCCTTGACGGTGATGGGGCCGGTGGCACCGCCGAAGGGGAGGATCTTGTTGACCGCCGTGTTCACCGCCTGGCGCAGGCGGCCGGGCTTCTCGGGAGTCTCGGACAGCTTCTCCTGCCCCACCACCCTCTCCAGCACGTGGCGGGACTCGGTCTTGCCGAAGCCGATGCGGCTGTAGAGGTCCTCCAGCTTGGAGAGCCCCTCGGACTGGAGATAGACGGCGAAGTCGGACGAATCCGTCACCTTGCGCAGCGACAGGCCGTACTTCCGCAGCTCTTTGTCGAAGAGGCGGCGGCCGATCTCCATCGCCCGCTGCTTCTGCTGGGTGTTGAGCCACTGCCGGATCTTGCTCTTGGCCCGCGAGGTGACCACCAGGTTCAGCCAGTCGCGGCTGGGAGTGCGCGACGAGTTGGTGAGCACCTCGACCATGTCGCCGTTCTGGAGCGGCGTGCGCAGGGGCACGAGCTTGCCGTTCACCCGCGAGCCGGCGCAGTGGTGGCCAAGGTCGGTGTGCACCCGGTAGGCGAAGTCGAGCGGCGTCGCGCCACGCGGGAAGGAGAAGACCTCCCCCTTGGGGGTGAAGGCGTAGACCTCGTCCGGATAGAGGTCCACCTTGAGAGTGGTGAGGAAGGTGCGCGGATCCTGCACCTCCTTCTGCCACTCCAGGAGCTGCCGCAGCCAGACGATGTTGGGATCGCTCGCCAGCGGCTCGGCTTTCCCCTCCTTGTAGCGCCAGTGGGCCGCGATCCCCTCCTCCGCCACCAGGTCCATGTCGCGGGTGCGGATCTGCACCTCGAACGGCTGGCCCTGGTCGCCCACCGTCGTGGTGTGCAGCGACTGGTAGAGGTTGGGCTTGGGCATCGCGATGTAGTCCTTGAACCGGCCCGGGATGGGACGCCAGTTCTGGTGCACGATGCCGAGCGCGGCGTAGGTGTCCTTGAGGCTGCCGGTGACGATGCGGAAGGCCAGGAAGTCGTAGAGTTGCGAGATGTCGATCCCCTGGCGGCGCAGCTTCTCGTAGATCGAGTAGTAGCGCTTGACGCGGAAGCTGATCTCGGCGTCGATCCCCGCCGTCTCCAGGCTCTTCGCCAGCCGCTCGCGGATACGGTCGGTGGCGGCCTGGCCCACCTTCATCTTCTCGGCGATCTTGGAGTAGAGCTCGGCGAACTGGTGCGGATAGAGGTGGAAGAAGGCCAGATCCTCGAGATCCCCCTTGACCCGCGCCATCCCCAGGCGGTGGGCGATGGGCGCGTAGATCTCCAGCGTCTCGCGCGAGATCCGCCGCCGCGACTCCGCCGGCATGTGCTCCAGCGTCTCCATGTTGTGCAGCCGGTCGGCGAGCTTGACCACGATCACCCGGATGTCCTTGGCCGAGGCCAGGATCATCTTGCGAAAGGTCTCGGCCTGGGCCTCGTCGCGGCGCACGTACTCGTGGCGGCCGATCTTGGTGACGCCGTCCACGAGCTCGGTGACCTCGGCGCCGAACTCCTTCTCCAGCACCTCGCGGTCGGTGAGGGTGTCCTCCAGGACGTCGTGGAGCAGGCCGACGGCGACGCAGGTCTGGTCGAACTTGAGGTCGGCCAGCAGCCAGGCCACGTTGAGCGGATGGGTCATGTACGGCTCGCCGGAGCGGCGGGTCTGATCCTTGTGCATCTCAGAGGAGAAGTCGTAGACCGAGCGCAGGAAGCCGGGATCGACCGCGCGCCCGTGCTCGGAGAGGCAGGAGAGGATCTCTTCGAAGCGCACCACTCCCGGCGGGGGCACGGGCGGTCGCAGGCTCTTGGCGAGGGGCATGGCGTCTCCCCGCGCGAGAGGCCTGTCAAGGAGGGCCTCGCGGCGGGTCCTACATTATAGCCGGGGCACCTCGCCCCCACCCAAGACCCTCATCACCCCGGCCCTCTTCTCCCAGCCTCCCCCCGTCCGCCGGGAGAAGAGGGAGTGGTTAGTCGAGTTAGCCTAAAGAAGAAGCTTTTCTTGGCTTTTCAAAAACTAACCTCTCCCCTCTCTCCCGGCCGGCGGGGGGGAGGCTGGGAGAGAGGGGCCGGGGGAGTGAGGGCCCGCCCCGAAGGGGCGGGCTTCAGGAGTGGAAGGAGGGCCTCTACGCCCGCCGCCGGGCCGGCCTCGGCCGGGACGGCCGCGCCGGCAACTCGCCGTCCGCGGGCGCCGAACGCGGCGCGCTGCGCTCCGGTCCGGCATAGCCGGAGGACAACTTCCCCGGCTTGCCCTTGCGCCACTTGCCGTTGACGCCGAAGAGGCTCTCCCATAGCAGCGCGAACGGGCTCGCCACGTAGATCGACGAGTAGGTGCCGACGATGATACCCACCACCATGACGAAGGCGAAACCGCGCAGCACGTCGCCGCCCAGGATGAACACCGCCAGCACGGTGAGGAAGGTCAGGCCGCCGGTCATGATGGTCCGCGACAGCGTCTCGTTGATGCTCTCGTTCATCACCTCGATCAGCGGCTTGCGGCGGCTTTTCCGCATGTTCTCGCGCACGCGGTCGAAGATCACCACCGTGTCGTTGGTCGAGTAGCCGATGAGGGTGAGGAAGGCGGCGATGGTCGTCAGGTTGAACTCGTAGCCAAGCAGGGTGAAGAGGCCCAGCGTCACCATCACGTCGTGCACCGAGGCCATGATGGCGCCGATGCCGAAGCGCATCTCGAAGCGGAAGCCGATGTAGATCAGCATCGCGAGCAGCGAGAAGACGACCGCCCAGAAGCCCTGGCGGCTCAGCTCCTTGCCCACCTGCGGGCCGACGTTCTCGATGCCCAGCACGGCGAAGGTCCCGAGGTAGGCGCCCTGCTGCAGGGCCGCGGCCACGGCCGGCGAGACGCCCGGCAGGTGGAGGATGCGGTCCATGCTGGTGAAGATCCCGTTCTTCTGCCGCTCCTTGTAGATGGTGCTGGCGACCGGGCCGTAGTGAGCGCGGGCCGCCTCGGGCCCCTGCGCCGCCACGTGGTCCGGATCGGCCTGGACGAGGAACTGCGTCAGCGCGTCGCTCCCCACCTCGTTGAGGTCCAGGCCCTTCTGCGCCGGGTTGAGGGCGCGGCTGAGGGCGGCGACGATGCGGTCGCGGCTCCCCTCTTCCGTCCCCTTGGCCGCCGCGGTCTTGATCATCACCTGATTTTCCGTGTCCTTACCGACGCGCACGATCCCTTCCTCGCGCATCCCCGCCTGCCGCAGCACCTGGCGGATGCGGTCGACGTCCGGCCGCTGGCGGAAACCGAGGGTGATCTGCGTGCCGCCGGCGAAGTCGATGCCCAGGTTGAGCTTGTGCGGTCCGAAGATGGAATAGAACCCCACGAACACCAGGATGAAGGACACGATGATCCAGAACCGGCGGTACTTCATGAAGTCGATGTGAGTATCGTGCAGGATTTGCATGGCTTGCTCCTTACAGTCGCGCGGACGGCGCCCTCAGATCGACAGCTTCTGGACCTTGCGCCGCGACAGCACGAGGTCGAAGAGCCAGCGGCTCACGAAGACCGCGGTGAACAGGGAGGCGAGGAGACCGATGAACAGCGTGATCGCGAACCCCTTGATCGGACCGGTTCCGAACTGGAAGAGCAGCAGGGCCGAGACCATGGTGGTGACGTGAGTGTCGATGATCGAAGAGAAGGCGCGGTCGAAACCCTGGTCGATGGACGAGCGCACCGTGCGGCCGGCGCGCATCTCCTCGCGGATGCGCTCGAAGACCAGGACGTTCGCGTCCACCGCCATGCCGATGGTCAGGATGATGCCGAAGATGCCGGGCAGGGTCAGCGTCGAATGGAACAGGCCCATGCCGCCGAACAGGATGAGGATGTTGAGCACCAGCGCCGCGACGGCGTTGACGCCGGACAGCTTGTAATAGACCAGCATGGTGAGGATGACCAGCAGCGTGCCGACGACGCCGGCGCGCACGCCGTTGCGGATCGAGTCGCGGCCGAGCGACGGGCCCACCGTGCGCTCCTCCAGGTAGGTGATGCTGGCGGGCAGCGCGCCCGAGCGCAGCACCGTCACCAGGTCCTGCACCTCCTGCTGGGTGAAGTTGCCCTCGATCTGGCCGCGGTCGGATATGCGCGAGTTGATCACCGGCGCCGAGACCACCCGGCCGTCGAGGACGATGGCGAGGCCGTAGCCCACGTTCTTGCCGGTCAGCTCCCCGAAGGCCTGAGCGCCCGCGGGGTTGAGGGTGAACTCGACGCTCGGCCGGCCGAACTGGTCGTGCCCCGGGGAGGCGTTGGAGAGGTCGCGGCCGGTGACCGTGCGCCGCTTCTCCACCCCGTAGAACGCTTTGCCGACCACGACGTTGTTCTGCAGCCGGTCGCCCTCGAGGATCTCGAGGTCGTCCGGGAGCTGGCCGCCGAAGTTGGCGAGGATCTCCTCCCGGCTGTTGGCGCCGCCGCCCCCCTTGGGGACTTTGACCACTCGGAACTCCAGGAAGGCCGTGTTCTTGATCAGCCGCCGCACGCGCTCGGGATCGTCGACGCCGGGGAGCTGCACGACGATGCGGTAGCCGGTGGCCGTGGGCTGGATCACCGGCTCGGTGACGCCGAACTGGTTGATGCGGTTGTCGATCGTCGTCTTCGCCTGGTTGACGGCACCGGTGCGCACCTCGTTGACCGCGGTCTGGCTCATGGTGAAGACCAGGTCGTCGCCCGACCGCGAGGCCTGCCAGCGGGGAAGGTAGCGCTGGGCGAGCTCGCTCACGGTGTCCCGCTGCTCGGGGGTGACGCCGGAGACCACGAACGTCGAATCCCCCGTGCGCCGCACTTTGAGGCCGGTGATGCCCTTCTCCTTGGCCTGATCGGTCAGGCGGGCGCTGTCGGAGTCGGTCTCCGCGCGCAGGGCGTCCTCGGTGTGGACCTGCAGCAGGAGGTGCATGCCGCCCCGCAGGTCGAGGCCGAGGTTGATCTTCCGTTGCGGTGGGTAGGCCAGCGCCGCGGCGACGAGGGCGACCACCAGGATGAGGATCCCCCGCCAGAGAAGAGGTCGTTTCATGGATTGCTCCCTTTATCGCTTTTGTCGGCCTTCTCGGGCTTCTCGGCCTTCTCGGGGTTGCCCTCGAGGCCGGTGATCGCCGACTTGGCCACCCGCACGCGGACGTTGTCGGCGATGCGCAGCATCACCGTCGGCCCCTCGACCTGGGTCACCTCGCCGAAGATGCCGCCCGAGGTGACCACCCGGTCGCCCTTCTTCAGGTTCTCGATCATCGCCGCGAGCGCCTTGCGCTGCTTCTGCATGGGCAGCATCAGGACGACGTAGAAGATGACGAAGATGAGGATCATGGGGATGAACCCCCCGAGCATCCCGAAGGGGCCGGAGGAGGTTTGCAGGGCGAGGGCCGTCGTAGGGCCCAAAAGGCTGAAATTTGGATTCATGCGCACAAACCCCGGCAGGGCTCCCTGCCGTCAATTGCTCCGTTGCTCACGGGGATCGGAAGAAACCGGGAGGACCTCCAGATCGGGTCCCTCCGGCGAGTCTTCGCCAGTGGTACGGCGGGCGAGCCTGTCCGTCAACGCACCGAGTCCGATAGCCTGCCGGATCTCGGCCATGAAGTCAAGGTAATAACGGACGTTGTGCAGCGTGGCAAGGACCGCGGCGGTCAGCTCGCCGCACCGGAACAGGTGGTGGAGGAAGGCGCGCGAGGTGCGCGCGCACGCCGGGCAGCCGCACTCCTCGTCGAGGGGGAGCGGGTCGTCCTTGAAGCGGGCGTTCTTGATCTTGAGCGTCCCACGGCGGGTGAAGAGGACGCCGTGGCGGGCGTTGCGGGCCGGCAGCACGCAGTCGAAGAGGTCCACCCCGCTGGCGACGGCGTGGAGGATGTCCGCGGGATAGCCCACGCCCATCAGGTAGCGGGGCCGGTCCGCCGGCAGGGCGGGCGCCGTCCACTCCACCACCGCCCGGCGCTCCGCCAGCGGCTCCCCCACCGCCACGCCGCCGATGGCGTAGCCGTCGAAGTCCAGCGCCGCGACCTCCCGCGCCGCCCGCTCCCGCAGGTCGGGGTAGACGCTCCCCTGGACGATGCCGAAGAGGCCGCCCGGGCCCCCCTGCCACGCCGCCCGGGCGCGGCGGGCCCACTCCAGGGTGCGCTCCCAGGACGCCGCCGCCGCCGCCCGCTCGACCGGCCAGGTCGTGCACTCGTCGAGCACCATGGCGACGTCGACCCCCATCCTCTCCTGGAGGCTCACCACCCCCTCGGGAGTGAAGCGCAGGGCGGAGCCGTCCAGGTGGCTGCGGAAGGTCACGCCGTCCACGTCCACGGTGCGCAGCCCGCCCAGGCTCCACACCTGGAAGCCGCCGCTGTCGGTGAGGATGGGGCGCCGCCAGCCGGCGAAAGCGTGCAGGCCGCCCAGTCGCTCGACCGTGTCGATCCCCGGCCGCAGGGCCAGGTGGTAGAGGTTGGAGAGGAGGATCGAGGCGCCGGCCGCCTCGAGCTCCTGGGGGGTGACACCCTTGACCGCTCCCAGGGTGCCGACCGGCATGAACGCCGGCGTCTCCACCACACCGTGCGGCGTGATGAGACGGCCCCGGCGGGCCTCGCCGTCGGTGGCGAGGATTTCGAAGGTCAGGGGCATGAAAGACCCCTCATCACCCCGACCCTCTTCTCCCCTCGCCCTTCCCCCGACCGGGAGAAGAGGGAGAAGGCAAGATCCCTTCAGCCGGGTTCCCCTCTCCCGGTCGGGGGGAGGGCGGTGGGAGAGGGGACAGGAGTGAGGGTTCGCCCCGAAGGGGCGGCGGAGAGGTCACGGCTTCGACTTCGAGCTCCCCTCGCGCGACAGGTCGATGGTGCGGTTCTCGACCCCCGGCGGCAGCTTCAGCACGAACCGGTCCTCGGGGATCGGCGCGTTGCGCTTGAAGTCGCTGAACTGGTACTCGACGGAGTCGCCGTCCGCGTCCACGTACTTGAGCCGGGCGGGGAAGAAGGTCTCGCCGTCGATCCACAGGGTCATCGACTTGAGCCGCTTGGCGATGCGCTGGTACTTGGGCAGCAGCTCCATGCGGTAGGGATCGCCCTTCTTCTCGGGCAGCTTGAGCCGCACCGTGAAGTACTCGAGCAGCGTCTGCAGGCTGCCGCTCGCCCCCAGGTACTTGAAGATCTGGTTGGAATAGCGCCCCACCTTCAGCGTCTCGGCCCGCTTGAGATCCTTGTACCAGGTGGTCATCTGGTCGCCGCGGATCACCACCGTGATCGGGCTTGGGCTCGCGTACTCCCAGCGCACCTTGTCGGGAGCGGCGTAGGAGAAGACCCCCTTGGACGCCTCGGGCGCCGTCAGCATGGAGCTCTCCTGCTGCTGGGTGAACCGGGCCTCCAGAGTCTTGAGCTGCCGCTGCTCGAGCTTGACGCGCTCGACCAGGGCGGAGAGACGGTCCGGGCCGGACAGGCCGGGAGCCATGGGATCGGGAGGCGTCTTCTCCCGGGCCGCGAAGGCCGGAATGGAGACGACGAGAGCCAGCAACAGGGTCACGACTGGATGTTTCATAGATTTCCGGCGAGACGACGAGCCCACAGCGAGAAGAACGATCCTATCCCTTCTTTTCTTCCGGGCACAAGGTGAGGGGCCGTTGACACGCCCCCGAGCGGATGCTACGTTCACCGCCCTCTGAAAAACCGGCCCCTCCGAGGGGCGGGAGTGTGCGATGCCTGAGCTCAAGCTGGGAACCAAGTTCGAGTGCTACAACTGTGGCACGAAGTTCTATGATCTCGGAAAATCCGACCCCACCTGCCCGAAGTGTGGGGCCAACCAGAAGGACGCCTCGAGCTCCGAGCCGACCGCCAGCCAGGCTACCCGCCGCAAGCGGAAGGCGGAGGTCGCCAAACCTCTCGACATCGCGGACGAGGAGCCGATCGAGGATATCGGCGATGACGAGCTCGTAGGACCGGACCTTGCCGAAGAGGATCTCGCGGCGGTCGGCGACGCCGAGGAGGAAGAGGAGGACGTCGACGACGAGGACTGAGCACCGCGCCGGCACTTCCCCGGTCGCGCTGGCGCTCGGCGGCAATGTCGGCGATGTCGGCAACATCGGCAATGTCAGCAACCTTGGCGCGGTGGAACGGACGCTGGCCCGGGCCCTCCGCCATCTCGAGGCCTCCCTGGGCCCGCTGCGCATCGCCTCCCTCTACCGCAGCGCTCCCCTCTCGCCGGTCGCCCAGCCGGATTTCCTGAACACCGCCGCCGTGGCCCACACTGCGCTGGAGCCGGAGGCGGTGCTCGCCCTTGCCAAGGCCCTGGAGCTCGCCGCCGGCCGCCAGCCCCCTGCGCTCACCGTGCGCTTCGGGCCCCGTCCCCTGGACATCGACCTCCTCCTCTACGGCGACCGCCGGTCGGACGCTCCCGAGCTGACCCTCCCCCACCCCCGTCTGCGCGAGCGCCGCTTCATGCTCGAGCCCCTGGCCGAGATCGCGCCCGACTGGACTGTACCGCCCGACGGCGCCACGGTCCGCGAGTTGCTGGCGCGCCTCGGAGAGTCCCAGCGCCTGGAGCGGATTGGCTGGAGCGGACATGCAATTCTTCCGTGAGGGCCCGCTGCTGGACGGAATCCTGCTCGGCTGCACGCTGCTCGCCTGGGGAGCGCAGGCGGTGGTGCCCTGGCGGCTCGCCGGCCTCGAGCCCGCGCGCCGCCAACGTCTCAGGGCATGGGCCATCGCCCTGCTGCCGTTGCTGGCGGCCGGCGCCCTCGCCGCCTTCGCCTATGCAGACCGGCATCCCGACGCCGCCCTGGTGCAGGCCCTCTACCCCCTGAGCGCCTCCCGGCTTGGAATGCTGCTGATGGTGCTCCTCGCGGCCCTGGCCCTCGTGGACCTGGTCGCCGCCGGTGGCGGGCGCAGCTTCGAGCCGGCCGCCTGGCGGGTTGCCGCCGGCTTCGGTCTGACCTTCCTGCTGGCGGCCTCCCTGGCCGGCGAGCTGATGCGGATCGGCGAAGGCCCGGAGAGCACCCTGATCCCCTTGGTGGTCCTCACCGGGCTGCGCCTCCTCGTCGCCCTCGGCGCCGCGGAGACGCTCGCCCCCGGCCCGCCGCTCCTGGCTCCCTTCGCCGGCGGGGCCCTGCCGCTCTACGTCCTCCTGCTCCCGGCGCGGCTCGCCCGGGCTCTGTGGGGGGGACCCGCGGCCTTCACCCTGGGCGCAGCCGCCGTCCTGTTCCTGGCCGCCCGTTGGCTCCCCGCCTCGCTGCGCCGGCCGGCCCTGGGTGCCGCCACCCTCCTCGCCGGGTTCCTCCTCGCCCAGGCGGCGCTGCTCTCCCAGCGCCTGGGTGTGCTGCGCTGAGTTTTCCGGCGCGGCAGCTCAGTGCTTGTCATCTCCTTCCTCCTGGTCTGTGCCCGCCGCCGGCTTCGGCTTGTCCTTGGAGGGCTGCTCCGGGCTCTTCTCGTGAGGCTTGATGGTCGAGCGGATGACGACGATTTTGTTGAGCAGATCGAACCAGAAGGGAGCGCCCTGGGAGACGGCGAGCGCAGTGAGGAATATTCCCAGCAGTTTCAAGAACTGGCCATAGCCGTCCTCGGGAAAACGGCGCGGGTCGACTTCGTAGGCCGCAACGTCCTTGTCGTACAGGGCTTGTTTGCCGGCGTATTTCTTGTCTTTTTTATCAGGCTGGGAGACCCAGCCGATGGGAAGGCCGAGTTGGTTGATTTCGTCGCGGACGTCATTGATCTTCTTCCGCGCCACCTTCGCCTGCTCGTCAGCGTCGGACGGAGCCGCCGCCTGGCCTGGTGCTGCAGCCGGCGCAGGCGTCGTTTTGATGTAGGTTTCCGCGGCGCTCACGACCGAGCTGCGCAGCGTGTCGTTGTACCATAGGGCATGCGTTACATTGATGGTGTCAACGTTGAGGAACGCCGCGGCCAGGAGGCCCAAGACGACCAGGATCAGGTGTGTACGCCGCTTGTACCAGCCGGACACCCGATCCATCGCATCGTTGTACCACCCCTCGACATTCGCACGGGCCGCATTGATGTCGCCACCCGCTTCATCGATCAGAGCGAGCAGAGAGACCTTGATGTTTTTATACTTCTTCTCATCCAACGAGCTGATCAGCTTCTTGATGGCATTCAGATCCTGCATCACACCGGCGGCCGCTTCCGTCCCTGCCGCGGCTTGAGTCGTCGCCAAGTTCCACAAGGCCAGGCTGAACGTACGCGCAGGTATGTACGAGGGAGTCTCCCCGAGCGGCTTGATGAGCGGGTGGTCAAAGAACTCCTTGGCCAGGTCTTCATTGTTGAGCAGCTTTCCGATGCCCTTCTCCAGGTCACGGGCGCGGAACTTGATGAAGGCCTCCATCAACTCGCTGAACGCTGAGCAAAGCAGGCTCAACAGCAGGTAGACGAAAATGACTCCGATGGCGACTTCGAGCAGGGTCGAGCCAAACACCATGGTCAGACTCTCCTTTCCTTTTCACGACCGATCTATTGGTCTCCTTCATCTACATGTTTCTTTTGACAATTGGGCTCTTTGTAGTCAGGATCGCGATTGTTTGCAAAGCACCAGGCGACAAAGCCGGTGTCGAACCGTGCCGCGACCTCTTTCGGCACTTGCTCCGGATGAATCTCGACGAATGAAAACTCGATGGTTCCATCCTCGGCGCCACCCGAATGTACCGTGGCCAGAAGGTAGCCGTAAACATTGGTTCGGGCGTTCGGCCTCGCCTTCGCGGCATCCGGCAGAACGTATCGGTGTGCGCCAGCGGTGCCAACGATCCAGCCGGGCAGCACGCCTCCATGCTCTCGCCAGAATGCCGTGTCGTATATATTGTCAGCGTAATAGTGGGAATGGCTGGCGAGCACGTAAACGTGCTTGCCACCTTTGTTCTGGGCGTCCAGGAGCGTGTTGTAGACCTCCCTTCCCGTTTTGACGCTGGCGCCGGCAGGGGGTTCGCTCATGCTGTGAGAGAACGAGATGCTCTCGGGAAGCGCCTTGTGCATGCCGACCACCAGGGTCTTGACGCTCGCATCCGCCAGATCCCTGGCGACCACGCCCTGGAACCACTTCATTTGTGCATCGCTGAATTCCTTGCTGGATGCATTGTCGAGGTTGATGAAGTCGATCCCTCTATCCAGCCAGTGGTAGTACGAATGTGGATTGTGATCCTCGGGCTCGTCCTTGAGTCTTTGCGCCCGGAGGACGGGTGAATCCAACCAGTTGGCGAATTGGCTTAAGAAATCCTCGCGATCTTTGTGGAAGGCCATTTCATGATTTCCGATCCCGAGAAAGACGGGCGTCGAACCGAAGCTCGCGATCTGATTCTCAAGAAAATCCTTCCAGGCGGTGAGGCCGTACTTGATGTGGCCGGTAAATCCGTCCAGATGGTCGGGCCCGCATTCCATGTCCTCGTCGATGTTATAGATATATCGGAAATCGCCCAGGTGCCAATACAAAGCGGCATCCTGCTTCTTGGCCTCGGCGGCAATGGCGGGCACCACCACGTCGCCACAATTCCTGGAGTCGCCGGAGACCGCAAAACGCCATGTAACCTCTGATCTTGCCGCGCTGGTGGCGCTCTGGTCCTGGGCCGCCATTCCGGTCGCGGTCAACGCCGCGATCACGATCAAAGCCGTTGTGACGTCGCGAAAAAGTGATCGAGCCACGGAATGACCTCCTCTGGTTTAATGATTCCGAGACAGCGTAGCACGTCATCAATTGCAGGGTCAAGCAGGCGCAAATCCGCGGTTGTCCCACCGCCAACACCCCGCTATCATCCTCCCGCCCAAGCGAGCCGACAATGACCGAGCGACGCGACCCCTACGTCTCCCTGCGCAATCCGAGCTTCCTCTGGTATGTCGCCAGCATGGTGGCGCTGACGCTCGGGACGCAGATCCAGGCGACGGTGGTGGCGTGGCAGGTCTACACCCTGACCCGCGACCCTCTCTCGCTCGGCTTCGTCGGGCTGGCCGAGGCGCTGCCGTTCATCGGCGCCGCTCTCTATGCGGGCCACGTCGCCGATCGGCACGACCGCAAGCTCCTGTCCCTGATCTCCATCGGAGTCCAGACGCTCGCCGCGCTCGTGCTGCTCGGCTACACGCTGCGGCCGGAGGTGCTGGCGGGCGGGCGGGTGTGGCCGATCTATGCGGTGGTGTTCGTCAGCGGGCTCGCGCGCAGCTTCCTCCAGCCGGCCCGCACCGCGCTGAGCGCCGAGATCGTGCCCCGCGAAACCTATGCCAACGCGGTGGCCTGGCGCTCGTCGCTCTGGCAGTTCGCCGCCGTCGTGGGGCCGGCGATGGGCGGCGTGCTGTATGGCTTCTCGGGCGCCCGTGCGGCGTACGTCACGGAGGCGGCGCTCTGTCTCGCCGGCTGGGCCCTCTTCACCCGCATCGGCTACGCCCGGCGGCCGGTCGCCCCACGGGAGGGGAGCATCGGCGAAAACCTTACCATCGGCATCCGTTTCCTGCTCACTCAGCCGGAGCTGCTGGGCGCGCAGTTGCTCGACCTCTTCTCCGTGCTTTTCGGCGGCGCCACGGCGCTGCTCCCCATCTTCACCTCCGAGATCCTGCACGTCGGACCCGAGGGCCTCGGCGTCCTCCGTGCCGCCCCGGCCGGCGGCGCCGTGCTGATGTCCGTCTTCCTGGCCCATCGCAGCCTGCGGCGTGCGGGGCCGGCGCTTCTCCTCTGCGTCGCCGGGTTCGGGCTCTGCTGGATTTTCTTCGCGCTCTCCAAGTCGTTCTGGCTGTCGCTGGCGCTCCTGGCCGTCAGCGGCATACTGGACACGGTCAGCGTGGTGATCCGCTCGACACTCCTCACCCTGCGCACGCCGGCGCGGTTGCTGGGCCGCGTCTCGGCGGTCAATCAGATCTTCATCGGCTCGTCCAACGAGATCGGCTCGTTCGAGTCTGGCGTGGCCGCCCGGCTTCTGGGCGCCGTGAATTCCGTGATTTTCGGTGGACTGATGACGCTGGGCGTGGTGGGCGTCACGGCTTGGAAAATTCCGGCGTTGCGGAAGCTGGACGAGCTGGAGTGAAGTCCGCCGCCGCGGCGAGCAGACCCTCCAGGTCGAGCCGGCGGGTGTACATCGCGAGCTCGCCGTCCGACGTGCGGGGCCAGGCCTCGCGGGGCCGGTCCCAGTACAGCTCCACGCCGTTCTCGTCGGGATCGCGGAGATAGAGCGCCTCGCTCACGCCGTGATCGGCCGCGCCGTCGAGCTGGACGCCCGCCGCGATCAGCCGCCGCAAGGCGTCGCCCAGGGCGTCGCGCGTCGGATAGAGGATGGCGAGATGGTAGAGCCCCGTCGTGCCCGGCGCCGGCGGCGAGCCGCCCAGGCTCTCCCAGGTGTTGAGCCCGATGTGATGGTGATAGCCGCCCGCCGAAATGAACGCCGCGCTCGCGCCGAAGCGCTGCGTCAGCTCGAAGCCGAGCACGCCGCAATAGAAGTCGAGCGCCCGCTCGATGTCCGCGACCTTGAGATGGACGTGGCCGATGCGGACCTGGGGGTCGATCGGCGAGGATTTGCCTTTGCTCTCTTGAGGTGTCGTCATGATTGCCCTCCGCCCACTACAACAGGATTCTATTCCCGAGACGAATGATAGATGGTCCCGGCAAAGTAGAATGGGCATCATGAAGATCAGCGCCCTCCTCTCCGTCGTCCTTCTCCTCCTGCCCGGAGGCAAGGCCGCCGTGCGCCCGTCCTCGCGGCCCGCTGCCGTGAACCACACTGAGATGGCCGACCGGGTCCGCGCCGAGCTCCTCTATTCGTGGCAGGCCTACGAGCGGTACGCGTGGGGTCACGACGAGCTCAAACCCTTGAGCAGGACGACCCGCGACTGGTACGGCGAGCCCCTCTACATGACCCCCGTGGACTCGCTGGACACCCTGCTCCTCCTGGGATTCAAGGACGAGGCCGAAAAAGCCAAGGCGCTGATCGTCGACAAGCTCTCGTTCGACAAAGACGTCCCGGTGAAGAATTTCGAGGTCACCATCCGCCTCCTGGGAGGTCTGCTCTCCAGCTATCAGATGACCGGCGATCCACGCCTGCTCCGGCTCGCCGAAGACCTTGGCAAGCGGCTCCTGCCCGTCTTCAACTCTCCCACGGGCATGCCCTACATGTACGTCAACCTCAAGACGGGCAAGACCTCCGGCGCGCACTCCAACCCCGCGGAGATCGGCACGCTCCTCCTCGAATTCGGAACCCTTTCGAAGCTCACCAAGAAGCCGGTCTTCTTCGACAAGGCCAAGAACGCCGTCGTCCAGCTCTACAAACGGCGCTCGAAAATCGGTCTCGTGGGCGAGGAGATCGACGTCGAGACGGGCCAGTGGATCAGCCGCGCCAGCCACGTGGGCGGCGGCATCGACTCCTATTACGAATACCTTCTGAAGTGCTCACGCCTCTTCGGCGATCCGGACTGCGCCAGCATGTGGCGAGAGAGTGTGCGCGCCCTGAACCAACGTCTGGCGGACAACGTTCCCACGGGGCTCTGGTATGGACAGGTGGACATGGAGACGGGCCAGCGCACGGCCACGGAATGGGGGGCCCTGCACGCCTTCCTCCCCGCCGTCCTGGCCCTCGGCGGCGACCTCGGCCGCGCGCGGCGCCTCCAGGCCTCGTCCTACAAAATGTGGAACCTGCACGGGATCGAGCCCGAGGTCCTCGACTACAGGACGATGCAGGTGAAGGAGCCCGG
Organism: Thermoanaerobaculum sp.; assembly: GCA_021154885.1. Classification (GTDB taxonomy): domain Bacteria; phylum Acidobacteriota; class Thermoanaerobaculia; order Multivoradales; family UBA5704; genus DATARR01. The sequence continues at coordinate 39,878 of JAJKHS010000029.1, forward strand.
CTACCCCCTGCGGCCCGAGATCATGGAATCAGCCTATTACCTCTACCACTCCACGAAAGATCCGCGGTACCTGGAGATGGGCCGCACCTTCTTCGGCGGGCTCGTCGCCCACTGCCGCACCGCCGCCGGCTACACCGTCCTCAAGGACGTGACCACCCACGAGAAGGGCGACCTGATGCCCAGCTACTTCCTGGCCGAAACGCTGAAATATCTCTACCTCCTCTTCGCTCCCGACAAAACCCTCGATCTCGACCACGTCGTCTTCAACACCGAGGCCCATCCCCTGCGGCGGACGTGGTAGGGGATCGTCTCAAACCAGATCCAGCACCTGATCGAGCCCCCGGCGCAGCCCGACGAAGCCGCCGACACGGCGGGCCGCGAGCAGCGTGCCGTCGACATAGGGCTCGGCGCCGCTACCCCCGTCATAGCGCAGCGACAGCCGCTCGTTCGGTTTGCCAAAGATCACCTCGGCGGCGATGACGTAGCCCGGCAGGCGGATCGAGTGGATCTGCGTACCGTTCAACGTGAGGCCCCGAGCCTCCGGTGAGCCCTGCGTCTCGCCGATGGGGATCGCCACTTCGGGCGCGCGTACTTTGGACAACCGGTGCACGATCTCGCGCGTCGTGCCGCTCGGCGCGTCCGGCTTGCCGGCGTCCGAATAATCGATCACCTCCCAACTCGGCATGTACCTCGCCGCAATCGCCGCGAAATGCTGGAGCAGCACTGCCGAGATGGCAAAGTTGCCCGCGGCGAGCACGCCGACGCCGTGGCGCCGGGCCGCCTCGTCAATCTCTGCGAAATCCTTGTCGTCGAGCCCGGAGGTGCCGATGACGACGCGCACCTTACGATCGATCGCCTGGAGCACGTTCGCCTTCACGCCCTCCGGGTTGGTGTAATCGATCAGCACGTCCGTCTCCGCCACGAGCGCCTCCGCCACGGTGCCGCTCACCCGCAGGGGCAGACCGGGAATGCCGAGCGCCTCGCCCAGCGTCTTTCCACGGGCAGCCCGCGAGACCGCGCCCACCAGCTCGAGGTCCGGCGCGGCCACGATCGCAGGCGCCAGGCTGCGTCCCACCCAGCCGGTCGCGCCGGCGACACAGATGCGGATCATGCGAAAACCTCCGAACCTTCCTCAGGATACCGCAGGATACCGCGAAAGTCCGCCTGCGTGGAGGGTATTTGTTTACCGGCCTATCCCAGCGCTACGGCATAGCTCGCCCCTTGGAGGGATGGTCACCCGCAAACGCAGGTCCGCTACGCCGACAGAGAATTCAG
>JAJKHS010000030.1 GCA_021154885.1 Thermoanaerobaculum sp.
CCTTGGCCGGCGGCTTCGGCAAGGGGCACTCCCTGTGCCATGGCGACCTCGGCAACCTGGAGATCCTTGCTCTGGCGGCGGAGATCCTGGGTACCCCGGGATTGGACGACCGCGTCGGCCGCCTGGCGGGAGGCATCCTCGGCAGCATCCGTGAATACGGCTGGCGGTGTGGAGTCCTCACTCGTGGCGAGATGCCCGGCCTGATGCTGGGGCTCGCCGGCATCGGCTACGGCCTGCTGCGGGCGGGGGCACCAGAGCGCGTCCCCTCCGTGCTCCGCCTGGCCCCGCCGGTCGCTTAGAGATCGCCCTGCCCGGTGCGGGGATGATCTCGCGCCGGTTTCGCAGAGAAAGGAGATAGCCATGAGGAAGATCGATTTTGCCCGCGCCTTTCGGGACGAGGACTACTTCCTGAGCCTGAACGCGGCCGAGCGCGCCAGCCTGCCGGCCCATCCGGCGGCGATGATCGAGGTGAGCGAGGACGAGCTCCGGGCGGTGGCGGGAGCGACGACGGAAGCCTGCTCGAGAACCGGCATTTGCAGCCCCTGTCCGCCACGCGTGTGCCAGTAGGCTGAAGACGGGTGTTTGAAGGTCACGGGTGGGCGCCTGCGGCCCACCCGTTTTTTGGCCTCGCCTCACCGGTGCCGCCACGCCGGCTTCCGCTTTTCCAGGAACGCCGCGGCCCCTTCCTCCAGGTCCTCCAGCGGGAGAAGCTCTTCCTTATAGATACGCTCGGTCTCGGCCAGGGCGGCCGAGAAGGCGAGGTCCCGGCCGGCGCGGACGGCTCTCTTCGTGAGGCGCGTCACGGGGGCGCTGCGGGCAATGATGCCGGCGACGAGGGATGCGACGGTCTCTTCCAGCCGCCCCGTGGGGACCCGCCGGGTGACCAGCCCCAGCCGCTCGGCCTCCTCGCAGTCGAAGGTGCGGCCGGTGAGCAGCAGGTCGAGGGTGCGGCCGGCGCCGAGGCGCGGTGGCAGCAGGGCCGCGGCGACCGGTGCGAAGCAGCCGAGCTCGATCTCCGGCTGGCCGAAGCGAGCGCCGTCCTCGGCGATCAGGAGGTCGCAGGAGAGCGCGAGCTCCATTCCGCCCCCCAGGCAGTGGCCGTGGACGGCGGCGATGGTGACCGCGTCGAGGTCGCGCAGCCGGCGGATCGCCCCGTGCAGCGACTCCAGCATGGCGGTCACCTTGTCCGGCGTATGGTCCTGGACGGCGACCCCGGCGGAGAAGGCGCGGTCGCCGGCGCCGCGGACGACGACGATCTGGAGGTCTGGGGCCGCGGCCAGCTCGCCCACGACTTCGCCCAGACGGTCGATCGTGGGAATGTCGAGGATGTTGAGCGGCGGCCGGTTGAGGGTGAGGGTCGCCGTCCGTTCCGCCCTGGCGAGGAGGATCGGCGGCTCGTTCATGGATTTTCTGGAGAGGCGAGGCCGGCGGTGCGGACGAAGTCCTCCCACAGCGCCCGCTGCTGGGGGAGGGCCACGAGGTTCTCGGGGTGCCACTGGACCCCTCGCACCCACCAGTCCGGCCGGTCGAGGAAGGCGGCTTCGACCAGGCCGTCCGGCGAGAAGGCCACGGGGACGAAGCCGGCCGCCATCCGCTTGAGGGCCTGGTGGTGGCGGCTGTTGACCCGCGGCACCTCGCGCGACAGCAGCTCGCCGATGGGCGCGCCGGGCGCCACCACCTGGACGGTATGGGCGAGGGTGTCCGGCGTTTCGCTGACCGCGTGGCGGACGTCGCTGGGGTGCTGGGTCGGCAGGTCCTGCCAGAGGGTGCCGCCGAGATAGACGTTGAGCACCTGGAGGCCGCGGCAGACGCCCCAGACGGGGAGGTGCCGCTCGCGGGCGGCGTCGAGCAGGGCCCACTCCAGGGCGTCGCGGTCGGGGACGAGCTCGACGTCGGCGTCGGGGAGCAGCGCTTCGCCGTAGCGCTCGGGCTCCACGTCCGCCCCGCCGCAGAGCACCAGGGCGGAGGCTCCGGCCACGAGGTCCCGGACGGCCTCGGTATTGCCCGCATCCGTGGGCGTCACGACGACGATCCGCTCCTCGGGCACGCCCACGCTCCGCAGAGCTTCGACGTACGGGGCGGCCTTCTCGTCCGAAGCGGTGGAGACGAGGACCCGGCGGCTCATGCCGCCTCCCGCTCGACGAGGGCCGCGAGGCCCAGGCCGCCGGAGACGCAGAGGGTGGCGATCCCCCGTTGGCCGCCCCGTGCCTCCATGCCATGGAGCAGGGTGACGAGGATGCGGGCGCCGGTGGCGCCGATGGGGTGGCCGAGGGAGATGGCGCCGCCGTCCGGGTTCACGGTCGCGTGCGGGAAGTCGAGGTCCTTGAGGCAGGCGAGCACCTGGCAGGCGAAGGCCTCGTTGAGCTCCACCTCGTCGATGGCGCCGGTGTCCAGGCTTGTCTTCGCCAGCAGCTTCTGCACCGCCGGCACCGGGCCGATCCCCATGATCCGCGGCTCGACCCCCACCACCTCCCAGCCCACCAGGCGCGCCGCGACCGGCAGCCCCAGGTCAGAGGCCGCCCGGCGCGAGGCCACCACGATCGCCGCCGCGCCGTCCGTGATCCCCGAGGCGTTGCCCGCCGTCACCCGGCCGTCTTTGCGAAAGACGGCGGTGAGCCTGGCGAGCGACTCCAGGGTAACGCCGTCGCGGGGGTGCTCGTCCGTATCGACCTTCACCTCTCCCTTCTTGCCGGGGACGGTGACCGGCACGATCTCCGAGGCGAAGCGGCCGGTGGCGCGGGCCCGTTCGCTGCGGTTCTGGCTCTCGACGGCCCAGGCGTCCGAGGCCGCGCGGTCGATCCCCGCCGCCTCGGCCAGCTCCTCGGCCGTCTCGCCCATGACGAGCTGCGACAGCGGGTCGTTGAAGCCGTCCTGGTACATGCCGTCGACGATCTCGGCGTGGCCCAGCCGGTAGCCCCAGCGGGCGCGGGGGAGGAGGTAGGGCGTGTTGGACATGCTCTCGGTGCCGCCCGCGAGGACGATCTTCGCCTCGCCGAGGAGGATGGCGCGGGCGGCCGAGATCACGGCCTGAAGGCCCGAGCCGCAGGCCTGGTTGACCGTATAGGCCGGCCGGTCCACGGGCACGCCGGAGCGGAAGGCGATCTGGCGCGCCGTATTGGGGCCTCCCCCGGCCTGGCGGGCGTGGCCGAAGATCACCTGATCGATGCACTCCGGCTCCAGCTCCGCCCGGTCCAGGGCCGCCTTCGCCGCCGCCGTGCCAAGGTCCGCCGCCGTCAGCGGCGCGAGGACGCCGCCGAACCTGCCGATGGGGGTGCGCACGGGGGCGGCGAGGACGATGTCGGTGTCGCGCTTCTCCGGCATCACCAGCCCCGGAAATCGGGCTTGCGCTTGTTGACGTAGGCGTCGAGCCCCTCCTTGGCGTCCGGGCTCTCGAAGAGCTGCTGCTGGAGCTCGCGCTCGATGGCGAGGCCGCTCTCGAACGGCACTTCGGCGCCGGACTGCACCGACCGCTTGATGCGGCCGACCGCCTTGGCCGCCTTGTTCGGCGGGCAGAACTGCTTCGCGTAGTCGTGGACCTGACCGGCGAAGTCGTCGCCTTCGAAGATGTGATTGACGATGCCGATGCGCTGCGCCTCCTCGAAGTCGATCAGCCGGCCGGTGACCATCAGCTCGATGGACTGGCTCTTGCCGACGCGGCGGGCGAGGCGCTGCGTGCCGCCGGTGCCGGGGAGCACGCCGAGGGTGACCTCGGGCAGGCCGACCTTGCCGGAGCCTTTCTTGGCGATCAGCACGTCCGCCGCCATGGCGATCTCGAGTCCGCCGCCGACCGTGTGGCCCTCGAGCGCCGCGATCACCAGCTTCGGCGTCTGCTCCAGGCGGTTCAGCGTCTCGTTGGCGTGCAGGCAGAAGTAATACTTGAAGTAGGGGTCGGACGACTTCAGCATGTTGATGTTGGCGCCGGCGCAGAAGAACTTGTCCCCCTCGCCGCGCACGACGATGACGTAGACCTCCTTCGCGAAGCGCGCCTGGAGGATGGCTTCGTCGAGCTGGCGCATCATCTCGTGGGTGTAGGTGTTCGCCGGCGGATCGTCGAGCGTCAGGTACGCCACTCCATCCTTCACCTCGTAGTGCACCAGGGTGCGCTGGGCGGTGGTCGGTTCCGCAACGGTGGTCTCAGCCATATGGTCTCCTCTCGTCAGGATTTGAGGGATTTGAAGCCGGGGCCAGCAGCGCCCGGGCGGGACGTCGCGCGTATTCTCCCACGAGATGGGGGGAGCGTCCACCGGGTGGGAAGGTCTTATGAGGCTCAGGAGCCAGGGGCCAGGATTCGCCGCCAGAGACTGGAGGAGTAGCCGGGTAAATCGGTGAGCTCTCTTTCGACCCCCGCGATCAACGCATCCCGCTCCGGCCCCATCAGGAGCTGCTGGATATCCCAGGCGTCCTGGGGACCGCCGGCGAAGAGCTTGAGGAGGATCAGGTCGGCACCGCGGAGGACCGGGATGTCCACCCCCATGAAAATCGCGGTCGCGGCCCTCTCGATCGCTCTCCGCTGCCAGAGATGTTTACCGACGACGACGTCGAGGGGGAGCTCCGCGGCCACCTCGAACCGCACGACTCCCGCGAGAGGATCGTCCGGATCTCCTTTGCGCACCTCGACGCCGACTCCTTCCATGGCGAGGCCATCCCAGGTCCGGAGATTGAGGCATGCCCGGTCGACGGTGAAGAGATCGACATCGAGGGTCGAGCGGTTGACGCCGTGGATCGTCAAGGCGGAGGCACCGGCCAGGACATGGGGGATTCCCTGAGCCTTCAGGACCTCGCTCACCCGCGCGAGCAAGCTCACCCGATCAGCTCCTCCATGCATCGGGAGGGTTGGCGTCCTGCTTGACGCCGCCGCTGGAGCAGCCGGATCGCGGTCCGGCGGTCGATTCCCTGGGCCTGCCGGAAGGCTTCCAGGCCGATCTCCCCCATTTCGAAGACACGGCGGACGCGCTCCTCGAGCGGCAGGCTGGCGAAAGCCTCGCGGTCCCGACGGCGAAGATCGTCCGCGACCGATTGCATGGGAGAAGTATAGCGGGGTCGACCCCTTGACGTCTTAGGGGAATCCCCTCTATGCTTCCCCTGGCCAGCTTAGGGGAGAAGCACCCATGGCGTCGACTGCGAAGATGGACCTGCTGCAAGGCACTCTGGACGTCCTCATCCTCAAGGCCCTCTCCTGGGGACCGCTCCACGGTTACGCGATCGTGCGCTGGATCACCCAACGGACGGACGACGCGCTCCGTATAGAGGAAGGGGCCCTCTACCCGGCCCTCCATCGCATGGAGCAGCGGGAGTGGATCGAGGCGGAGTGGGGGGTGTCCGAGAACAACCGCCGGGCCAAGTTCTACCGGCTGACCGAGACGGGGCGGCGCCAGCTCCGGGCCGAGGCCGAATCGTGGCGGCGCTACGCCGAGGCGGTGGGCAAGGTGCTGGCGACGGCGACTGCCTGAAAGAGAAGGAAGGGGAGGAGAGACCATGGCAGCGTGGCGGCGCGTCTTCCGGCTTCACCTCCGGAAGGGCACGGTGGAGCAGGACGTGAACGAGGAGATCGCCTTCCACCTCGACCAGGCGACGCGCGAGCTCATGGCCGGCGGCCACGAGCCGCACGCCGCCCGCGAGGAGGCGCTGCGCCGCTTCGGCGACCTGGAGACGATCCGCCGCTCCTGCCACGAGATCGGCCGGGAGCGGCAGCGCGGCCGGCGGCGGATGGAGGTCTTCTCCGAGCTCTGGCAGGACGCGGTCTTCGCCGTCCGCCAGCTTCGCAAGGCGCCGGTCTTCACCCTCGTCGCCGTCCTCACCCTGGCGCTCGGCATCGGCGCCACGACGGCCATCTTCAGCCTGCTCGACGCGATCGTGCTGCGCCCGCTGCCGTTCGCTCATCCCGAGCGGATCGTCCATCTGTGGATGGTGGACCGGGGGCAGCTCCGCTCTCAATCCGCCGGCAACTTCCTCGCCTACCGCGAGCGGGCGCGAGCGTTCGCGCGCCTGTCGGCGCTGCGCAACGCGAGCTTCAACCTGACGGGCAACGGCGAGCCCGAGCGCCTCGTGGGCGCCCGCGTCTCGGCCGGCTACTTCGAGACTTTCGGCGTCCGGCCCCTGCTGGGCCGCGTGATCTCGGCGGCGGAGGACAGCCCCGGCCGCGATCGCGTGGTGGTGCTCTCCCACGGCCTGTGGCACGACCGCTTCGCCGCCGATCCGCGGGTGATCGGCCGCGAGGTCCGCCTCAACGGGCTGGTGCACACGGTGATCGGCGTCATGCCGCCGGCCTTCGCCAGCGGCGGCCGCCTCTGGGTGCCGCTGGCGCTGACCCCTGAGCAGGCGAGCAACTTCGGCGACAGCTACCTGCGGTTGCTGGGCCGGCTGCGGCCGGGGGTCTCCCCGGCGGCGGCGCAGGCCGAGGTGACGGCCCTGGCCAGGCGGCTGGAGACGGTCGACGTGCCCTCCAACGTGGGCAAGGGGGCTCAGGTCGAGCTTTACGTCGACCATCTCCTCGGCGGCTACCGCCGGCGGCTGCTGATCCTCCTGGGAGCGGTCGGATGCGTGCTGCTCATCGCCTGCGTCAACGTGGCGAACCTGTTGCTGGCCCGCGGCACCGCCCGCTCGCGAGAGATCGCCATCCGCGCCGCGCTGGGGGCCGGCCAGGGGCGGATCGTCCGCCAGCTCCTCACCGAGAGCCTGGTGCTGAGCCTCGGCGGGGCCGCCGCCGGCATCGGCCTGGCCCACCTGGCCTTGAGGGGCCTGGTGGCGATCAGCCCGGCGGGCGTGCCGCGCCTGGGGGAGGTGGGGATCGACGGCTTGGCGCTCGCCTTCGCGCTCGGGCTCGGCCTCGCCGCGAGCCTCCTCTCCGGCCTCGTGCCGGCGCTGCGCACGGCGCGGCCGGACCTCCAGACGATGTTGAAGGAAGGCGGGCGCAGCTTCGGCACCGGCGCGCCCCGCGACCGCGTGCGCACCGGCCTGCTGGTGGCCGAGGTGGCGCTCGCGCTGATGCTGCTGGCCGGCGCCGGCCTGCTGATCCGTAGCGCCATCCAGCTCCAGCGGGTGGCGGTGGGCTTCGATCCCGGCGGCGTGCTGACGGCGCAGCTCTCCCTGCCGCGCGCCGATTATCCGGAGCCGGACCGCGCCGTGGCGGCCGTGCAGCGGGTGGTGGACGAGGTGGGTCATCTCGCGGGGGTCGAGTCCGCGGCCGCCGTCTCCATCCTGCCGCTGTCGCACAACGACTCTTCGTCGACCCTGGAGATCGAGGGCCACCCCCGGCCGGTGGAGCAGCGGCTGGAGGCCAGCACTCGCGAGGTCAGCCCGGGCTACTTCCGGACGCTGCGCATCCCCCTGCTGCGGGGGAGGGATTTCACGGCCGCCGACCGGGCGGGCGCCGTCGGCGTGGTGGCCGTCAGCCCGGCCCTGGCGCGCCTCGCCTGGCCGGGCGAGGACCCGATCGGCAAGCGGCTCGCCTGGAGGACCAACGACAATGTTCCCGACTGGCGGCAGGTGGTGGCCGTGGCGGGCGACGTCCGGCTGGGAGATCTGGCGGACGGCATGCGACCGACCCTCTACCTGCCCATAGCGCAGTCGGACCTGTGGGGGGAGCAGGACGTCGAGATGGCGGTCGTGGCTCGCGTCGCCAGCGGTGCCGGCAGCGGGGGCGATCCGTCCGTCCTCGCCGCGCCCCTGCGCCGGGCCGTGCTCGGCGTCGATCCGCGACTGCCGGTCTTCGACGTGACGACCCTGGACGAGATCCGCGCCGCCGCCGTGGCGACCACCCGTTTCAACATGTTGCTGCTGACCGCCCTCGGGGGCATCGGCCTGCTGCTCGCCGCGGTGGGGATCTACGGCGTCATCTCCTGGTTCGTCAGCCAGCGCACCCAGGAGATCGGTCTGCGCATGGCGCTCGGCGCGACCGAGGGTCGGGTGCTGACCCTGGTGGCCTGGCAGGCGATGCGGCCGGTGCTCGCCGGGCTGCTCGTGGGGCTCGCGGGAGCGCTCGCAGCCACCCGGGCGCTCGCCGGGCTCCTCTTCGGCGTCACCGCCACGGACCCGGCGACCTTCGCCGGGGTCGTCGTGGTGCTGGGCGCGGCGGCGCTGCTCGCGAGCTGGCTGCCGGCCCGGCGGGCGGCGCGGGTGGAGCCCACGCGGGCGCTGGGGTCCTGAATCGCGGAAACCCGTCCCGGGATCTCTGGTCCAGGGCTTGCTTTCGTGGTATATTGGCCGTCGCAGGGCGCCGGAGGGCATGGCTTGACGAGTCTCCAAGGTTCCGCTACGATGCGTCGGATCGCAGGAATCAAGAACCTTTCAGAGGTGCTCTCTTGGCGGAGGCTCCGGGTGGATGGCCGGCAGTTGCCCAGTTCGCAATGTCGCACCTCCCCATCGGATGGGTGTTCTCGGCGTTTTGCGTCGCGGTGCTCGGATGGGTGATCCGCGGGATTGCCGCCCCCGTGGCGAAATTCTTGAAGGAGGACAGAGAGCACGCCAGGAAGCACGGTCTGGATCAAAGGAAGTTTGAGGTACGGTTAGAGATGCTGGGAAAGAGGTTGAGATTTCCTGCACCAAAGAAGAGCAAAGCAGCGGAACGAGTTAAGAGGAGTTAGGATATGTATGCCACGGGTTTCGCGCTCCTGCTGATCGCCTTGGTACTTTTCGTCCTCGGCCGAATGGCCGGCGTTCGGGTCAGACAGCTCCAACGCAGTCAGGAGGTGCGCTCGGAGTTTTACCGTAGCGCAATGATCTTGGTGGAGGATGAGCGAACCCCCGAAGCCTACGTCGGGCTCCTCGGCTCGCTGAGCAGGGCACTGGTGGACAAGCGCCTGTCGTGGATAGCGCTGTGGCACCTCGTGAGTGGCAAGAGGAACCTGGCACCGAGAGAGCGGGATTTGACCTTCCTTCATCCGCTGCCGGCGGACCTGAGAAAGGTGTGGGACCATATTACCGGGTGCTTCGTGCTTGCCGTCACGTTCAACAACTTCCTGATCGGCGCCATCGTGCGCCGATTGTTCCTGTGGCTGGCCAATGGGCGCAATGACGAGGGCGACAGCCGCAGGGCCACGGCAGTCGTCCAGGACCTCGTCACCCTCCGATCTGCATGAAGCTCACCAGGTTGCCGTAGTTGCCCTGGGTGAGCATGTGCTCGGCCGGCTTCTCCTGGAGGACGCGGAGGATCTCGGACTCCAGCGCGGCGTCCGGGTCCGGGGTGGCGAGCAGCGGGCGGAGGGGGTAGACGCGGTCGGCGAAAAGGCAGAGGCGCAGCTCGCCGCGGGCCGTCAGGCGCAGCCGGTTGCACTCGGCGCAGAAGGTATGGGAGAGGGGGGTGATGAAACCCACGGACCCTGGGGCACCGGCGAACTGGAACGCCTTGGCCGGGCCGGTGCGCGGGCCGGAGTCGAACGGGGCGAGCGGCCCGAACCGCGACTCGAGCCGGGCACGGACGGCGTCGCAGGAGAGGTAGCGCTCTGGCTGCAGGTGCTGGTTGGACGCCGTGCCCATCAATTCGATGAAGCGGACGTGGAGCGGGCGGTCGAGGGTGAGGGCCGCCAGCCGTTCGGCGTCCCCGTCGCCGCCGTCGGCGAGGAGGACGGCGTTGAGCTTCACCGGCTCCAGGCCCGCCGCGAGTGCCGCCTCGACCCCCTCCCACACCTCCGCCAGGTTCCCCCGGCGGGTGATCTCGCGGAAGCGCTCGGGGTCCAGGCTGTCCATGCTGACGTTGACCCGGTCGAGACCGGCGGCCTTGAGCTCCGGGGCGAGACGTGCGAGGCCGATGCCGTTGGTGGAGAGGGCGAGGTTCTCGATCCCCGGCAGGGCCTTCACCCGGCGGACGATCTCCGGCAGGTCGCGGCGCACCAGCGGCTCGCCGCCGGTCAGGCGCACCCGGCGGATGCCGAGCCGCGCCAGGGCGCCGACGATCGTCTCGATCTCGGCCGGCGAGAGGAACGCCCGGTCGCCGAAGGGGAACTCGGCATCCTCCGGCAGGCAGTAGGTGCAGCGCAGGTTGCAGCGGTCGGTGACGGAGACCCGGAGGTAGGTGAGACGCCGCCCGAAGGAGTCGATCAGCCGCGTCTCTCCGCCGGGGTCGGCGGATTCGGCGGTTTCGGCGGATATCGCGAGCGGGGCGAGCGGGCGCCTGGCGGGCGACTGTTCCAGGATGGCGAGGCGGCTCATCGTCAATACTCCTCTTCCCCCGAGCCGCCGGCTCTAAGCCACGCCTTTCCAAGCACGGGAGGCGGCCCGGTTTCCCGGACCACCCTGTCGGCCTGCTCTCCCGCCGGATCTCCGGGGAGGGCCCGAGCAGGCTCGGTGGGCTGTCTCACATTGTAAGCCAAATCGGCCGCCGCTTGATTCCCCGGCTCCCACTTCTTAGAATCCACTCGCCCGTACCCTGTGCTGTCAGGAAACGTGTGCCTCCCTTAAGCGCTTCGCGCATGATCACCGGCTACAACACCGACGTTCGCCACGGCGAGGTGGTATTCCACGTCCAGACGGAGGACAAGGGGACAGCCAATCCCCTCATCGAGAGCCTCGTCTACGTGGGCGGCCAGGTGCTGGCGAGCAAGCGGGCGAGCTACGCCGACCTGCTGGCCGAGGGGCGGGAGGAGAAGGAGATCGTCGCCTTTATGGACCACCAGCACCGGACCATGATCGCGGCCATCCGCCACGGCAAGCTCGACGCCAAGCTGGCGGCCATGAGCGCCGGCCGGCAGACCGGGCAGTACCCGGCCTACGAGACTCCGATGGCCCCGGCGCGGCCGGTCTCCGGTCCACTGCCGAGGGTCGCCCCGCTCGCCGAGGCCGGCGAGACGGTGGCGCGCCCCGTTCAGGTGACACCCACGTCGCCGGCGGCCCCCACTCCGGCGGCCCCCACTCCGGCGGCTCCCACTCCGGCGCTGCCCGCTCCTCCCCGGCCCCGGCCGTCGGCTCCGGAGCGCACCCTGGACCAGGTGATCCTTGAATACCTGACGAGCGAGGCCGACCAGGAGCAGCTCGTCCTGATGCTGGAGGAGGAGCGGGACCTGGTCCTCGGCCAGACGGCCACCCTGGTCCTGCGCGCCAGCTCCAGCAAGAGCGGGCAGCCCATCGCCGGCACCCAGGTCTCGGTGCGCATGATCTCCACCGTCGTGGAGCCCCGCGTGCTGGCCAACGGCCGCACCGACGAACGGGGGCTCCTCACCCTCGGCTTCGACATCCCCCAGGTGGGCCGCGGCACCTCGGCGCTGATCATCAACGCCGTCAGCAACATCGGCCGCGCCGAATTGAAACACCTGCTGTAGACGTCTGATGTGTCTGATATAGAGGAGGCCATGCAGGAGGTCGGAGCCGTCCTCGACGTTTTCCTCAACGGCGAGCCGCATCGCGTCCCCGCGGGATCGACCGTGGCGGACCTGGTGACCGGGCTGGGACGCGATCCCCGGACGGTGGCTGTGGAACGCAATGGCGACCTGGTGCCGCGGGCCCGGTTCGCGGCGACGCCGCTCGTCGCGGGGGACCGCGTCGAGGTGGTCCACTTCGTGCAGGGAGGATGAGCGCAGGACTGGAGAGGGACTGGGAATGCGGGGATGTTCGACGGCGTTGGGACGAAGGGCGGAACACGGGCGCGACGGGTTGTTGCCCGGGGCGTTGTCACCGCTCCCATCTTTGAGTATGATCCAGCTTGCACGGGCCGCTAGCTCAACTGGCAGAGCAGCAGACTCTTAATCTGCGGGTTGAAGGTTCGACTCCTTCGCGGCTCACCAATCCCCTAACCTCTCACCCCTCCTCTATCGGGAGGTTCTCCTGCGAAAGTGGCGGAATTGGTATACGCGCTAGACTTAGGATCTAGTCCCGAGAAATCGGGTTGGGGGTTCGAGTCCCCACTTTCGCACCATAGAAGAACGAGGAAGACATCCAGATGAGCGTGGTTCTTTCCCTGCAGGACGTGGGGCCCTGCCGCAAGCAGCTCAAGGTGGAGGTGCCCGCCCCCGCCGTCGAGGCGGAGACGCAGCGCGTCATTCAGGAGCTCGGGCAGCGCGTCAAGATGCCCGGCTTCCGCAAGGGCAAGGTGCCCGCCGAGCTGGTCCGCCGGCGGTTCGCCAAGGACATCGAGCATGAGGTCAAGGAGCGGCTGCTCCCCCGCTACTGGCGGCAGGCGCAGGCCGAGAGCTCCATCGAGCCGCTGCTGCCGCCCGAGGTGGACGAGGTCACCGACCTGCAGCCCGGCGAGCCCCTCACCTTCGTGGCCACAGTAGAGACCCGCCCCCAGATCGAGCTGCGCAATACCCAGGATTTCGACCTCCCCAACCCGTCGGTGGACCCGGGTACCCTGGAGATCGAGGAGACGATCGACAACCTGCGCAAGCAGGTGGCCTCCTGGGTGCCGGTGGAGCGCTCCGCCTCCCGGGGCGACCGGGTGAGCGTCGAGGTCACCACCCTGGGATCGCCCGAGCACCCGGACGAGAAGCCCGAGGGAAAGACAGACGCGCTGCAGATCGAGGTCGGCGACCCGCAGGTCTGGGAGGAGCTGTCGCTCGCCGTCCAGGGCCTGTCGGCCGGCCAGGAGGCCACCTTCGAGCGCCGGCACGAGCATCCGCCGGCGGAGGAAGGGGGCGAGCCGGTAGTCCACGAGCAGCGCTACCGGCTGAAGGTCACCGGGATCGAAGAGCGGGACCTGCCGCCCCTCGACGACGCCTTCGCCGCCAAGGTCGGCGACTTCCAGACCTTCGACGCCCTGCGTGGCGAGATCGTCCGGCGGCTCCAGGAGAGCAAAGTGGACCAGCGCCGCGAGACCCGCCAGCGGGCCCTCCTCGACCAGCTCCGCGAGCGCCATCCCATCGACCTGCCCCAGGGCGTGGTGCGCAAGGAGATGGAGGGGATGGTCCGGGACTACGCCGAGAACCTGGCGCGCCGCGGCGTCGACGTCGAGCACGCCGCCATCGACTGGAACCGCATCGCCGAGGACATGATGCCGATGGCCGAGAAGCGGGTCCACGCCCGGCTGCTGCTCGACGCCGTCTCCGACGATCGGGGGATCGTAGTCACGGAAGAGGAATTTGAGCGCACTCTGGCAGTGTTGGCTCGTGCCCAGGGAGTTTCCACGCCGGTGTTGCGCCGCAAGCTGGACGAGGACGGTCGCCTGACCACCCTGCGTTCCCAGTTGCGGCGCGAGAAGGTGATCCGCACTCTCCTCGGAGAGCCCGTGGACGGGGCGAGCCCCGACGTTCCCGAGAACAACGCCCAGACTTAGACGTAGACGACAAGGCAAGGAGAGACGAAAAGCATGCTGATTCCGATGGTGGTCGAGCAATCGAACCGGGGCGAGCGCGCCTACGACATCTACTCGCGCCTGCTCAAGGACAACATCATCTTCCTCGGCCGGCCGGTCGACGACGACGTGGCCAGCCTGATCATCGCCCAGATGCTCTTCCTGGAAGCCGAGAACCCCGAGAAGGACATCTCGCTCTACATCAACTCGCCCGGCGGCTCGATCAGCGCCGGCATGGCCATCTACGACACCATGCAGTACATCAAGCCGGACGTGGCCACCTACTGCGTCGGGCAGGCGGCCTCCATGGCGGCGGTGCTGCTGGCCTCCGGCGCGCGGGGCAAGCGGACGCTGCTGCCCAACAGCCGGGTGCTCATCCACCAGCCGTGGCTGTCGGGCCTCCAGGGCCAGCAGAGCGACATCGAGATCCACGCCAAGGACATGCTGATGATGCGGGATCGTCTGGACGAGATCCTGGCCTATCACACCGGAAAATCCAAAGAAGAGATCCATCACGACACGGATCGCGATAGGATACTGGCAGCGAAAGAAGCGGTGGAGTACGGTCTGGCGGACCGGGTGATGATGCGGCGGCGGCCGGAAGGCCCTGTGCCGGCCCCCGTCCGGTGACGTTTCAGGGCGCCCGCGGCACTGTAGTCAGTGAGGCGAGCGCCACAGAGGAGAGCTGGCAGCGCGGCGGAAATAGCGCCAGCCGCGGCGCCTGTTCTACCAGGCAAGACGTTGACAGGGCTAGTCTCGGTCCCTAAAGTCGCGGAAGCCCCGGTCACCGCCCGCCACAACGGAGGAGAAATGCCGAAGAAAGACAGCGGCGATGAAGTCCTGAGATGCTCGTTCTGCAACAAGAGCCAGCGGGAGGTGAAGAAGCTGATCGCCGGCCCGACCGTGTTCATCTGCGATGAGTGCGTCGACATCTGCCTCGACATCATCGCCGAGGACCGGATGCTCGAGCAGCAGCAGGACACGACGCTTCCGAAGCCCAAGGAGATCAAGGCGCTCCTCGACGAGTACGTCATCGGCCAGGAGCAGGCGAAGAAAAAGCTGGCCGTCGCGGTGTACAACCACTACAAGCGGATCGACTTCGCCGAGAAGTCGCACGGCGACGTCGAGCTCCAGAAGTCCAACATCCTGCTCATCGGCCCCACCGGCACCGGCAAGACGCTGCTCGCCCAGACCCTGGCGCGGCTGCTCTCCGTACCCTTCACCATCGCCGACGCCACCACCCTGACCGAGGCCGGGTACGTCGGCGAGGACGTCGAGAACATCATCCTCAAGCTCTACCAGGCGTCGGGCAACGACAAGGAGAAGACGCAGCGCGGTATCGTCTACATCGACGAGGTCGACAAGATCTGCCGCAAGAGCGACAACCCGTCGATCACCCGCGACGTCTCCGGCGAAGGGGTGCAGCAGGCGCTGCTCAAGATCCTGGAGGGGACGCAATGTAACGTGCCGCCGCAGGGCGGGCGCAAGCACCCCCACCAGGAGTTCCTTCAGATCGATACCACCAACATCCTGTTCATCTGCGGCGGCGCCTTCGTGGGCCTCGAGGACGTCATCGAGCGCCGCATGAACCAGAAGTCCCTCGGCTTCGGAGCCGATATCAAGGGCAAGCGCGAGAAGAAGACCGGTCAGTTCCTGGAGAACGTGCTGCCCGAAGACCTCATCAAGTACGGCCTGATCCCCGAGTTCGTCGGCCGGTTGCCGGTGGTCGCGACGCTGGAAGAGCTGGACGAGGAGGCGCTGGTGCGCATCCTCCACGAGCCCAAGAACAGCCTGATCCGGCAGTACCAGACCATCCTGGAGTTCGAGGGGGTGGAGCTGAAGTTCACGGACGAGTCGCTGAAGGCGATTGCCGGCGAAGCGCTGAAGCGCAACGTCGGCGCCCGCGGCCTGCGCATCATCCTGGAAGAGCTGATGCTCGACCTCATGTACACCATACCCTCGCAGCGCGACGTCAAGCAGATCCTCATCAACGAGGAGGTCGTGGCGAGCCGCATCCAGCCGATCATGCTGTACAAGAAAGCCGGCTGAGGAAAGGGTCAAAGAGTGCCAGTCATGCCCGCGTCCTACGTGACGAAGAAACGTGAAGTCCTGCCGCTGGTCCCCCTCCGGGACATGGTGGTTTTCCCTCATATGATGGCCCCCTTCATCGTGGGCCGCGAGAGCTCGGTGCGGGCCCTGGAGCAGGCGCTGTCGGGCACTACCAAGCGGATCTTCCTGGCCGCGCAGAAGGACCCCCGGATCGACGACCCCCTGCGCGACGACATCTGCGACATGGGCGTCATCGCCACTGTCATCCAGAACCTCAAGCTGCCCAACGGCAACGTGCGGGTAATGGTCGAGGGGGTGCAGCGCGGCAGGATCGTCGCCGTCGTCGAGACGGACGGCGCGCTCAACGTCGAGGTGGAGACCTACGAGGTCAACTACCCGCTGAGCGAAGAGCTCCGCAACTACATGAGCAAGGTCCTCGCGGCCTTCGAGCAGTACGCCAAGATGTCGCATCACCTGGCGTTCGAGGGGCTGATGTCGACGCTCAAGCTCGACGACGCCGACCGCGTGGCGGACATCCTCTCCGCTCACCTGATGGTGGCGACCGCCGAGAAGCAGTCGCTCCTGGAGCTGACCAATCCCTACGAGCGCCTGCAGCGCCTTCACGATCTGCTCGACGTCGAGATCGAGAAAATCAATATCGACAAGCGGATCAATGTGAAGGTGAAGAAGCAGATGGAGAAGGCCCAGAAGGAGTACTACCTCAACGAGAAGATCAAGGCCATCCATCAGGAGCTCGGGCGCAAGGACGACCGTGGCGACGAGCTGACCGAGCTGCGCGAGAAGATCGAGAAGGCCGGCCTTCCCAAGGAGGTCAAGGAGAAGGCCGAGCAGGAGCTGAAGCGTCTGGAGGCCATGCCGCCGGTGTCCGCCGAGGCCACCGTGTCGCGCAACTACATCGACTGGCTGGTCTCCGTGCCCTGGCGCAAGCGCAGCAAGGAGAGGAAGGACCTCGACCACGCCGAGCGGGTGCTCAACGAGGACCATTACGGCCTGGAGAAGATCAAGGACCGCATCCTCGAGTTCCTCGCCGTGCGCCAGCTCGTGGGGCAGACCAAGAGCTCGATCATCTGCTTCGTGGGCCCGCCGGGCGTCGGCAAGTCCTCCCTAGCCAAGTCGATCGCCCGCGCCACCGGCCGCAAGTTCGTCCGCCTGTCGCTGGGCGGCGTGCGCGACGAGGCGGAGATCCGGGGTCACCGGCGCACCTACATCGGCGCCTTCCCGGGCCAGATCATCCAGATGATGCGCAAGGCGGGGTCGATCAACCCGATCTTCCTGCTCGACGAGGTCGACAAGATGTCGATGGACTTCCGGGGCGACCCCTCGGCAGCCCTGCTCGAGGTGCTGGACCCGGAGCAGAACGACTCCTTCATGGACCACTACCTCGACGTCGAGTACGACCTGTCGAAGGTCATGTTCATCGCCACGGCCAACGTCACCCACTCGATTCCGCCGCCGCTGCGCGACCGCATGGAGATCATCACCCTCTCGGGCTACACGCTCAACGAGAAGCTGGCCATCGCCCAGCAGTTCTTGGTGCCGCGGCAGCTCAAGGACCACGGCCTGTCGGGAGACAAGATCGGCTTCGACGCCGAGGCCATCCGGGTGATCATCGAGAGCTACACCCGCGAGGCCGGCGTGCGCAGCCTGGAGCGCGAGATCGCCTCCATCTGCCGCAAGATCGCCCGCCGCGTGGTGCGCGAGGGCTCGGGGCTCAAGATCCAGGTCGCGCCGGAGATGATCTTCGAGTTCCTGGGCAAGGCCAAGTTCCGGGCCCGCCGCAAGAACGAGGAGTCCGAGGTGGGAGTCGCCACCGGCCTCGCCTGGACTGAAGTAGGCGGCGAGCTGCTGGAGACCGAGGTCGGCCTGATGCCGGGCAAGGGCAAGCTCACCCTCACCGGCAAGCTCGGCGAGGTGATGCAGGAGTCGGCCCGCGCGGCGGTGTCATACCTGCGCAGCCGCGCCGACCTGCTGGGGGTCGAGCCCGATTTCAACGAGAGCATTGACATTCACCTGCACGTGCCGGAGGGCGCCATCCCCAAGGATGGTCCCTCGGCGGGCATCACGATGGCCACGGCTTTGATCTCGGCGCTCACCAAGATAGCCGTCCGCAAGGACGTGGCGATGACGGGCGAGATCACTCTGCGGGGCAAGGTCCTGCCCGTGGGCGGGATCAAGGACAAGGTGCTGGCCGCCTATCGCGGCGGCCTCAACGAGGTGATCCTCCCGAAGGAGAACGAGAAGGACGTGGAGGAGATCCCCGAGGAGGTGCGCAACGCCATGGAGTTCCACCTGGTGGAGTCGATGGACGAGGTGTTGCGACTCGCGCTCGACGGCACCATCGTCCCGCTGCCCAAGAAGGACGGTAAGTTCACGGAGACCTCCCCGGAGGCTCCGGTCGGGTCGGATTCCCTGGCCCATTGAGGATCATCACGTCAGGTGCCACGGCTGGCGCGCCGGCCGGTCTCCTGCGAGAGGCCGGCGCGCGGGTCGAGGGCCCGAGCTCAAGATTGAAAAGTTCGTGGCGTCGTGCGGCGGCCGTCCGATCCGGCTTGCCCGGCGCCCCCAGACCCGAGCCACCCCGCGAACGCAGGCGACACGCTTGAAGCTCGAGACCGCGGAGTTCATCCGGTCCGCTCATGGGAGCGGGGAGTACCTGCGGGACGGGCGTCCGGAGATCGCCTTCGTGGGGCGCTCCAACGTCGGCAAGTCGAGCCTGCTCAACCGGCTGCTGGGACGCAAAGGTCTGGCTCGCATCAGCTCCACCCCGGGACGCACACAGGCGGTCAACTACTTCCTGGTGAACCGGCGCTTCTATTTCGTCGACCTGCCGGGTTACGGATACGCCAAGGCGGGGCGGGAGGATCGGCGGGAGTGGGCGGGACGGGTGGAGGGGTACTTCCGGCAGGCGTTGCCGGGAGCGCTGGTCGTGATGCTGGTGGACGGCAAAGTGGGGGCAACTCCGCTGGACGTTCAGGCGTACCAGTACCTGTCGAGCCTGGGGGCGGCGATCGTCGTCGCCGCGACCAAGATCGACAAATTGCCACGGGGCCGCTGGGCGGCCATGGTCCGGGAGGTCCGGGCCACACTGGAGCTTGAGGAATCGATCCCCGTCATCCCTGTTTCCGCTCGCTCGGGAGACGGGATCAAAGAACTCTGGGGCGCTATCGCCCCCCATTTCGAAGCGAGTCCAAGATGATCGAAGCGAAGAGGAACGACATGCCAAAGTCACAACAGAATCAAGTGGAGAAGGTGAGTGGGATCGAGGCCCTCGACATCCGGGCGCTGAAGGAGATGAGCATCTCCCAGCTCACCCAGATCGGCAAGGACCTCGGGGTCGAGGGCGTCACCGGCATGCGCAAGCAGGAGCTGATCTTCAAGGTCCTGCAGGCACAGACGGAGAAGAGCGGGCTGATCTTCGCCGAGGGGGTGCTCGAGTGCCTGCCCGACGGCTTCGGCTTTCTCCGCGCTCCCGAGTACAACTACCTGCCGGGGCCGGACGACATCTACGTCAGTCCGAGCCAGATCCGGCGGTTCGACCTGCGCACCGGCGACACCATCTCCGGCCAGGTCCGCCAGCCCAAGGAGGGTGAGCGCTACTTCGCCCTCATCAAGGTCGAGGCGGTCAACTTCGAGCACCCCGAGGTCGCCCGCAACAAGATCTTCTTCGACAACCTGACGCCGCTCTATCCCCAGGAGCGGATCAAACTGGAGGTCGCCGGCGACATGTCGTCGCGGGTGATGGACCTCTCCACTCCCATGGGCAAGGGGCAGCGCGCGCTGATCGTGGCGCCGCCGCGCACCGGCAAGACCATGCTGCTGCAGTCGATCGCCCACTCGGTGGAGAAGAACCATCCGGAGGCGATCCTCATCGTGCTGCTCATCGATGAGCGGCCGGAAGAGGTCACCGACATGCAGCGCTCCGTCGCCGGCGAGGTGGTCTCCTCGACCTTCGACGAGCCCGCCACCCGTCACGTGCAGGTGGCCGAGATGGTGATCGAGAAGGCCAAGCGCCTGGTGGAGCACAAGAAGGACGTCGTCATCCTCCTCGACTCGATCACCCGTCTGGCGCGGGCCTACAATACCGTCCAGCCGCCCTCGGGCAAGGTGCTCTCCGGCGGTATCGACGCCAACGCCCTGCACCGGCCGAAGCGGTTCTTCGGCGCCGCCCGCAACATCGAAGAGGGTGGCTCGCTGACCATCATCGCCACCGCCCTGGTCGATACCGGCAGCCGCATGGACGACGTCATCTTCGAGGAGTTCAAGGGCACCGGCAACTGCGAGATCCACCTCGACCGCAAGCTGGTGGACAAGCGCGTCTTCCCGGCCATCGACATCAACAAGTCGGGCACCCGCAAGGAAGAGCTGCTGATGCCGGAGAGCGAGCTGCACCGCGTCTGGGTGCTGCGCAAGGTGCTCAACCCGCTGTC
>JAJKHS010000031.1 GCA_021154885.1 Thermoanaerobaculum sp.
CCCGTCTCTGAGGGGAAGAGCTTAGGGGACAAGCGTTTACGAGGACCGGAACCCCGCAATTCTAATTGTCGTCACCCCGCAGTTCTAATTGTCGCCCAACAACGCCCCGCCGTCGCCACCCCAAAGGGACCGCTTTCCCCATCCTGGCAACGGCGTCTAGGTGGCGGTCGGCCGCTTCCCCGAGCCAGGAGCCGACCGAAGCATGGCCGTCGTGGTCTGCCGCCCGCTTCCAACGAAGCGCTTGCTTCTCGGTTCCCCGGACGGTAAAGGCCATCGTCTTCAGAGCCGCCACTTGGCCAGCTCCTCATTCAGGCGGAAGCCCATGTCTGCGAGGTCCGAAGCGAGCCCTCCAGCGAAGCGGCACAGCTCTTCCACCTTGGGCGGCAGGGAGGAGACGCGGTGTTCCTCGAAGACGCTGGTCAGGAAGCCCTCCAGGAACCGCAACTCGGAAAGGACGGCCACCAGCTCCCATCGTGTCTCCGGTGGCGGATAGGCGTCCGGCGCCAGTCGGGGCGTTTCGAGCACCATGCTGTAGAGGAGCTGGGCGGTGCCCCGGAGTGCCGCCACGTCTTCCGGGTTGAAGTAGCGCAGGAACGTGAAGCGGAAGCCCTCCCAATCTTCCCAATCGGACACGATGATTCTGGGCGGGGGCTCCGGCGGGAGTGGCGGCATCGGACGGCGGGGCGGTGAGCCCGCAGAGGGTGAAGCGGGGAACAGCTTCGGCGGGAGCGGTACCGGCGGGGTAAAATCAGACAGCTCGTGCATGGACTTATCCTCCGTGCTCGGGTCAGGTCCGGCGGACGTGTTGCTGCACCCCGCCGGGCCGCTTGGTTTGGATGCGAGGAGAGGACAATTCCGCTCCCCGTCCAAGTCCAAGAGATTACCCCGCCTGAAGGATGGAAGTCAAATAGAATCAGCGAGTTACGGGCTTTTACTCAAACTGACCCACTACCCCCAAGTGAGGGCCAAGGCTGCCCTCATCGGGGCTATGACTGCCCTCACCAGGGCAGCGGCGGCCCAACTGAGGGCTGTCATCGCCCAAGTGAGGGCAACCGCTGCCGGGCCACGACTGCCCAAGCGGGGGCCAGTGCTGCCCTCATCAGGGCCACGGCGGCCCAGGTGAGGGCCAACGCTGCCCTCTGATCGGGAATGACTCGCGCCGGCGGGTGCGACACCGCGAATCGTCCGGGGAGGAGCCCGAATCTCGCCGGAACCGGGCCGCGCCTTCTCGGAGAAAGCTCAGTACTCCGGGTGCAACGACCTCGGCGGACCTTCGACGGCGCCGTCCGGGTGGGGGAGGATCTGGCGCAGGTAGGGCTCGATGCCGCGGCCGGCGTCCCAGTTCTGGGGGTAGCCCAGGGAGCACTCCTCGCAGCGGATGCCATCCCGGTAGTGGGTGGCGCGGATGTGGAGATGGCCGTAGATGACGGCCTCGGCGCGGTAGCGCAGATGCCAGTCCTCGGTGAGGCGGGTGCCGCACCAGATGGAGAAGCGGGGGATGCGGGGGAGCACGGCGAGGTCCTGGCGCAGGGGGAAGTGGTTGACGAGGATGAGCGGCCCTCGGCTCGCGGCCTCGGCCAGGCGGGGCTCGGTGAGGCGTACCCGCTCGTGGCACCAGTCGATCTTGGAGGCGAAGGGATCGGGGTGGAGGAGCACCTCGTCGGAGCACAGGAGGTTCTCCTCGGCCGCCCACTCCAGCGCCTGCTCGACGGGCACGTCGTCCGGCCGGAAGGTGTAGTCGTAGAGGACGAAAGTTGGCGCCAGGATGCGGCCGGCCCCATCCCCCGGCCAGGTGACGTAGGGGTCCTCAGGCGTGAGCACGCCATGGTCGCGGCAGATGGCCACCAGCCGCTCGTATTTGGCCTGCCCTCGCGGCTCGTGAGGCTGGGTCGGGATGGTCCACAGGTCGTGGTTGCCTGGAACCCAGAGGACGCGGGCGAAGCGGCGGGTGACGAGGGCGAGGGCGAAGCGGAGGTGGTCCTCGGTCTCGCCCACGTCCCCGGCCAGGATGAGCCAGTCGTCGGGGTGGGCCGGCAGCTCCTTGAGCGCTTGGCGCGTCACTTCGTAGCGGAGGTGCAGGTCCGCCAGCGCATAGAGCTTCATCGCGGGATCTTCGCCGGAGACTGAAGCGGGAGACTCAGTTGACGGGGTCGCCGGGCTCGGGTCCGCCGAGGTCCCGCAGCACGCGGTCCACGAGCTCGTCCTGGGACATCACCCGCGGTGAATCGCCGGCCTCTTCCTCCCGCCCCGCGCCAGGCATGAGCAGGGCCTGGCGCATACCGCTCCCGGCGGCCTCGACCTCGGTCAGGGGATGGCGGACGGGCTCCACCGAATAGTCCGGATGGTAGAGGGCGCCACCGCCGGAGGGAATGCCGAACCCCCGCGCGTGCTCGCCCGACTGGGGGACGGCCTTCAACAGGCCGGTCCACGACGGCTCGTCGTGGACGTCGACGACGAACGGCACCAGGCGGAAGGTGTCGAAAACCTCGTCGCCGTCCTCGCTCCACCCTTTGAGGCCGAGTTGCACGGCGCCGGCCGAGACGCCTACCAGGATGGCGCCGGCGTAGTAGCGCTCCGCGACTTTGTCCTTGAGGCCCGTCTCCGTGAACACCTGCCACCCCCGGCGCACGTCGCCCCCGGCCAGTAGGATGAGGTCGGCCTCGGCGAGGAACTCCAGGTCCCCGGGGGCCGGCTGGGACGGGATCTGGCGGCAGTCGCGGATGTCGATCTCGGCCATGGCGCCGAGGAACAGGTCATAGAACTCCGGCAGGTCGCCGTTCGAGGCGCCCAGGTAGGCGGCCTTCGGCGCGCGGCCGGCCGCGTCGGCGTCGATCAGCGCCCGCGCCCGGTCGAGGAAGCGCTTCCCCTCCTCGTCGCGCCAGAAGAGGAGTTGGCTGTCGGCCAAAAGGAAGATGGGTTTGAGGGTCGTGGCCATGATGAGGTCTCCCGACGAGAGAAGATATCGGATTCGGAGGCCGGACCCAACAGCGCCGGCAAATCAGGGGGTGAGGGCCTCCCCGTGATATCGTTCCGTTCTTCACCCCCTCACCCCATGGCCTTCCTGCTCGCCGTCCTCCTGAGCTTCGTCCCCGCCTTCCTCTGCGCCAGCTTCCTCTATTGGATCGACCGCTACGAGAAGGAGCCGAAGCTGCTGCTGGGGCTCGTCTTCTTCTGGGGCGCAGTGGTGGCGGCGGCCGGCTCCCTGGGCTCCCAGCTCATCCTCGAAGGGGCGGTCACCGGCCTGACCGGCTCACGGCAGGCCGCGGATGTCGCGGGGACGACGCTGTTCGCACCCCTGACGGAGGAGAGCCTCAAGGGTTTCGCCGTGCTCCTGGTCTTCCTCCTCTTCCGCCGGGAGCTCGACTCGGTGATGGACGGCCTGGTCTACGCCGGCGTCGCGGCCCTGGGTTTCGCGGCCACGGAGAACACGCTCTATCTCTTCGGCCAGTCCACGCAGAGCGGCATCCAGGGGATGCTGGGGCTGTGGTTCGTCCGGGTCTTCCTCGGGGTTTGGGATCATCCGTTCTACACGGCCTGGACGGGACTGGGGCTGGCGGCGGCGCGGCTGTCGCGGTCTGCCGTCGTGCGCTGGCTGGCGCCGCCCGCGGGTTGGGGGCTCGCGGTGGCGGCCCACGCCCTTCACAACGGCCTCGCCACGGGCGCCTCCCGGGCCGCCGAGCTCGGGGCGGCGATGTTCCTGCTCGACTGGCTGGGGTGGGGCCTGATGACCGTCGTCGTGCTGGCGGCCCTCTGGCGGGAGCGCAGGATGCTCCAGATCCAGCTCGCCGACGAGGTGACGGCGGGCGCGCTCGACCCGCGACAATACCGCACCGCCACCTCTCTCTTCGCCCAGACCGGCGTCCGCCTGCGCGCCCTGGGCTCCGGCCGCTTCCTCGCCACCCGGCGTTTCTACCACCTCTGCGGCGAGCTGGCCCACAAGAAGCAACAGCTCGCCCGCCTCGGCGACGAAGGCGGCACCGTCCAGTTGATCGAGAGCGTGCGGGACGAGCTGCGGCGGCTGGCGCCGGAGGCGATGGCCTGAGGAGGAGCGCTCAAGCCTCCCGCCGTCGTCGCCGTGCCGTGAATCCGAGCTGCACGGCGACCCCCACCCCGAAGAGGACCAGGATGAGGATCTGCCCCAGGTGCGGCGCGGGGTGGAGGGCGTCGGCGATCAGCCCGGCTCCGGCCAGCGAGGAGAGCAGCACCAGGGCGAGGTCGAAGACCTTGACCGCCAGGATGGCGGCGAGGATCCCCGCGACGGCGAAGATCACCAGGTCCATCCCCCGCGGATGCGCCATGTGCAGCCCCAGGAGCTGGGCCACGAACCAGCCGCCCACGAAGAACCCCGCCAGGGCCACGGCCACCTTCTGGAGGAAGATCGCCAGGAAGATCCCCACCACGCCGGCCAGGACGGCCACCAGCAGGCGGACGTTCGGCGCCGCGCCGTAGGGCTCGAACCACTGGTAGACGGTGAAGAAGCCCACCAGCCCGACGAACAACCAGAAGAGCCGCCGGCCGGCCAGCAGCAGGGCCGCGCCAGCCAGGAGAAGGAAGATGGGCGTCTCGTGTCCGCTCATGACAAACACCCCCTGAGCAAGAAGTACGGCCGGCAGGGAGAGGAGTTTCCGCCCCCCGGTCAGGCCAGCAGGTCCCGGTACTGGGCGTGGCGGTCGATATACACGCGGACGTACCAGCAGGAGGGGATCAGCTTGTAACCGCGCCGGCGGACATCTTCCAGCGCCTGCCGCACCAGCTCCTCCGCGATCCCCTTGCCGCGCAGCTCCGGCGGCACGTAGGTGTGCCAGAAATCGAGCGTCTTGTCCTCCGCCGGCCCCGCCAGCCCGTACTCGCAGACCGCCTCGCGGTTCTCCACCACGGCGTAGTACCTCCGGCCCGGCTCGTCGTGCTTGACTTCGAGGTTCATGACTGCTCCATCACGCGATTGTCACAGAAAATTGGAGCCAGGGACAGCAGGGACAGCAGGGACACCAGGGACAACAAGGACAAGAAGTCTTGGTCTTGGCTGTGTCGTCCCTGTCGTCCCTGGTGTCCCTGTCGTCCCTGGTTTTATCACTCCACCGCCCGGGGAGTCGCCTGCAGCCAGACGACGCCGATCACGCCGGCGAGGGTGAGCAGGCTCCCGACGATCTGGATCGGCGCCGGCCGGTCGCCCAGGAACGCGGCTCCGAAAAGGAGGGACAGCACCACCGTGAGCTGCGACAGGACGCCCGCCTGGAGATTGGTCACCCACCGATAGGCGTAGGTCATGAGGAGCTGCGCGGCGATCGAGCCCAGCCCCACGCCGGCGAGGAGGAGCCACTCGCGGGGCGTGGGGAGCTTGAAGTCCGCGACGGCGAAAGGGGCGGTCGCGAGCAGCCCGAAGAGGGTCAGACTGCCGTAGATCGCCCACGAGCCCTCGGTGCGGCGGGCGGCGCGGATGGCGGCCACGGCCGCCCCGGTGAGCACCGCCGAGGTCATCCCCGCGATCTCCCAGCGGCTGAAGCGCAGGAGCTGGCCGGCCCCCCCGGCACCGCCGCCGCCCGCGGCGAGCACCATCCCGATCAGCGCGGCGGCCAGGGGGAGCAGCAGCCGGCGGTCCACCCGCTCGCCGAGGAAGAGCGCCGCGAAGGCGACGCTGAACACCGGCGAGACGTAGTTCAGCAGCGTCGCGATTCCCACCGGGATGTGGGCGATGGCCAGGAAGTAGAGGAGGATGGCGAGGCCCCCGAACACCCCGCGATAGATCAGCAGATCGACGCGCTGGAAGTCGAGCGCCTGGCGCAGCAGCCGGGGCACGGCGAGCACCGGCACCGCCATGACGGCGAAGCGCATGAAGGCGACCTCGACGCCGGAGAGCCGCGCCGAGGCGAGCTTCGCCGCCAACGCCATGAGGGCGAAGCAGACCGCGGAGGCGGCCATGATCAGCAGCGGGCGCCGGGTGGACACGGGCGGATCATGTCGTACCTCCCTTACAATGGCCATAATGGCCATCCGGAGCGCGCCGGTCGCCTCCCCTTTATTGAATATTGAAAGCGAGACCTTATGAACCTTCGTCACCTCCTGACCCCGCTCGCCGTGCTCCTGGCGGCTCCCCTTTCCGCCCAGTCATCGCAGCCGCCCTCCCCCCTGGCCGGCCGGATCGGCGACCGCGGCTTCCTCCAGGTGGAGGCGCCGAGCTTTGCCAGGCTCCCCCTCCAGCAGAAGCTGCTCGCCTGGCACCTGACGCGGGCGGCGGTCCAGCTCGATCCCGTCTTCTACGACCAGATGTCCGCCTATGGCCTGACGGCCAAGCGCCTTCTGGGCGCCCTGGTCGAACGTCCCGAGCGGCTGCCGGAGGCGTCGCGCCAGGCGGTCGTCGAGTACGCGACGCTCTTCTTCGGCAGCGACGGCAACCACAACGAGACCACGGGCAAGAAGTTCCTGCCCGGGATCTCCTTCGAGGAGCTCTCCCGGGCCGCCGAGGCGGCACGGGCCAAGGGCGCCCGCCTGGGGACCCGGGAGCAGCTCGCCAGGACCCTGCAGGAGCTGCGGACCCCTCTCTTCGATCCCAACTTCGAGCCCAACATCACCGAGAAGAATCCGCCGGCGGGCGAGGACATCCTCACCGCCTCCAGCAACAACTATTACCAGGGGGTGACGCTCAAGGACCTCACGGGCTTCGTCGAGAAGCACCCCCTGAACTCGCGGCTGGTGAAGAGGAACGGCCAGCTCGTCGAGGAGGTCTACCGCGCCGGGACGCCCGACGGCGCTCCCGGCGAAAAACTGCCGCCCGGGCTCTACGCCAAGGAGCTCGCCGCCGTCAATCGCGAGCTGGAGGCCGCCGCGGGCCTCGCCGACCCCGACCAGGCCAAGGTCCTCCGCGCCCTCGTCCGCTACTACCAGACCGGCGATCCCAAGGACTGGCACGACTACAACGTCCTCTGGCTGCGCAACGACGCCACGGTCGACTTCGCCTCCGGCTTCATCGAGGTCTACCGTGACGCCCGCGGTGCCAAGGGCTCGGCGCAGATGGTCGTGGCCGTGGTCGACCAGCAGCTCGCGCCGCTGATGCACAAGCTCGCCGACAACGCGGTGTACTTCGAGAAGAAGGCGCCGTGGGACGACCGTTTCAAGAAGCTCGACGTCAAGCCGCCGGTGGCCAAGGCGATCGAGACGCTGGCGGCGACCGGCGACTTCCACGTCGGGACGATCGGCGACAACCTCCCGAACGAGCAGGATGTCCGCGAGCAGTACGGCACCAAGAGCATCCTGCTGACCTCGTCGGTCAACGCCTTCACCGGCACGCGCGGCGCCAAGGTGGCCGTCGAGTTCCTGCCCAACGCCGACGCAGGGGAACTCTTCGCGAAACACGGCGCCTGGGCCGACAACCTGCACACGGCGCTGCATGAGATCATCGGCCACGGCTCGGGCAAGGTGATCGTCCCCAACGATCCGCCGACCTACCTGCGGGAGTTCTACTCGACCCTGGAGGAGGCGCGGGCGGACCTCGTCGCCTACTGGAACATCTATGACCCGAAGCTCGCCGAGCTCGGCGTGCCCGACGTCCCCGAGGTCGGGCGCGAGCTCTACCGGCAGGCGGCGCGGGCCGGGCTGGTGGCGCTCAAGAACTACCCCACGGGCGACACGGCCGCGGAGGACCACGACCGCTCCCGGCTGCTGGTGGCCAACTACCTGATCGAGGCCGGCGCCTTCGAGCGCGTGCAGCGGAACGGCCACTGGTACATCACGGTCAAGGACTACGACCAGGCGCACGCGGCCGTGGGCAAGCTGCTGGCGGAGGTGATGCGCATCAAGGCCACGGGCGACTACGCGGGGGGCAAGGCCCTGGTCGACAAGTACGGCGTCCACTTCGATCCGGCCGTGCGCGACGACGTGGCAGCCCGCTACAAGAAGCTCCAGCTCCCCATCTACAGCTCGGGCATCTACGCGGACCTGGCGCCGGTCAAGGACCAGGCCGGCAAGGTGACCGACGTGGCAATCTCCTATCCCCGCGACTTCCTCGCCCAGCAGCTCGCCTGGGCACGGGAAAACGGTACGCTGGGGTTCTGACCCTCGCCCAGAACGGGAGGGGACGGGCGAAGAGGGCCGGCAGGCGTATGATCGAGCCCTTATGAGACTCGAGATTCGCCTCGGGATCGCGGCTCTCCTCGCCCTCCTCGTCCTGCCGCTGCGTGTCCCGGCGGCCTCTCCCGCGCCCTCGCGCCTGGAGGCGAACGCCGACCCGATCGTGCGGGCCGCCATGGCCCGGCATGGCACGCCGGGTCTGATGCTCGCCGTCGTCGACGCCGGACGGGTGGTGCTCGCGAAGGGCTATGGCGTGCGCTCGCTGCCGTCGGGGCCGGTGCCGGACGCGGACACCGTCTTCGCCATCGGCTCCATCTCCAAGGCGGTGACCGCCGTCGGTGCCATGCTGCTGGTCCAGGACGGCAAGCTGCAGCTGGACGAGCCCGCCGCGAGCTACCTCCCCGACCTGCCGGAGCGGTGGCGGAACATCACCGTCCGCCAGTTCATGACCCACACCAGCGGCGTCCCTCAGGTCCCCAGGGCGACGTCCTTCGCCGCCGCCCTGCGGCGGGCGGCCGGCGAGCCCATGACCTTCAGGCCCGGCTCCGACCAGGAGTACAACAACTTCAACTTCGCCGTGATCGGCAAGGTCGTCGAGGCGGTGAGCGGCCAGCCGTACCTCGACTTCATGCGCCTGCGGGTGTTCGGTCCGCTGCACATGAGCTCGACGGGCGTGCGGGTGGAGAGCGCCGACCGGGCGACCGGGTACACGGCCGGACCCGGCGGCGGCCTGCGGTCGGGCGCGCCGGGCTTTGCCGCCGGCGACTACGGCGTCCCCTCGGGCGGGCTGGAGTCGACCGCCGCCGACCTGCTCAGGCTCGAGGCGGGGCTGCGGGACGGCCGGCTGCTCCGGCCGGAGGCCACCTGCCAGATGTGGACCCCCGCCGTCCCCCCCGGCACCCACTACACCTGGAACTTCACCCCCGGCTGGCAGCGCCGGGTAGCCGGCGGCACCCTGGTGATCGCCAAGAACGGCGCCGTGACGGGCTTCACCAGCATGATCCAGATGGTGCCCAGCCGCGGCGCCGCGGTGATCCTGCTGTGGAACCTCAAGCAGCCGGGCAACGATTTCTGGGCCCCCACTGCCGACCTCCTCCAGCGCGCTTTCGGCACCCCGCGGCCGGCCCGAGGCGAGGACGGCGCAGGCGGGGAGTAGATTGCTGTCGCGGGTGAGGTGCGGGGCCGCGCCATGCGGCCCCGCACCGGCGCTCAGGGGCTCTAGATGGTATTGCCGTACGGCACGCAGCCGGTGGCGCAGTCCAGAGAGGCGAAGCAGGCGTTGGAATAGACGTGGCCGTTCGAGCAGATCACCGGAGCGTAGTTTTCGGGGCAGAGGCAGCGCGGACAGCAGCCGCCGCCGAAGGAGGCCTGCGAGGACGCCGGGATGGCGAGGGCGCCCACCACCAGCGTTGCCGCCAGAGCGAGCTTCAGAACCATTTTCTTCATTTGGAGCTCCTTTCACGAAGAGTGGATGAGGAGCCGGAGCTATCCGCCGGGGGTTGGGGGAGCTCCGGGCTCACTCATGTAGACATTGTAATGAATTCAGGCTTCGTTCTCACCCTGACCACCCTCACCAGACGCGGCAGGCGTTCTCGCGCACCATCGGCGACTTGGGTGCGCAATTGTAAGCTTTCTGAAACTCGGGCATGTTCGCCAAGACGCCGTTGACGCGGTAGCGGCCCGCCGAATGGGAGTCGGTCTGGGCTCGCAACCGGGCGTTCTCGTCGGTGGAGTTCTCGCACCACCCCTGGCCCCAGCCCAGGAACAGGCGCTGCTCGGGAGTGAAGCCGTCGCGCAGCGGCGGCGTCGATCCCTTGAGGGTGTCTTCGAGCGCCATGAGGGCGATGCGCACGCCGCCGTTGTCGGCGGTGTTCTCGCCCAGAGTGAGGCGGCCGTTCAGGTGCACGCCCCCGGCGACGGTGAAGGCCGAGTACTCGTCGGCGAGGCAGGTGGCGCGCTTCTCGAACTCCTTGGCGTCCGCCTCCGTCCACCAGTCGGCGAAGTTCCCCTTGGCGTCGAATTTCCGTCCCTGGTCGTCGAAGCCATGGGTCAGCTCGTGGCCGATGACGGCGCCGATGCCGCCGAAGTTCAAGGCGTCGTCCGCGGACTTGTCGAAGAACGGCGGCTGCAGGATGCCGGCCGGGAAGTTGATGTTGTTTTCGAAGGGGCTGTAGTACGCGTTCACGGTGGGCGGCGTCATGTTCCACTCCGACGGATCCACCTTCCGGCCGATCTTCGCCCGGTTGCGCGCCTCCTCGAAGGCGATGGCGCGCTTGGCGTTGCCGAAGGCGTCGCCGCGAACGATCTTCACCGTCGAGTAGTCCCGCCAATGCTCGGGATAACCGATCTTGTTGGCGACGGCGGCGCGCTTCTCGAGCGCCTTCTGCTTGGTGGCATCCGTCATCCACGGGAGGTCGCGGATGTCGCGGTCGAGAGAGGCTTCGATCGCGGCCACCATCTTCGCCATGCGCGCCTTGCCCTCGGGCCCGAACGTGGCCTCGACGTAGCGCTGGCCCAGGGCCTCTCCGAGCTGCCGGTTGGTGAGCTCGACACACCGCTTCCAGCGCGGCCTGAGCTCCTTGGTCCCCGACAGGGCCTTTTCAAAGAAGTTGAAATTCTCGTTGACGAAGGCCGCGGGCAGGAGCGGCGCCGCTTCATGGACGGCGTGCCACCGCAGGTAGGCCTTCCAGTCGTCGAGGCTCCGCGCGTCGACGACCTCGTTCACACCTTTGAAGAAGTCCGGCCAGCCGACGTTGACGTCCGTGAAGGCGGGCGCGCCGCTGGCCGCGAAGTACGCCGCCCAGTCGAAGTGGGGCGCCAGGGCGCTGAGCTCCTGGCGGGTCATCTTGTGGTCGCGGTTCGCGGGGTCCCGCCGCTTCACGCGCTCCAGCGAAGCCTGGGCGAGGGCCGTCTCGATGTCGAGCACGCTCCGGGCGTCTTTGGCCGCCGCCGCCGCCGGCTCACCCAGCAGCTCGAGCATCTTCTGGACGTGGACGGGGAACTGCTTGCGCACGTCCGCGAACCGCGCCTCGTCCTTCAGATAGTAGTCCCGGTCGGGCAGGGAGAGCCCGGCCTGGTCCACCCCCGCGATGTAGAGGCTGGCGTTCTTCAAATCGGGCTGAGAGTTGAAGCGGAAGAGCGCGGGGACCCCGTCCGAGTGCAGCCGGGCCAGGGCCGCCGCGATCTCCTCCTTCGTCTTGAGGGCGGCTATGCGGTCGAGCTGCGGCTTGAGGGGGGTGGCACCCTTCGCCTCGATGGCGGCCTCGTCCATGCAGCTCGCATAGTAGTCGCCGATCTTCTGGTCGATGGCCCCGCGCTTGGGATCGGGCTTCGCGACCTTCTCGAGGATGTTGCGCAAGGCGGCCTGGTTGTGCTCCTGGAGCTCGTCGAAACGGCTCCAGCGCGGCCGGTCCGGCGGCACGGGGCTCCTCTTGATCCAGCCGCCGCAGGCGAACTGGTAGAAGTCGTCGCAGGGCTGGACCGAGCGGTCGAGCGCGGACAGGTCGAAGCCCGGAATGGCACGGGGCTGGTTCGAGTCGGTCAGGTCCGGGGCGGTCTGGCCGGCCGGCGGGGCCGGGTTCTGCGCCAAGGCGGTCACAGAGGACACAGCGAACAGGGCGGCGATTGCCGCGGGCATTGCGGTCAGGCGGAGCAGGCGGAGGATATGGCGCATCGGTTCTCCCCTTGTTTTGGACTGGCGTAAGGTTCTACCAGGACTCCATGCGACGCTTACGTTACGCGGGTGTCATATCCGAAAGAGGCCTGGACGGCAAGAGCCAATACGTTCTCTCGGCCTGCGGGTTGCAGCACGAGACTCAGATAATAGCCGTTCTCCTCAAACAGGAGCCCGCGCTCCCGCAGGGCCGCGACCTCTCTCGTCACTGCATCGACCGACAGGTCCCCCAGGATGTCGACCAGCCGCGGAATCTTGTGATTCTGGCGGAGCGCGTGCAGCACCCGCAGAGCCGGCGGGCTGATCCTGTGCTCGACACGGCTGCCACTTCGGCTGTCGCTGACCAGGGTGTCGCCGCCGCTCTCCTCAAAGACCAGCTCCGGCTTCGGGCTGCGTTCCCACAACGCCCACCACTGGGCGACTCGCTCGCGCAGCTTCCCCAGCCAGCGCGAGGTGTTCACAAGGTAAGCAGCGCTCAGGTCCTCGTCGCGGAAGAAGTATGCGAAGTCTTCCAGGTCTTCGCTCGGGAAGGGGTAGATCATGGAATAGAAATCGCTCGACCGCAGTTTGAGGCCGTACTCGGAAGCCAGTTTGTGGTATGGGCTGAAGCGGTCGAAACGGATGGGGAAGACCCCGCCGGGCGGGTAGAGATGGGTGAGTAAAGGGATGTCCTTATAATATTTCTCGTAAACCGATTCCGGTTCTCCCGGGAAGCCGACCAGGAGGTTCCAGTTCGGCGTGATCCGAAAACGGTGGCAATGCATCAGGAACTGCAGGTTTTGGAAAGACGTCGTACCTTTCTTCATCAACTTGAGCGTCGAGGTCGAGAGCGCCTCGATCCCCGGCTGGATCCGAGTCACGCGCGCCCGCTCCAGGACCGCCATCTCGTGCTCCTTGAGGTCGGCCTTGATCTCATAGAACAGGCTCGTGTTGCCCGGCGGATTCAGGTGGGGGAGCACGTCTGTCAGGTACTCGCGAGGCAGGATATTGTCGACGGACTCGAACTCCTCCACCCGCGAGCCGTAGCGGTCGAACAGCTCCTGCATGTG
Organism: Thermoanaerobaculum sp.; assembly: GCA_021154885.1. Classification (GTDB taxonomy): domain Bacteria; phylum Acidobacteriota; class Thermoanaerobaculia; order Multivoradales; family UBA5704; genus DATARR01. The sequence continues at coordinate 12,787 of JAJKHS010000031.1, forward strand.
CTCGACGGCCAGGCTCGGCGCCATCGCTCGATATTTCATCGTGGTCCCGTTCAGTCCGCAAAAGGTGCAGTGGGACCGCTCCCCCCACCAGCAGCCCCGTGAGGTCTCGAAGGGGAGGCGCGGCTTGAACTGCGAGCCCCTGACCTTGCTGCCCAAGGCGGTGAAATAGTCTTCGTAGTCGAGCGGCAGCTTCTCGTCGATGCTGAGCTCTTCGCCGATTTCCCGGCATTGGCCGGCCGGCGTCAGGGCCAGCTTGCGCCGCGACAGGACCCCGGGGATCCGATGACAGCTCTCCATCTCCCCGGCCAGCAAATGCTCGACGAACTGAGGGAAGCTGCTCAGAGCCGGCCCTGAGAACACGAAGTCGACCTGTTTGACATGTCTCGCGATGACGGCGCCCATCGGCGCCTCGCAGTTGGCGCCGCCCATGACGATCAGCGTCTCGGGACGCTTCTCCTTCAAGCGCTTTGCCACCGCGAAAGATGCGATGTTCTGGGAGAACATCGACGTCAGCCCCACGAGCGGGTAGTCGGAGAGGCGATAGCGGTCGATCAGGCCGCGGAGGAACTGCCCGACGGTCCGCCGCTTGGCAAGAAGCTGCGGCTTGACCAGCGCGAGCTGCGTCCGTTGTTGGGAGAAGTGGCGATTGAGGTACAGCTCCGATTGATCCGGCAGCTCGGGAAAGGCATCGGCGCTGAAAAACCAGTCGCCGAGGCCCGCCGTGTTGGCCTCCACGGACTGCGAGATCATGTGGTACAAGGGCAGTCCCAGGTAGTTCACCAGGTCGAGATTGAGATAGAAGATGTCACAGCTCACCCGGTCTCCCAGCTTCCGTGTGACGGCGGCCTTGAGCTGGGTAAGGGCGATGGAGGGGATATCCGCCGCCGCAAACGGCATGCTGACGAGAGCCACCCTGTACATGATTGCAGACTCCTTTTTTCTACGGACCGATTATTAGGGCGCCCAGGTGCCTCATGGCCGAACCGCCGCGAGAGCTGCGGCGAGCTCCGCAGCCAGACCCTGGACGTCGGGCTCTCTCACCAGCGAATGGTGCCGTCCCGGCACGTTGCGGACCTCCACTCCTCCGGCCGCGAAGCGCTCCCAGGCGAAGTCCCTCCCGGACGACTCGGCAGCCTTGAAGAGAACGACTCGCCCGTCGAAGCGCCCGGGCCGGTGGAGCGCGGCGGCGCGGAGGTTCGCCTCATAAACCGCGAAGAGGCGGCGCAGGTGGGGTTCTTCGAGATCGGGCGGCAGCGCGTGGCTCGCCCGCCCCCACTTCAGCAGATCGGACAGGAGCTGCTCGCGGTCCCGGCCGGCGAGCTCCTCGCGCGCGAGCCCGAACCGCTCGAGCGGCAACCCGAGGTCGAGCGCGAATCCGGCCAGGCGGTCCAGATCGCTCTCCGGCTCCGAGGCGGGTGCGGGGACGGGCGTGTCGATCATCGCCAACAGGGCGATCTCCTCGCCGCGAGCGCGCAACTGCCGCGCCATTTCGTGGGCCACCAGGCCGCCCATCGACCAACCCCCCAGGCGGTAGGGGCCGGAGGGCTGGACCACCCGGAGAGCCGCGAGGTAGCGGGACGCCATCTCCTCGACCCCGTCGTCGGCCGGCTCGCCGCCGTCGACGCCCTGGGCCTGCAGCCCATAGAACGGTTGCTCGGGACCCAGGTGGTGCGCCAGGGAAGCGTAGGACAACGCGCTGCCTCCCACCGCATGGACGCAGAAGAACGGCGGCCGATTGCCTGCCGGCTGGATCGCCACCAGCGGAATTTCCGGGGATCTCCAGCCGGCAGGCCGGCCCTCACGGAGGACCCTCGCCAGGCGCTCGATCGTGCGGACCTGGAAGAGGAGGGACAACGGCAGCTTGCAGCCGAAGCTCGCTTCGAGCCGGGCGAACAGCCGCACCGCCAGCAGGGAGTGCCCTCCAATCTCGAAGAAGTCATCGGCAACTCCGACCGGCCGGACGGCAAGCAGGTCCTCCCAGATCCGCACCAGCTCGAGCTCGATAGTGTCGCGCGGAGGCGTCCGGACATCACCGTCCTGGACCGCCTCCGGGCTCCTCCGGGACAGGGCGCGCCGGTCGAGCTTGCCGTTGGGAGTGCGCGGCAGAGCTGCATGGACCACGAACGCCGAGGGCACCATGTAGTCCGGTAGCCGTTCCTTGAGCGCGGACCGCAGCGGACCGGTCATCAGGCCCAGGGGCGTCACGTGAGCCACCAGGCCCCGCCCGCCCGGCAGATCCTCCCGCACCACCACGATCGCCTCCTGCACTCCCTCGCACTCCGCCAGGGCGGTCTCGACCTCTCCCAGCTCGATGCGGAAGCCGCGCACCTTGACCTGCTGGTCGAACCGTCCCAGGAACTCCAGGTTGCCGTCCGCCAGGCAGCGGAACCGATCCCCCGACCGGTAGAGCCGGGCCCCCGGTTCCCGGCCGAAGACGTCGGGGACGAAGCGCTCCGCCGTCAAATCGGGCCGGGCGAGATAGCCACGGGCCAGCCCGATGCCGCCGATCAGCAGCTCCCCGGCCACGCCCACCGGCGCCAGGCCGAAGGCACGGTCCACCACGTAGGAGCTCATGTTGGTGATCACCCGACCCACCGTCACCCGGTCCCCGTGCGAGCCCACCGGCAAATCGCGCCGGTAGACGCTTCGGGTGACGTCGATGGAGGCTTCGGTGGGGCCGTACTGGTTGTCGAGAGGCAGGGCGAAGCGGGACAGGAAGCGGTCCCGCAGCTCGGGCGACAGCGCTTCGCCGCCCGAGAAGACCTGCCGGAGCGTGGCGGCGCAGCGCTCCACGCCCTCCTGCTCCAGGAACACCGAGAGCATCGACGGGCTGAAATGGACGAAGGTGACGCCCTGCTCGCAGATGGCCTGAGCCAGGTAGGCCGGATCGCGTTGCCCTTCGGGACGGGCGAGCACCAGGCGCGCCCCGGCGATCAACGGCGCGAAGCACTCCCAAACCGAAAAGTCGAAGCCGATGGAGGCCTTCTGCAGCACCGCGTCGCGGGCGTCGAGCCGGTGGGTGTCCTGGGCCCACAGCAGACGATTGCAGACGCCGCGGTGGGGCACCACCACTCCCTTGGGCCGGCCCGTCGAGCCCGAGGTATAGATCACGTAGGCCGCATCGTCCGGTCCCGCCTGGGACGGCGGGTCGTCCCCGGGTTCCCCGGCCATCGAGTCCCGGTCGGTATCGATCCGGAGCACCTGCAGTCCCGGCACGGAGACCTTGCCGGAGAGTCGCTCCTGGCTCAGCAGGATTTCGACGCTCGCGTCTTCGAGCATGAAGGCCAACCGCTCTGCGGGGTAGGACGGGTCGAGAGGCACGTAGGCGGCTCCCGCCTTGAGGACGCCCAGCATTCCGGCCACCATCTCCGGGGAGCGCTCCGCGAGCAGCCCGACGCGGGCCTCCGGACCCACGCCCAGCCGGCGCAGGCGGCAGGCCAGCCGGTTCGCCTCTCGGTTCAGCTTCGCATAGCTCCAGCGCTCCTGGTCCAGGACGACCGCCACGGCCTCGGGCGTGCGCGCCACCTGCCGCTCGACGAGTTGGTGGAGACACAGCTCCCCGCCCGGCTCGGCCCACGCCGTGTCGTTCCACTCCGTCTGCAACTGGAGCCGCTCGGCCTCGCCGAGCAACGGGACCTCGCCGAGGCGCTGCCCGGGCGTGGCCACGATCGCCCCGAGAAGGCGCTCGTAGGCGTAGAGCAGGCGCTCCATCGTCATCCCGTCGAACAGGCTTCTGCCGTACTCCAGGACCAGCCGCAGGCCGGACTCGTCCTCGCCTACCGTCAGGGTCAGATCGAATTTGGCCAGTCTCTGCTCATCTCGGTCCATCCCGCCGGCCCGACCTGCGGCCCGGGGCCTGCCGGAAGGGGTGTTCTGCAGGACCAGCATGACCTGGAACAGGGGGGAATGGCTGAGCGAACGCTCCACCTGGAGCTCCTCGACCAGGCGCTCGAACGGCAGGTCCTGGTGCGCGTACGCTTCGAGCGCCACCTTGCGCACCTGGCCCAGCAGCCTCTGGAAGCTCGGATCGCCGGAGAGGTCGGTGCGCAGCGCCAGGGTGTTGACGAAGAACCCGATCAAGCCCTCGATCTCCGCCCGGTTGCGGTTGGCGATCGGCGAGCCCACCACCACGTCCTCCTGGGCCGTATAGCGCGACAGCAGGGCGGCGAAGGAGCCCAGGAGCACCATGAACAGGGTCGTCCTCTGCTGCCGGGCCAGCGCCTTGAGCCCGGTGCTCAGCTCCGGGCTCAGGCCCAGGGAACGCAGCGCTCCCCCATAGCTGCGCAGCGCGGGGCGGGGGCGGTCCAGCGGCAGGTCCAGCACCGGTGGAGCCCCGGCCAGATGGTGGCGCCAGAAGCCGGCCTGGCGCTCCAGCTCCGGGCCGGAGAGCCAGGCGCGCTGCCAGACGGCGAAGTCGGCGTACTGCACCGGCAGCTCCGCCAGCGGCGAGGTCTCGCCGCGGGAGAACGCTGCGTAGAGCGCCGTGACCTCCCGCTCCAGCACCCCCAGCGACCAGCCGTCCGAGACGACGTGATGCATGTTGATCAGGAGGATCTGCGCCGCGGCCAGCCGCAGCAGGGTCGTCCGCAGCAGGGGGCCCCGGGACAGGTCGAAAGGCCTCCAGGCCTCTTCGGAGGCCAGGCGCCGGGCTTCGCCGTCCCCCAGCGGCGCGGGCAGGTCCGAGAGGTCCACCTGGGGTAACGACCAGCCCGCCGCCGGGGCGATCACCTGCTGCGGCTGGCCATTGACCGCCCGGAACGTGGTGCGCAGCGCCTCGTGGCGGCGCACCACCTCGTGCAGGACGCGCTCCAGGACGGCAGGCTGCGGCCCCTGCTGCAGCCGCATGGACAGAGGAATGTTGTACAGCGGGCTGCCCGGCTCCAACTGATCGAGGAGCCACAAGCGCTCCTGCGCGAACGAAAGACGCAGAGCACCCTCTCGCGGCACCGGAAGGATCGGCGGCAGGATCAGCTCCAGGACAGAACGCCCTGCTTCCTCTACAGCCTGCGCCAGGCCGGCCACCGTCGGCTCCTGGAACAGGATGCGCAGTGGCAGGTCGGTCGCAAACACCTGCCGGATGCGGGACATCACCTGGGTGGCCAGCAGCGAGTGTCCTCCGAGATCGAAGAAATTGCTTTCGATCCCGATCCGCTCCACTCCCAGCACCTCGGACCAGATCCCCGCGATCAGCTCCTCGACACCGGTTCGAGGCGGAAGGAAGCCGTCGCCCCCCCACGCCAGGATTGGCCGCTGGGCCAGAGCGCGCCGGTCGACCTTGCCGTTGGGCGTGCGTGGCAGAGCCTCCAGGACGGTGATCGCCGAGGGCACCATGTAGTCGGGCAGGCGCCGCTTGAGAGCCGAGCGCAGCTCGGCCACGACCCGGCCCGCAGATGCCACGTAGGCCACCAGTCCCCGCCCGCCGGGCAGGTCCTCCCTCACCACGACCGCCGCTTCCTCGACCCCCGTCTGCTGCGAGAGGATCGTCTCGATCTCCCCGAGCTCGATGCGGAAGCCGCGCAGCTTGATCTGATGATCGAAGCGCCCGAGGAACTCGAGGCCGCCATCCCTCAGATGGCGGCACCGGTCCCCCGTCCGATACATCCGGGCTCCGGGTCGCGCGCTGAAGGGATCCGGAACGAACCTCTCGGCGGTCAGCTCCGGGCGGCCCAGATAGCCACGCGCCAGACCGGCTCCCGACAGACAAAGCTCGCCGGCAACGCCTGCCGGTGCGAGCTCCCCGTGAGCAGCGACGACATGGGCCTGGGTTGCGGCCACCGGACGCCCGATCGAAACCCGGGCGCTGCCCCTCTCCACCACCGCGAAGGTCGAGTAGGTCGTGTCCTCCGACGGCCCGTAAAGATTGATGACCCGCTCCACCTGCGGGTGTGCATGGATGCGCTGGACCAGCTCGGCTTCCAGCGCCTCGCCGGCCAGGTTCACGGTCCGGAGCCTCGGCGGCAGTGCCCCACCGACCAGCGCGGCCATGGCAGAGGGCACCGTGTTGATCAGCGTCACCTCCCCGAAAGCGGGCAGCGACGGCAGCGCCAGAGCGCTCTCGGCCAGCACGACCTTGCCGCCCCGGCTGAGGGGCAGGAACAGCTCGAACACCGAGAGATCGAAGGCGATCGACGTCGAGGCCAGCACCCCGTCGAGCTCCTCGGCGGAGAACGCCTCCTGGGCCCACGACAGCAACTCGACGCCGCTGCGGTGCTCGATGGCCACCCCCTTGGCCCGGCCGGTCGAACCCGAGGTGTAGATCAGGTAGGCCAGGTTGCCCGAGCCCCCCAGGGGCGGAAGGTCTGCTCCGGGCTCTCCTGCGATCGATTCCCGCTCGGCATCGAGCCGTAGCAGGCGCAGCCCCGGAACGGCGGCGGGGGAGAGCCGTTCCTGAGTCAGCAGGACCTCGGCCTTCGCATCCTCGATCATGAAGGCCAGCCGGTCCGCCGGATAGGCCGGGTCCAGCGGCACATAGGCGCCGCCCGCCTTGAGGATGCCCAACAGCCCGGCGACCATCTCCGGCGAGCGATTGAGCAGCACCCCGACCCGGACCTCCGGGGCCACTCCCAGCCGCCGCAGGCGATGGGCCAGCCGGTTCGCCTGGCGGTTCAGCTCCCCATAGCTCCAGCGCTCTTCACCGCAGACGAGCGCCACGGCGTCGGGCGTACGCTCCGCCTGTCGTTCGAAGAGCTGGTGGAGGCACAGCTCTCCAGCCAGGCCGGCGCGCGCCGTGTCGTTCCACTCTGCCTGCAACTGGTGCCGCTCGGTCTCGCCGAGCAGCGGGACCTCGCCGAGGCGCTGCTCGGGCGAGGCCGCGATCACGCCGAGCAGGCACTCGTAGCCTCGCAACAGGCGCTCGATCGTGGCGCCGTCGAAGAGGTCCCGGTTGTAGGCGAGACTGACGACGAGACCGGCTTCGCGCTCCACGACGCCCAGCATCAGGTCGAACTTGGCCGCCCTCTCCCCCTCCCCCGAGCCCCCGACCGGGTCGCGCAGACTGGCGCGCGAGACCTTGCCGACCCGTGTGTTCTGCACCGTCAGCAGCACCTGGAACAGCGGCGTGTAGAACAGCGAGCGCTCCACCTGGAGCTCGGAAACCAGACGCTCGAACGGCAGGTCCTGGTGCGCATAGGCTGCCAGCGTCACCTGTCGCACCTGGCCCAGGAGATCCCGGAAGCCCGGATCTCCGGAAAGGTTCGCCCGCAGTACCAGAGTGTTGACGAAAAACCCGATCAGACCTTCGATCTCCCCCCGGTTGCGGTTGGCGATCGGCGAGCCGACCACCACGTCGTCCTGGGACGCGTAGCGCGACAGCAGACCGGCGAACGACCCCAGGACCACCATGAACAGAGTCGCTCGCTCCTGCCGGCCCAGCGCCCTCAAGGCGGCGCTCACCTCCGGATCGAGAGTCAGCGAGCGCCCCGCTCCGCGGTGGCTCTGCACCGCCGAGCGCGGGCGGTCCGTTGGCAGCTCCAGGACCGCAGGAGCCCCGGCCAGGTGGCGGCGCCAGAAGGCGAGCTGGCGCTCCAGCTCCGCCCCCGACAGCCATGCCCGCTGCCAGTGCGCGAAATCGGCGTACTGCACCGGCAGCTCCGGCAACGGCGACGCCTCACCGCGGGCGAACGCCTCGTACAGGACCTCGACCTCCCACTCCAGAACCCGCATCGACCAGTCGTCGGAGACGACGTGGTGCATGTTGAGCAGGAGGACGTTCTCGCCACCCAGACGGAGCAGGATCGTGCGCAGCAGGGGCCCCCCTGCCAGGTCGAACGGGCGATCCGCCGCGTCGGACGCGAGCTGGCGGGCCTCGCGATCCCGCGCCGGCCCGGGCAGAGCCGACAGGTCCACCTGCGGCATCGACCAACCGGCCGGCGGCGCGATCACCTGCACGGGCAGGCCGTCGATCGCCTGGAACGTGGTGCGCAGCGCCTCATGGCGGCGCACCACCTCGGCCAGCACACGTTCGAGCACCTCGGGTCGCAACGCGCTCGGCAGCAGCAGTGTCGACGGCATGAGGTACATCGAGCTGCCCGGCTGCAACTGATCGATGAACCACAGCCGCTCCTGGGCGAAGGACAGCGGCAGCGAGCCCTCGCGGCGGACGGGGCGGATGGGCGGCGCCGTCAGCTCCCGATCGGAGCGTCTCGCCTCCTCCACCGCCGCGGCGAGCCCGGCCACCGTGGGCTCCTCGAACAGGGCGCGCAACGGCAGCTCGACCCCCAGAACCTTCGCGATTCGAGACACCACCTGGGTGGCCAGCAGAGAGTGCCCGCCGTGGTCGAAGAAGTTGTCTTCGCGCCCGACCTGCTCCACCTCCAGGACCTCGGACCAGATCTCGGCGATGAGCTCCTCGACACCCGGCCGCGGTGCGACGAAGTCGCCTCGCTGTCCCCGCTCCAGGACCGGCCGCCGGGTCAGAGCCTGGCGGTCGAGCTTGCCGTTGGGCGTGCGCGGCAGGGTCTCCAGCAGGACGAACGCCGAGGGCACCATGTAATCGGGCAGGCGGCCCTGGAGAGAGGACCGCAGCCCGGCGACCTCCAGCCCTGCCGGCTGCACGAAGCCCACCAGCCCGCGTCCTCCGGGAAGATCCTCCCGCACCAGCACCACGGCCTCCTGCACCCCCGCGCATTCCAGCAGGGCGGCCTCGATCTCTCCGAGCTCGATGCGGAAGCCGCGCAGCTTGACCTGGTGATCGAGGCGGCCGAGGAACTCGAGACGACCTTCCGGCAGGTGGCGGAACCGATCCCCCGTCCTGTACAGCCGGGCGCCGGGCCCGCCTCCGAACGGATCCGGGACGAAGCGCTCCGCGGTCAGCTCAGGCCTCCCCAGGTAGCCGCGAGCCAGCGCCACGCCGCCGATCAGCAGCTCCCCGGGGACCCCCACCGGCGCCAGGCCGAGCCCGCGGTCGGTGACGTGGAGGCTCACATTGGCGATCGGACGGCCCGCCGGCACCCGGTCCCGGCTCACACCCGGGGGAAGGTCCCGCCGGAAAATGGCTCGCGTCACGTCGATGGACGCCTCGGTCGGGCCGTACTGGTTGTCCAGGGGCAGCGCGAAGCGGGAGAGGAAGCGGTCCCTGAGGTCGGGCGACAGGGCCTCGCCCCCCACGAAAACCTGACGCAACGTGGTGGCGCACCGCTCGACCCCGTCCTGCTCCAGGAAGACCGAGAGCATCGCGGGAGTGAAGTCGACGAGGGTCACCCCGTGCTCCAGGATCGCCTTCAGGAGGTAGGCCGGGTCCCGGTGTCCTTCCGGGTGCGCCAGCACCAGACGCGCCCCGGCGATCAGCGGGGCAAAGCACTCCCAGACCGAAAAGTCGAACCCGATCGACGCCTTTTGCAGCACGGCGTCCCCCCCGTCCAGTCGATAGGTCTGCTGGCCCCAGAGCAGGCGGTGGCTGGCGCCGCGGTGGGGCACCACCACCCCCTTGGGCCGCCCTGTCGACCCCGAGGTGTAGATCACGTACGCCGCGTCGTCCGCGCTCGCCAGCGGCGGCGGGTTCTCACCCCAAGACTCGGACGCCTGCGCGTCGGAGTCGACCGTCACCACGTGCAGGCCGGCGACCGCGTTCGCGACGGCGCCGGCCAGCCGCTCCGACGTCAGCAGGATCCCGACCCCGGCATCCGCGAGCAGGAAGGCCAGCCGCTCGGCCGCGTAGACCGGATCGAGCGGCACGTAGGCGCCCCCGGCCTTGAGGACGGCCAGCAGGCTGGCGACCATCTCGAACGAGCGCTCCATGAGCACTCCGACCCGCGCCTGCGGCCCCACGCCCATCCGCCGCAGGTCGTGAGCCAGCCGGTTCGCCCGCTGGTTCAGCTCTCTGTAGGTCCAACTCTGCTCGCCGAGGACGACGGCGATGGCCTCGGGCGTGCGCTCGACCTGCTGCTCGACGAGGCGATGAATGCACGACTCCCCGAGCAGGCCGGCGTGCACCGTGTCGTTCCATTCCACCTGCATCTGGTGCCTCTCGGTCTCGCCCACCATCGGCAACTCGGCGACGCTCCTTGCGGGCGCGGCCACGATCGCTTCGAGCAGGCGCTCGTACGAGTGCAGCAGGCGCTCGACCGTGACCGCGTCGAAGAGATCCCGGCTGTACTCCAGGCCGCAGGTCAGACCGGCTTCGTCCTCTTCCACGCCCAGGGTGAGATCGAACTTGGAGGGCATTTCCGAGGACCGTGTGACCTCGTCCGTTCGCTGGCCGGCTCTCGACCTGCGGTCCGACGTATTCTCCAGCGACAACATCACCTGGAACAACGGCGAGTGGCTCAAGGACCGCTCCACCTGGAGCTCGTCGACCAGCCGCTCGAACGGCAGGTCCTGGTGCGCGTAAGCCTCCAGCGTCACCCTGCGCACCCGGATCAGCAGGTCGGTGAAGCCCGGCTCTCCGGAGATGTCCGTGCGCAGGACCAGGGTATTGACGAAAAACCCGATCAGGCCCTCGATCTCCCCGCGGTTGCGGTTGGCGATCGGCGAGCCCACGACCACGTCGTCCTGGGCCGTGATGCGCGCCAGCAGGGCGGCGAAGGAGCCGAGCAGCAGCATGAACAGGGTCGCCCCCTGCCGCTGGCCCAGCGCCGCCAACCCGGCGCTCAGACCCGGGCTCAGACGCTTCGCGAGCAGGCCTCCCCGGTAGGTCTGCACCGCCGGGCGCGGGCGGTCCGTGGGCAGGTCCAGGACCGCCGGAGCTCCGGCCAGGTGCTCACGCCAGAAATCGAGCTGGCGCTCGAGCTCTGCGCCGGCGAGCCATTCCCGCTGCCAGATCGCGAAGTCGGCGTACTGGACCGGCAACTCGGGAAGCGGCGAGGCCTGACCGCGGGAGAACGCCTCGTAGAGCGTCCGGACCTCCCGCTCCAGCACCCCCATCGACCAGCCGTCCGAGACGATGTGATGCATCGTGAGCAGGAGCACGTCCTCGCCGCCCAGACGCAGCAGGGTCGTGCGCAGCAGCGGACCGAGGGTCAGATCGAAGGGGCTCCTGGCCTCCACGGCGGCCAGGAGCCGGGACTCGCTCTCCCGCGCCGGGGCGGGCAGGGCCGACAGATCGACCTGGGGCAGCGACCAGTCCGCGGCCGGCGCGATCATCTGTGCGGGCTCGCCCTGCTCCCACCAGAACGTGGTGCGCAGCGCCTCATGGCGTCGCACGACCTCGCCCAGCACGCGCTCGAGCACGGCCGGCCGCAGCCCTCCCGACAGGCGCAGGACGACGGGAACGTTGTACGCCGAGCTCCCCGGGTCGAGCTGATCGAGCAGCCACAACCGTTCCTGCGCGAAGGAGAGAGGAGCCGTCTCGCCGCGCGCCACGGGCAGGATGGGCGGCGCCGTCGGGCCGCAGCCGTAGGCCATCTCCTCCACGGCCCTGGCCAGGCCCGCCAGCGTCGGCTCTTCGAACAGGACGCGCAGCGGCAGCTCGATCTCGAGCTCCTGCCGGATGCGCGACACCACCCGGGTGGCCAGCAGAGAGTGCCCGCCGAGATCGAAGAAGTTGTCCTCCACCCCGACCCGCTCGACGCCGAGCAGCTCCTCCCAGATCCCCGCCAGCAGGTCCTCGGTCGGCCGCCGGGGGGCCACGAACGCCGCGCCCCCGCTGCGTCCCCACTCCGGCGCCGGCAGCGCCCGCCGGTCCACCTTGCCGTTGACGTTGAGCGGCAGACGGTCGAGCCGCACGAACGTGGCGGGGACCATGTGCTCGGGGAGCACCCCTGCCAGGAAGCCGCGCAGGTCGGCCGTCGCCGGCATCTCCCCCTCGGGCACCACGTAGGCCACCAGCCGCCGCCCGCCGGGCGCGTCCTCGCGCGGCACGACGACGGCCTGCCGCACCGCCGGGTGCGTGGTGAGGGCCGCCTCGACCTCTCCGGGCTCGATGCGGAACCCCCGCACCTTCACCTGCTGGTCCACCCGGCCGAGGAATTCGAGGCTGCCGCCGGGCAGAGACCGGACCAGGTCTCCCGTCCGATAGAGGCGCTCTCCTGCACCGCGGCTCACGCCGTCCGGCACGAAGCTCAGAGCCGTCAGATCCGCATGCCCCATGTACGCCAGAGCCAGGCCGTCTCCCCCCAGGAACAGCTCGCCGGTGATACCCCGGGGCACCGGCTGCCCCGAGCGGTCCAGAACCACCGCCCAGGTGTTGGCGATCGGGCCTCCGATCGGGACCGTCGCCGCGCTCTCCTCCAGGGTCTCGACCCGGTGCCAGGTCGAGAAGGTCGTGTTCTCGGTCGGCCCGTAGACGTGGAGCAGCCGCTCGGGGGGGCCATCCCGCAGCACCTGGCGCACCCGGCCGGGATCCACCGCCTCGCCGCCGAACAGCAGGTGGCGCAGCCCGCGGAAGGCCCCTGGCGCCTCGCCGGCCATCTGGTTGAACAGCGCCGTGGTCAGGAACAGGGTGGTGATGCCCTGCGCGCTCAGCTCCGCCGCGAAGCTCGCGGGCGAGAGCGCCACCTCCTTCGTGATCCCCACCAGCCGTGCGCCGTTGAGCAGGGCCCCCCAGATCTCGAAGGTGGCCGCGTCGAAGGAGGCGTTCGCGGCCTGGGCGACCCGATCCTCCGGTCCGAGACGGACATAGTCGCTGCCCAGGACCAGCCGCACGATCGCGCGATGCGGCACCCCCACGCCCTTGGGACGGCCGGTCGAGCCCGAGGTGTAGAGAACGTAGGCCAGGCTCCCGGCCGTGGCGCCGCCAGCGACCCGCTCGCCGCTGCGCCGCGCGATCTCCGGCCAGTCCGCGTCCAGCCGCACCAGCGGCTTGCCACCGGCCGGCAGGACGCTCGCCAGGTGCTCCTGGGTCAGCAGCGCCGCCAGGCCAGCGTCCGCGGCCATCAGGGAGAGGCGCTCGCGGGGATAGGACGGGTCGAGCGGCACGTAGGCCGCTCCGGCCTTCAGCACGGCGAGCATCGCGACGACCATCGGTGCGGAGCGTTCGGTGCAGATCCCCACCGGATCCCCGGACCTGACACCGACCGCCCGCAGGTGGTGGGCGAGCTGGTTGGCCCGCAGGTCCAACTCGCGATAGCTCAGCGAGCGGTCCCCGAAGGAGACCGCCGGCGCCTCCGGAACCCTGTCGGCCTGAACCTCGAACAGCTCGTGGACGGCGTGCTCGGAGGGATAGCTCGCCCGCGTGTCCCCCCACTCGACCAGGAGCTGGTGGCGTTCCACCTCGTCGAGCAGGGATGGGGACGACAGCGGGAGGCCCGGTGCGGCCGCCTCCGCCTCCGCCAATCCTTCGAAAGCCCGAGCGATGCGCTCCGCGGTCGTCCGGTCGAAGAGGTCGCTGCTGTACTCGAGCGCTCCGGCGATCTCTCCTCCCCCCTCTTCCAGGACCAGCATGAGGTCGAACTTCGCCGTGGCGCCGGCGAGCGGCAGCGGCGTCACCGTCAGGCCCGCGATCCCCAGGGGCTCGCGCGCGAAGCCCTGCAGCGAGAAGAGCACCTGGAACAGGGGGGTGTACGACAGGCTGCGCTGCGGTTGCAGCTCCTCGACGAGCTTCTCGAACGGGAGCTCCTGATGGAGGTTGGCTTGCAGGACCACCTCGCGGGTCCTCCCGACCAGCTCGTCGAAGGGCGGGTCGCCGGACAGGTCCGCCCGTAGGACGAGCGTGTTGACGAAGAACCCGATGAGGTCCTCGATCTCCAGGTGGCTCCGTCCCGCGATCGGCGAGCCGAGGTTGAACTCCTCCTCCCCGGTCAGCCGGTGGAGCAGCGTCTGGAAAACGGTCAGCAGGACCATGAACGACGTCGCATTGCCGCGGCGGGCAAGGGCACGAAGCGCAGCCGCGGCCTCTGGGGGGATCCGCACGGCGACGCTGCTGCCGCGGGCGGTGCGCTGGGCCGGGCGCGGGCGGTCGGTGGGCAGGTCCAGGACGGGCGGGGCGCCGCGCAGGGACTCCCGCCAGTAGGCCAGCTCGGATTCCAGCACCTCGCCGCTGAGCCAGCTTCGCTGCCAGGCCGCGAAGTCGGCGTACTGGACCGGCAGCTCCCGCAGCCGTGGTGCCTGGCCGGCGGCGAAGCTGCGGTAGAGCTCGGAGATCTCCCGCACCAGGATTTCGATCGAGACGCCGTCCGAGGCGATGTGGTGCAGGGTCAGGAGGATGACGTGCTCCTCGCCTCCGAGCCGCAGGAGCGCGGCACGCAGGACCGGGCCGCGGGCGAGATCGAACGGCGCTCCGGCCTCGTCCGCGGCCAACCGCAGGGCTTCCGCATCCCGGCAGGGCTCCGGGAGCGCGCCGAGATCGACCCCCGGCAGGGTCCAGCGCCCTGGCGGGGTGGTCACCTGGACCGGCTCACCCCGCCGGACCTCGTAGGTCGTCCGCAGGACCTCGTGGCGCCGGACGGCCTCGGCCAGCCCGGCCGCGAGCCAGCGAGCTTCGAGCGGCCCGCGGATGCGCAGAGCCACGGGCACGTTGTAGGCCGCTCCTCCGGCGCCCATCTGCTCCAGGAACCACAGCCGCTGCTGGGCGAAGGAGAGCGGCGGGGGCGAGTCGCGCGACACCCGCTCGATCGGCGGCATCGGCGGCCGGCCGGCCGCGGCCGCTTGCTCGACCGCCAAGGCCAGCCCGGCCACCGTGGGCGCGTCGAACAGGGCGCGCAACGGGATCTCGACCTGGAACGCCTGCCGCACCCGGGAGATGAGCTGCGCTGCTACGAGCGAATGGCCGCCCAGCTCGAAGAAATCGTCGTGGACCCCGACCGCGGGCACTCCGAGGACCTCGGTCCAGAGGGCGGCAAGCACCTCCTCCCGAGGATTGCGCGGTGCGACGAAAGCCTCCTCTCGCGAGGGGACTCCCCAGGCGGGCTCCGGCAGAGCCTCCCGGTCGACCTTGCCATGGGGGGTCAGCGGCAGCGCCGGGAGGAAGGTGAAAGCGGATGGGATCATGTAGTCGGGCAGGCGGCCCGCGAGGAAGGCGCGCAGATTCCCCGCGGCCGGCGGCGTCTCTCCCGCCGTCACAAGATAGGCCACCAGCCGCTTGTCGCCGGGACCCTCGCCGTGCAGCGCGACCACCGCTTGGCGCACCGCCGGATGTGTGCTCAGGGCCGCCTCGACCTCACCCGGCTCGATCCGGAAGCCGCGCACTTTCACCTGGCGGTCCACCCGGCCCAGGAACTCGAGCCGGCCGTCCGGCAGGTGGCGGGCCAGGTCTCCCGTGCGGTACAGACGGCCTCCAGCCGTGCCGCGGAAGGGGTCGGGAATGAACCGCTCGGCCGTTAAATCGGGTCGACCGAGATAGCCCCAGGCCAGTCCGATCCCGCCGACGCAGAGCTCGCCCGGAACCCCGGCCGGCTGGATTTGCAGGTTGCGGTCGAGCAGGTGGACCCGCGTGTTCGGGAAGGGGCGGCCGATCGGCGGCCGCGGATTGGCGAGCCCGGTGCAGTCCATCATGGAGGCACCGACCGTCACCTCCGTGGGGCCGTAGCCGTTGTAGAACCGCCGCCCGCGCGACCAGCGGCCCACCAGCTCGCCCGTGCAGGCATCGCCGGCCGAGGTGATCGCACGCAACGCCGGCAGCTCCGCCTCCGGCAGGGCGTTGAGGACCGACGGCGGCAGCTTGGCCACCGTGACCTCCTCCCGCTGGAGCAGAGCCGCCAGACCCTCGGGAGCCATCAGCGTCTGCCGGGAGGCCATGCACAGGGTCGCGCCGCTCGCCAGGGCCAGGAAGACCTCTGAGATCGAGCCGTCGAAGCCCGAGGAGTGGAACTGGAGCACCCGGTCGCCGGGGCGGACCCTGAAGAGATCCCTCTGCGCGAGGACCAGGTTCGTCAGCCCCCGGTGGGCGAGCAGGGTCCCCTTGGGACGGCCGGTCGAGCCCGAGGTGTAGACGACGTAGGCCAGATCGGCGGGCGAGGCGATCGGCGGCAGGTCACCGGCCGGCCGGCCGGCGATCTCCGCCGCGTCCCCATCGAGCCGGAGCACCCCCGCGAGCCCGGCAGGAAAGAGCCCGGCGAGGTGCCCGGCGGTGAGCCGGAGCGGCGCCCCGGCGTCCTCCAGGATCAGGGACAGGCGCTGCTGCGGTTGCGCGGGATCCAGGGGCACGTAGACGCCACCGGCCTTGAACACCGCCAGCAGGGCCACGGCCAGCTCCACGGAGCGCTCCAGGTGGACGGCGACCGGGATTCCCGGGCCGATGCCCAGGGACCGCAGGTGCCAGGCGAGACAGTTGGCGAGACCGTTGAGCTCCGCGAAGCTCAGGCGCCGGTCCTCGAAAATCAGCGCCAGATCCCCGGGTCTTTCGCGCACCTGCTCCTCGAAGAGCTGATGAACGCAGACCTCTGCCTGCCTGGGATCTGCCGTGTCGTTCCACTCCTCGACAAGCTGTTGACGCTCCGCTGGACTGAGCAGCGGCAGCAGCATGACGGGGGTCTCCGGAGCTGCCACGGCCGCTGCGAGAAGCGTCTGGAAATGCCCCACCATGCGTCCGACCGTCGCCGCGTCGAACAGGTCGGGGTTGTACTTGAGGGAACCGGCCAGGCGCTCCTCGCCCTCGGCGATCAGCAGCACCAGATCGAACTGGCCGGCCTCCGTGTCGCCGCCTTCCTCCGACAGCTTCAGGCCGGGCAGCGCCAGTGGCTGCCGGGGGGCGTTCTGCAGCACGAACATCACCTGGAACAGCGGCGAGTGGGAGAGGCTGCGCTCGGGCTGCAACTCGCCGACCAGCATCTCGAACGGCAGGTCCTGATGGTCGTGCGCCGCGAGGACCCTCTCCCGGGCCCGCGCCAGCGTCTCGCGGAAGCCGGGCTCGCCGGAAAAGTCGGCGCGCAGGACCAGGGTGTTGACGAAGAAGCCGATCAGCTCTTCGAATTCCAGCCGGGTGCGGCCGGCGATAGGCGTGCCTACCGTCAGCTTCTCATGACCGCTGGCGCGAAACAGCAGCGCCTGGAAGGCGGCAAGCAGGGTCATGAACAGCGTCGCCCCCTCGTGCCGTGCCACCTCGCGGATCCGGCGCGAGAGCTCGGCAGGCCAGGTGAAGGGATGCTGGGCGGCCCGCAACGTCTGCACCGGCGGACGCGGCCGGTCCGTCGGCAGCTCGAGGATCGCCGGAGCGCCGGCCAGCTCCCGTCTCCAGAAGGCCAGCTCGGAGTCCAGCACCGGACCGCTCAGCCACCGCCGCTGCCAGTGCGCGAAGTCTGCATATTGGAGGGGCAGCTCGGGTAGTGGCGACGGCCGCCCCGAGGAGAAGGCCGGATAGAGCGCCACGACCTCCTTCACCAGCAGACCGATCGACCAGGCGTCGGAGACGATGTGATGCATCGTCAGCAGGACGACGTGGTCTTCCCCGCCCAGCCGCAGGAGATGGACGCGCAGCACCGGGCCGTGGGCGAGGTCGAAGGGGCGCCGGGCCTCCTCGCGAGCGAGCCGGCGCAGCTCGCAGGTACGCAGCCGCCCGGGCAGACCCGCGAGGTCCAGCAGCGGCAGGTCGAAAGAGCCGGCCGCAGCGATGCGCTGGACCGGCAGGCCCGCGGTAGCCGGGAAGCTGGTGCGCAGGACCTCGTGCCGGCGGACGATCTCCGCGAGAGTCCGGCGCAGCGCCACAACGTCCAGCGAGCCGGACAGGCGGACCCCGGCGGGGAGGTTGTAGACGCGGTTCCCGGGGGCGAGTTGATCGATGAGCCAGAGCCGTTGCTGGGCGAAGGAGAGGGGTAGCTCCCGCTCGCGCGGAATCCGCTCCAGGGGAGGCGCCTCGTCCCGGGTCCCCGCCCGGCGCAGCCGCTCGATCGCCGCCGCCATCGCCGCCATGGTGGGGCTCTCGAAGACGGCGCGCACCGGCAGCTCCACGCTGAAAACCTGGCGAACGCGAGAGACGAGCTGCGTGGCGAGAAGCGAGTGACCGCCGAGCGCGAAGAAGTCGTCGTGCGCTCCGACGCGCTCGGCTTCGAGCACGTCGATCCAGAGGGCGGCGAGAACCTCCTCGACGGGGGTCCGGGGTGCCACGTACGATGCGTTCCGAAGTCCCGGCGCGACCTCCAGGGCCGCCAGCGCCCGGCGATCGACCTTGCCGTTCGGAGTACGGGGCAGCGCCTCCAGCCGTACGAAGACCGTGGGCACCATATAGTGCGGCAGGGAGAGGCGCGCGTGCTCCTCCAAGGCGTCCGCCTCCGGGACCGGCTCCCCGGCCGCCGTCCAGTAGGCGACGAGCCTGCGGTCCACGCCCTCGCCGCGCACCACCGCCACGACCTCCCGCACCCCGGGGCATTGGGCGACCACGGCCTCGACCTCCCCGATCTCGATGCGGAACCCGCGCACCTTGACCTGCTGGTCGGTGCGGCCGAGGTAGGCGAGGGCTCCGTCCGGCAGGAAGCGGGCGAGGTCTCCGGTGCGATAGAGCCGCGTCCCCGGCGGGCTCCCGGCCAGGCCTGCGAAGGGGTCGGGGACGAAGGCCGCGGCCGTCAGGTCCGGCCGCCCCAGATAGCCGCGGGCGAGGCCGGCGCCGCCGATGTAGAGGTCGCCGGGCACGCCCACCGGGACGGGCTCGAGCGCCGGCCCGAGGACGTGGATCCGCGTCTCGGCGATGGGGCGCCCGATGGGGACGATGCCGGCTCCGGCCGCGTCTTGGGTGGAGGAGAGCCGGTGACCGGCGGAATACACGGTCGTTTCGGTGGGGCCGTAGAGATTCCACACCGCCCCTGTCCGGGCGGCGAGCTCCCCCGCGAGCCCCGGGGGCAGCGCCTCGCCGCCGCAGAGCGCCCGGAACCCGCGGTCCCCCTCCCAACCGGCGTCCAGGAGCATCCGCCAGGTGGAGGGAGTGGCCTGCAACACGGTGGCCACGGGGAGGCGGTCGCGCAGCCGCTCGCCATCCAGGATGGTCTCGCGGGTCGCCAGGTCGATCCGGGCGCCGGTCGTGAGCGGGAGGAAGAGCTCCAGGCCGGCGATGTCGAAGGAGAGAGAGGTCACCGCCAGCAGGCGGT
Organism: Thermoanaerobaculum sp.; assembly: GCA_021154885.1. GTDB lineage: Bacteria > Acidobacteriota > Thermoanaerobaculia > Multivoradales > UBA5704 > DATARR01. The sequence goes on from JAJKHS010000031.1 coordinate 31,674, forward strand.
CGCCCGCGGCCAGCCCCGGGCGCAGGCGCATCGAGGCCAGGAGGTTGGCCAGGGCGCCGTGGGGGATCTGCACCCCCTTGGGCCGGCCGGTGGAGCCGGAGGTGTAGAGGACGTAGGCCAGCGACGCCGGATCGGTGCGCTCCCCAAGGGGGGCCGGGGGATGGGCCTCCACCCGGCCGCGGTCGAGCGTGATCACGCGAGCCCCCGTGGACGGCAGCCCCGCGATCAGCCGCTCCTCGGTGAGGAGCACCGCGGCCCCGGAGTCCTCCAGCATGAAGCGGAGACGCTCGGGCGGGTACGACGGATCGAGCGGGAGATAGGCGCCGCCCGCCTTGAGGATCCCGAGGAGAGCGACCACCATCTCGGGCGACCGCTCGGTGGCGACGCCGACGAGCGTCTCGGGCCCTACGCCCAGCCCGCGGAGGAAGCGCGCCATCCGGTCCGATGCCCGGTCGAGATCGCGGTAGGTCCAGACCGCGTCGCCCGCAAGGAGGGCCGGGGCGTCGGGCGTATGCCGCGCCTGCTCGGCGAATCCTTCCGGCACGCACTCGGCCGTCTCGAGAACCCCCGTGTCGTTCCACTCGATGAAGAGCTGCTGGCGCTCGGGAGCCGACAGCAGGGGGAGCTCGGAGAGGCGCCCCGCCGGGGTCTCCACGGCGGACTGCAAGAGAGCTTGGAAGTGCCTCGCAACGCGGAGGATCGTCGTCCGGTCGAACAGGTCGGTGTTGTACTCGAGGGCTCCGGTGAGGGAACCGTTCGCCTCGACCACCCAGACCGTCAGATCGAAACGAGCCACTCCCGATTCGACCTCCAGGGCCTCGACCGTGAGGTCTGGCAACGAAAGAGCCGACGACTTCGTGTTGTCGAGGGCGAGCATCACCTGGAACAGGGGCGAATGGCTGAGGCTGCGCTCCACCCCCAGCTCCTGCACGATCATTTCGAACGGGAGGTGCTGGTGCAGGTCGGCCCCCAGGACCACCTCCCGCGTCCGCTTCAGCAGCTCGCGGAAGGTCGGGTCCCCCGCGAGATCCCCACGCAGCACCAGGGTGTTGACGAAAAACCCGATGAGGCTCTCCGTCTCCAGGCGGCTCCGCCCGGAGATCGGAGCACCGACCGCCAGATCCTGCTGGCCCGTGAGGCGGGACAGGAGCGTCTGGAGGGCGGCCAGGAGAACCATGAAGAGGGTCGCGCCTTCCTTCCGCGCCAGGCCGACCAGACGCGCGTTGAGATCCTGTGGCAGAGGCAGCTTCTCCAACGATCCCCGCGAGCTCTGGATCCTTGGGCGCGGACGGTCCGTGGACAGCTCCAGGACGGCCGGAAGCCCGGCGAGCCGGCGCCTCCAGTAGTCGATCTCTGCAGCGAGCACGTCGCCGCTCAGCCACTGCCGCTGCCACCATGCGAAGTCCGCGTACTGGACCGCCAGCTCAGGCAGCGGCGCTGGATGGCCACTGACGAGCCCGGTGTAGAAGGCCCCCACCTCTCCGGCCAGGAGATCCATCGACCAGCCGTCCGAGAGGATGTGGTGCATCGTGAAGAGGACCGCGTGATCCTCCCATCCCAGCCGCAGCAACGTGGCCCGCAGCAGCGGTCCCCGCGCCAGGTCGAAGGGACGCCGTGCCTCCTCCCGGGCGAGTCGCGAGAGGTGGGTGGAGCGGACCTCCTCCGACAACCCGGACAGATCCACCTCGGGAACCGGGAAGGGACCCGTAGGAGAGATGACCTGCGCCGGAACTCCGTCCACCGCCGGGAATGTCGTTCGCAAAGCCTCGTGACGCCGGACCACCTCCCCCAGAGCACCCGCCAGGGCGGCCGGATCGAGAGGGCCGGTCAGGCGGACCCCGGAAGCGATGTTGTAGAGCGGGCTCCCCGGCTCTAGTTGGTCGATGAACCAGAGCCGCTGCTGGGAGAACGACAGCGGAAGCCCGATGTCCCGCGGCGCCCGCCCGATCGCGGGAGCCTGTGGAGCGCCGACCGATCCGGCCTGCTCGATCACCGCTGCCAACGCGCAGAGCTTGGAGGACTCGAAGAAGGTGCGCAGCGACAGCTCCACTCCGAAGGTCTCGCGCACCCGTGAGAGGGCGCGCGTCGCCATCAGCGAATGGCCGCCCAGATCGAAAAAGTCGTCGTCGCGGCCCACCCGCTCGAGCTGCAGCACCTCCTGCCAGAGGACCGCCAGCATCTGCTCGGTCATCGTCCGGGGAGACGCGGTCTCGCCGGATGTCCAGTCCGGCTCGGGTACCGGCAAGGCCTTCCGGTCGAGCTTGCCGTTGGGCGTCAGCGGCAGTTGGTCGAGCACCACGAACCAGCCCGGCACCATGTACTCCGGCAGGCTCGCCCGCAACCGTTCCTTGAGCTGCGCGACCTGGACCGCCCCCTCCGACTGCGGCACCACGTACGCCACCAGGCGCTCCGCCCGGACCACCACGACCGCCTGCTCGACGCCCGGCTGGCGCGCCAGCTCCGCCTCCACCTCCCCCAGCTCGACCCGGAAGCCCCGGATCTTGATTTGATGGTCGATCCGGCCCAGGTACTCCAGGTCTCCGTCGGGCAGGGAGCGCGCCAGATCGCCGCTGCGGTAGAGCCGTGCTCCCGGCGCGCTCGCAAACGGGTCCGGCAGGAACGACTCGGCCGTGTGCCACGGATCGTTGAGATACCCGCGCCCGACACAATCTCCGCCCAGGGCCAGCTCGCCCAGCACCCCGATGGGCACCGGTCGCAGCTCCCGGTCCAGCACGTACAGCCGCACATTGGCCACCGGTCGGCCGATCGTGATGCGCAGCTCCCCCTCCTCCGGCATCTCGTCGAAGCGGCGCAGCGACACGTCGTCCGAGCACTCCGCTGGGCCGTAGGCGTTGAGCAGGGGGATTCCGGGGAAGCGCTCCATCCATCTCCGCGCCACGTCCTCCGGCAGCGCCTCTCCGCTCGGCATCATCCAGCGTAGCGCCCCCAACACTCCCTGTCGCCCCTCGGCCTCCAGCGTCTCCAGCATCACCCGCAGCAGCGACGGCACGGTCTCCAGCACCGTCACCCCCTCCCGCTCCGACTCTTCCAGCAGACGCCGGCCGTCGTGCGACACTTCGTCGGGGAAGATGCAGATCCGGCCTCCGACCAGCAGCGGGCCCAGGAACTGCCAGACCGAGATGTCGAAGCACTGCGAGGCGGTCTGCCCGATGCGGTCGCGCTCCGTCAGGCCCATGTCCGCGACCAGCGCGTAGATGTGATTGAGGAAGCCCAGGTGCTGGATCATCGGCCCTTTGGGCATCCCGGTGGAGCCCGAGGTGAAGATCGAGTAGCTCAGGTGCGAGGGCCCGACTCGGCAGGGAGGGTCGTTCTCCCTGCCGCCTTCGGCCAACAGCTCCTCCAGCCCCAGGACCCGCGGCCGGGAGCCCTCCGGCAGCCCCTCCAGCGCCTCCTCGAAGCGCTGTGCGAAGACCGCCCCTCTCACCACCAGCGGCACCCGCGCCCCGGCCAGGATCCGCGCCCAGCGCTCGGCCGGATGCGCCGGGTCGAGGGGTAGGTAGGCACCCCCCGCCTTGAGCACGCCGACGATCGCGGCCAGGAAGCCCGGCCCCCGCTCGTCCAGCAGCGGCACGACCGTGTCCGGCCCCATGCCCAGCTCCAGCAGCCGCCAGGCCATCCGGTTCGCCTGCGAGTTGAGCTCGGCGTAGGTCAGCGTCCGCCCTGCAAAGACGGCCGCCACCTCGGCTGGCCTGGCCTTCACCTGCGCCTCGAAGGCGCGCTGGTAGCTGTCGGGCCACGGCCACTCTCGGCGGGTGTCATTCCACTCCCGGACGAGCTGATGGCGCTCCGCCTCGCTCAGCGGCTCCAGATCCGACAGCCGCCGCTCAGGCCTCTGCGCCATCTCCGCGAGCAGCACGTCGAGTTGGCCGAGGAGCCGTTGGAGCGCCAACCGGTCGAATGCCCCCGCGTCGTACTCGAGAACCCCCGCGAGGCCTCCCCGCTCTTCAGCGACTGAGAACACCAGACTCTCGCTCGTCCACCCCTCGCCTGCCAGCTCCCGGATCTCCACCGCGCTGCCCACCTCCTGCATCAGCCCGCGGTCCACCGGGAAGCTCTGGAAAATGAACACGCTCTCGAACAACGGCTGCGAGCGCGGCACCTCGCTCCACCCCTGGAGATCCACCAGCGGTGTGTACTCGTACTCGCGCAGCTCCACTTGAAGCGACTGTAGATTCTTGAGCCAGGGGACCAGATCGGCCGCAGGCGAGATCAGCACCCGCACCGGGAGGGTGTTTATGAAGGGACCGATCATTGTCTCGACCCCCGGAAGTGAGGCCGGACGGCCTGCCACGGTAGCTCCGAAGACCACGTCGTCGTTGCCGCTGTAGCGGCTGAGCAGCAGACTCCAGGCCCCCTGCACTACTGCGTTGAGCGTCACCCGGCTCCGCTGAGCCAGGGCGCGCAGGCGCTCCGTCGTGCCCGGCGCGAGATGGAATCTCGCCACCCCGCGGAAATCGGCGGCGTTGCTCCCGTTGCGCCGTGGGCGCTCCAGCCTCAGCAAGGTCGGTGCCTCGAAGCCGGCGAGCAGGCGCCGCCAGAAGGCCTCCGCGCGCGACAGGTCCTGCTTCTTGAGCCAGGCGATGTAGTCGCGATAAGGGCGGCTCGGCCGCAGGCGCGGCTCCCGCCCGCTGCGTTTCCCCTCGTAGAGACTCAGCACCTCCCGGAACAGGAGCGCCATGCACCAGCCGTCGATGAGCAGATGGTGGTAGGTCCAGGTGAGCGACCAGGCGTTCTCCTCCAGACGGATGAGGGTCATCCGCATCAGCGGGGGCTCTGCGAGGTCGAAGCCGAGCCGTCGGTCCTCATCGAGGAGGGCCCACAGACGCGGCTGGCGCTCTGCCGGCGGAATGCCGCGCCAGTCGAGGTCCGCCCAGGGGAGCTCCACGTTTCGGCAGACAACCTGCGCCGGCTCGTCCAATCCCTCCCAGAAGAACGCCGTCCGCAGGATCGAATGCCGTTCGACCAGCGACTGCCAGGCCGAGCGGAGCGCCGAAACGTCCAGCTCTCCGCGAATCTCCCACGAGGACTGACCAAGGTAGATGCCCGTGCCCGGGGAGTACAAGGTATCGAACAACATCCCCTGTTGCATTGGCGACAGGGGATAGAGATCTTCGATCTGCTCTCGCGGCTCGCGGCTCGCGATCATGAGGGCCTCCTGCTGTTGCCGAGCCTCGCCAGAATACCGTCCAACTGCTCCTGGTTGACGTTGGCGAGCTCGAAATCTTCCGGCGTGACCGCGCTGGTTTCCGGAGAGAGGCAGTGATCCACGGCGTTTTCGAGAGCCGTGAGGAAGCCGCGGGCGAGATCCTCGACGGTTTCGCCGTGGAGCGCTCCCCCGTCATCGGTCCAGCCGACCTGCAATCGGCCGTCGAGGACGCGCGCCGTAACGTCGATCCGATGCCGGGCTGCGGAGCGGAAGGCCCGCGAGGGCTGATGACCGGCCGGCCGGACTCGCGAGGACATACGCGGCGGCTCGGCCGGGCCCATGTACCGGAAGCCGACCTCGGGAGCCGGCAAGGAACGCAGGTCTTCGAGCAGATCCGGGTCCTCCGTCCGTTGGAGCAGAAGGCCATGGCCCAGTCCGCCGTGCGGCATGGCGCGGAGCTGCGCCTTGACCGACCGGATCGCGTCCCCGGGAGCCCGCCTCCCCTCCAGATCGAGCAGCAGCGGAGCGCTCCCCGCGAAGCAGCCGACCGTGAGCGAGGGATCGAAGCCGTCGAGCAGACCCTCGCGCCCAGGCCCCGCGAGGTCCACCAGCAGAGAGCGGCGGCCGGTCCAGCTCGCGAAGCCCTCGACGAGGGCTGCGAGCAGCAGATCCTCGGGACGGGTGTGGTACGCCGCGAGCGCGTCCTGGAGCAGCGCGGCGGTCCGCTCGGCGTCGAGCCACACGGCGAGAGGGCGGGCTGAGGGCTCCGGCTCCTCGCTCCACGGCGTCTCGACCGGCAGCGGCGCAACCCAGCGGCGGTCGCCGGCGAGCCAGTACTCGGCTTCGGCACGCAGCTCCTCCGACCGCACCCGCCTCGCCAGGAGCGCCGCCCAGCGGAGGAATGGCGTCTGTCGGAGGGGCTCCGGCGGAGCCTCGCCGCCCAGGAGGCGCTCGTAGTCGCGCTCGAGCTCGGCGAGCAGAAGCCCCCAGGAGAGCTCGTCGACCACCAGTGGATGGGCGACCAGGAGAAGGCGGACCGGCCCGCCGCTACCGGGATCGAGCACCGCGGCGCGCGCGAGCGGTCCCCGGATGGGATCGAGACTCGCCAGTGCCTGGGCCGCAGCGGCGTCGAGCGCTGCATTGCACAAATCTCCGGGGAGCCGATGCAGATCGATGACCGCGAGGGGGACGGCGCCTTCCACTCCGCCGTCCCTCTGGCGCCAGCCGTCCTCGCCGCTCTCGAAGCGGAGCCGTAGCGCGTCGTGACGGCGGGCCAGGAGATCGAGAGCTCTGCGCAGCGGCTCGGGGTCGAGCCCCCCGGGCGCCTCGAGCAGGACGGCCCGCCCCCATTCCAACTCGGGCTCCTCCTCCAGGTACCGGAGCTGGGCCGGCGTCAGCGGGACGGAGCCGGTCACCAGCACCTCGGCCCCCGCCAGCGCTGCCGTGGCGATCTGCGCCAGCTCCGCGACCGTCTGGTGCTCGAAGATCTGCCGCGGGACCAGGGGGAGGCCTGCTTCGTTGGCCCGCGCCACGATCTGGATGCTCAGGATCGAGTCCCCGCCGAGGTCGAAAAAGTTGTCGTGGATGCCGACGCGGCCGACGCCGAGCACCTCGACCCACAGGCCGGCCAGCAGCTCCTCGGTGGAGTTGCGCGGCGCCGCATAGCCCTCCGCAGCCGTCTCTCGCGTGCGCTCCGGGGCCGGCAGCGCCTTGCGATCCAGCTTGCCATTGCTCGTCACCGGCATGGCGTCGAGGAACACGAAGGCCGAGGGCACCATGTACTCCGGCAGCCGCTCCCGCAGGTGGGCGCGCAGCCCGCCGGCGTCCGGCCCCGCACCCTCCCGGGAGACGACATAGGCCACCAGCCTTTTGTCTCCGGGCGCATCCTCCCGCGCCAGCACCACCGCCTCGCGTACCCCGGGGTGATCGCCCAGCGCCGCCTCGATCTCCCCCAGCTCGATCCGGAAGCCGCGGATCTTGACCTGGAGGTCCAGCCGGCCCAGAAACTCCAGCAGGCCGCTGGCCCAGTACCGGGCCCGGTCGCCGGTCCGGTACAGCCGCGCCCCGAAGTCGCCGCGGCAGCCGTCGGGCACGAACTTCCACGCCGTCAGCGCCGGCTCCTGTGCGTAGCCCAGGGCCAGACACTCGCCGCCGATGTAGAGGTCCCCCGGCACCCCGGTCGGGCATGGGTTCAGGTCCGCGTCCAGCACGTGGTAGCGCGCGTTCTGGATAGGCCGGCCGTACGGTATGCTGGCCCACGCCGGCGCCACCTCCGCCACCGGGAAGAAGTTCGACCAGACGGTCGCCTCCGTCGCCCCTCCCAGGGCGACGACCTGAGCCCGCGGGAACGCCTCCCGGACCTGGTCCGGGAGGGTCAGCGGCACCCAATCGCCACTCAGGAACACCAGCCGCAGGCGGCTCCGCCCCTCCGCCTGCGAGAAGAAAGGTACGAGTTGCTGCAGGGCAGCCGGCGCCGAGTCCCAGTAGGTGATCGGCTCCGACTCCAAGGCGCGCACCAGCGCCGCTGGATCGCGCAGCTCCTCCTCGGCGACGACCCGCACGGAGCCGCCCGCCGCGAGCAGACCGAACACGTCGTAGACGGAGAGGTCGAAGCTCAAGGAGGTGACGAAAAGCCCCCGATCCCGCGGGCTCATGCCAAACCTCGCGTTGACCCACTCGATCAGGTTCACCACCGGCTGGTGGCGCACCATGACCCCCTTCGGCGTTCCCGTCGAGCCGGAGGTGAAGATGATATAGGCCAGGTCCTCGGCTCCGCAGGAGACCGGCGGCTTGTCCCCCAGCCCCGCCGGCCACTCCGACCGGCCCCAGACCCGCATCCGGCTCTCCGGCACCTCCTCCGGCTCGTCCACCAGCACCAAGTGCTCGAGGTCGGGCAGGTCCATCTCGCACAGGCTGCCCACCCGGCGGGATTGGGTGATCACACAGCGGGTGCCCAGCTTCGACAGGAGCCAGCCCACCCGCGCCGGCGGCAGGCTCACCTCAACCGGCACGTAGGCCGCCCCGCTCTTGAGGATCCCCAACAGCGCCGGCACCATCTCGGCGCAGCGGTGCAGGTGCACCGCGACCAGGTCTCCCCGGCCCACGCCCAGCTCTCGCAGGTGGCCGGCCATCCGGTTGGCCCACGCCTCCACCTCCCCGTACGTCCACACCCGATCCCCGAAGACGACCGCCACCGCCTGCGGATGCCGTGTCGCCTGCCGCTCGAAGCCTTCCTGGAGCGAAGCCTGACGGGCGTACGGCTTTCGCGTGTCGTTCCACTCGGCGAGCATCTGGTGCCGCTCGGCCTCGCTCAGCAGGTCCAGCTCGGAGAGCCGCACCTCGCCACCTGACGTCATCTCTTCCAGCACAGACCTCAGATGGCCGATCAGGCGGAGGACGGTGCTGCGATCGAAGAGGTCGGTGTTGTACTCCACCACGCCGGCGAGATCGTGCTCTCGTTCACCGACGAAGAGCGTGAGGTCGAACTTGGCCGTCCCGTCGGCGACGGCGAGGAGGCTCGAACGCAGCCCCGCCAGCTCGATCCGCCCTTTCCGAGCCGTATTCTGCAGTGCGAACACCACCTGGAAGAGCGGCATGTGGCTGAGGTTCCGTTCCGGCTGCAACTCGTCCACGAGCATCTCGAACGGCAGGTCCTGATGGAACTGGGCTTCGAGGGCCGCCTCACGGACCCGCTGCAGGAGCTCTGAGGCTTTGGGGTTCCCCGAGAGGTCGCCGCGCAGGACCAGCATGTTCACCAGCAGCCCGATCAGGTTCTCGGTCTCCAGACGGTTCCGGCCCGCGATGGGCGAGCCCACGCAAAGGTCCCTCTGGCCCGAGTGCCGGGACAGGAGGCAGAAGAATCCCGCGAGGAGCGACATGTACAGGGTGCTGCCCTGAGCCCGGCCGAAGCGAAGGAGAGCCTCGCGGAGATCCGGCGGGAGCACGAACGGGACGGTCGCGCCATGATGGGTAACCAGGGCCGGACGCGGGCGGTCCGTGGGCAGCTCGAGCCGGGGCGGCGCGCCCGCCAGCCGGGTCCGCCAATAGGAGAGCTGCTGTTCCAGGACCTCGTCGCGCAGCCATTCCCTCTGCCAGTGGGCGAAATCGGCGTACTGGACCGGCAGCTCCGGAAGAGACGGCTCGCGGCCTTCCAGGAATGCGGCGTAGGACACCGCCACCTCGAAAGCCAGGAGGTCGGTGGACCAGCCATCCGACACGATGTGGTGGGCGGTGAACAGGAGCGCATGCTCCTCGGGCCCCAGCCGCAACAGGCAGGTGCGGAGGAGCGGGCCCGCGGCGAGCGAGAAGGACCGGCTCGCCTCTTCGCGTGCCAGCCGCGACACCTCCTCTTCCCGGATCGGCCGCGGTAGCGGCTCCAGGTCCACCACGGGCAGCGGGACGGGGGCGGCCGGTGCGATCACCTGCACGGCCCGTCCCTGGACCGAGGGGAAGGTGGTCCGCAAGCCCTCGTGGCGCCGGACGACCTCGCGAAAGCTCGTCGCCAGCGCGGCCACGTCCAGCGGGCCCCGCAGACGGAGGGCCGTGGGAATGTTGTAAACGGGGCTGCCGGGGTCGAGCTGGTCGATGAACCAGAGGCGCTGCTGGGCGAAGGAGAGACGGAGCTCCCGGTCGCGCGGCGCCGGCACCAGGGGCGGGGCGGCCAGCCCCCGGCCCACCGCCGCCTCCTGCTCCACCCGGGCGGCGAGCCCGCCGATCGTCGGCGCCTCGAAGAGGACGCGCAGAGGCAGCTCCACCCCGAAGGCCTCCCGGATCCGGGACACCAGCCGCGTGGCCATCAGCGAGTGCCCACCCAGCTCGAAGAAGTTGTCGTCCCGGCCCACCCGCTCCAACTGCAGCACCTCAGCCCAGAGCGCTGCCAGCATCTCCTCCATCTGCGTCCGCAGCGCCGAGATCCCACCCGCGGCGCGCCGCTCCGGCTCCGGCAGGGACTTGCGGTCGATCTTGCCGCCCGGCAGCCGGGGCAGCTCGTCGAGAATCACGAAAGCCGAGGGCATCATGGGCTCGGGGAGGCGCTCGGAGAGGAAGGCACGCAGCTCCGCGACGAGCCGCCCGGGCACTCCGCCGCTGGCGGCCGGGATGTTGCCGAAAAGGCTCCAGGCGGGCTGCGGCTCAGGGGCCGGGGTCCGTGGTTTCGGCTGCACACCCGGGCGGAGGAACAGCGCGTCGATCCCCCCCAGGTCGCCGTTCTCAGACCAGGACACCTCCACCTCGTAGCCGAGCTCCCGGCCGAGGTCCCAGAGGTCGGCAGGATCCACCCCCGGTCCGCCGGACCGGCGCCGCACCGCTTCCCGCAGCTCTCCCACCGTCCCGAGGTCCCACTCGTGCATCGTCCGCAGGGCGAACAGGTCGTCTCGCAGGCGGGCGTTGGGCATGCCGAGGACCCTGAGCAAGGCAGGCCGCTCCTCGCTCAGGACGCCGCGCAGGAGCTCCAGTGCTCCGCCTGCCGCCGGCCACTCCAGGGTGCGCTCCTCCTGAGCCGAGGCCGCCGCATCGAGATGCAGCACCACGTCGTAGCGGAACTTGGTGATCTCGCTGTGGTGCCGCCCCCCCTTCAGTTGCACCGAGAGCCGCTGGATGCGAGGCAGGCGCGCGGACAAGACGTTGAACAGTTGCGGTGCAAAGAGCATGTGCTTCTCGTGCGACTTGCGCCGCAGCACCTCCTCCCGCAACTCCGGCAGGGTCAGCTCGTCCGCGGCCTGGAAGAGGGCCACCGAGGCGTGGAACGCCTCCAGCAACGGCAGGCAGCGCACTCCTCCCAGATAGATGTGGCCGCCCGGAGCGGTCACCGACAGCACACCCTCCAGCACCCGGACCAGGTACTCGACAGTGGGGAAGTGCACCGTCACCTCGTTCATCACGACCGTATCGAAGACCGCCGGCGGCAGATCCCGGAAGTCGTCGGCGGCCCGATGGAGCAGCTCCACCGGCGGCAGGTCCGGCAAGCCTCGGAGGCGTTCCGACAGCCGGCTCAGCACTTCCTCGGAGACGTCCGTACCCCGGAAGAACGCGCAATGCGGGGCGACCCGCCGCAGGAGCAGGCCGGTACCGCATCCGATCTCCCACAGCCGGCGCGGGTGCAGGGACAGAATGCGCGACACGGAGTCCTCGATGCACTCGTAGATCTCGTCCTCAGGCACCGGGCCGTCGGTGTAGCTGGTCGTCCACACCGACAGGTTCACCCACGGGTCGCGAGCCAGCAGGTCGCCCCGGCTGTACACCGCGTCGTAGAGCGACTCCCAATGCTCCACCTGGCGGGAATCGGCCTCGGCCGAGCTCGCGGGCGGCCGCGGCGCCACATAAGCCACCAGCCGGCGCTCGCCGGACGAATCCTCGCGCACCATCGCCACGGCCTGGCCCACCCCCGGGTGGCTCCCGAGCACGGCCTCGATCTCCCCCAGCTCGATGCGCACGCCGCGCAGCTTGACCTGGTGGTCGCGGCGCCCCAGGAACTCCAGGTTGCCGTCTGGCAGGCGGCGCGCCAGGTCCCCGGTGCGATAGCAGCGCGCTCCCGGTCCGGCTCCCGGACCGCCGATCGGCTCGGGCAGGAAGCGCTCGGCCGTCAGGTCGGGCCGCCCGAAATAGCCACGTGCCAGGCCCACCCCACCGATCCAGACCTCACCCGGCGCTCCGATCGGGACCTCGCGCTGGTGGCTGTCGAGCAGGTAGACCCGGCAGTTGGCCACCGCCCGGCCGAGCGGAGCACGGCGGTCGGGCGCCGGCCTGCGGCCGACGTCGAAGAAGGTGGCGCAGACCGTCGCCTCGGTGGGGCCGTAGCCGTTGACGATACGGAGTCCCGGCACCGCCTCCTGAAGGCTCGCCAGCACGCGTTCGGGGATGGGCTCCACCCCGACCAGCAACCGCGCCAGCGAGCGGCGCTCGTCGCCCCCCTCGCGCAGCCAGCCCGCGTAGTCGGCGAGCAGGAAAGGCGGCAGGTAGAGGCTGCGGATGCGGTGACGCGCCAGCCAGGGGAAAAGGCCCGCGGCGCTCGTGCGCTCGTCTTCGCCGGGGATGTGCAGCACGCCGCCGTAGCACAGGGCGGCGAAGATCTCCCACACCGAGACGTCGAAGCTGATGCTCGTCCACAGGCCGCAGGCCTCGCCGGGCACGAGGGGCCGCCGCCGCTCGAGATCGGCCAGGAGGTTGAGCACGCCGCGGTGGCAGCATGCCACCCCCTTGGGCCTGCCGGTCGAGCCCGAGGTATAGATCACATAGGCCAGGTGATCCGGACCGGCGCCGCTGTCGAACGGGCCGTCGTCCTCGCCGGCGAGCTCGCTCGCTTCGGCCTCCAGCCGGACGACGGTAGGGGCGGTGATCGCCGCCGCGGACTCCCCCGCGGCCAGGAGCACGGGGGCTTGCGCGTCCTCCACCATCAGGGCCAGCCGTTCGCGCGGGTAGCTCTCGTCGAGCGGCAGGTACGCGCCGCCGGCCTTGAGGATGGCCAGCATGCCGACGATCATCTCGAGCGACCGGCCGGCGCACAGCGCCACCGGCACTTCCGGACCGACCCCCAGGCGGCGCAGTCGGCGGGCCAGCCGGTTGGCGCGCCGGTCGAGCTCGCCGTAGCTCAGGCAGCGTCCCTCGCACACCACGGCGGGGGCCTCGGGGCTCCGCGCCGCCCACGCCGCGAACAGCTCCTGAAGCGGCAGCTCCCGCGGCCCCTCCACCGCGGTGTCGTTCCACTCCCGGATCAACTGATGACGCTCGGCGGCGCTCAGCAGGAGGAGACCCGAAAGGCGCCGCTCGCGGTGCTCCAGCATCTCTTCGAGGATGGCCTCAAAGTGGATCAGGAAGCGCAGGATCGTGGATTCGTCGAAGAGCTCGGTCGCATACCGCAGCATGCCGGCGAAGGCCCCCTCCCGCTCTTCCAGGGTGATCTCCAGGTCGAACCGCACCGCCGTCGAGGGCGCCGCGATGGCGGTCGCCCGCAGACCGGACAGCGCGATCTCGCGTCTGGGGAACTGGTCCAACGAGAACATCACCTGGAACAGCGGCGTGAAGCTCAGGCTCCGCTCGGGCTGCAGCTCCTCCACCAGCTTCTCGAAGGGGAGATCCTGGTGGGCGTGGGCCTCGAGGACCCCCTCGCGCACCCGGCGGACCAGCTCGGTGAACGCAGGGTCCCCCGAAAGATCGGTGCGCAGCACGAGGGTGTTGACGAAGAGGCCGATCAGGCGCTCGGTCTCCAGGCGGGTGCGGCCGGCGATCGAGAGCCCGACGCTGAGGTCGTGCTGGCCGGAGTAGCGGCGCAGCAGGGACTGGAACCCCGCCATCAGCAGCATGAAGGAGGTGGCGCCCCACTGCCGCCCCAGCCCACGGAGCCGCACCGAAAGGCCGAGAGGGAGATGCACCGGCAGGCTCTTCCCACGGGAGATCTGGAAGGCGGGCCGGGGCCGGTCCACGGGGAGCTCGAGCACCGCCGGCGCCGCGGCCAGCTGCCGCTTCCAATATTCGAGCTGCGCCTCGAGGCTCTCTCCCTGGAGCCACCGGCGCTGCCAGGCGGCGAAATCGGCGTACTGGATCGCCGGCTCGGGGAGCGGAGAGGGACTCCCGGCGGCGAAGGCCGAGTAGAGGGCGACGAGCTCCTCGACCAGCACGGTCATCGACCAGCCGTCGCTCACGATGTGATGCATCGACAGCAGGATCGCGTGCTCCGCGCTGCCGAGGTGGAGCAGCCCGACCCGCAGCAGCGGGCCGTGGATCAGGTCGAAGGGACGCATCGCCTCCGCGGCGGCGAGCCGCCGCACCTCGGCCTCGCGCGCCCCGTCCGGCAGACCGGTCAGGTCGATCGCGGGGAAGGGGAAGGGCCCGGGGGGGAGGGGCACCTGGACGACCCCCTGCTCCGTCTCCGCGAAGCGCATGCGCAGCACCTCGTGGCGACGCACGACCTCTCCGACCGCCGCGTAGAGTGCGGTCCTCGCCAGAGGCCCGACCAGCCGCAGGGCGGCCGGGAGGTTGTAGCCGGCGCTGTCCGGCTCCAGCCGGTCCAGGAACCAGAGGCGCTCCTGCGCGAAGGACAGGGGCAGCGGCCGGTCGCGCGGCACCCTCCCGATCGGGCCGGCGCCCTGTCCCGCGCCCCGCCCCATCCGCGCCAGGACGAGCTCCGCAAGGCCCGCGACGGTCGGGCTCTCGAAGAGGCCGCGCAACGGCACGTCCACGCCCAAGGCGTCGCGCACCCGGGCGATGAGCTGGGTCGCGAGGAGCGAATGGCCGCCCAGGTCGAAGAAGTCGTCGTGCCTGCCCACCCTCTCGACCCGGAGGACGTCCTCCCACATTCCCGCGAGGAGCTCCTCGACCGGTCCTGCCGGCGCGGCGTATCCCTCCTCCTCGACGCCGGCCGGCTCCGGCGCCGGCAGGAAGCTGCGGTCGAGCTTGCCGCTCGACGTCACCGGCAGCCCGGCCAGGGGGACGAAGGCCGCCGGGACCATGTGGGCGGGCAGCCGTTCCCTGAGGAAATCGCGCAATGCGCCCGTGGCCACGGTCCCCGACTCGGGGACGAAGTAGGCAACCAGCCGCCGGTCGCCCCGCGCATCGTCGCGCGTGACGACGGCACACTGCCGCACCCCCGGATGGGCGGCGAGCGCCGCTTCGATCTCGCCGGGCTCGATGCGGAACCCCCGGATCTTCACCTGGTGGTCGGTCCGCCCCAGGAACTCGAGGATGCCGTCCGCGGTGTGGCGCACCAGGTCGCCCGTGCGGTAGAGGCGGCCTCCCGGCTCGCCGCTCCACGGATCCGGGAGGAACCGTTCGGCGGTCAGATCGGGCCGGCCGAGATACCCGCGCGCCAGCCCGCGGCCGGCGACGTGGAGCTCGCCCGGCGTGCCGATCGGCACCGGGCGGAGCCCGGGGTCCGTGACAAAGATCCGCAGGTTGTCGAGCGGCCGGCCGATGGGGGCGACGGCCAGGCGCTCGCCCGGAACGGCGGGCCAGAAGCTGGAGTCGATCGACACCTCGGTGGGGCCGTAGAGGTTGCACAGCTCGGCGCCCAGGAGGGAGTGGAATCGCTCGCGCACCTCGCCGGGCAGGGCTTCGCCGCCCGCGAAGACCCGCCGCAGAGGGGCGCAGCGCTCGACTCCAGCGGTCTCCAGAAAGACCCGGAGCATCGAAGGGACGAGTTGCAGGACCGTCACCCCGTGCCGCACCACGGCCTCGACCAGGTAGGCGCTGTCCTGGTGGCCGCCCGGTTGCGCAAGGACGACGCGGGCCCCCACGGCGAGCGGCAGGAAGAGCTCCCAGACGGACGCGTCGAAGCTGAACGGCGTCTTCTGGAGGACCCGGTCGTCCGGCCCCAGGGGGAGGCGCCGCTGCATCCAGAGGAGACGGTTGACGATGGCCCCGTGCGGGATCATCACCCCCTTGGGGCGGCCCGTCGAGCCGGAGGTGTAGATCGTGTAGGCGAGGTTCGCGGGGTCCGCGCCGGCCCCGGCCGGGGCCGGCGCGGACCCGCCGTCCCACTCCGCCGGATCGAGCACCGGGAGAGCGGGCGGCGGCTCCGGGAACCGATCCCGGCGGGCCAGCAGGACGGCCGGGCGGGCGTCCGCGAGCATCAGGGCCAGGCGCTCGCGCGGGGAGTCCGGATCCAGGGGGAGATAGGCGCCGCCGGCCTTGAGCACCCCCAGGAGAGCCACCAACAGCTCCGGCGAGCGCTCCAGGCAGACCCCCACCACCCGCTCGGGGCCGACGCCCGAGGCGCGGAGGCGCCGCGCCAGCCGCTCCGCCCGGCGGTCGAGCTCGGCGTAGCTCATCTCCTCGTCGTCAAAGGAGACGGCCACCGCCTCGGGCGTGCGCCGCGCCTGGGTCTCGAAGAGCACGTGCAGGCAGACCGGAGGGTGCGGCGCCGCCGTATCGTTCCACTCCCCGAGGAGCTGCCAGCGCTCGGCGGGGGCGAGGAGCGGCAGATCCGGCAGGCGGAGGTCCGGACCAGCGGCCACTCCGGCCAGCACGATCGCGAAGCGCTCGAGGAGCCGGACCGCGGTCGGGGTATCGAAGAGGTCCCGGCGGAAGGAGAGCGTCAGGCCCAAACCGTCCGGCTCCTCCGCGACCCCCAGAGTCAGATCGTACCGCTCCGTCCCCGTGCTCGCGGGAATCGGGGTTATCTCCACGGCCCCGAAACCCGACGTCATGGGCGGCACGTTCTGCAACAGGAACATCACCTGGAAGAGCGCCGAGTGGGCGAGGCGCCTCTCGGGCCGCAGCTCCTCGACCAGCTTCTCGAAAGGAAGATCCTGATGGGCGTGCGCCTCCAGGACCCCGCCGCGGACCCGCCGCAGGGCTTCGGTGAAGAGCGGATCCCCCGAGAGGTCCGTCCGCAGGGCCAGCGTGTTGGCCAGGAAACCGATGAGCGGTTCGGTCTCCAGGCGGTCGCGGCCCGCGACCGCCGTGCCGACCACGAGGTCCGGCTCTCCCGAGATCCGCAGCAGGAGCGCTTTGAACGTGGTCATCAGGATCATGAAGAGCGTCGCACCTTCGCGGCGGCCGAGCGCGCGCAGGCCCGCGGTGAGGGCGGCGGGAAGAGACAGCGAGAACCGGCCGCCACGCGGGTTGGAAAGGGCCGGCCGCGGCCGGTCCAGGGGCAGCGGCAGCACGGGAGGGGCGCCGGTGAGCCGCTCCCGCCAGTACTGGATGCGCGCCTCGAGCAGCGCCCCCTGGAGCCAGCTCCGCTGCCACCGCGCGAAATCGCCATACTGGACGGGCAGCTCGGGGAGAGGCGACGGCCGCTCTGCGGAGAAGGCCGCATAGAGCGCGGAGAGCTCGGAGAGCAGCACGCCTACAGACCAGCCATCGCTGACGATGTGGTGGGCCACGAAGACCACCGCATGGTCGCCGTCCCCCAGCCGCGCCAGGAGGATCCGCAGCAACGGTCCCCGGGCGAGGTCGAACGGGAGCCGGGCCTGCTCGGCCGCCAGGCGCGCGACCTCGTCCTCCCGCGCCTGCTCCGGGAGCCCGCCGAGGTCGACCCTCCCGAGGGGCAGGGGGATTTCCGGGGCGATCACCGGGACCGGCTCCCCCGCGAGATCGCGGAAACTGGTACGCAGGCTTTCGTGGCGGCGGAGGACCTCGCGGAAGGCTCCGGCGAGCCGTTCCGGCGCCAGCCCGCCGCGCAGCCGCACGGCGAGAGGGATGTTGTAGGCCGGGCTTCCGGGACCGAGCTGCTCGAGGAACCAGAGCCGCCGCTGGCCAAACGAGAGCGGCGGGACCTCCCCTGCCGGGCGGCGCCCGATCGGCGGCGCGTCGGGCAGGCGGCCGGCCTGCATCTCCGCCTCGACGAGGCCGGCGAACCGCGCGAGGACCGGGCGCTCGAAGAGACCGCGCATGGGGAGCTCGACACGCAGGCTTTCGCGCACCCTTGAGAGCAGGCGGGCGGCGAGCAGGGAGTGGCCGCCCAGGTCGAAGAAGTTGTCGTGCGCTCCGACGCGCTCGACGCCCAGCACGTCGGCCCAGAGCGCGGCGAGCACCTCCTCGACCGGGGTGCGAGGAACCGCATACGGGACCTCCGGGTCGCCCCACTCCCGTTCCAGGGCCTCCAGCGCCCGCCGGTCCAGCTTGCCGTTGGGCGTCAGGGGAAGCGCCTCCAGAGCCACATACGCCGACGGCACCATGAACTCCGGCAGCTTACGCCGCAGGTGCTCGCGCAGCTCCGAAGGAGACGGGACCCGGCCGTCGTCGGGCACGAACCAGGCCGCCAGGGACCGCTCGCTCGCCGCGCTCCCGGTCGCGAGCACGACCGCCTCCCGGACGCCGGGGTGGCTCTCCAGGGCCAGCTCGATCTCCCCCGGCTCGATGCGGAAGCCGCGGACCTTGACCTGATGATCGATCCGCCCGAGGAATCCCAGGCTGCCGTCGGGGAGACGCCGCGCCAGGTCGCCCGTGCGGTAGAGCCGGGCTCCCGGCTCACCGCCCCACGGATCCGGTACGAACCGCTTCGCCGTGAGCTCCGGCCGGCTCAGGTAGCCGCGGGCGAGCCCCCTCCCGCCGAGGCAGAGCTCGCCCGCGACCCCCAGCGGCACCGGCCGCAGGCTCCCGTCGAGCACGTACGCCGCCGAGCCCGCGACAGGGCGACCGATCAGGACCGGCCGATCCTCCTCTTCCGGCACCAGCGCGAACGTCGAGTAGGTCGTGTCTTCCGAGGGACCGTAGAGATCGAAGACCCGGACGACCCCGGCCGCGTAGAGGTCGCTCGCCAGGCGACGCCCCAGCGGCTCGCCGGCCAGATTGACCGTTCTCACGGACGGTGGCAGACCGCCGGAACGAACCAGCTCGGCCGCCGCCGACGGCACCGTGTTGACCAGACGGACCTGCCCGGCCGCAGGGAGAGACGGGAGCTGCAGGGCATCCTGAGCCAGGATCACCGTGCCGCCATGGGCGAGCGGCACGAAGATCTCGAACACCGAAAGGTCGAAGCAGATCGACGTGGAGGCGAGGACGCCCGCGAGCTCCTCGGAGGTGAAGACCTCGCCGGCCCAACGCACCAGCAGCGCCGCGCTGCGGTGCTCGATGGCCACCCCCTTGGGCCGGCCGGTGGAGCCCGAGGTGTAGATGAGATAGGCGAGGTTGGCCGGGTCCGGACGCGGCGACGAGCCGCTTCCGGCCGTGGCCGCCACCACGTCGTCCAGCGCCAGCACGGCGAGTCCGGCGCCCTCCGGCAGCCGATCACGGAGCGACCGTTGCGTCAGGACGACGGAGGCGCCGGAGTCCTCCAGCATGAAAGCCAGGCGATCCGCCGGGTAAGCCGGGTCGAGCGGCACGTAGGCCGCCCCGGCCTGAAGCACGCCGAGGAGGCCCCACACCATCTCCGGGGAGCGCTCGACGCAGATCCCCACCCGATCCTCGGGCCCGATGCCCAGGGAGCGCAGGCGGCCGGCCACGCGGCCGGCCAGCCTCGCGAGCACACCGTAGGTGAGCCGTTCCTCCCCCCAGATCAACGCCACGGCATCGGGGCTTCGCCGCGCCCACGACGCGAAGGGGCCGTCGAGAAGCTCCGGCTCCCACCCGACTGCCGTGTCGTTGTGCTCGCGCAGCAGCGCCTGGCTCTCCGCCTCGCCAAGCACCGGCAGCTCGGAAAGGCGCACGTCATCGGCCGCACCCGCGAGCAGGTTTTGGCAGTGCTCGCCGAAGCGGACGATGGTCGGAGCGTCGAACAGGTCGACGTTGTACTCGATCCCGCCCAGCACGCGCTCGCCGTCGTCGACCAGGGCGAAGGACAGATCGAACTTGGCCGTCCCGCTCTCCACCTCGAGGAGATCGAGGGAGAGGTCCGGCAGCAGCAGCGCCTGCTTCGGCGTGCTCTCAAGCGTGAAGAGGACTCGGAAGAGGGGCGTCGCGCTCAGGTCGCGCTTGACCCGCAGCTCTTCGACCAGCCGCTCGAAGGGCAGATCCTGGTGCGCATGGGCCTCGAGGACGACCTGCCGCACCCGCACGAGGAGCTCGGCGAAATGAGGATCGCCGGAGAGATCGGTGCGAGCCACGAGCGTATTGAGGAACAGGCCGATGAGGCCCTCGGTCTCCACCTGGGTGCGGCCGGAGACCGGGATGCCCACGCTGACATCCCGCTGTCCGGTGTAGCGGGCGAGCAGGGCCTGGAAACCGGCGAGCAGCGTCATGAAGAGGGTGGCTCCCTGGTTGCGGGCCAGCCGCCGCAGGGAGGCCGCCAGGGGGGGGCGCAGCGCGACGGAATGAACCGCGCCCCGGAACGTCTGCGCCGCCGGCCGGGGACGGTCCGTCGGCAGCTCGAGGCCGGCCGCGCCGTCGCCGAGCCGCTCCCGCCAGTAGGCGAGCTGCTTTTCCAGGACCTCGCCCTGCAAACGCTCCCGCTGCCACTCTGCGAAATCGGCGTACTGGATGGGCAGCTCGGGCAGGGCGGGCTCTCTCCCGTCGCAGAACGACCGATAGGCCGCCCCCACCTCCTGGAGCAGGACGCCCACGGACCAGGCATCGCTGACGATGTGATGAGTGTTGAGCAGCAGCACGTGATCGCGCTCGGCCAGCCGCAGCAGCACGATCCGCAGCAGAGGGGGCAGGGCGAGGTCGAAGGTCCGCCGCGCCGCCTCCCGGGCCAGCCGCCGCGCCTCGGTCCACCTGGCGCTCTCCGGGAGCAACTCCAGGTCGACGGCGGGCAGCGAGAGATCCAGATCCGGGGCGACCACCTGCACGGGCTCGCCGTCCAGGATCGTGAAGCTGGTCCGCAGGATCTCATGGCGCCGCACGACGAGGGCGAAGCTTCGCGCCAGTGCCGCGGGCCGCAACCGCCCCCGCAGACGGAGGACCCGGTGAGTGTTGTAGAAGGCGCTGTCGGGCTCCATCTGGGCCAGGAACCAGAGCCGCTGCTGCGCGTAGGACATGGGAAAGACAAAAAAGTCGGCCGCAGAATCATCCTCTCCAGCAAGGACCGGGCTGGCCTGAAGATCAGATCCTGGGGGGGCATACTGTGCGCTGCTGCTCATACCTCTCCCGTCGAACGTCCTCTGTGTCGCACGGTCGTCTGCTTCAGCCGACGATTTTCGCGGGCTACCGGGGTGATCCCCGGGAGCGCCGTGCTCAGGCCACCGGCCTTGACCCGCCCGATCTCGCCCGAGAGCCCCTCCACCGTAGGGGCGTCGAACAGGGTACGGAGCGGGAGGTCCACGGCGAAGGCCTCGCGTACCCGGGCGATAACACGCGTGGCCAGCAGCGAATGCCCCCCCAGATCGAAGAAGTTGTCGTGGATCCCCACCCGCTCGATCCCCAGCATGTCGGCCCAGATGGCCGCCAGGACCTCTTCCTCCGCCGTGCCGGGCGCGACGAAGCCATCGTCGAGGTCGGGGCGGACCCGCTCGGGCTCGGGCAGGGCGCGGCGGTCGACCTTGCCCTGGGGAGTGCGCGGCAGGCGCTCCAGAGGCATGAAGCTCGCGGGAACCATGTGCTCCGGCAGCTTCGTCAGGAGGAAACGGCGCAGCTCGCTCGTGGTCGGTGCCGGATCGCCTGCGGGCACCAGGTATCCCACCAGACGCTTGCCGTCGACGGCATCCGCCCAGGCCACCACGACGGCCGCGATCACACCCGGATGCTGGCTCAGCGCCACCTCGATCTCTTCCAGCTCCACCCGGAAACCGCGGACCTTGACCTGGTGATCGAGGCGGCCGAGGAACTCGAAGAGGCCTGCCGGCGTGCAGCGCGCGAGATCGCCGGTGCGGTACAACCGCGATCCGGGCTCGCCGCCGAACGGGTCGGGAATGAATCGCGCGGCGGTCAGGTCGGGGCGGCCGAGATAGCCTCTCGCCAGGCTTCCACCCCCGATGGCGAGCTCGCCCGGGATGCCGATCGGCAGAGGCTCGAATCGGGGGTCGAGCACATGGACGCGAGCTCCGGTCAGCGGCCTTCCCAGCGGCAGGACGTTGGAGCCCGGCGCCGCAACGGGCTCGTCCGCCCGATAGGTGAGCACGCCCACCGTGGTCTCGGTGGGGCCGTAGTGATTGAGATAGATGCAGCCAGGGGACGACCGGCGGATCTCCTGCACCCGATCCCAGTACGATGCCTCACCGCCGACCAGCAGCAGGCGCCGCGGCAGGATCCGCTCGCCGTAACCGCTCGCCATCAGCACGGCCAGGTGCGAAGGGGCGACCTTCAGGTAGTCGACCGGCTGGCGGCCGAGGAGGTCCGCCAGCGCCGCGGGCTCGCTCAGCCGCTCCGGGGTGATCAGGTGCAGGACCCCACCATGGCAGAGCGAGGCGAAGAGATAGGTGATCGGCGCGTCGACGGCGAGGCTCTGCTGCAGGGCGAACGAGGCCCCGGCCGGCGGCCCCAGGCGCTCCAGGATCCCGTGCAGATAGGCGCGGAGCTGAGAGTGCTGCCCGGCGACCCCCTTGGGCTCCCCGGTCGAGCCCGAGGTGTAGATGACGTACGCGAGGTGGTCTGGCGTCGCGCCGGCGACCGGATCGGCCTCGCTCTCGCGGTCGAGCCCCTCGCCGGCCGTCTCGATGCTCACCACCGCCACCCCCAGGCCGGCCAGGCGCCCGGCCAGGCCCTCCCGGGTGACCACTGCCGGCACGCGGGCGTCGGCGAGCAGGAAGGCGAGACGTTGCCGGGGGAGGGCCAGGTCGAGCCCGAGGTAGCCCCCGCCCGCCTTGTGGATGGCCAGCATGGCGACGACCATTTCGATCGAGGGCTCGATCAGGATCCCGGCCACCGTCTCCAGCCCGACGCCGAGCCGGCGCAGGCGATACGCCAGCCGGTTGGCGAGCCGGTTCAGCTCGGCGTAGCTCAACCGCCGGTCCTCGCACACCACCGCGGGCGCGTCGGGCGTGGCCGCGGCCTGCCGCTCGAAGAGCTGATGGACGCACAGGTCCCAGGATCCCGGTGAGCCGCCGTCGTTCCACTCGACGGTGAGCTGTTGCCGCTCGGCTTCGCCGAGCAGAGGAAGGTACGACAGGGGGAGCTCGGGATCGGCCATTGCCTGCTCCACGAGCCGGACCCAGTGCGCGCCCAGGCGGGCCACCGTGGGACGGTCGAAGAGGGCGGTGCGATAGCGCAGCATCCCGCCCAGCCGCCCGTCCCCCTCCACGAGCGACAGGACCAGATCGAACTTCGTCGTCGCCACCTCCCCCTCGAGCAGCCGCAGCGTGAGGCCGGGCAGCTCCACGGGGGCTCCGCCGGCGTTCTCGAGGGCGAACACCACCTGGAAGAGCGGCGTGTGGCTGAGGCTGCGCTCCGGCCGCAGCTCCTCCACCAGCTTCTCGAACGGCAAATCCTGATGCGCCTGCGCCCCCAGGGCCGTCTCCCGCACGCGGCCGACCAGCTCACGTAAGCCCGGATCACCCTCCAGGTCGCCGCGCATGACGAGAGTGTTGACGAAGAGGCCGATCAGGCCTTCGGTCTCCACATGGTGCCGGCCCGCGATGGGCGTGCCGACGGCGACCACCGGCTGGCCGGAGTAGCGCGAGAGGAGTGCCTCGAAGGTTGCCAGGAGCGTCATGAACAGGGTGACCCGCTGGTGACGGCTCCACTCCTTCAGCCCTTCGGCGAGGCCGGGCGGCCAGGACAGGCTCTCCGCGGCGCCCTCGAAGCTGGCCACGGGTCCGCGCGGCCGGTCGGTGGGAAGGTCGAGGACCGCCGGCACGCCCGCCAGGCGGTCCCGCCAATAGGCGAGCTGGCGCTGCAGGACCTCATCCCGCAGCCAGGATCGCTGCCAGGCCGCGAAGTCGGCGTACTGGACGGGCAGCTCCGGCAGGGGAGAGGAACGGCCGGTGGAGAAGGCGGAGTAGAGCTCCGCCAGCTCGCGCAGGAAGACCTGGATGGACCAGCCGTCGCTCGCGATGTGGTGCGTGGTGACCAGGGCGACGTGCTCCCGCTCGCCGAGCCGCAGGAGACGCAGGCGCAGCAGCGGCCCTGTCGCGAGGTCGAACGGCCGCTCCGCCTCCTCCCGCGCCAGGCGGGCGACCTCGGCAGCGCGCTCTGCCATGGGCTGATCGCTCAGGTCCAGCGGCCGCAGGTCGAAAGGCTCCGGAGGGTGGATCTCCGGGACCGGCCGGCCGGCGTCGACGCGGAAGGTCGTGCGCAGCACCTCGTGCCGGCGCGCGATCTCCCCCAGGACGGCTGCGAGGGCGGTGCCGTCCAACGGCCCGTCGAGCTGGAGCGCGGCGTGGACGTTGTAGGCCATGGTTCCGGGCTCGAGCTGCTCGAGAAACCACAGCCGCTCCTGGGCGAACGAGAGCTGCGGCTCCGCATCCCGCGGCAGGCGTGTGATGGGCGGAGGCACCAGCCCCGCCCCCGCCTGAGCCGCCTCGGCCACCGCTGCCGCCACCTCCGCCACCGTGGGACCGTCCAACAGACGACGCAGGGTCAGCTCCACCCCGAACGTCTCGCGCACCCGCGCCACGAGGCGGGTGGCGATCAGCGAGTGCCCGCCCAGCGTGAAGAAGTTGTCGTGCACTCCGACGCGGTCGAGGCCGAGCACCTCGGTCCACGTGGCGGCCAGGAGCTCCTCGGCGGCGTTGCGCGGCGCCACGAACCCCTCTCCATCCGCCGCGCGCGAACGCTCCGGCGCCGGCAGCGCCTTGCGGTCCAGCTTGCCATTGGCCGTCACCGGCATGGCGTCGAGGAAGACGAAGGCCGCGGGCACCATGTATTCGGGCAGCCGCTCCCGCAGGTGGACCCGCAGCTCCCCGGCTTCCACCGCCTCCTCCCGCGGCACCACGTAGGCCACCAGCCGCCGGTCCCCGGGCGCGTCCTCCCGCACCAGCACCACCGTCTCGCGGACCTTCGGGTGCTCGCCCAGCGCCGTTTCGATCTCTCCCAGCTCGATGCGGAAACCCCGAACCTTGACCTGGGTGTCCAACCGGCCCAGGAACTCCAGCAGGCCGTTGCCCCAGTACCGCGCCCGGTCTCCCGTCCGGTACAGCCGCGCTCCCCGCCCCTCGCCACAGCCGTCCGGCACGAGTTTCCAGGCCGTCAGGGCGGGGTCCTGGAGATAGCCCAGGGCGAGACATTCGCCCCCGATGTAAAGGTCGCCCCCGACGCCGATCGGGCACGGGTCGAGGCTCCGGTCCAGCACGTGGTAGCGGGCGTTCTGGATGGGCCGGCCGTACGGGATGCTCGTCCAATCCCGCTCCACCTCCTCGACCGGGAACCGGTTCGACCAGACCGTCGCCTCCGTGGCGCCTCCCAGCGCCACCACCCGGGCGCGCGGGAACGCTTTTCTCACCTCACCCGGGAGTCCCAGCGGCACCCAGTCGCCGCTGAGGAACACCAGGCGCAGAGGGCTGCGGCCCTCCGCCCGGGAGGCCCGGGAGAAGAACGGCACCAACTGCTGCAGGGCCGCCGGCGCCGAATCCCAATAGGTGATCGCTTCCTCCTCCAGGGCGCGCACCAGCAACGCCGGATCCTGCAGCTCCGCTTCCGAGGCCACCCGCACCGATCCCCCTGCGGACAGCAGGCCGAAGACGTCGTAGACCGACAGATCGAAGCTCAGGGCGGTGACGAACAGCACCCGGTCCCCGGGGCCCATCCGGAAGCTCGCGTTGACCCATTCGATCAGGTTCACCACCGGCCGGTGCCGCACCATGACGCCCTTGGGCGTTCCCGTCGATCCCGAGGTGAAGATCACGTAGGCCAGGTCTTCCGGACCCGGCGGGGCCTGCGGCGTCGCCACGAGCCCGCGCCGGCTCTGCCGTCCCCAGAGACGCAGGCGGCCGTGCGCCGCGGGCTCGTGGTCCTCGACCAGCAGGAGGTGCTCGAGCCGTGGCAGGTCCAGCTCGGCCAGCGCCTCCACCCGCCGCCCCTGGGTCACCGCGCAACGGATCCCCAGCGTCGACAGGAGCCAGCTCACCCGCGCCGGTGGCAGGCTCACCTCCACCGGCACATAGGCCGCTCCGCTCTTCAGGATGCCCAGCAGAGCCGGCACCATCTCGGCGCACCGGTGCAGGTGCACCGCCACGAGGTCTCCCGGCCCGACCCCCAGCTCCCGGAGTTGGAGCGCCAGCCGGCTCGCCTCTTCCTCCACCTCGCGATAGCTCCAGATGGCTTCTCCGCACAGCACCGCCACCGCCTCCGGCTGCTCGGCCGCCCGCTCTCCGATCGCGTCGAGGATCGAGCGGCTGCGGCCGTATGCAGAGGCCGTGTCGTTCCACTCCGTGAGGATCTGATGGCGCTCCGTGTCGGCCAAGAGGCGCAGATCCGAAAGCCGGGCGCCCGGGCTCAGAGACAGGCTCTCCAGGAGGGCCGTGAGGTGGCCGAGGAAACGGTGGATCGTCGCCCGTTCGAAGCGCCCGCTCTCGTAGCGCAGCTCCAGCGGGAGCTGCCGGGCGGGCCAGGAGCCCAGGCTCAGCGCGAAGTTCGTACGGTTGAAGAACTGGAAATCCGCATCCGCCTCGATGCCGGCGCCGAAGTCGCCGACCATCTCGTCCACCGGGAAGTTGTCGAAGACCACGAGGCTCTCGAACAGCGGCAGGCCCCGAGGCACGTCGCTCCAGCCCTGGATCTCGATCAGGGAGGTGTGCTGATGGAGCCGAAGCTCCGCCTGTCCATCCTGAAGCCCACGGAGCCAGGGGACGACCGGAGCGCCGGGATCGATGACCACCCGGACCGGCAGAGTGTTGATGAACAGGCCGATCATGGACTCGACGCCCGCGAGCTCCGGCGGCCGCCCGGAATTGGTGGCTCCGAAGACCACGTCGGGCTCGCCGCTGTAGTGGTGGAGCAGCAGGGCCCAGGCCCCCTGCACCAGGGTGTTGAGTGTGAGGCGGTTCTGCCGCGCCAGCGTCCGCAGCCGGTCGGTGGTCTCGCCTCCCAGCCGGGCGGCCATATCGGCATGGGGTCTTTCCCCCGGTGGGTGAAGGCCCGGACGGAACGGCAGGGGCGTCGGCGCCGTGAAACCCTGGAGGGCCCGCGTCCAGACGGCCTGCCCCGCACGCGGATCCTGCGTCTGCAGCCAGCGGATGTAGTCGCCGTACGGGCGGCTCGGGGCGAGGCCGGCCTCCCGGCCTTGCGCGAAGGCCTTGTAGAGCACGGAGACTTCGCTCAGCACCCGCGCCACCGACCAGCCGTCGAGCACGACGTGGTGGAAGGTCCAGATCAGCTTGTAGACCGTCTCCGCCAGGCGCACCAGGGCGACGCGCACCAACGGTGCGCGTCCGAGATCGAACCCCCGGCGGCGGTCGGCGGCCAGCCAGGCCTCCAACTGGTCCCGCTGCGCCTCCGGCCGAAGGTGGCGCCAATCCTCCTCCTGCCAGGGCAGCTCCGGATGCTGCTCCACGGCTTGGAGCGGCTCGTCCGACCCTGCCCAGCGGAAGCCGGTCCGCAGCGCCGCGTGCCGCGACACGACCCCCTCCCAGGCATGTCGAAAGGCGACAGCATCGAGGTCGCCCCGGAGGGTGTACACCGCCTGGTCGAGGTAGATGCCGGCTGCCGGGGCGAGCTGGGCGAAGAACAGCATGGCGCGCTGCATCCGCGAGGCGGGGTAGACGTCCTGCGCGGCTGCGGCGAAAGGAACGGCCGGAGCGAGCTCCACCGGTGCGGAAGGCGCCGCGGCCAGTGCGGCCAGCTCGGCGATCGTCTGGTGCTGGAAGACCTGTTGGGGCGTGAACGTCAGCCCCGCCTGGCTCGTCCGGGCGAGGACCTGGATGCTGACGATCGAATCCCCGCCCAGCTCGAAGAAGTTGTCGTGCACGCCCACGCGGTCCAGCTCGAGCACCTCGCCCCAGATCCGCGCCAGCGTCTCCTCGACGGGGGTCCGGGGCGCCACGAAGCGGCCCCCCCCGGCTTCCTCGTCCGGCGGTGGCAGAGCCCGGCGGTCGAGCTTGCCGTTGGTCGTCAGCGGCATTGCGTTGAGGAACACGTAGGCCGAGGGGTTCATCGGCTCGGGCAGGCGCTCGCGGACGAACCGGCGCAGGGCCGCGGCGTTCAGGTCGTAGCGCGACCGCAGGACCACGTAGGCGGCCAGGTGTTTCTTGCCTGCCGGCCGCTCGTAGACGGTCACCACCGCCTCGCGGATGCCGGCGTGGCTCTCGAGGACGGCCTCGATCTCCCCCAGCTCGATGCGAAAGCCCCGGAGCTTGATCTGGTGGTCCACCCGGCCGAGGAACTCGACGTGGTCCCCCGGGACGAAGCGGACGAGGTCGCCGGTGCGATAGAGGCGGGAGCCTCTTTCCGGGTCGAAGGGGTTCGGGATGAACCTCTCCGCGGTGGCTTCCGGATTTCCCAGATAGCCTCTCGACACGCCGCCGCCACCGACGTACAGCTCGCCCGGCACGCCGACCGGCACCGGCTCGAGCCGGCCATCGAGGACGTAGACGCGGCTGCCGGGAAGCGGAGCCCCGAGGGGGACACCGGCCGTCCCGGGAGCGCCGCGATCTGCCGCCGGGGCCGCCGGGCCGGTCATCACTCCGACGGTGGTCTCGGTCGGACCGTAGTGGTTGAGGATCTGAAGCTCCGGCGCCGATTCCCGAATGTCGCGGACCAGGTCCCAGCCCAGAGCCTCGCCGCCGACGACGAGCCGGCGTTGCGGCAGGATCTCCTCGGGCCGCTCGTGCGACATCAAGGCCACCAGGTGAGAGGGGACGATCTTGAGGCAGTCGATCCGGTGGCGGCGGCAGTATTCGGCGAACGCGGCGGGATCGGACGCCCGCTCCTGGGAGATGAGGTGCAGCGTGCCGCCGGTGCAGAGGGCCGGGTAGATCGCCGTGTTGCCCAGGTCCGCCGCCAACGTCGAAACCGTGGCGAACGAGGCGCCGGACGGCAGGTCGAGCCGGCGCAGGATCCCCTCCAGATAGTGGAGCAGGTGCCGGTGCTCGATCGCCACCGCCTTCGGACGGCCCGTGGACCCTGACGTGAAGAGGACGTAGGCCAGGTTCTCCGGCTCGGTGAGCGGGAGAGGGTCGGTCTCGCTTCGGGACGACAGCTCGGGGTCGCCGGGCAGGACGGTCGGGATGCCGGTGTCCGGAAGGCTGCCGCCGGCGGCCCCGAGGATCGCCTTCGCCCCGGCCTGCGCGAGCATGGCCGCCAGGCGCGCCGCGGGATACGCCGGATCGAGAGGCACGAAGGCGGCGCCGGACTTGAGGACCCCCAGCAGGGCCACGACGACGTCCAGCGAGCGTTCCAGGCCGATGGCGACGCGGTCCTCGGGGCCGATCCCCAGGGCGCGAAGGTGGTGGGCCAGGCGGTTGGCCCGCCGGTTCAGAGCGTCGTAGGTGACCGCATCGCCTTCGAACACCGCGGCCGTCGCCGCGGGCGTGAGCCGGACCTGCCGCTCGAACCTCTCCTGGACGCTGCGGGCCGTCACGACGGGAGCTGCGGACGCGTTGAACGACACCAGCAGCCGGTCCCGCTCCTCGGGCCCCAGCAGATCCAACTCGGCGCAGGTCCGGCCGGGGTCCGCCAGCGCGTCCTGCAGCAAGGCGAGGAACCGCCGGGCGACTCCCCGCGCCGCGGGTTCGCTCAGCACGGCCGCGTCGTAGTGGAGATCGACGGTGAGCCCGTCGGGCCGCAGCAGGCAGTCGAGCTGCACCCTGAACGGCTCGAGGGCGATCCGGCGCTCGAGCAGGCGGCCGGGGCCGCCCCCCGGAGCTGCTGCCGTCCAGTCCTCGAAATCGAACCCCGCCGCATGGGACGCCGCCTCCCGGGAGTCGCGGCCTCCCTCCTCCCAATCGGCGTAGTCCTGCCACTCTGCGACCTCGGCCCGGGCGTCCGCCACCTGCCGCAGGACTTCATGGAAACGCTGCCGCGGATCGAAACGCCCGCGCACGGGCAACCAGCGCGCAAAGAGCCCCAGGGCGTCCGCCATCTCGGCGTGCCTTCTGCCGTCGAAGACGACGCCTGCCGAGGTCCGGTCGCCTCCTCCCAGGCGCCAGAGGAGGGTCATCCAGCCGCCCAGGAGGACGTCGGACAGCGTGACTCCGTGCGCCCGGGCGCAGCTTGCCAGCGCGGGCAGGTCGGGGGTCAGGTCGAGCCGCACCGAGCGGGGCTCGAAGCCACCCTCCGCCACGGCCGGCCGCTCTCCGGGAAGCGGCGGCAGATCGCCCCCGCCGAGTCCCTGCCGGCGCCAGAACGTACGGGCGGCGTCCACGTTCTCGTCCTCCGAATCGGCCCGGAACAACTCGTTCTGCCATGCGGACACGTCGGCATACTGGAGGGGTTCCTCCGACCGGGGAGTCCCCGGACCGCAGGCCCCCAGGAGCTCGAGCACGAGTTGGCGCAGGCTCCGGGAATCGGCGCAGAGGACGGGCAGGGTCACGACCAGGGCGTAGCGGTCCGGCCCGAGCCCGACGGCGAGCAGGCGCAGGAGGGGGCCGTGGGCCAGATCGGCCCCGGCATCGCGCTCGTCGTCCAGGAGCCGGCGCAGAGACGCCCCCTGATCCGCGGCAGGGAGGTCCGCCAGCGAGAGCTCCCGCCAGGCGGGCTCCAGGTGCTCGTGGACGACCTGGAAGGGCACCTTGACGCCCTGGCCCTCGGGACTCTGGAAGGTGGTGCGGAGGATCTCATGGCGGGCCACCACCCGTTGCGCCGCGTCCCGCAGCGCCGGAGGCCGGAGGCGGCCCTCGATCGCAACCGCGCACTGCGCGGCCGCGCCGGACCCTCCGGCTCGCAACCAGAGCCGCCTCTGGAGGGGGGACAGCCGGAAACCCACGACGCTCGGGCTCGCCATCGGCTCCATGGGCGACCTCAGCTCGCCTGCTGCGGGTAGAGCTCGCCCATGGCCACCGCAATCTTGCGGGGTCCGGCGAAAGGATTACGGGCGTGCGCGACCAGCATGTTGTCGAGCAGCAGCAGGTCCCCGGGTTGCCAGGGGAAGCTCACCGAGAGGCGCCAGTACAGGTCGAGCACCGCGCGGACGACGTCCTCCGCGATCGGCGAGCCGTCGCCGTAGAAGACGTTGCGGGGGAGCCTCTCCTCGGGGAAGAGGGCGAGGAGCGACGCCCGGATCTCGGGGTCGAGGCAGGCCGGATGGTGGAGCTGCAACTGGTTGAAGAAGATCTTCTCGCCGGTCCGCGGATGCACCGTCACGGCGGGGCAGATCTGCCGCGTGGTCAGCCCATCCTGCCGCCACTCGAGCTGCATTCCGGCCTGCCGGCAGGCCGCCTCCACCGCGGCCTGGTCCGCCGTATGGAAGAAGTCGCGCCAGTTGACGTCGAGCCCGTCCGTGAAGTTGCGGACGTACATGAGACCCTTCTCCTCGAACGGCCGGGTGATCGCCGGGTCGAGCCGCCGGTACACCTCGCGGCAGTCGACGATCGGCGTCTCGCCGCCGGCCTGGGCCGGCTGGACGCAGAAGAACATCTGCCGCAACGGCCAGCGGCCGAGATGAGAGCTCTCGTTGTGGAAGAGGATCGCCTTGTCCGCCGGGTAGGGCGTCGAGTGGTAGATCCGCTCGGCCCCCTCCTGCCGGGGGAGATCGCCGTAGTCGGCGAACAGGTTCGGGCAGATGGCCGACGCGCTCCGCTCGAACTCCGCCACCGAGCCCAGGCCGAAGCCGCGGAGCAGGATCGCCCCATGCGTCGCGAGCCAGGCCTCCAGGTCGGCGCGGTGGGCCACCGCCCAATCGGCGAGGTCGACCTCGGCCCCCGCGGGCTCGACGAGAAGCGGCCAACCCGGGTCGGGCAGCAGGGGGCGGCTCCGGACCGGGTTCAGGTTGGATAGATCGACCGACTGGCGTTGCAGCGTCCGCTTCTTGAACGGCGACTCCTGATGCGGCTTGGTTTCCACGTTTCTGGGCTCCTTTTCTCTTTGGACGACGAGCTCGAGCCGGCTCACGCGTGTGTCCGGTTGGGCGACGACCTGCTCGAGCAGGCCCTCCAGGCGGCTGGCGAACCTGTCGATCGTCCCCGGGTCGAACAGCTCGGTGCTGTAGTTCCAGGACATTGCCAGGCCCTGCTCCGTCTCGCTGACGAACAGTGCCAGGTCGAACCGCGACGTCGCGAAGTCGAAGTCGACCGCCTGGAACCGCAGGCCACCCACCTCCGGCGCGGCCGCCGGCGCGTTCTGCAGGACGAACAGCGCCTGGAACAGCGGCATGTGGCTGAGGCTCCGCTTCGGGCTCAGCGCTTTGACGAGACGGACGAACGGCAGGTCCTGGTGGGCATAAGCGCCGAGGCAGGTCTCCCGGACTCCCTGGAGCACCTCGCGGAAGGTGGGGTTGCCGGAGAACCGCGTCCGCAGGACCAGGTGGTTGATGAAGAAGCCGACCTGCGCCTCGAGCTCGGTGCGGTTGCGGCTCGCGACGTCGGTGCCCACGACGACGTCCTCCTGCCGGGTCAGGACGTGGAGGAACGTCTGGAAGCCGGCCAGCAGCGTCATGAAGAGCGTTGCGCCCTCCTGCCGGCTGAGCGCGCGGAGCGCCCGGGAGAGGCCGTCCGGCAAGCCGGAGACCCGGTGGGCGCCGCGGAAGGTCCGGCTCTCGGGCCGGGGCCGGTCGGTGGGCAGAGCGAGGACCTCGGGGGCCCCCGCAAGCTGACGCCGCCAGTAAGCGAGCTGAGCCTCCGCCGTCGGCCCCGCCAGCCAGCGCCGCTGCCACGCGGCGAAGTCGGCGTACTGGAGGGGAAGCTCCGGCAGGGGCGATGGCCGGCCGGCGGCGAAGGCGGTGTAGAGAGCCGTGACCTCGCGGACCAGGACCCCCAGCGACCAGCCGTCGGCGACGATGTGGTGGACCGTGAGCAACAGCACGTGCTCCTGAGGCCCCTGCCACAGCAGGCGGGCGCGCAGCAGCGGCGGCCGGGCCAGGGCGAAAGCCTGGCGCGCCGCCTCGGTGGCGAGCCGGCGGGCTTCGCGGTCGCGCGCGTCGGGCGGAAGGCCCCGCAGGTCGACGACCGGCAGCGGCAGGGGGACTGGCGGCGTGATCATCTGGGTGGGCCGGCCGCCCACCGCCAGGAAGGCCGTGCGCAAGGTTTCGTGCCGGCGCACCACCTCCGAGAGGGCGTGCGCCAGGACCCGCGCGTCCAAGGGCCCGTCCACGCGCAGGGCGGAGGGGATGTTGAAGGCTGCGCTCTCCGGATCGACCTGGGCGAGGAACCAGAGGCGCTCCTGGGCCGGCGAGACGGGTAGCTCGCCGGCTCGCGGCACGGGCTCGAGTCGCGGACCCGCGATCCCCATCCCCTGACCCGCCCGCAGCGCCGCCTCGATCCGGGCGGCCTGGCCGGCGAGGCTCGACTCCTCCAGCAGGGTGCGCAACGGCAGCTCCAACCCGAAGCTGTCGCGCACCCGCGACGCGAGTTGAACCGCCAGCAGGGAGTGACCTCCCAGCGCAAAGAAGTCGTCCTCGGCCGAAACCCGCTCGCGGCCCAGCACCGCGGACCAGAGGCCGGCCAGGAGCTCCTGGAACGGCGTCTGCGGCGCCGATCCCCCGCCTATCTCCCCGTCCGGCGGGAGGCGCAGCAGGGCGGCCCGGTCCACCTTGCCGTTGGCCGTCAGCGGCAGCTCGGCCAGCAGCTTCCACTCGGTGGGGACCATGAGCTCGGGAAGCCGCGAGCGCAGCCAGCGCCGGAGCTCCTCCGCCCCGGGGCCTCCCGCCGCCACCGCCACATAGGCCACCAGAGACCTGTCCGCCCCCGTCGCCCCCGCACGCGCCAGCACCGCCGAGGCCAGAACGCCGGAGTGAGCGCCGAGCGCGCTCTCGATCTCTCCGGGTTCGATACGGAAGCCCCGCACCTTGACCTGCTGGTCGATGCGCGCCAGAAATTCCAAGTCCCCCGCCGGCGACCAGCGGACGAGGTCGCCCGTCCGGTAGAGCCGGGCATCGGAGGCTTCCGCGAAGGGATCGGGGACGAACCGCTCGGCCGTCAGCTCGGGCTGGTTCAGGTAGCCGCGGGCGAGGCTCTCGCCGCCGAGCGCCAACTCGCCCGGAATTCCCACCGGCAGCGCACGCAGGTGGCGGTCGAGGACGTAGGCCCGGGTGCTGGCGATGGGCTGGCCGATCGGCGGCGGGTCGCCGGGCGCCGTGGCCGCCACGGGCGTGAAGGTCGCCACCACCGTGTTCTCGGTAGGCCCGTAGTGATTGTAGAGCGTGAACTTCAGGCCTGGGCGCGGCCCCCGATGCAGGCGGTCGCCGCCGGTCAGCAGGGCCCGCAGTGGCATGTCCGCCGGCCACTCCTCCGCCAGGGCGGCCTCGGCCAGCGGCGTCGGCAGGAAGGCGAGGGAGATCTCCCGCTCCACGAGCCAGGACACGAGGCGGGCCGGCGAGGCGCGCACCTCCTCCGCCGGGACGTGCAGGCTCGCGCCCGCCGCCAGGTAGGGCCAGATCTCCCATACCGAGGCGTCGAAGCCGGGGCTCGCCACCAGCGAGGCCCGGTCGGACGGCGTCACGGCATAGGTGCGCCGGTGCCAGGCCACGAGGTTCGCCAGCGCGCCGTGGGAGATCACGACCCCCTTCGGCCGGCCGGTCGAGCCGGAGGTGTAGATGACGTAGGCGGCCTGCTCCGGCAGCGCCCGGATGCCGGGGTTGGAGCCGCCCGCGCCGGCCAGCTCGCCGGGCGCGTCGATGCTCAAGACCCGGGCGCCTGCCGGGAGAAGGTCGGCGAGCGACGGCGCCAGCCGCGAGTGGGTGAGGAGGAGGCGGACAGGGCCGTCCCCCCAGGCGTCCGCGAGCTGCCGGCCCAGCCGCTCCGCCGGGTGCGACGGGTCGAGAGGCACGTAGGCGCCCCCGGCCTTGAGCACGGCTAGCAGGCTCGTCACCAGCTCGCAGGAGCGCTCCAGACAGACCCCCACCAGCACGTCCGGCCCGACGCCGAGCCGGCGCAACCGGCGGGCGAGGCGGCCGGCGCGCCGGTCGAGCTCGCCGTAGCTGAGACGCTCGGCTCCACTCTGGACCGCAATCGCCTCAGGATCGCGGCCGGCCTGGGCCTCGAACAGATGGTGGATGCAGGCTTCCGGCGCGCCGTCCTGGCCCGCCTCGTTCCATTCCACGAGGAGCTGATGGCGCTCCTCTCCGCTCAGCAGCGGCAGCTCGAAAAGCCGCATGCCGAAGTCCGCGGCGACCGCCCCCAGAAGCCGCTCCACCTGGCGCGCCAACCGCTCGACCGTCGGCGCGTCGAACAGCTCGGCGCGGTACTCGAGGTCTCCGGCCCACCCCCCCTCTTCCTCCCGCAGCAGGAGAGAGAGGTCGAACTTCGCCGTCCCGGTCTGCGTCGCCCGCGGGCGGGCTCGCAGGCTGCCGAGGGCGAAGCCGTCCCGCGGCTCCGCCGCGAAGGCGAACAGCACCTGGAACAGGGGAGTCCGGCCCAGGCTCCGGTCCGGCTGGAGCTCTTCCACGAGCTGCTCGAACGGCAGGTCCTGGTGGGCGAAGGCGTTCAGCGACTCCTCGCGCACCCGGGCCACGAGCGCGCCGAAAGCGGGCCCTCCGGACAGCTCGGTGCGCAGGACGAGAGTGTTGACGAAGAAGCCGATCAGGTCCTCGACCTCCAACCGGCGGCGGCCCGCGACCGTCGTGCCGGTCAGGACGTCCTCCTGGCCCGCCAGGCGCCCGAGCAGCGCCTGGAGCGCCGACAGCAGGACCATGAAAGGTGTGGCGCCTTCCCGCCCGCCCAGCTCCCGGAGCCGGCCGGCCAGGTCGGCCGGAATCCGCACCGGCCGGCTCCCTCCGCGGTCGCCGGGGTGGGCGGAGCGCGGTCGATCGGTGGAGATCGCGAGCGCCTCGGGCGCCCCGGCCAGACGCTGCCGCCAGTAGCGGAGCTGCTCTGCCAGCACCTCTCCGGTCAGCCAGGACCGCTGCCAGCTTGCAAAGTCGGCGTATTGGATCCCGAGCTCCGGCAGTGGAGAAGGGCGCCCCGCGGTGAGGGCCGCGTACAGCACCGAGAGCTCGCGCAGGAGGATTTCCAGCGACCAGGCGTCGCCCGCAATGTGGTGCAGGTTGAAGAGCACGAGGTGCTCCCGCTCGCCGAGCCGCAGCAGGGTCACGCGCAGCACCGGACCCCGGGAGAGCTCGAAGGGCCGGACCGCGTCGTCGGAGATCAGCCGGCGGAGCTCCTCGCCGGCAGGGCCCGCGCGCCGCAGATCGACGACGGGCAGAGGGAAGACCGCAGCCGCGGTCACGCGCTGCACGGGCCTGCCGTCGACCGCAGGGTAGACGGTGCGCAGGGCCTGCTGCCGGCGGACGATCTCGGCGAGCGCCCCGTGGAGCGCCCGGACGTCGAGGTCCCCCTCCAGGTGGAGCGCCGCCGGCATGTTGTAGAGCGGGCTGCCCGGTTCGAGGCGGTCCAGGAACCACAGGCGCTGCTGCCCGAACGACAGCGGCAGCGGGCGGCTCCGGTCCGCCCGCTGGATCGGCGGCGGCGCCGACGCCTCCCCGGCCCGCCGGCGCTGCTCGACGACATGCGCCAGATCCGCAAGCCGGGGCGCCTCGAACAGCGCCCGCACCGGCAGCTCGACCCCGAACGCCGCGCGCACCCGGGTCAGCACCTGCGCGGCCAGCAACGAGTGGCCTCCCAGGAGGAAGAAGTCGTCCTCCGCCCCGACCCGCTCGACGCCGAGCAGCGAAGCGAAGATCCCGGCGAGGATCCCCTCGACCGGCGTGCGCGGCGCCCGGCGCTCCCCAGCCCCCGGCCGCGCCCCTCCGGGTGCCGGCAGGGCCTTGCGATCCACCTTGCCGTTCGGCGTCAGCGGGAACGCCTCCATCACGACGTAGGCCGAGGGCACCGAGTGCTCGGGAAGGTGCCGCCGCAGGTGCTCTCGCAGCTCCGACGCCGAGGGCGCCGTCGCGCCGGCCGTCACGACGTAGGCCACCAGGCTGCCCCCGGCCGGATGCGCCGTCACG
The DNA here is from genome assembly GCA_021154885.1 of Thermoanaerobaculum sp. Classification (GTDB taxonomy): domain Bacteria; phylum Acidobacteriota; class Thermoanaerobaculia; order Multivoradales; family UBA5704; genus DATARR01. Next base: position 68,063 of record JAJKHS010000031.1, read on the forward strand.
GCCGTCTGCCTCACCCCCGGATGCCGGGCGAGGACCGCCTCGACCTCGCCCAGCTCGATCCGGAAGCCCCGGACCTTCACCTGGTGGTCCAGGCGCCCCAGGAACTCGAGACGGCCGTCCGGCCGCCGGCGGGCCAGGTCGCCGGTGGCGTACAGGCGCGCGCCGGGCCGCCCGGAGAACGGGTCCGGCAGGAACCTCTCGGCCGTCAGGTGCGGACGCCCCAGGTAGCCTCGCGCCAGGCCGTCGCCGCCGATGAACAGGGCTCCCGGGACACCGGCCGGCACGAGGACGGACGAGCGGTCCAGCAGGTGGACCTCAGTGTTGGCCAGAGGGCGCCCGAGGGTGACGTCGCCACCGTCCAGACGGGCGAGCGCCGACCAGATCGTCGTCTCCGTGGGGCCATAGAGGTTCCAGAGCCCGCCTCCCGACCCGGCCAGGCCGCCGGCGAGCGCCGGGTCCAGAGCCTCCCCGCCGCAGAGGATCTTCAGGTGGCCGTCCCCCTGCCAGCCCGCGTCCCGCAGCAATCGCCAGGTGGCAGGCGTGGCCTGCATCGCGGTGATGCCACCGCTCTCCAGCCGCGCCCGGAGCCGCCGGCCGTCCGTGGCCTCCTCGCGGCTGCACAGCGCCACCTCGGCCCCGACCAGAAGCGGCAGGAAAAGCTCCAGGCCGGCGATGTCGAACGACAGCGACGTGACGGCGAGGAGCCGGTCGCCCGCGCCCAGCGCCAGCTCGCCCTGCATCGCGTCCAGGAAGTTGGCCAGGGCGCCGTGCAGCACCTGCACCCCCTTGGGCCGGCCCGTGGACCCGGAGGTGTAGATCACGTATGCCGCCTGGCCGGCCGCCACCGCGGTCCCCGCGTCCGCCGCATCGGCAGCCGCGGTCCGCGGCAGGCCGGCGTCCAGGTGGACGACCTGCGCCGCTCCCGGGGTCAGGAGAGAGGCGAGGCGCCGCTGGGTCAGGAGGACGGGCGCGCCGGAGTCCGCGAGCATGGATTCGAGGCGCTCCTGCGGGTAGGAAGGATCGAGGGGCACGTAGGCGCCCCCGGCTTTCCAGACGCCGAGGAGCGCCGGCAGCAGCTCCAGCGAGCGCTCCACGCAGACCGCCACCGGCACCTCGGGGCCGACCCCCAGCCGCTCCAGGTCGCGGGCCAGGCCGTTCGCGCCGGCCTCGAGCTCGCCATAGGTGAGGCTCTCGCCTTCGAAGGTCACGGCCACGGCCGCGGGATGCTCCCGGGCCCGGGCCGCGATGCGCTCGTGGACGGTGGCCCGGCGGCCCGGCCGCCGCGTGTCGTTCCAGTCCTGGAGCAGTTGGTGCCGCTCGGCCTCCGCGAGCAGCGGCAGGTCCGCGACGCGGCTCTCGGGCGCGCTCGCGGCCCCCGCCAGGAGATGGGCATAGTGCCGGAGGACCCGCTGGGCCGTCGCGGCATCGTAGAGGTCGGTCGCATATTCGATGGAGATCGTCAGCCCGTCCTCCCGGCGCTCCAGCGCGAGCGTCCAGTCGAAGCGGGCGACCCCGAGATCGACCTCGATCCGGTGGACGGAGGACGCCCCGAGCGCCGGCGGCCGCCAGGGCGCCTCGTGCATCACGAAGAGCGCCTGGAACAGTGCCTGGTGGCTCAGGTCGCGCCCGCCGTGCAGCTCCTCCACCAGCTTCTCGAAGGGGAGGTCCTGGTGGGCGTGCGCCTCCAGGACGGCCCGCCGCACCTCGCGCAGGACGCCGGAGAAGGGCTCCTCGCCGGCGCAGCGGGCCCGGATCATCAGGGTGTTCCCCAGGAAACCGACCAATCCCTCCAGCTCCAGCCGGCCGCGGCTCGCCACCGGGGTCCCCACCACGAGATCGTCCTGCCCGGTGTAGCGGTGAAGGAGCGCGTGGAAGGCGGCGAGGGCGAACATGAACGGCGTGACTCTGGCGCCGCGGGCGGCGCGGTCGAGCGCCGCGGCCTGCTCGCCCGCAAGGGAGAGCCGGCGGGTGGCACCGCGGGAGCGCCAGACCGGCGGCCGCGGCCGGTCGGCGGGGAGGGCCAGCACGGCCGGGGCGCCGCGCAGCCGCTGCCGCCAGTATCCCAGCTCGGCCGCGAGAGTCTCGCCCTGCACCCACGTCCGCTGCCAGACGGCGTGATCCGCGAGCTGGACCGGCAGCGGCTGGAGCTGCGGCTGGCCACCGGCCGTGAAGGCTCCGTAGCAGACTCCGAGCTCGTCGACCAGGAGCCGCATCGACCCTTCGTCGCAAACGGCGTGGTGGAAGGTGGCGAGCAGGACGTGATCGCTCTCGTCCAGGGTCAGAAGCGCGACGCGGAAGAGCGGTCCCCGCTCGAGGTCCAGGGGGCGGCGGGCCGCCGCCACGGCGAGACGGCGCGCCTCGGACTCTGCCCGCGGCAGCCCCCTGAGATCGGCCACCGGCAGGGTGAAGCGCGCCCACGGCTGGACCACCTGGACCGGCCGGCCCTCGGCGTCCGCCGGCAAGGCCGTGCGCAGCGCCTCGTGCCGGAGGATCAGCTCGCCGAAGGAGCGCTCCAGCGCCGGGACGTCGAGCGGCCCCTCGATCCGCAACGCGACAGGCACGTTGTAGGCACCGGTGCCGGGCTCGAACAGCTCGAGGAACCAGAGCCGTTCCTGGCCGAAGGAGAGCGGCACCGGCCCACTCCCCGGCGCGGGTTTCACGGGCGGCGCCTGCTTCCCGCGCTCGCCGGCCAGCCGCTCCTCCAGCTCCCGGGCCAGCCCCGCCACCGTGGGGGATGCGAACAGCCGGTGGAGAGGCAGGTCGACTCCGAAGGCGGCATGGACCCGCGCGGCGAGCCGGGTGGCCAGCAGCGAGTGGCCGCCGAGCGCGAAGAAGTCGTCGTGAACGCCGACCGCCTCCCGTCCGAGGACCTCGGCCCACATCGCGGCCAGCAGCTCCTCGGCCGGCGTGTGCGGCACCACGAAGGCGGTCTCGGGCTGCGCGGCCGGAGCCATCGCCAGCAGGGCCTTGCGGTCCACCTTGCCGTTGGGCGTCAACGGCAGCGTCTCCAGGACGACGAAGGCCGAGGGCACCATCCAGGCCGGCAGCCGGGGCGCGAGGTACCCCCGCAGCTCCGCATTTTCCGCATCGTCCGCGTCGTCCGCCTCGCCCACGACGAAGGCTACCAGTCGCCGGTCCTCCCCCGCGCCCTGCATCACCACGACCGCCTGGAGCACCGCCGGGTGCGTGACGAGCACCGCCTCCACCTCGCCGAGCTCGACCCGGAACCCGCGCAGCTTGACCTGGTTGTCGATGCGGCCGAGGAACTCCACCGTTCCGTCCGTGCGCCAGCGCGCCCGGTCTCCCGTCCGGTACAGGCGCTCTCCCGGCACGCCGCTGCACGGATCGGGGATGAAGCGCTCCGCCGTCAGGTCCGGCCGGTTCAGGTAGCCCCGGGCCAGGCCGGAGCCACCGGCATAGAGCTCTCCTGCAACTTCAAGGGGCACCGGCCGCAGCTCCGGATCGAGCAGCCAGGCCTGGGTGCCGGCGATCGGCCGCCCGAGCGGCACCGGAGAGGCGACTTCCTCCGGCAGGCTCATGGGATGACAGCAGGTGAACGTGGTGTTCTCCGTCGGGCCGTAACCGTTGATCAGCCGGCAGCCGGGGAGACTCGTGAGGGCCTTTCGCACGTGCTCGGGCGAGAGCACGTCACCGCCGGCCACGAGCTGGCGCACCAGGGCGAGCCCGGCCAGGCTCTCGTCGACCATCTGGTGGAACAGACCCGCGGCCAGCCACAACGAAGTCACCCCGCCACGCGAAAGCTCCCAGCCCAGCTCGGCCAGCGCCAAAGGCCCCGGAGGCAGGACCGCCAGGCGGCCGCCGTTGAGCAGCGCGCCCCAGATTTCGAGGACCGACACGTCGAAGCTCACCGGCGCCAGTTGCGACCAGACCTGGTCGGGGCCAAAGTCGGCGAACTCGGTGCCGCGCACCAGACGCACTACGGCACGGTGGACGACCGCAACGCCCTTCGGCCGGCCGGTGGAGCCTGAGGTGTGCATGACGTAGGCGAGACTCTCCGGGTCGATCCATACGGCCGGACGCTCGGGGCTCCCGCTCTCGATCCCCTCCCGCCCGGCGGCGAGCAGCACGACCTGCCCACCGCTCTCAGGCAGCCGGCCGAGCAGGTGCTCCTGGACGAGCACGACCGGAGCGCCCAGGTCTCCCAGGAGCAGGGCCAGACGATCCGGCGGGGAGGCCGGATCGAGAGGCGCATACGCGCCGCCGGCCTTGAGGATGCCCAGGAGCGCCACGATCATCTCCAACGAGCGCTCGGTCAGGAGCGCCACCGGTACGTCGGGTCCCACGCCCAGGGACCGCAGCCGGTGCGCGAGCCGATTGGCCCGGCGGTCCAGCTCGCGGTAGGTCAGCGACTCCGCCGCGAAGGACACCGCGGGCGCCTCGGGGGTGCGGTCGACCTGGGCCTCGAAGGCCCGCACGACGTCCCACGCCCCGGTTTCCCCCTGCGCGGCGGAGCTCCACTCCACCATCACCTGGTGACGCTCCGTCCCGCTCAGCATGGGCAGGTCCTGCAGCGGCACGTCCGGGGCCGCGGCCAGCGCCCCCAGGAGCCGCGACAGATGCCCCAGCAGCCGGTCGACGGCAGGGCCTGCGAACCGCCGCCCGTCATAGAGGGCGCGCAGGGTCAGCGACTCGCCCGGCACCCCGGCGAGGGTCAGCGGGTAGTGGGTCTGCTCGCGGCTGCGCACGGCAACGATCTCGAGCCCCGTCGCCCGCTGTGCGACCTGCCGGAGGGCGTCGTCCACCGGATAGTTCTCGAAGACCACCAGGCTGTCGAAGAGCTGCGCGCCCGCCGGTTGGCCGGCCCACCGCTGCACCTGGGAGAGAGGGCTGTGCTCATGCTGCCGGAGCTCCAGGTTGAGCGCCTGCAGGCCGGCCAGCCAGGGGAGGAGGCGCCCCCCGGCCGGGACCGCCACCCGCACCGGCAGGGCGTTGATGAACAGCCCGATCATCGCCTCGACGCCGGCGAGGACCGGCGGCCGGCCGGAGAAGGTCGCTCCGAACACCACCTCCTCCTCGCCGCTGTAGCGGCTGAGGAGGAGCGACCAGGCGGCCTGCAAGAGGAGGCTCAAGGTGAGGTGGTGCCGCCGCGCCATCTGCCGCAGCTCGTCCGTCACTTGCGGCGCCAGGGCGAGGCCGCGCTCTGCGACCGGCGAGCCCGCCGTGGCGGCACTGGCGGGAGCGAGGTCGATCCCCAGCGGCGTGGACGCCTCGAAGCCGGCAAACATCCCGCGCCAGAAGGCCTCCGCGGCCCCGAGGTCCTGCGCCTGCAGCCAGGCGATGAAGTCGGCGTAGGGGCGGGGGGGCTCGAGCCATGGCCGCTTCCCCTGCCGCCGGGCACCGTAGGTCACGAACAGCTCCTTGACCAGCGCCGCCACGGACCAGCCGTCCAGCAGCAGGTGGTGATGGCTCCACACCAGCAGGTGGCGGTCGCCGCCCGGCAACCGGATCAGGTAGAGGCGCATCAGGGGCGCGGCCGCGGGGTCGAACCCCCGTTCGCGGTCGGTCCGCAGCAGCTCCTCGATCCGCTCCGGTCCGTCGTCCGCCTCTCGCCAGTCCAGCCGCTCGACCGGCACCGAGAGCCGCGCGTGCACCCTCTGGCAGGGCTCCTCGCCATCGCGCCAGGAAAAAGCGGTCCGCAACGCCGGGTGCCGGGTGAGAAGGTCCGCCCAGGCCTGCTCGAAGGCCGGGAGGTCGAGCTCGCCCCGCAGCTCGCAGACGATCTGGGTCACGTAGACACCCGAGTCCGGGGCGAACAGACTGTGGAAGAGCAGCCCCTCCTGCGTCGGAGACAGGGGGTAGACGTCTTCGATCCCCGGCTCGGGGAGGTCGGGGATGAGCTCCCGGAGGCTCCGCGCGAACCGCTCCGCGAGCCGCTCGATCGTGGCGCGGGAGCACAGCCGCGCGCTGAACCGGAAGGCGACGCGCAGCCTGCCGCCCGTCACCCGGGCCTCCACCTCGAGAGCGTGGCTGCGGCCCCCCTGGCCCCCGCGGAGGTCGCCCAGGGGCTCTTCCGCCGGCGCGAACAGCGCCGAGCCGGCCAGCACCGGGTCGAGCTGGCCCAGGTAGTTGAACAGCACCTCCGCCGCGGGGACGGCGCGCAACCGCGCGCGCAGCTCCGCATCCGGGCTGAGGTTGCGCAGTCGCCAGAAAGCGCTGCCGCGCTCCAGGGCAGGGCGCACCTGCTCCTGGACCGCGCGCAGCGCCGCAGCGGCGCTCCCGGCCTCGGCGGCCTCCAGCCAGACCGGCACGATGGCGGTGAACCACCCCACGGCGCGCGACAGGTCGATGCCCGCAGCCTCGTCCCGGCCGTGCGTCTCCACGTCGATCCGCACCGCCGAGCCGGGCGGCGGCGCGAGCGCACGGACCAGCGCCGCCAGCAGCGCTTCGTCGGCGCGCGCGCGGTGGAGGCGGGGAACCTCGCGCAGCAGGGCCCGCGTCGGCCCGGTCTCCAGCTCCACCGAGACCTCGCGCGCCGACCCCTCGGTGTTGGGCCCCCCCGTGCCATCCAGAGGCAGCACCCTGGCCGGCGGCCGGCGGGGCTGCAGCCACTGGGAGAGTTCCGCCTCGGCTGCCTCCAGGCGCGCCCTCGCCGCCTCCGCCCTCGCCGCCTCCGCCCGCGCCCACAGCCGGTACGGCGTGGCGGCCGGCAGCGCGACCTCCCGTCCCTCCTCCAGCCGCCGGTAGGCCCGCTCGAGGTCCTCGAGGAGGATGCGCCAGGAGACGGCGTCGACCGCCAGATGGTGGATCACCAGCAGCAGGCGCCCCCCGGCGTCGCCGCCGAGCTCGAAGCAGGCCGCGCGCAGCAGCGGGCCCCGCTCGACGTCGAGGCTGGCCTGGAGCGCGGCGGCCGCGGCCTCCAGGGCCGGCGTCCGGCGCTCCGGGGGGAGCGCGAGGAGGTCCAGGCGCGACAGGGGCGGCACGGGTCCCGCCCCGCCGCCGGCCTGCATCCACTCCGGGCCGGTCCGTACGAACCGCAGCCGCAGCGCATCGTGGTGCGCCACCACGTGCTCGATGGCGGCGGCCAACCGCTCCGGGCGGACGCCGGGCCGCGTCGCGAGCAGGACCGCCTGGTTGTAGTGGTTCCGAGCCGCCAGCTCCCGCTCGAAGAACCAGCGCTGAACCGGCGCCAGGGGGGCCTCCGCCGGCCCCGGGTCCGTCGCCGCCCCGGGCGCCGCCCCGGCCGCCGCGACCCCCGCCAGCTCCTCGACGGTCTGATGCAGGAACATCTGCCGCGGCGTGATGCGCAGCCCGTCGTCGCCGGCGCGCGCCACGACCTGCAGGCTGAGGATCGAGTCACCGCCGAGCTCGAAGAAGTTGTCCCGCACCCCGACGCGCTCCACGCCGAGCACGCCGGCCCAGATGCCGGCCAGCAGGGCCTCGGTGGCGGAGCGGGGAGCGACGTACTCCCCTTCCAGCCGGGGCCGCAGCCGGTCCGGCTCCGGGAGGGCCTGGCGATCGACCTTGCCGCTCGGCGTCAGCGGCAGCGACTCCAGGAACACGAAGGCCGCCGGCACCATGTACTCGGGCAGGCTGGCGGCGACCCACCGGTGCAGCTCGCTGGCGGTGACCGGGGCCGTGGCGCCGGAGACCATGCCGGAGACCACGTAAGCCGTGAGCCGTGCCGGCCCCGCGTCATCCGGCCGGGCCGCCACCACCGCCGCGCCCACGGCCGGATGACGGGCCAGGGCCCCCTCGATCTCCGCCAGCTCGATGCGGAAGCCCCGCACCTTGACCTGCTGGTCGATCCTGCCGAGGTACTCCAGGTCCCCGTCCGGCAGATAGCGGACCAGGTCGCCCGTGCGGTAGGCCCGCTCGCCGGGAGTCGCCGCAGCGAGGGCCGGCAGGAACCGCTCCGCGGTCAGCTCCGGGCGGTCCAGGTAGCCTGCGGCCACGCCGGCGCCGCCCACGTAGAGCTCGCCCGGCGCTCCGATGGGCAGCGCCTGCATCCGCGCGTCCAGGACCCAGAGCCGCAGGTCGGGGATGGCGCGGCCGATGACGCTGCCGCGGCCCGACTCCAGGTCCTCGCGCCGCACGGGGCGGTAGGTCACATGCACGGTGGTCTCGGTGATGCCGTACATGTTGACCAGCCGCGGGTGGCGGTCGCCGTGGCGGTCGAACCAGGGGGCGAGGCTCCGCAGCTCGAGGGCCTCGCCGCCGAAGATCACCAGCCGCAGGGCCAGCGCCTTCGCCGCCGCCTGCCCGGCAGCCTCCATCTCGGCCATCTCGGCCAACTCGGCGCGGACGAAGGGGCGGAAGGCCGAGGGGGTCTGGTTGAGGACGGTAACCCGTTCCCGCCGCACGAGCTCGAGGAACGCCGCGGGCGAACGGCTCATCGCCTGCGGCACGACGACCAGGCGGCCGCCGTACAGCAGAGCGCCCCAGATCTCCCAGACCGAAAAGTCGAAGGCGTAGGAGTGGAAGAGCGTCCAGACGTCGTCCGGCCCGAAGCCGAACCACTCCTCCGTGGCGGCGAACAGCCGGACGACATTGGCATGGCGCACCAGCACGCCCTTCGGCCGGCCGGTCGAGCCGGAGGTGTAGATGACGTAGGCGGGGTCCTGGGGCAGCGTCGCGCTCCGCGGGGTCTCTCCGCTCTGCCGGTCCAGGAGATCGCGCTGGGTGTCCAGGCACACCCGGCGCGCCCGAGTCTCGGGCAGGCTCCCGGCCAGCCGGTCCTCGGTGATCAGGACCGGCACCCGGCTGTCCTCCAGACAGAAGGCCAGCCGGTCCTGCGGATAGGCGGGATCCAGCGGGACGTAGGCGCCTCCGGCCTTGAGGACGCCGAGGATCGCCACCACCATCTCGGGGGAGCGCTCCAGGCAGAGCCCCACCAGGGTCTGCGGCCCCACTCCCAGCGTCCGGAGGTGACCGGCGAGCTGGTTGGAACGGCGGCTCAGCTCGCGGTAGGTGAGGCGCTGCGCGCCGCAGGTGACCGCCGGCGCGTCCGGGCTCTCGCCGGCGCGCTCCTCGAACAGGTCGTGGAGGCACGCCTCTCGCCAGCGCTCCCGGCCGAGAGGTACGGCGGCGGCCCCGTTCCACTCCTGCTGAAGCTGGTGCCGCTCGGCCGCGGACAGCAGCGGCAGGTCCAGGGCACAGCCGTCCGGATCGGCCGCGACCTCGGCCAGCAGGGCTGCGAGCTGGCCGGCCAGCCGCTGCATGGTGGTGGCGTCGAAGAGGTCCAGCGGGTACTCCAGCGCGGCGGCCAGCGTGCCGTCCAGCTCCGCGGCGGTCACGAGCAGGTCGAAGCGGGACCGCCTCTCCTCCCAATCGACGGACTCCAGGGGCAGGCCCCCGAGGTCCAGGCGGGCGCCGGGCTGGCCCAGGGCGAAGGCTGCCAGGGCCTCCTCGCCGGCCGGCGCGCGCTGGAACACGAGCATCGCCTGGAAGAGGGGGGAACGGCTCGGGTCGCGGGCGGGCTGCAGGCGGTCCGCCAGGAGCGCGAAGGGGAGGTCCTGGTGCTCGAAAGCCTCCAGCGTCTCCCGCCGTGTGCGGGCGAGGAGATCGCGAAATCTCTCGCCGCCCTCAAGCTCGCTGCGCAGCACCACCGGGTTGGTGAAGTAGCCCACCACGTCCGCCCACGGGGCGGCGTTGCGGCCGGCGGTGGCGGTGCCGACCAGCAGGTCCCGCTGACCGGCGAGCCGGTGCAGCAGCAGTTGAAACGCGGCGAGCAGCGTCATGTAGAGCGTCGCCCCATGCCCGGCGGAGAGCGTCCGCAGCCGCTCGGAGAGCGCGGCGTCGAAGCCGATCCGCACCGCGGCCCCGCGATGGCCCTGGGCGGTCGGGCGGGGCCGGTCGGTCGGGAGATCGAGCACGCGGGAGGCCCCGGCCAGCCGCTGCCGCCAGAAGTCCCACAGCCGCTCACCTTCCGGTCCCGCGAGCCGCCGCTCCTGCCACCGGACGAAGTCGGAGTAGCGACAGGGGATCGCCGGCAGGAGGACCGGCGTGCCGGCGGTCTCGCCGCGGTAGAACGCTGCGAGCTCGCGGACCAGGACCGCCAGGGACCAGAAGTCCGCGACGAGGTGGTGCACGACCAGCAGCACGACGCCCGTCCCTTCGCGGTCGAAGATCCGCATGCGCAGCAGCGGGTCCCGGGCGAGGTCGAATGGGCGGTAGGCCTCCCGGGCCAGCCGCGACGCGAGGGAGGGGCCGCGCCGGTCGCTCACCTCCGCCGCGAGGTCGACGTCCGCGCTCTCGCGCAGCCACAGCCGCGGCACCCCGGATTCGTCGACCACGGCGGCGCGCAGCAGGGGGTGGCGTTCCAGCAGCGAGGCCAGCGCCCGGCGCAGGGCGCCGGCGTCGAGCGGCCCGGCGGTGCGCGCCGCCCCCGCGATGTTGTAGGCCCCGCTCTCCGGCGACAGCCGCTCCAGGAACCAGAGGCCCTTCTGGCCCGGCGAGAGCGGCTGCGTGCCAGCCGCGTCCCCGGCCTCGGCCTCGGCAACATCCGGCAGGAGCTCCGCCGGCGGCGCCGCGTCCAGCCGCTCCAGGACGAGGTCCGCCAGATCCGAGAGCGCCGGCGATTCCAGCAGCTCGCGCCACGAGAGGGAGGCGCCCGTCTCGAGCTCCACGCGGTGCTTCAGCTCGAGGGTCATCAGGGAGTCGAGCCCCAGGCCGCCCGGCGACAGGTCGGCCGCGATGCCGCGCCGGTCCACGTGCGCGACGTCGGCCAGGGCGTTGCGCAGGAGCTCCTCGACGAACGGCCGGCGCTCCCCGGGGTCGAGGGCCCTGAGCGCTCGCGGGCCCGGCTGCCAGCCGGGAGCCGCGGCCTCCGGGGGGAGAGCCGCGGCGGTGCTCCGCCCCACCAGGGTGAGGGTCGCCGCCAGGTACGCCTCGCGGCAGGCGCGGCGCTGGATCTTGCCGCTGGTGGTCTTGGGGATGGTGGCGGTGCGCACCAGCACGAGGTCGAACACCTGGACCTCGAATTCCGCCGCCACCGCCCGCCGCACCGCGGCGGCGACCTCCGCCACGTCGAGGCTGCGGCCGCGCGCCGCCTCGTAGACGACGACGAGCCTCTCCTCCCCCTCCGCCTCGACGGAGAAGGCGGCGCCGCTGCCCGCCGCGAGGGCGGGATGGGCGCGCTCCGCCGCCAGCTCGACGTCCTGCGGGTAGAGGTTGCGGCCGCGCAGGATGATCAGGTCCTTGAGCCGGCCGGTGACGAACAGCTCGCCGCCGGCGAAGAAGCCCAGGTCGCCGGTGCGCAGGAAGCGCGCCGGCCCCTCGCCGCGCGCCGCCGCGCCGAAGACCGCCGCGGTCTCCTCGCGGCGCTGCCAGTAGCCTTGCGCGACGCTCGGCCCGGCGACCCAGATCTCCCCGACGCTGCCGGGCGGGAGGGGCGACCGGGTCTCCGGATCGACGATGTGGACCGCCTGGCCCGGCGACACCTCCCCGCAACCCACCAGCCGGCGCACCGGACCGCCCCCGTCCCCGGGGGGCTCCGCCCGGTTCTGCTCCAGGGCGGCGGCGTCGAGCTCCCGCACGCGGGGCGGCCGCGACCGCCAGCCACCCGAGACGATCAGCGTCGCCTCGGCGAGCCCATAGCTGGGGCAGAACGCCTCCGGCCGGAAGCCGCAGGGGGCGAAACGGGCCGCGAAGCGCTCCAGCGCCTCGGCCCGCACGGGCTCCGCGCCATTGATCGCCACCTGCCAGCAGCTCAGGTCGAGCGCTTCGACCTCCTCGGGCGTGACGCGGCGCGCGCAGAGGTCGTACGCGAAGTTGGGACCGGCGCTGCTGGTGGCGCGGGTGCGCGAGATCGCCTGCAGCCAGCGCACAGGCCGCTGCAGGAAAGCGGCGGGCGACATCAGCGTCACGGGAAAACCGGTGTAGAGCGGCTGCAGGATGCCGCCGATCAGCCCCATGTCGTGGTAGGGCGGCAGCCAGATGACCCCCCGGCTCCCGGGGCCGAACCGGAAGCTGCTGCGCATCAGCTCCAAGTTGTGCAGGAGGTTGCCGTGGCTGAGCACCACGCCCTTGGGGCTGCCGGTCGAGCCCGAGGTGTACTGGATGAAGGCGATGCTCGCGGCGCCGGCCGCCGGCTCCTCCCAGTCCGCGGCCACCCTGAGGTCCAGGCCGTCCGTCGCCTCCCAGGCCAGGCTCCCGAGATCGGGGGCCTCCGCCAGCCACCCCTCGATCCGCGCGAGGATCGCCGCCGTGGTCAGGGCGATCCGGGGGCGCGCATCCGCGATCACCGCCCGCAGCCGCGCCAGGCTGCGGTTCTGCCGGGGCGGATAGGCGGGTACGGCCGTCGCGCCGGCGTAGAGGCAGCCGAAGAACGCCGCCAAGTAGTCGAGACCCGGAGGGTAGAGGAGCAGGACCCGCTCGCCCTGCATCCGCCGCTCCTGGAGCAGCGCGCCGAGGGCTCGTGCCCGGACGTCCAGGTCGCGGTAAGTGAGACGCCCGGCCTCCACCTCGCCGTCGGAGAGGAAGACGTACGGGGCATCCTCCGGGGATTCCCGCGCCCTCCAGCGCAGGACGTCCTGCAGGCTGCGGAATTCCGGCCGCCGGTCCGCAGGGCGGTCCGGCGGCCGTTCCGGCGGCTTCTTCATCGGCACCATGCGATCCTCTGTGGCCCTTGAATCCCTAACCCCTGGAGTGTAGGATCGCCGAGAATACAGGATTTCTCCAGAGCGGCTCGATCCCTACGTTCCCGTTCATTACCAACTCATGCATCAGCGTTAATTAAGAACATTCACGTTACGTTCCCATTATCTGCAACATGCGCTCCCTGGTACTCTTGAATCCCCACACCCTTGAGTATAGGATCGATGAGGATACAGGAGTTATCCGGACCGGATCAACCTCTACGTTCCTACAGCAGCCCGTACTCTCCTGAACCATAACTCTTCGAGGAAATCATCGGAATGTTTTTCAAGGACACGTTTTTCGCCTTTCGGATGCTTTTCAAGAACCCGGTCGTCAACGGCATCGCCATTCTTTCCCTGGCCCTGGGGATCGGCGCGAGCACCGCGATCTTCACGCTGACGAGCTCCCTGTTCCTGAGCTCCCTGCCGTATCTGAAGGATCCGGACCGTCTGATCAAGGTCTACTCGAAAACCCCGTTTTCGGACTACGGCTCCATCTCCTATCTGGACTACCGGGATTTTCGGGAGGGCAACAAGGTTTTCTCGGACCTCGTCGCCTATGGGGCGGAGTCCCTGAGCCTGGACCTCGGCGCGGCCCCGCAGCGCATCCGGGCGAACCTGGTGAGCGGAAACTACTTCTCCGCGCTGGGCGTACGGCCCGCCGCCGGGCGTGGCTTCGCGGCTGAGGAGGATCGGCGGGGAGCGCCGCTGGTGGCCGTTTTGAGCCACGGCCTGTGGCAGAGCGGCTTCGGGTCCGAGCCGTCGGCGATCGGCAAGACCGTGCGCCTGAACGGCAAGGCGTTCACCGTCGTCGGCGTGGCGCCCGCGCAGTTCCGGGGGGTCGACATGGTGCAGAGCCCCGACGTCTGGATCCCCCTGGCCGCGGCGCCCGAGGTCCTGCCGCAGGGCCCTCTCGTCCTCGAATCCCGCGGCTTCTCCCTCTGGCGCCTGGTCGGCCGGCTGAAGCCCGGAGCGGGGCTGGAGCAGGCCCGGGCGGACCTCGGCGTGATCGCCCGGCGGCTCAACCATGAATTCCCTGCCCGGTTCCCCCGCGAGCCGGTCCTGCTTCCCGCCGGCCAGGCCAGCTTCTCGCCCTCCGACCGCGGCGCCGTCTCCCGCCAGGTCGCGATGCTGATGACCGTGGTCGGCCTGGTGCTGCTGATCGCCTGCGTCAACATCACCAACCTGGTGCTCGCCCGCACGTCCCGGCGGCGGCGTGAGCTCTCCGTACGCCAGGCCCTGGGGGCCGACCGCGGCCGCCTCGTGCGCCAGCTCCTGACCGAGACCACCCTGCTGTCGCTGATCGGGGCCGGCCTGGGGCTCCTGGTGGCTCGCGCGCTGCTGCCGCTGCTGGCGCGCTACCAGCTGCCGGCGAAGATCGCGCTCGACCTCGAGCTGGACGGGCGGGTGCTCGCCTTCGGCATCGCCCTCGGGCTGGTCACCGGTGTCCTCGTCGGCCTCGCCCCGGCCTTCCGGGCCTCGCGCCCCGACCTCGTCTCCGCCCTCAAGGACACGGGGACGAGGTCCGAGAAGGTCCGGCGGCTCGGTCTGCAGAGCCTGTTCGTGGTCGCCCAGGTCTCCCTCTCGCTCCTGCTCCTCATCGGTGCCGGCCTGTTCCTGAAGAGCCTCCAGCAGCTCCGGACCGTCGATCCCGGAGTCAAGCCGAACCACCTGGCGATGGTGTCGATCGACCTGGGCGCGGCGGGCTACTCCGAAGAGCGGGGCAAAGCCTTCTACCAGCAGCTCCTGGAGCGGGCCGGCCACCTCCCGGGGGTCGAGTCGGCCAGCCTCGGCTCCTCGCTGCCCATCCAGTCGCAGTCCTCGGCGCTGCCGTTTTTCTCCAGCGACAACCCGGCGGCGGCGGAGGGGGTCCAGATCAGCATCAACCTCATCGCGCCCAGGTACTTCGAGACGATCGGCCTGCCGCTCGTCCAGGGGCGGGACTTTCGCGCCGCCGACGCCGGCTCGCCCAGCGTCGGCATCGTCAACCAGACGCTGGCCAGGCGCTTCTGGCCCGGGCAGGACCCGATCGGGAAGCGGCTCCGGTTCGGCAGAGCCACCGGCCCCCTCATCGAGGTGGTCGGCGTCGCCAGGGATGGCAAGTACAGCAGCCTGCGCGAGGAGCCGCAGTCGTTCATCTACCTGCCCTACCTCCAGGTCTACGAGATGTTCGACTCGACGAAGCACCTGCTGGTGCGCACCGCGGTCGAGCCGGCGCAGATCTTCTCCGACCTGCAACGGCAGGTGCTCGCCCTGGACCGCAGCCTGCCGATCTTCGACGCCCAGACCATGGAGAGCTATCTCGGCACCTTCCTCGCCCAGGAGCGGCAGACCGCGGTCCTCCTGCTCCTCCTCTCCGGCCTGGCGCTCCTGCTCGCCTCCGTCGGGCTGTACGGCGTCATGTCGTACTCGGTCGCCCAGCGCACCCGCGAGATCGGCATCCGCATGGCCATCGGCGCGGATCGCGGCAGGGTCCTGCGGCAACTGGTCGCCGAGAGCGCCCGGCTCGTCGCGGTGGGCAGCGTCCTCGGCCTCGCCGTCGCCCTGCTCGCCACCCGCGTCGTCTCGAGCCTGCTCTACGGCGTGAGCCCGACCGACGCCGGCACTTTCGTCCTGGCCTTCGTGGTCCTGGGCACCGTCGGGCTGCTGGCCGGGTTCTTCCCGGCGCGCCGGGCCTCGAGCATTCATCCCATGACAGCCATTCGGTACGACTGAAGCCCGGGCAACGGCGCCGCGTTTCCTTCGTTTTTTTGAGAACAGATGGAGAACAGAACATGACTCTGAAAAAAACCGTCGAGAGCGAAACCCTGATCCTGGGCGGCGGCCCTGCCGGGCTGCAGGCGGGCTACTGTCTGGAGAAAAAAGGCCGGGACTACCTGATCCTGGAAGCCGGCGAAGCGCCGGGGACTTTCTTCAAGACCTTCCCCCGCCACCGCAAGCTCATCTCGCTCAACAAGGTCTATACCGGCGACACCGATGCGGAATCGAACCTGCGCTTCGATTGGAACTCGCTGCTGAGCGAAACCGGCGAGGGGCCGCTGTTCAAGGAGTACAGCCAGGATTTCTTCCCCGAGCCCGGGAGCTTCCTGCGGTATCTCGCGGACTACGCCGGACGCTGCGGCCTCAAGCTGCGCACCGGGGTGCGCGCCGTCAAGGTCTCCCGCGATGGCGAGGGGTTTCGGGTCGAGGATCAGCGAGGGGAGACCTACGCCTGCCGGCGGCTGATCGTCGCGACCGGCGTATCGCAGCCCTACGTCCCGCCGATCCCCGGCATCGAGACGACGGAGAACTACTTCGACTTCGACACCGACCCGGAAAGCTTCAAGGACCAGCGGGTCCTGATCATCGGCAAGGGCAACTCCGCCTTCGAGACCGCCGACAGCCTCACCGCCACCGCCGCGGTCATCCACCTCTGCAGTCCGCACTCGGTCACGATGGCCTGGAAGAGCCACTTCGTGGGGCACCTGCGCTCGATCAACGCCGCCTTCATCGACACCTACCAGCTCAAGGCGAAGAACACCATCATCGACGCCGAGATCGCGAGCATCTCCCGCCAGGACGACGGCTACCTCGTCGACGTCGTCTTCACCCATGCCAAGGGGCAGCGGCGGCGCATCCCTTACGATCGCGTCATCGCCTGCACCGGCTTCCGCTTCGACGCCTCCATCTTCGACGAGAGCTGCCGGCCCGAGATGATCCTCGACGACCGGTTCCCCGTCCAGACCGCCGAGTGGGAGTCGGTCAGCGTGCCCGGGCTCTACTTCACGGGCACGATCACCCAGATGCGCGACTTCAAGCGCACGATGTCCGGCTTCATCCACGGCTTCCGCTACAACGCCGCGGCCCTCTGCCAGATCCTCGACGCCAAGTACCATGGGGAGGGCTGGCCCCGCGAGGCGGTGCCGCCGGACCCCGACCAGGTCATGGCAGCCATCGTCCGGCGGATCACCACGAGCTCGGCCATGTTCCTGCAGCCGGGGTTCTTCTGCGACCTCCTGATCGTCCCGGAGGACGGCGGCGAGGTCCTCTACTATCGCGACGTCCCCAAGGACTACGTCCACGCCAGCGCCTTGGGGCAGAGCCGCCATTACTACACGGTCTCCCTGGAGTACGGGCACTTCGACGGCGACCCGCTCAGCATCGAGCGGGACCCCGACCCCGCGACGGGTCACCTGTCGGCCTACCTCCATCCCATCATTCGACGCTACGAGGGCTCCCGGCTGGTGGCCGAGCAACACATCCTCTCCGATCTGGAAAACGACTGGAGCCGCAAGGATCTCGTGGCGCCCGCCCGCGCCTTTCTGCACGAGCAGCTCGAAGGGATCGCCGAGGTGACCATGGCGTGAGCGGCGTCCCGTTGACTTACGTATGCCGAACTACTACCCTAGTCGTTACCGGCCGGGGGGCGATCCCCCGGAGCTCCGGCAGGCTTCAAGGAGGATGACATGAGCACACAGAGATGGAGAGTGGCGGTGGGTATGGCCGCGCTGCTCATCGGGAGAGCGAGCTTCAGCCCCTCCGCCGCGGTACCGCCAGAGATCGGCAACGCGCGAGTCCAGGAGATCCGGGTGTCCGGCGACCTCAGGGAGCAGGTCGGGCAGCTCGCCGCGCAACAGGGTCGGGCCTGGATCGGCTACGAGGTTCCCCTCGTCTCCGACCTCGGGGGGATCTGCTGCCGTCCCGGAGCCCCGTGCAAGCTGGAGCAGAAGGCGGAGCAGACCGTCCAGCGCCGCACCAACGACGGCCCCGCCCCGCGCCTGAGGGTCCTGCTGCGCGCCGACCAGGGACGCATCGGCGAGGTCCGGGCGTATTCGACGGACTGCGCCCTGGATGCGGCGAACCTGCCCGTCTTCTGGCTGCAAGAGGTGCGGCCGAAGGACAGCGTGGCCCTGCTCAGCTCGTTGGTGACGCCCGAGGCCTCGGGCGAGACCGTCTTCAAGACGATCCTGGCGATCGGAGCTCATGCCGGCCCGGCGGCCGACGAGGCCCTGCTGCGCTTCATTCGGACCGGCCCCCCGGAGGCCCGGAAGGATGCGGTGATGCAGCTCGGGAACGCGCGCGGGCCTCTCGGCTTCGAGACGGCGCGCGATCTGCTGCTCGAAGAGAAGAGCCCCGAGATCCGGGAGCAGGCCCTCTTCGCCGTCGCGTTGAGCCCGCAGCCGGGAGCCGAGGACCTGCTGCTGCGCACGGCCCGCGGCGACCGCGACGCCGCGATGCGCAGCCGGGCCCTGCTGCTCTACACGGGCCGGGTGAGCGACCGGGCTCTCCCGCTGCTCTCCGAGCTCGTCGCAGGTGACGATCCCGAGCTCCGCTCCGCCGCTCTCCTCGCCATGATGCAACTGCCGGAGGCGACGAGGCGCGAGGCTCTGAAGGACCTCGAGCTCCACAGCACGGTTCCGGAGGTCCGCCACCGCGCGGAGCTCCTGCTCAAAATCGCGGAGGGCCGCTCCGTGCTCCCGGATCATCTGAAGCTGGCGAACTAGCCTTGTCGTCAGGGCGGCCCGCCATGGGCCGCCCTGCTGTTGCCGACCCAGCCGCAACCCCACCCGCGAGAAATGCCGAACGCTGCGCTGAAAAGCTTCGTCCTCTTCGTGCCCGACGGCGCCGCCGACCTCGACCGGTCGGGAGGGCTCTCGCCTCTCGCCGAGGCCCGCACGCCGCACGCCGACTTCCTCGCGCGCGAAGGCGTCTCCGGCCTCATGCGCACCCTCTACCCCGACCTCCCGCGCGAGAGCATGGTCGCCCAGCTCGGCATGCTCGGCTGGGACCCCCACCTCTTCTACCCTCACGGCCGCTCCTCCTGCGAGCTCCTGGCGCTGGAGGGCACGCACCTCGCCGCCGGTGACCTGGCCTTCCGGGCCAACCTGGTCCAGATGGCCGGGCCGACGCTCAAGAGCTACAGCGCCGAATTCATTCCGAGCACCGTCTCGGCGCCCCTGGTCGAGAGGATCGACCGCATTCTGAGCCGTGAATTCCCCGAGCTCAAGCTGTACCACAACGCCGATTTCCGCAACACGCTCGTGGTGTACGGTGCGGGCGTGGACCCGCGGCGCCTGATCTGCGCGGAGCCCCACGAGAACCACGGCGTGGACTTCCGCCTCGAACGTCTGGTCACGGGCGTGGATGACGCGAGCCGGGCCCTGGCGGAGCGGATCAACCGGTACCTGGTGCGGGCCGCGGAGCTGCTCGCCGGCGAGCCCGCCAACGCCCTGTTCCCCTGGAGCGCGTCGCGGGCCTTCTCGCTCCCCCCGTTCGCGGAGGTCACCGGCTTCACCGGCCGCGCCGTGGTGGTCGGGTTCATGGACTTCCTCAAGGGGATCGCCAGAGCTGGAGGGATGGACTTCGTGCGTCTGGGCAACGGCCGGCCCGACACCGACTACCGGGCCAAGGGCGAGAAGGTCGTCGAGCTCCTCGCGGCGGGGTACGAGCTCGTCGTCTGCCATGTGAACGCCCCGGACGAGGCCTCCCACATGGGCGACCGGCGGATGAAGGTCGAATCCCTGCAGGCGTTCGACGAGCACACCCTCGGCCCGGCGCTGCGGTGGTTCCGGGCTCATCCCGAGCACCTCGGAGGAGTGCTCCTGGCGCCCGACCACTACACCAACCACCTCCTGGGCAAGGGGAGGGCCGACGCCCACTCGCTGCACGCGGTGCCGTTCTGCCTCTGGAACGGCGTCGACCGCGACGGTGCGCAGGCCTTCAGCGAGGACGAAGCCGCCGCCGTATGGCGGGACCGCGAGCCGGTGAGCCACCTCGACCTGCTGCGCATCCTGGGCGTATGCCGGACGGCAGCATCATCATCCGGGAGCGGGAGCGGGTCCGGCGGGGACGGCCGGGCGCCCGGCATCTGACGCCGGGGCCGGCTGCGGGGTGGCTGCCGGGGCCGCGAGGATCGCCTTCCAGACCTCGGGGTTGGTCCAGTCCTCCAGATAGCGGCCGTCCACGAAGATGCTCGGGGTGCCATCCAGCTTCAAGGCGAAGGCCAGCCGCACGTCCTCCGCGATCCGGTCGCGGTGGCTGCGGCGCGCCACGCGCCCGGCGACGGCCGCCCCGTCCAGACCGGCGCCGGCCGCGAGCTCCGCCCACCGTCCCTCCGCCACGTCCGCCTGCCGCGCGAAGAGGGCGTCATGCATCTTCCAGAAGCCCTGCGCTCCGCCGAGCTCGCGCGCCGCCTCCGCGGCGTGGGCGGCCTCGCAGGCATTGGCATGCAGGGTCATCCCGAGGTGGGGATTGCAGTCGGTGTCCAGCGGGAAGTGCCTGTAGACCAGCCGCACGCGATCACCCAGGGAAGGCACGATCTCATGCTTGAAGAAGTCGGCGAAGCTCTTGCACGCCGGGCACTGGAAGTCGCTGAAGACCACGACGGTGTGGGGCGCCGAGCCGCTGCCCAGCACCGCCTCGTCCGGACGAATGGGGATCGCCTGGGGGCGGCTGCGGAGATGGAGGTATCGCATCAGGTCCGCGTCGCCGTGGAAATGCTCCACTTCCGCCCTCGCCGAGCGCACTCTCGCCTGGAGCTGACGGTTGGAGATCCCCAGCACCCAGAGCGCCCCCACCGCGACCACCAGGAGCAGGGCCGCAACCCCCAGGCGCGCGGGCGGCCACGCCGGCTCGCCGGCCGCGCTCCGGTCCCGCGGCCACAGCTTCCAGGCCAGCCCGAGCAGGACGAGGTTGACGCCGTGCGCGAGCGCGCACCACCCGCACAGCGCCCGCACCTGCCCGATCATCACGCCGAGCAGCAGCAGGGAGACGAGGCCGCCGGCGAGCTGCAGCGCGAAGATGGGCAGGTACCACCGGCGCCCCGCACGGTTGGCGCGCCCGGCCACCAGGTACCAGACGGCGATCACGCTGAAGTACACCAGCCCCACGAGGGCGAGGGGGACGTTGCCCGGAAGCGTGGCCCAGGGGCTCTGCAGGACCTGGTCGCAACCGCCGCCGCTCGCCCGGCAACCCAGGCGGAAGATGGCCGACCCGCTCTGGCCGTGCGACAGGTGAAAGCTGGTGAGCATCAGGCTGATCCAGACGCCGAGGAGGGCCAGGACCACCAGGAGGACCACGCGATTGCCCCCTGACACCGATCTGGGCCGAGCGCTCTCTTGCCGTTCGTTCATTGCGGGCTCCCCTGGCGCGTCTCAGATCCGGCGCTGCCGGCCGATGCGGGTTTCGTTGCCGTTACCGAAGGTTGTGAAGGTGGCGGGCCGCGCCGCGGACAGCGCGGCGCCCGTGGCCGGCAGCCCGTCGCTGATGTCCAGCAAGTACCAGGTCTGCGGCGCTGTCTCTCCCAGCACGACGTCGACCTCCAGGCCTGCGGGGGGTACGGCCGCCAGGTAGTAGAAGGACCAGTCCTCCGGTGACAGAGAGGCGTCGCGCTGCACGGGCCGGCCCTGGACCGAAATGGCTTCGACCCTGGCGGCCTTGGGGAGGATGAGCGCGGCATTCGGCGCTGCCCGCAGAGACCGCAACCGGACGCGGAGCCGCCGCTCGCCTCCCGTCACCGTGTCGGCGAGCACGGTGAGCTCCGGCCCGGGGACGTCGAGCGGCGGCGCGGCCGCGATCCGTGCGTTGGCCCCTGGGGACCACGGATAGGCCTTCTCCCTCTCCCGGCGGAACGGCGCGGCCTTCTCCAGGGCGGGAGGCAGGGGCGAGCTGGTGAAGGCGAGCCAGCGGGCCTTGCCGGTGTCCGCGTCCTGGTGGAAGGACAGGGTGAGGATCTCCGGCGCGTCGGCCGAGTGGAGCGGCGACGTCACCGCCACGACCGTGAAGACCACGGCCGCCGCGGCCGCCGCGAGCGGCATGCCGCGGCGCCACAGGCGGGACGGCGAGGGGACGAGAGGGGCCAGGGACGAGAAGACGATCCCTGCCAGGAGGGCGATCCCCGCCAGGACCATCGCCCCCATTCCATCGTAGAGCATGGTGAGCGGTGGGAACCAGAGGACGGCGGCCACCACCGCCGGCAGGAGCACCGCGAGCAGCCACCAGACCGCGCCACGCCAGGCCAGCGCCAGGCCGGCGAACACCGCCGCCGCCAGCGCCGGCACGATGAAGAAGTAGGAGATGCCGGGCAGCGTGAGCGCCAGCAGCACGCCGGCGAGCGACCACCCGATCCAGACGCCGAGCCAGAGCCCCAGGGCTCCGGCGCGGCGGGCGAAGAGCGCCGCCACCGTCCCGACCGCGGCGAGGGCAAGCGCCCAGAAGGCAGCCTGGAACGGGAACGGGTGCGCGGCCCACTGGATGCCGGAGGCACCGGCCATCCCCAGAACCGCATTGAGGCCGAAGCCCGCGACAGCGCAGGCGACCAGCATGCCGAGCCAGGCGGCGAGCCCCCAGGCCAGGGCGCCGCCACGGACAGCCCGGCGCCGCAGGAGCAGAGCCGCGACGGCCAGCAGGAGCAGGGCCGCGAGCCCGGCAATCCAGGGAGTCCAGGCCTCGGGCCAGTGCACCAGGCCCAGGCTCAGGACGTCGAAAAACACGGCGTTGCCCCGCGGCTGCGACGGCAGATCGGCGTCGGCGAGCCGGCGAATGAGGACCAGCGCGTTGTCGCCATGGTGCTGCAAGGTGGCGGGGGAGGCGTTGGCGAGATTGTCCAGCGGGGTGTGGTAGTGGGTCGGGCCGGCGAGGAAGGCCAGGTTGAGACCCTGCATTCCCGCCTTCCTGAACACCGTGAAGTCGGTGCGGTTGGGCAGGCGGTTATAGAGGGTCTCGAACAGCGAGCTGGTGACCGGCCGGTCGACGGCGGCGTAGAGGGGGATCAGCCAGCCGTTCCCGGCGCTGGTCTCGAACATCAGGCTGGGGCCCGAGGAGCCTCGCCCCTCCAGGTTGACCACGGCGCCGACCTGCCGGGCGAGCGGGTGGTCCGCCACGAACGCCCGGGCTCCCACCATGCCCAGCTCCTCGCCGTCGTCGAGCAGCAGGACGATGGTGTGGCGCGGCGGCGGCCCCGCCTTCAAGATGCGCGCGACCTCCAGGATGGCCGCGACCCCCATCATGTCGTCGGCGACTCCCGGCCCCGCCGCGACCGAATCGTAGTGGGCGGCGAGCATCACCGCGGGCCCGGGCTCGC
Source organism: Thermoanaerobaculum sp. (assembly GCA_021154885.1). Taxonomy (GTDB): domain Bacteria; phylum Acidobacteriota; class Thermoanaerobaculia; order Multivoradales; family UBA5704; genus DATARR01. Next base: position 90,719 of record JAJKHS010000031.1, read on the forward strand.
GGCCGTCGAGCCGGGCGACGACGTTCTCGACCCGTCCGCAGACGTTGCGCTCGTTGCAGGCGAACCCCACCTGCACCTCGGGCGCGTACCCCAGCCCGCGCAGCACCGCGACGACCCGGTCGCGCACCCGGGCGTTGGCCGCGCTCCCCGTGGGGTGCGGCGAGCCGTCCCCCAGGAGGTCGCGCAGCAGCGCGCGGGCGCGCCCGCCGGAGAACTCGCCGGCGGGCGCATTCTCGCCCTTGGCGGGGGGAGGCGCATAGCGCTGGCCGACCGCCAGAAGCACCAGCGCGAAAAGAATCAAGGCCAGGGGCAGCGCCCAAGCGGGGCTTTCATGGACGGCAGGATTCTGTCTTTCGGCGGGCGCGTTCATTCGCATCGGTCCTTACAAGTTTGGCGGAGCATACATCAACCTCGGGTACAATCAGTCCCCCCTTGGGGGAGCGGAATGAGATACGAAGACATCCTGGCCCTGGTCGGAAACACGCCTCACCTGCGGGTCCGCTGCGGCGAACCGTCCGCCGCCTTCCTTTATATAAAGCTTGAAGGCTATAACCCGACCGGCAGCATCAAGGACCGGGCGGGCGTGCGGCTGATCCAGGACAGCCTGAAGAGCGGTCGCCTGCGCCCCGGCATGACGCTGCTGGATGCCTCCAGCGGCAACATGGGCTGTGCGATCGCCTACTTCGGCCGCCTGGCCGGATACCCGGCGAAGATCTACTCCAGCTCCAAGCTGACCGATGACAAGCGTGGGTTCATGCTCTACTTCGGCGCCGCGGTGGAGCAGGTCGGCGACTTCACGATCGAAGGCAACCAGGTCTGCCGCCAGATCGCCGCCGGCGAGCCCGACAGGTACTGTTTCCTCGACCAGCTCCACTCGTGGGCCAATCCCAGGGCCCACTACGAGACCACCGGCCCCGAGATCCTCGCCGAGTTCCCCGACGTCGCGATGCTGGTCGGCTCCCTGGGCTCCGGCGGCTCGCTCTTCGGCACCGCTCAGTTCCTCAAGGAGAAGCGGCCCGGGACCATCGTGGTCGCCGTTCAGGCGGCCCCGGGCACCCGCCTCCCCGGGACCGGAGCCTTCGACGACGGCGACTACGTGACACCGTTCATCCAACGAGGGTACGACGAAAAGATTTTCGATCATCGGATCAAGATCGATGAAAAGAGCGCGGTCGCCAGGACGCGCGAGCTGCGGGACCAGGGGATCTTCACCGGGCTGCAGACCGGCGGCGTGTGTCATGCCGCGGTCGCCTGCGCGCACGACCTCGGGATCCAGGGGGAGGTCGTCGCCCTGTCCGGGGACTCCGGCTGGAAGAACATGGCCAAGCTGGCGCTGATCTGAGCCTCTCAGACCGATGTCTGCAGAGAAGCCCATGGCTGAAAACGCTCCCGACATCGTCATCGTCGAACGCAGGATCGAGCCGGCTGAGCTCGCCCGGCTCGTCCTTCTCCATTTCGAGGACATGGTGAAGTACGTGGTCGACGTCGAGCGCCGGCTCGCGGCCATCGGCGGCGAGCTGCACGCCGATGCCGAGCAGCTTCTCCTCCAGTCCGGTAGCCGGCAGGCGGACCTCTGGGGAGCGAACTACTATCCCGGCAGGGGACCGGAGGAGTGCGTCGAATACACCTCGCTCATCAACATCCGGCCCGCCCAGGGGAATCGCAGCATGCTGATTGCGGACCCCGGCCTGCGTGAGCGCATCCGGGAGATCACGTTCGCCCTGATCGGCGAAGGCGAGCCTCTCCCATGACCCAGCACGCGTCCCTGTCTCCCGAGCGCTGGGCCGCCTTCTCTCGCGACCAGCAGATCCTGATGATCGGTAACGAGATGAACCGCGCCACTCGCCTGCTGCGGCTCGCCGATCGCCCGGGCCTCCTGCTGGCTTATGAGAGGGTCCTGCGGCTGGTGGATCTCACGGTCGAGGTTCAGGGGGACTACGGTCTGCGCCGTGAGCTTCTCCGCTGGCGGGACCTCGTCGCCGAGATGTACGTCAGCCCCGAGCTGCATCCGGACCACCACTTCACGGCGTTCCGTGCCCTCCTCCAACTCACCCCGGCGTCGGCACGCCAGATCCCCTTGCTGCTACCCGAGGTAAGAGAAGGCTCAGAGGTGAGGAATCGATCCCGGTCAGCGGAGAGGTAAACTCCCCCCATGTCCCGCCAGCTCAAACCCCTGCGCGAGGTCCTCGCGCGCGCCGTCGCCGCCGCCCGCCTCGATCCGCGGCGGGTGGAGGAGGCTCTGGGGGTGCCGCGCGGGACGTGGGACCACGTCCTGTCCGGCAAGCGGGTGCTCCGGGTCCGCCATCTCCTGGCGTTCGCCCGTCTGCTCAGCGTGCCGCCCGAGGATCTCCTGGAAGCCGGCCTGCCGGAGGCGAGCCAGCCCACGGGCCTCACGCTCGCCGACTGGATCGAGCCCGCGCGTCCCCGCTTCGCGAAGCCGCAGCCGGGGCAGCCGGCGGAAGACTTGCAGACGCTGATCCGCGACATCGTCCGCCGCGAGCTGGACGCCGCCGGCGAAAAAGACGAGCGCTCCTCCCGCTGACCCTGATTTCCGATGTGGGTCCCGGATTAACCTGACAGGTCCCGTATCTGCTTCGAGGGTCCCGTTTTTGCCCGGCAGATCCCGGAGCTCATTGAGCGGCCCCTGTTCTGCTTGACAAGTCCCATATTGACTCCGCAGGTCCCGTCTCTACTATCCAGATCCCGTGTCTGCTTCCCCGGTCCCGCATCTGCTCGGCAGGTCCCGGATTTACTTGACAGGTCCCAGACTTATTTGACAGGTCCTAAATTTGATAGACAGATACCGCAATTCTTTCACGGGTCCCGAGATTGGGTGAGGAGCCCCGGAGCTCTGGAATCCCGTCCCGGATTGTGCTCTGATACTCCGCATGATCGAAGGCGATCTCCTTTTACTGCGCCAGGTCGTCGCCCGCGCCATTCAGGCGTCCGGTCTGCTGCGCCGCGAGGTCGAACGGGCGTTGCGGCTGCGCAGCGGCAGCCTGACGCGGCTGCTCGACGGCAGCCTCGATCTCAAGGTCGAGCACCTGACGGCGCTGGCGCGGCTGCTGCGCGTGCCGCCCGGCGATTTCCTGCGGATCGGCTGCCCGCAGACCCGCGCCGCGGCCACCTACCGGCTCGCGGACTGGCTCGGCCCCGCCGCCGCGCCCGAGGCGCCCGCCGCTGCCGCTCCGCCGTCGCCCGAAGAGCTGGCGGCGATGATCCGCTCCGCCCTCCAGCAGGAGCTGGCGGCGCGGAAGGGGACGTAGCCGGCCGCGAAACGCTGGCGCTTGAACCGCCGGTTGACTTCCTCACTTCTGGATGCGGGCCGGAGGGAGGATTCGGGGCTTATTCGGATATAATGAATGCCGGCAATACTCCGGCCGGGAACCGAGCGACCCGTGGGGAGATTGCCGTAAGCAGTCGGGTCTGCTACAGCACGTTCGCACGGAGTGAGATGGCACATATCCTCATCGTCGCCCACGAGGCGCGTACACGACGGATACGACCTGAGGCGCTTCACCGCGCTCTCCTCGTCCTCTCGCGGGGACTGCGGCACCTCGCTTGCTCTAGAGGAGGTCAGGACAACCGGGGGGAGCATCAAGGACCGGACGGCCGGGTTCCAGCGAAGGAGGCCACAGCCGATCTGTCGCAGGTGCGGCTCGATACGTCGCAGATGGAGGCGATCTTGCGCCAAGCGGGGACGAGGCGGCCATGACCAGTGAACAGACCGCGGCGGTGCGCCCGGGCGACCAACTCGGCGAGATGATCGAAGGGATCTATCCGCTGTCGCCGGCGCAGCACGGAATCCTGTTCGATTGTCTCTACCGGCGCGACCCCGACCACTACGTTTCGCAGCGGACCTTCGTCTTCGAGGAACTCGACCCTGTACTCTTCGCCCTCGCTTGGCGGCGGCTGTTCGATCACCATCCGATCCTGCGCACCGGCTTCATCTGGGAGGGGCTCGAGCACCCCGTTCAGGTGGTGCTGCGCAGCGCGGAGCTGCCACTCACCGAGCACGATCTGAGATCCCTGCCAGAAGAGGAGCAGCGCCGTGAGGTAGCGCAGTGCATCCATGCGGACCTTATGGCCGGCTTCGACTTCACGCAGGCGCCGTTGCTGCGGCTCGCTCTCTACCGCCTCGGCGAGCACACCTTTCAGTTCGCCTGCACCTTTCACCACCTCCTCCAGGACGGCTGGTCGCAGACCCTACTCGTCGAACAACTCGTCCAGCTCTATGGTGCGCTGGCGCAGGGCGCTGCCTACGACCTCGGCTCGCGCTATCCGTTCAGCGCCTATCTCGAATGGCTGAGCCGCCAGGACCGCGCACAGGCCGAGTCCTTCTGGCGGCGCACGCTCGCCGGCTTCAGCGCCGCGACGCCGCTGGGCGAGGACGGGCCCGGTGACATTCCCGCGGGCAGTGAACGGCAGTGGTTCGAGCAACGCCAGCTCGCCGAGACCGGCGCAGCGCTGCGGGCGCAGGCTCGTCACAATGGATTGACGCCGAACACCTTCATGCAGGGAGCGTGGGCGCTCCTGCTCGGCTGCGAGAGCGGCCAGCGCGACGTAGTATTCGGCGTCACCGTTGCCGGTCGCCCGGCCGATCTGCCGGGCGTTGAGGTGACGGCCGGTCCCTTCGTCAACGTGCTGCCGTTGCGCATCCGCCGTTCGTCGGGGGTGCCGCTCCTCGCCTGGCTGCGCGGGTTGCAGAGTCGGCAGGCCGAGCAGCGTCAGTACGAGTACAGCTCGCTGAATGAGGTGCACGGGTGGAGCGAGATGCCTCGCAGCCAACCGTTGTTCGCCAGCACCTTCACCTTCCAGAACCGGCCGGCGGCGCTCGGCCCTGCGCCGGGGAAGAGCACGCAGATGGAGGCCGCAGCGGTGAGCCTGCGGTCGAACGAGCATGGCTCCCAAGCCGGGGCCATGGGCTTTCCGCTCATCATGGAGGTGGAGTTGGGCGCTGCGCTCACCCTCTCCCTCTTCGCCGACCGCAGGCGCTTCAGCGCCGAACGCACCCGGACCTGGCTGCAGCGCTACGTGGAGCTGCTCGAGTTGCTCGTCGTCCATCCGGAGGCCGACGTCGACACCCTGGTCGAGTTGCTCCGCGGCGGTGGCCAGGCCAGGCCTGCCCGGCCGCCCGAGACCGCAGGGGAAGGGAGCGGGAACGCGGCGGAGACCGAGGTCCGGAGCCCGGTAGCGCAGCGCGAGTACCGCTTCCCCTTCGAGCGGGGCGAACGAGGCGGCGCCTTCGCGCCGCGCGAGATCGCCGTGGCGGTGACACCCGAGCTGGCCGCCGGCCTGGCATCGCTCGCCGCCGAGCATAACGTGACGGCTGAGGGGGTCGTGTTGGCCGCCTGGTATGCCCTACTGTGGCGCTTGACCGAGCAGCCGTCGATCGTCGTCGCTACCGGGGTCGAAGGGCACGCCGATCTCGTACCCGTGCCGGTCGAGCTCGGCCCAGACTTGGCGTTCGACGAGCTCGTGCAGCGGGTGGCGGCTGGCCTGGGCGAAGCGCGGTACCATGACGGAGCGCAGGCTGCCGACTTCTTCCCTCTCACCTGCGAGCTCGGTGAGGCACCTGCCGACCTGCCGGCCGGAGGTGTCGAGCGAAGCGTCGTGCACCTGGCGTGCAGGCGCCGCGGTGCAGACCTGGCGGTGAGCCTGCGCTATGACGCCTCGCTTTTGGCGCGCGTCGACGCCGAGCGGCTCGCCGGTCAGTTGCTGACGCTGCTGCACAGCGGCGCGCAAAAGTCACAGTCGCCGCTGTACCGGCTTGAAACAATCGGCGAGGCCGAGCGGCTCTGGCTGCTCGACGAGCTCAACCGCACCGCGGTGCAAGGCACCGGCGACGAGTTGGTGCACGAGCTGTTCGCAGCACAAGCCCGGCGCACTCCGCTCAACGCAGCGGTGATCGCCGGTGAGCACCGCCTCACCTACGAGGAGGTGGCGCGGCAGTCGAACCAGCTTGCGCACTACCTCCGGCGTCAGGGGATCGGAAGCGAGCACTTGGTGGGCTTGTGTGTGGACCGCACGCCGGCGCGGGTGATCGGCGTCCTGGGGGTGCTCAAGGCCGGTGCGGCCTACCTGCCGCTCGACCCTGCCCATCCGCAGGAGCGGCAGCGCGTCATCCTGGAGGAGGCTCGCCCCCCCCTAATACTGGTCCAGCGTGCCTGGCTGGACAAGCTGCCGCCGAGCGATGCCCGGATCCTCTGTCTGGAGACGGTGTGGGAGGCCTTCGCTGCCGAGAGCACCGCCGACCCGGACCGCGCGGCGACTCCCCAAAGCCGGGTTTGCGTGCTTTATACGTCTGGTTCCACTGGCTCCCCTAAAGGGGTGATGGTCACTCACCGCTCGGTCTGCAACCATGTGCTCTGGGCACGCCAGACCTTCGGCCTAGGCGGCGGCGACCGGGTGCTGCACAATGTCGCCTTCAACTTCGATGCTTCAGTGTTAGAGCTGTTCGGCCCCCTGGTGAGCGGCGCCACCATCGTTGCGTCGCGCCCCGGCAGGCAGGGCGACAGCGGCTATTTAGCTCGGCTGCTGCGCGATCAGCGGATCTGTGCCTGCTTCTTCGTGCCGTCCATGCTCCGTTTCCTGCTCCAGGAGCCGGCATTCTCCGAATGCGTCCACCTGCGTGTCCTCTGGTGCGGTGGCGAGCCGATGCCAGTAGAGCTCCGCGACCTTTTCGTGGCGCGCCTCGGGGCCGAGCTGAGCAATTTCTATGGGCCGACCGAGACCACCATCAACTCGACGTACTGGAGGTGTCTGTCCGATCTTTCCGGCCGACCGGTTCCGTTGGGACTGCCGATCGCTAATACCCGCCTTTTCGTAGTGGACGCCGACCTCGATCTGGTCCCGACGGGGGCGGTCGGCGAGCTGCTGATCGGCGGCGCGGGCGTGTCGCGCGGCTACCTGCGGCAGCCCGATCGCACGGCGGCGAGCTTCATCCCAGACCCGTTCAGCGGCGACCCGGGGGAGCGCCTGTACCGCAGCGGCGACCTGATCCGCTACCGCCCCGACGGCGTCCTCGAATATCTCGGCCGCAAGGACTTTCAGATCAAGATTCGAGGCCTCCGCATCGAGCTCGGAGAGGTCGAGACGGCCCTCGGCACCCATCCCAGGGTCGAGCAGGCGGTGGTGACGGTGTGCGAGGAGGTCTCTGGCCATCCGCAGCTGGTGGCCTATCTGGTGGCCCGGGGCGCCGCAGCGCCTGGCGCCGCCGAGCTGCGCGCTCATCTCCAGCAGCGCCTCCCCGAGTACATGGTGCCTACGGTGTACGTGAGCCTGGTGGCCATGCCGCTGAACCCGAACGGCAAGCTCGACCGGCGGGCGCTACCGGCCCCCACCGAGGGGGTGCGAGCGGATCTCGGTACTCCATACGTCGCGCCGCGCAACCCGGTCGAGGAGCTGCTGTGCGACATCTGGAGCGCCTTGCTGGGGGTGGAACGGATCGGCGTCGAAGACGATTTCTTCCAGCTCGGCGGCCAGTCGCTGCTCGCCTTGCAGATGCTCGTACGCCTGCGCGATGCTTTCGCGATCGAACTGCCGCTCGACGTCATCTTCGACGCGCCGACCATCGCTGCACAGGGGGCTGCCGTGACGGCGGCGATCCAGGGGGGGAAGGGCTGCACGGCGCCGCCAGTGCTGCCGGTGCCGCGCGGCGCCCCCCTCCCTCTCTCCTTCGCGCAACAGCGGCTCTGGTTCCTCGACCAACTCGATCCGGGCACCGCTGCCTACAACATCCCCTACGCCTTGCGCCTCGTCGGACCGCTACGGGCCGCCGTACTCGCCGGCGCCCTGCAGGAGGTAGTGCGCCGTCACGAAGCGCTGCGCGCCCGCTTCGTCAAACTTGCGGACGGGCCGGCCCAGGTGTTCTCGGCGCCCGGCCCGCTGCCGCTGCCGCTCGTCGACCTCGCCGGGCTCCCTGCCGCGGCGCGCCAGCAGGAGCTCCGGCGACTCGCTGCCGAAGAGGCGCGCCAGCCGTTCGACCTCTCCCAGGGACCTCTGCTGCGCACGGGCCTGCTGCGCCTCCACCCCGAGGAGCACGCCGTTCTGTTCACCTTGCATCACGTGGCCGGCGACGCCTGGTCGATGAACCTGCTGCTGCGCGAGGTCACGGCGCTATACCAGGCCTTCGCGGCCGGCCGGCCCTCGCCGCTGGCCGAACTCCCGGTGCAGTACGCTGACTACGCCGTATGGCAGCGCGGATGGCTGCGGGGCGAGATCCTGGAGGAGCAGTTGGCCTACTGGCGGCGTCAGCTCACGGGGGCGCCGCGCGAGCTCCGGCTGCCGACCGACCTGCCGCGACCGGTGATGCCAAGCCTGCGTGGCGCCTCCCAATCCCGCCCGCTGCCGTCCGCTCTCGACCGGGCGTTCAAGACCCTCGGCCAACGCGAGGGGACGACCCCCTTCATGACCCTGCTGGCGGCGCTCGGCGTCGTGCTCTGCCACCTCACCGGCGGCCAGGAGGACCTCATCCTCGGCTCGAACGCCGCCGACCGCAGCTCGTTGGAGAGCGAAGGGCTGATCGGGTTCTTCATCAACATGCTGGCCCTGCGTTTCGATCTCACGGGCGATCCCAGCTTCCGCCAGTTGCTGGGGCGGATGCGCACCATGACGCTCAGCGCCTATGCCCACCAGGAGTTGCCCTTCGAGACTCTGGTGCACGAACTGCAGCTCGAACGCCGCGCCGACGGCACGCCGCTGATCCAGGCGGTGGTTGACTTCCAGACCGCCGCCGCCGCCCCGCCCGAGTTGCCGGGCCTCGCGCTCGAGCTGCTACCGGATGCTGAGGAGGTAGCCAAATTCGATCTCACCTTCATTTTGACCGACAGTGTGGTGGGACTGCGCTGCACGGTGCAATATCGGGCCGATCTGTTCTATGCAACCACCATCGCGCACCTGCTCGACAGCTTCGAGCTCTGCCTGACCCTGGCCACAGCCGACCCCGAGATCCGGCTGAGCGCCCTGCGCCAACGCCTCGCCGAGCATGACCACGAGCGGACCGCCGCAGCGCGCGAGAGCCTGAGCCTGAAGCGGCGCCAGCGATCACGCCACGGCAAGCGGGCGTCGGTACCGGCAATGAACCTAGAAGGAGAAAGCTGAATTGACGGCCCAGGATCCTGCAGTCAAGGGCGTGAAAAGCAAATGGGCTTCCCGCAAGGCCACGAAGAAAGCACATTGAGGAATAGAACTAACATGCAACCCCGACTGTATTTAAAGCCGAACGTGCAGGTTGAACCTCTTATCGACCAGTGGTACGCTTGGTCATATCTGATTCCTCCCGCGACAGCAGCAAGGAACATGACGGAACGCCATCTGAAAATTATGGATTCGTATATTAGTACACCGGACATGCATGCTGCCGCGGTAAAGAACCCGCGGATGCTTGGTGGCCCGTTTATCGACTACGGCGGTAAACGAGTGGGCGAAATTCAAGCTCTGAGAGACCGAACTATCAATGAGCGCACACCTTTGATGGAACTGTCAAAAGCACTGGTAGAGCTCGACGCGATGCTGGTGTCGAATGCAAAAGGGTACAGCCTTCATACTCTCTACCCAAAGGTGCCGCAGCCGCTCCGAGGTTACGTGGAGTTGGTGTACGATCTAAACAACCATCCGTCCTTCCGCCTTTTAGAATCTTTAATGTATAAGAGTCGATATTATGATCGTTCGCTGCAGAGTTTTATGCTCTCTACAATCACCAGCGACGACCGACCATTCGTTCTGAGCACTCCGCGTCTAGAGTCGGACAGGGCGTACCATTGGCAACATTCGTTTAGTGAAGAGTCTGTCGATGCACTGTTTCGCCTGAAGTGTGAGCCGCAGTCGTACGACACCATTCGCAATTTTATGGAAGTGGCCGATGAGTCCGAGGCTCTGTTCAAGTCATTTTTGACGCCGGATGCCCCACGACCGTACGAGCCGTATCGGGGAGCAACTGCACGGTGGCGGTATTTCGGCCACGCCTGCGTGCTCGTAGAGACCCCTCGGATGAGTATGCTATTCGACCCAGTTCTCAGCTACACCTACGAAAGTAATATTTCTCGTTACACATACCTCGATTTGCCAAAAATGATTGATTACGTCTTGATCACGCACAATCATCAGGACCACGTGCTGTTCGAGACGCTGCTGCAGATCAGACACAAAGTCCGATACATTGTGGTACCTCGGAGTGGCGGCACACTTCAGGACCCATCACTCAAGCTCTTGTTACAGAACGTCGGGTTTACAAATGTGATCGAGATTGATGAAATGGAGGAGATCGCGGTGGACAATGGTAGCATTACGGGATTGCCGTTCTTTGGCGAGCATGCGGACATCGACATCCGGACCAAAAGCGCCTATTTGGTTAGAATCGGCGGTCATTCGTTATTGTTTGCCGCCGATTCATGTAATATCGAACCCAAAATGTACGAGCACATCCATCGAGAGATCGGCGATGTGGATACACTGTTCTTGGGTATGGAGTGCAACGGCGCGCCTCTGTCCTGGCTTTATGGACCTCTTCTCAGCGGTGGACTTGAGCGTACCATGGATCAATCTAGACGTCTCGCCGGATCCAACTACGACCAAGCTTTAGAGATTGTAGACGAGTTTCGATGCCGAGAGGTTTATGTGTACGCGATGGGGCAAGAGCCGTGGTTGAACCACATAATGAGCTTGAAGTACACCGAGCAGTCCAAGCCCATGGTCGATTCGAATCGGCTGATCAATTACTGCCGGGAAAGCGGGATCGCTGCAGAGCGGCTTTTTGGAGAGAGAGAGATGTTCTTGGAATGAAACCAGAATTGGAGCCTGACAGATTTATCGACGTCCTCCTATAGTTGGCGCCGGCTAAAGGTCATCAAGGCTTGCCCGGCCTTCTGAACGGTCTGCGCCGCGAAAAAAGTCGACCCATACGGAGGTGTCGACCAGGGTCACTGTGCGCCATTCCGGATCGGAAGCCGCCGCCGTGAAGCGGCCTCGACCTCGGGCACCTTCCCGCGTAGCGCCGCCAACCGTCGGCGGGCCGCCTCGTCCACCAGCGCTTTCAGACCCAGCCGGACGGCGACCGATTTAGTGGCCGCACCGGTGACCCGCACTGCTTCTTCAAGGAGATCGCGGTCGATCTCGATCGTCGTTCTCATGCATAGAGCGTCGCACGAATCCTATGCAGGGTCAACGGCGAGCACTGCGCAGCCTGAAGGGTCGTCGACCTGTTGCGGAGGTTGTGGAGGTGCTAGAAAACGACGACTTGGAGATCGCCGCATATCGGAACATGATTAGAAGTAGCGCTTTCTGGAGAATATCCCCAACGGGATTCGAACCCGTGTTGCCGCCTTGAAAGGGCGGAGTCCTGACCACTAGACGATGGGGACGTGAAAGGAGCACACGACGCCGGACGGCCGGGCGTCGTGCGTAAATTTACCACAGGCGGGCGTTCAGAGGTCCTCCCCCCCGCCCTGCGCCGCCAGGAGCGCCTCCACCTCCTCGTCGGAGAGGTCTTCGAGGTTGTCCAGCAGGGCGTCGACCTCGGCCGCCGCGGATTGCTCCACCCGGGCCTGGGCCACGGCGAGGGCGAGGTCGGCGATGGTGGGCTTCTCGAAGAGGGCGCGCAGGGGGAGCTCGACGCCGAATTCCTCGCGCAGGGCGGCGATGACCCGGGTGCCCAGGAGGGAGTGGCCTCCCAGCTCGAAGAAGTTGTCGTGGACTCCCACCGTCTCCAGCCCCAGGAGGCGCTGCCAGAGGCCGGCGATGGCCTTCTCGACGCCGTCGCGGGGCGGGACGAGATCCCTGGCCGCGGGCCGGCCGGGCTCGGGGCGCGGCAAGCTGCGGCGGTCGAGCTTGCCTCCAGGGGTGCGGGGGAGACGGTCCAGGTAGACGAAGACGGCGGGGACCATGAAGTCGGGGAGGCTCGCGTGGAGGTGGTCCCGGAGGGCCGGGGTGAGGCTGTCCGGCTCGCCGGCGAACTCCGGAGTGGGGACGACCCAGGCCGCCAGGCGGTCGTCCAGGAGCACGACGGCGGCCTGGACCACGGCGGGGTGGCGGGCGAGGGCGGACTCGACCTCCCCCAGCTCGACGCGGAAGCCGCGGACCTTCACCTGGGCGTCGCGGCGGCCGAGGAACTCCAGGGTGCCGTCCGGCAGCCAGCGGGCGCGGTCGCCCGTGCGGTAGAGGCGAGCGCCGGGATGGCCGCCCAGAGGGTCGGGGATGAAGGCGCCGGCCGTCAGGTCCGGCCGGTGGAGGTAGCCGCGGGTGAGGCCCGCGCCGCCGATGTAAAGGTCCCCCGGCACGCCGAGGGGGGCCGGACGCAGGGCATCGTCCAGGAGGTAGATCTCGACTCCGGGCAGGGGGCGGCCGAGGGGGACTGTCGCCCGCTCCATGCGGGCCGCCTCCCGGGCCGTGACGGTGAAGATGGCGGCGGCGACGGTGGCCTCGGTGGGACCGTAGGAATTGAGGAAGAGGGTGTCGCCGCCATCCCCGCTGTCACCGTCCTCGCCCAGCGTCAGCTCGGCCCATTGCCGGAGGGTCTCTCGCGACAGGCTCTCGCCGCCCGTGTTCAGGGCGCGCAGGGGCGCGTCGCCGAAGAGCCGCCCGGGCTTGCCGGCCTGCTCGCCCACGAAGCCGCGCAGGAAGGCCGCGGGCAGGTCGATCAGGGTCACGCCCTGCGCGGCGCAGAAGGCCTGCAGCTCGGCCATGGAGAGCTCGGCGACCCGCGGGTGCAGGACCAGCGCGGCGCCGGCGGCGAAGGCCGCGGCGATCGAGACCAGGGAGGCGTCGAAGGAGAGGGAGGGGAACAGGAGGTAGCGGTCGTCCGGCGCGGCGCGGAGGGCGTCCGCCATGGCGCGGGCGAAGCTCGCGAGGCCGGCGTTGACGGCCACCACGCCCTTGGGCCGGCCGGTGGAGCCCGAGGTGTAGAGGACGTAGGCCGCGTGATCCGGGCCGGTGCCGGCGTCCGCGGGCGGGTCCTCCTCGCTCCAGCCGGCCGCCGGGTCGGGCTCGCCGTCGAGGAGGAGGATGGGGAGGGAGGTCGCGAGCCGCGCGGCGAGGTGGCGCTGGGTGAGGAGCAGCGCGGCGCCCGAGTCCTCCACCATGAAGGCCAGGCGCTCGACGGGCCAGGCGGGATCGAGGGGCACCCAGGCGCCGCCCGCCTTGAGCACGGCGAGGAGCCCCGTGATCATCTCCGGCGAGCGCTCGGCGGCGAGGGCCACCCGCGTCTCCGGCCCCACGCCCCGGGAGCGGAGGAGACAGGCCCAGCGGTTCGCCCGGGCGTTGAGCTCGCCGTAGGAGAGGCCGCAGTTTTTCCCGTCGACGGCCCAGGCGAGGGCCGGACGTCCGGGGGTGCGCGCCGCGTGGGCCTCGAAGAGGCGGCGCAGCTCGCCGCTTCCGGGCACGTCCGGGAGGGGGGCGGGGCGGCCCCAGGCGAGGAGCTGGCGCAGCTCGTCCTCGCCCGCGAGGGGCAGCGCGGAGAGGGGCAGGGCGGGGTCGGCGCAGGCCGCGGCCAGGAGATGGAGGAAGTGGCCGGCCAGGCGCTCGATCGTCTCCCGGTCGAAGAGGTCGGTGTTGTAGATCCACTCGCCGGCCAGGCCGCCGGGGGTCTCGACGAGGGAGACGACCATGTCGTAGTCGCCGGCCTGGGGGGTGCCCAGGGGCACGCGGGCGAGGGTGAGGCCGGCGGCGAGCGCGATCTCGGGCGGCGGCGCGTTCTGCACCTGGAAGAGGACCTGGAAGAGGGGGGCGCGGGAGAGGTCCCGCTCCGGGCGCAACTCGGCCACCAGTCTCTCCACCGGCAGGTCCTGGTGGGCCCAGGCCCCCAGGGTGGCCTCCCGCACGCGGGCCAGCAGCGCGGAGAAGGCGGGGTCGCCCGACAGGTCGCCGCGCAGGGCCAGGGTGTTGACGAACAGGCCGATGAGCTGCTCGAGGTCGCTGTAGCGCCGGTTGGCGACGGGCACGCCCACCACCAGGTCGTCCTGGCCGGTGTAGCGGCCGAGGAGGGCCTGGAAGGCGGCGAGGAGGACCATGAACGGCGTCGCGCCGCGCTCCTGCGCCACGCCGCGCAGGCGCGCGGCGAGCCCGCTCGGAATCGCCACGGGGAGCTGGCCCACCCGGGGGCGCTGGACGGCGAGCCGCGGCCGGTCGGCGGGCAGGTCGAGGGGCGGAGCGCCGGCCAGCCGGTCCCGCCAGTACGCGAGCTGCTCGCCCAGACCCTCTCCCTGGAGCTGGTCGCGCTGCCACTCGGCGTAGTCGGCGAGCTGGAGGGGCAGGTCGCTCAGGGGGGATGGCCGGCCGGCGGCGAAGGCGACATAGAGGGCGGAGACCTCGCCCACCAGCACGCCCATGGACCAGGCGTCGCTCACGACGTGGTGCAGGGCCACGAGCACCACGTGCTCCCGCTCCCCGAGGCGCAGCAGGGTGGAGCGCAGCAGCGGGCCGCGGGCGAGGTCGAACGGCCGGCGGGCTTCGGCGGCGCCCAGGCGCAGCAGCTCGGCTTCGCGGGATGAGGGGGAGAGGATTGAGAGGTCCACAAGGGGTAGAGGTAGAGGGGAGGATTTGCCCTTCGAAGCCTCATCCCCTGTCCCCTTCTCCCGTCTCCCTTCCTCCCCCCGCCGGGAGAAGGGGGACGCCTGCGGAGGGTCGTGCGGAACGGGGGGCGCGACGACCTGCACGGGCTCGCCGTCCACGACGCTGAAGGTCGTCCTCAGGGCCTCGTGGCGGCGCACCACCTCGGCGAGGGCGGCGTGGAGGGCGGCGGCGTCGAGGGGGCCGGCGAGGCGCAGGGCCATGGCGATGACGTAGCTGGGGCTCCCCGGCTCCAACTGGTCGAGGAGCCAGAGCCCGCGCTGGGAGAGGGAGAGGGGGAAGACGAGGGGTTCGGCCGCCGAGCGCTCGCGGCGGCGGGGCTGGATCGCGGGCACGGCCGCGCCGGATGCCCCCATTGTCGCAATCGCCGTGTCGATCCGCTCCGCCATTCCCTTCAGGGTGGGCTCCTGGAAGACGGCTAGCAGCGGCAGCTCGAGGCGGAAGGCGTCGCGGATGCGGGCCACCACCTGGGTGGCGAGGAGGGAGTGGCCGCCGAGCGCGAAGAAGTCGTCGCCGCGGCCCACCCGCTCGATCCTGAGGACGGCGGCCCAGATCGCCGCCAGGGTCCGCTCGGTGGCGGTGGCCGGGGGCTCGTAGAGGCGATGGGACCCGGCGGCCTCGGGCACCGGCAGGGCGCGCCGGTCCACCTTGTTGTTGGGGGTGACCGGCAGCCGGTCGAGGAGGACGAAGGCTGCGGGGACCATATAGGCGGGGAGCGCGGCGCGCAGGGCTTCGCGGAGATCGTCCCGGAGATCGGGCCCCTGGGTCTCCGGCACTACGTAGGCCACGAGGCGCCGGTCTCCCGGATCGTCCTCGCGGGCCACCACCACGGCTTCGCGCACTCCCGGCAGCCGGCCGAGTGCGGCCTCGATCTCCCCCAGCTCGACGCGAAAGCCGCGGATCTTCACCTGCTGGTCGCGGCGGCCGGCGAAGGCGGCCTCGCCGTCCGGGAGGTAGCGGCCGAGGTCGCCCGTGCGGTAGAGGCGGTCGCCGGCCCTCACTCCCCCAACCCCCTCTCTCCCAGCCTCCCCCCCGTCCGCCGGGAGAGAGGGGGCTTGAGCAGCCGTGAACGGGTTGGCGACGAACCTCTCCCGGGTGAGCTCGGGATCGCCCAGGTAGCCCGCCGCGAGGTGGGGGCTGCGCAGGCAGAGCTCGCCCACCTCGCCGATCCCGGCCAGGGCCGCGGGGCCGGAGCCGGCGCGCAGCACCAGGAGCTGGACGTCCTTCATGCCGTGGCCGAGGGGGAGGACCTGACGGCCGGCGGCTGCGGCTGCGGCGGTCCCGGCCGCGACGTGGAAGCTCACGGCGCGCTGCGTCTCGGTGCTGCCGTAGAGGTTGACCACCGTGGCGCGCGGGGCGACGCGGCGGATGCGGTCCGCGTCCAGCCGGGTGAGGACGTCGCCCACCAGCATCGCCCAGCGCAGGCTGGGGACGGTGGCGAGCCCGGCCCCGCCGCCCGGCGGCGCGGTAAGGATCTGCCCCATGGCCGGAGTGAGGTTGGCGACGGTGATCCCGCGGCTCGCCATCCACGCCGCGAGCCACCCCGGCGTGCCGATCTCGTCGGGCGCGGGGAAGCAGACGGTGCCGCCCAGGCAGAGGGGGGTGAACAGGTCCCGATGCAGGGGGTCGTGGGCCAGGCCGGAGAGCACGCTGAAGCGGTCGCCTGGCCCGAGGCCGAAGCGCTCGCTCATCCAGGGGAGGAAGTGGGTGAGCGGCCCGTGGCGGCCGAGGATCCCCTTGGGCTTGCCCATGGAGCCGGAGGTGAAGGCTACGTAGGCGAGGTCGTCGGGGGTGAGGGGCGCCCTGCCAAGACCCTCATCACCCCGGCCCTCTTCTCCCGCCCCCTCCCAACCCCCCTCACCGGGAGAAGAGGGAGACCAGCCAGATGGCTCCAACCGGGTTCCCCTCTCCCGGTGAGGGGGGTGGGAGGGGGCGGGAGAGGGGCCAGGGGTGAGGGCTCCCGGGCGGGGGCGCTCTGAGAGGAGGGAGAGAGGCAGGCAGGCGACGCCGCTCGCGTCGAGGAAGGCCTCGACCTCGGCGGGCACGGGGCCGGCGGCGGCGAGGGCCACCCAGGCGCGGGGGC
>JAJKHS010000032.1 GCA_021154885.1 Thermoanaerobaculum sp.
CTCCCGCCCCCTCGCCACCCCCCTCCCCGGGAGAAGAGGGAGAAAAGCAAGAAAGGACTACAAGGACAGCAAGGACAAAAAGGACGAGGGAGACCAGCAAGACCGCTCCAACCGGGTTCCCCTCTCCCGGGGAGGGGGGTGGCGTGGGGGCGGGAGAGGGGACAGAGGTGAGGGCCCGGGCGGGGAAAGGCGGCTCAAAGGAGACCGGCGCCGGGCGCGTATACAATCCCCCCATGTCCGCTTTCGAAATCGTTTCGCGCTTCACGCCCCAGGGCGACCAGCCCGAGGCCATCCGCCAGCTCACCGAGGGGCTGGAGCGGGGGGACAAGGAGCAGGTGCTGCTGGGGGTGACCGGGTCGGGCAAGACGTTCACCATCGCCAAGGTCATCGAGGCGGTGAACCGGCCCACCCTGATCCTCTCCCACAACAAGACCCTCGCCGCGCAGCTCTTCCAGGAGTTCCGCAGCTTCTTCCCCCACAACGCCGTCGAGTATTTCGTCTCCTACTACGACTACTACCAGCCCGAGGCCTACGTCCCGGCCACCGACACCTACATCGAGAAAGAGACCAGCATCAACGAGGAGATCGACCGCCTGCGCCTGCGGGCCACCAAGGTCCTGTTCGAGCGCCGGGACGTGATCATCGTCGCCTCCGTCTCCTGCATCTACGGCCTTGGCGCACCCGAGGCATTCTTCGGCATGCTCCAATTCTTCAGCCGCGGTGATGCCGAGGGCATGGAGCCGGCCCTCCAGCGGCTGGTCAACATGCAGTACCAGCGCACCCAGCTCGACCTCTTCCACGGCAGCTTCCGGGTGCGCGGCGACGTGCTGGAGATCGTCCCCGCCTACGAGGACGTGGGGCTGCGGGTCGAATACTTCGGCGACGAGATCGAGCGC
The DNA here is from genome assembly GCA_021154885.1 of Thermoanaerobaculum sp. Lineage (GTDB taxonomy): Bacteria > Acidobacteriota > Thermoanaerobaculia > Multivoradales > UBA5704 > DATARR01. The sequence continues at coordinate 897 of JAJKHS010000032.1, forward strand.
ATCACCCGCTTCGACGTGCTGCGCGGCAACGTCCTTCAGGAGGTGGACCGCATCGCGGTCTACCCCAAGACGCACTACGTCACCCCCAAGGACCGGCTGGAGTCGGCCGTCGAAGGGATCAAGGCCGAGCTCGCCGTGCGCCTCGCCGAGCTGGAGGCCGAGGGCAAGCTGCTGGAGCGCCAGCGCCTGGAGCAGCGCACCCGCTTCGACCTGGAGATGCTGAAAGAGATCGGCTACTGCCACGGCATCGAGAACTACTCGCGCCACCTCTCCGGCCGCGCTCCGGGCCAGCCGCCGCCCACCCTCTTCGACTACCTCCCCGACGACTTCCTGCTGGTGTGCGACGAGAGCCACCAGACGATCCCCCAGGTGCGGGGCATGTACCACGGCGACCGCTCCCGCAAGCAGACGCTGGTGGACTTCGGCTTCCGCCTCCCCTCGGCGCTCGACAACCGCCCCCTGACCTGGGACGAGTTCGACGCCCGCATGGGGCAGCGCATCTACGTCTCGGCCACGCCGGCCCCCTGGGAGCTGGAGCGCACGGGGGGCGTCATCGTCGAGCAGCTCATCCGTCCCACCGGCCTGCTCGATCCGGTGATCGAGATCCGCCCCGCCCAGGGACAGGTGGATGACCTCATGGCCGAGGTGCGCAAGATCGTGGCGAACAAGGAGCGGGTGCTGGTGACCACCCTCACCAAGCGCATGGCCGAGGAGCTGACGCAATACCTGGCCGAGCTGGGGATGAAAGTGCGCTACATGCACAGCGACATCGAGACCCTGGAGCGGGTGGAGATCATCACCGGCCTGCGCCGCGGCGAGTTCGACGTGCTGGTGGGGATCAACCTGTTGCGCGAGGGTCTGGACCTCCCCGAGGTCTCGCTGGTGGCCATCCTGGACGCCGACAAGGAGGGCTTCCTGCGCAGCGAGACCTCGCTCATCCAGACCTCCGGCCGCGCCGCCCGCAACGTCCACGGCCGGGTGATCTTCTACGCCGACCGCCTCACCGACTCGATGAAGAGGGCGCTCGACGAGACCGAGCGCCGGCGCGTCCGCCAGGACCTCTACAACCAGGAGCACGGCATCGAGCCCGCGACCATCCTGAAGGACATCCACAACCCGCTGGTGGCGATGAGCAACCTCGACCTCTACTCCGCCGGCCCCACCCGCCTCTCCGAGCTGGCCGGCGACGTCGACCTCCCCCTCGCCGAGCGCATCAGCCACCTGGAAAAAGAGATGCGAGCCGCCGCCAAGCGCCTGGAGTTCGAGGAAGCGGCCACCCTGCGGGACCAGATCCGCGAGCTGCGGGAGCTGCAGATCTATGCGGGGTGAGCTGGGAGCGCCTGCGCGGCAGAAGCCGAAGCAGGGACTTCAGGGACAGCAGGGACTGGACACGGGAGATCCAATCTCAGAGGATCTCTTCGTCCCTGAAGTCCCTGAAGTCCCTGAAGTCCCTGTCTTCAGGTTTCTGACACTTAAGCCATGCTGAAACAAAAGAGGTCATACTTCTCGCAGGAAGATATTCTGCATCTCGTGATTTCCGCTGACGAAGAAGCAAGCAGCATCGAGCTGAGCCCCAACATCTAGGCAGCAGGCCGGTTGGAATTGCCGGGATCGGCACGTCTATCGTCGCCTCCCCAGGCAACACGCAAACGCAGATGGTCCCTTTCTCCCAGAGGCGATTCGAGACTCAGGTGCTCTTCTGGCGGAAGATGAAGCCTGGTCCGCTGGGACTCTTCCTGGACCTAATTCCATCTGAGCTTCGGGCTCGTCTGTCTCGAAACACCGGCGCCTACGTATTGGCTGTAGAAGACGAGACTCCGGCGTTTTTTGCCAATATAGTTTCGGGTGACATTATCATCGCGGTCAATGGTACGGAGGTAAGAACGCCAGCCGAGCTTACCGCCCTCGTAGAGCACCGGGGCCCTGCGCCTCTCAAGCTGCGAGTCTTGCGGAACCAAACCACTCTGAAGTAGAAATCAAGGATTAGAAGGAGGATCTAGAACTCGACTTGTGGTCAAAGGCGGACGAGCCGATACTCCCCACGGTCGATGCGTTAGATCTCGGAGGAAGTCCCGGTCGCGGTTGGCGAGCACCCCCTTGCGTAAACCTCCAGTGCATGCTATGCATACTCGATGTGGTTCGAATGGGACGAGGGCAAGGCTGCCGAGAACGAGACGACGCGTAAGGAGACTCGGGATTATGCGAAAGGAATATGAGCTCGGCAAACTGAAGTCCAAGCGGCGGGGACCTCTGCCGGCCTTTCGCGATGACGCGGGGCGGCCGATGAAGGTCCGCATCACCATCACTCTCGACCAAGACCTTGTGGAGCACTTCAAGGCAGAGGCTGCGAAGCCCGGTGCTCTGCCTTATCAGACCCAGATCAACCAGACCCTGCGCAAAGCGTTGACTGGCGAGGAATTGCGGTCGGAGCAGACGGCGGCCATCAAGGCGGCGCTGCTCAAAGATCCGGACTTCTTGCGAGAGATGGCTCATCGGCTCGCGAAATGAAGCCAGGTCCCAGACCGCGGAGGACCGAGGCGCCATGGACGAGAGGACGGGAGAGATCGGAAAGGCAGGCGAGGAGCCGCTGCGGCAGGCCCTGCGGCGTGTGTCGCTGCTGGCGGACTTGGCGGAGGCGGAGATCGACTGGCTCGCCGAGCATGCGGAAGAGATCCATCTCGCCGATGGCGAGGTGACCACTCGGGAAGGCGAGCCCGCGGATCGCATGTCCATCGTCCTTGCGGGCGAGCTGATGGGGCGGCGCGAAAGGGGCGCTGAGGCCGCACGCATTTTCATCGCCCGGGCCGGGGAGATCACGGGTATCCTGCCGTTCTCGCGCATGCGTGTTTGGCCCAGTACCGTCCGCGCCGTCGGCCCCACCCGCCTCGCGGCGATCCCGGCGGCTCGCTTCGCAGAGATGCTGGCGGCCATCCCCGTGCTGGAGCCGCGGCTGATCGGCGTGATGACCGATCGGGCGCGCGAGACAACCCGCATCGAGCAGCAGAACGAGAAGCTGCTCGCCCTCGGCAAGCTGTCGGCGGGGCTGGCTCACGAGCTCAACAATCCCGCCTCGGCACTGGGGCGCGCGGTCGCCGAGCTGCGAGATCGCATCGCCGCTTTGCCCTCGCTGACCTCGGCGTTGATCCGCCAGGGGGTTGAGCCGGCCCAGATGGAAACCCTTTGCCGGCTGCACTCGACCTCCGAGGAGGGCGCGGGCACTGCCGGCATGGCGCTCGACCCGCTGGCTCAGGCCGATCGTGAAAGTGCGGTGAGCGACTGGCTGGAAGACCGGCAGGTGAAAGAAGCCTGGCGGCTCGCGCCAACCTTCGTGGCCTCGGGGATGACCGCCGGCGACCTCGAAAGTTTCGCGGCGGGGATTTCCGCGGCGGTTCTGCCGGCGACCCTCGCCTGGGTGGAATCGGGTATCGCTCTCCATCTCGTGCTGGGCGAAATGGAGAATGCGACGCGCCGGATCTCCGGCCTGGTCGGCGCGGTCAAGGAGTACTCCCACATGGACCGCGAGCTGACGGAAAAAACGGCGACGGACCTCCATCGCTCTCTCGACAGCACCCTCACCATGTTCAGCCACAAGGCGAAGGTCAAACAGGTGAAGGTGAGGCGCGACTACGATCCGCAGCTCCCCGCCGTTCACGCCTTCGCCGGCGAGCTCAATCAGGTTTGGACCAACCTGCTCGACAATGCTTTCGATGCCGTCGCAATCGGCGGTAGCGTGAGCGTTTGCACCCGGCTCGTCGACGGCCAGGCCGAGGTCGTCATCGCCGACGACGGGCCCGGAATCCCCGCCGAGCTGCTGACCAGGATCTGGGAACCTTTCTTCACCACCAAACCGTTGGGGGAGGGCTCGGGCCTGGGTCTGGACATCGCTCGCCGCATCGTAGTGGGCCGGCACGGCGGCGAAATGCGACTGGAATCGCGCCCCGGCGACACCCGCTTCCTCGTCACCCTGCCGATCGGAGCCCACCCGCCGGTGCGGTCGTGACGGTGGCGAGGACGCTACGGCGAGCAGGCGCCGCCGCCGCAATCCCAACTGACGATCGAGTAGTAGGAGGTCCGGGTACCCGTGCAACTAGGCCAGCCGTAACAGGGGCGATAGCACTCGCCCACTACAGTGACCTGCTCGGGCTCGGCGTAGAAGGTTTGGTACCACTCGGACTCGAAGTCGCAGGCCGATACGCCGGCGGGCACGATCGACGAAGCCGCCAGGGCCAGCAGCAAGACGGCCAGAACGACGGTGGGCCGGGTGAGGCCGTTTGAACGAAGAGTCTTCATCAGGATTCCTCCTTTCATGGAAAGCGCCTTCACTTAGTTGGTGCCGCGAGCACGGGGAAACGCGCCTCGCGCCTTTCGCAATGGTCGGCTGCTTCTGGGTGGCGTACCAGATGATCGGAAAGGTCTGATTCCGGCAGATGCGGCCAACGAGCGCTTGCAGCGGACTCGGTGCCTCTCGCTGTCTTGAAACCGGGAAAGCAGGGACACCAGGGATGTCAGGGACATCAAGGACGAGAAAGCCCCAGCTCCGAAGGTGTTCTTCGTGTCCTTGCTGTCCCTGGTGTCTTTGAAGTCCTTGCTTCGGCTTTCTGCCGAGCCGGCTGCAACCTCCCGCCTGCGGTCTCGTAGTTGTAAAGTTGTGCCCTACTCTGGAGGAACCCGTTGATGCCTTCGATTCTCAATCCTCGCCGCGCTGCGGCAGTCCTGCTCACTCTCCTCGCCCTCGTGGCCCCGCACGTCCTGGCGGCCGCGGACAAGCGCCCCATCGCCGAGACAGACCTGTTCAAGTTCGTCTGGACCGCCGATCCACGGATCTCGCCCGACGGCAAACAGGTCGTCTACGTCCGCGTCACCGTCAGCGAGAAGAAGGACGGCTACGACACGGCCCTCTGGATCGTCCCCGCGGACGGCAGCGAGCCGCCGCGGCCGTTCACCAGCGGTCCGCACGACTCGTCGCCCCGCTGGTCTCCCGATGGCTCGCGAGTCGCCTTCGTGCGCTCCGCGGAGAAGGACGGCTCACAGATCCAGCTCATCTCCACGCGGGGTGGGGAGGCGGTGGCGCTGACCAGCCTGCCGAAGGGGGCCGGCAATCCCGTCTGGTCGCCCGATGGCAAGACGATCGCCTTCGCCAGCTCCGCCAACGAGCAGGACCTCAAGAAGTGGCGGACCAGGAAGGAGAAGGAGGCGAAGGACAAGGCCCAGAACGTGCGGGAAACCGGGCAGGACAAGGCGAAGAGCGCCAAAGACGAGAAGGGTGAGGACGAGCGGGAGAGCGACGTCCGCGTCATCACCCGGGCGGTCTACCGCTTCAACAGCGGTGGCTACGGCGACACCACCCGCCCCGGCCACCTGTGGACCGTGGCCGTGTCCGCCGACGGCGCCGCGGCGCCGGAGCCGAAGCAACTCACCTCGGGCGAGTTCGCCGAAGAGGGTCAGGAGTGGTCGCCGGACGGCTCCACGCTCTATTTCGGCTCGGACCGCGTCAAGGAGCCGTACTACAACGATGCCGAGAGCATCCTCTACGCCGTTCCGGCCGGTGGCGGCGAGTCGCGGCAGGTCTTCAGCTTCCACGGCGACCTCAACGACTTCACCGTCTCGCCCGACGGCCGCTGGATCGCTTTCAGCGGTTTCGCCAATCCCGACAAGCCGCGCTCGCACAACGAGACGGACCTGTTCGTGATCGGCACCACGCCGGGAGCCGAGGCGCGCAGTCTGACCACGAGCTACGACGGCGAGATCGGCGAGGGGATCGGGTCCGATCAGCATTCGCCGCGAGGCGGCAGCCCGAAACCCATCGTCTGGAGCCGGGACGGCCGCTCGCTCTACGTCACCACGGCCGAGCAGGGCCGGGCCAACCTGGCGCGCATCGACGTGGCCACCGGCGCCCTCCAGCCCGTCACCCGCGGCGATCAGGAGGTCGTCTCCTACTCGGCGACGCCGGACGGCTCGCGGCTGGCCCTGGTCCTTTCCACCCCGACGGTGCTCGGCGACCTCTACTCGCTCGACACCGCCTCAGGCCGCCTGACGCCCCTCGCGCGGCCGAACCAGGAGCTCTTCTCCCAGCTCAACCTGACGCCGCCGGAGGAGATCGTCTATAAGAGCTTCGACGGCAAGGAGGTCCACGCCTTCGTCCAGAAGCCGGCGGACTTCGATCCGGCGAAGAAGTACCCGCTGATCCTCGACATCCATGGCGGCCCCCACTCGGCCTATGGCTACACCTTCTTCCACGAGATGCAGTGGATGGCGGCCAAGGGGTACGTCGTGCTCTATCCCAATCCCCGCGGCAGCTCCACCTATGGCCAGGAGTTCGGCAACGTCATCCAGTACGAGTTCCCGGGCGACGACGCCAAGGACCTCCTGGCCGGCGTGGACGAGATGGTGAAGCGGGGAGTCGCCGATCCCAAGCGGTTGGGGGTGACGGGCGGCAGCGGCGGCGGCATCCTCACCAACTGGATCGTGACGCAGACGGACCGCTTCGCCGCGGCCGCGGCCCAGCGCTCGATCGCGAGTTGGGCCGACTTCTGGTACACGGCGGACTTCACCCTCTTCCGCCCCACCTGGTTCCACGGCGCGCCCTGGGAGGACCCCCAGGACTTCGCCCGCCGCTCGCCGATCACCTACGCGGCGAAGATCACGACACCCCTGATGCTCATCGAGGGCGAGGCGGACTACCGCACGCCGCCCGGCGCCGGCGGCGAGCAGATGTTCCGTGCCTTGAAGTACATGAAGAAGCCGGTCGTGATGGTGCGTTTCCCCGACGAGAGCCACGAGCTGTCGCGCTCGGGCAAGCCCTGGCACCGCATCGAGCGCCTGCGGCACATCATGGCCTGGATGGACAAGTACCTCCAGGGGAAGAAGACCGAAGCCTACGACGTGCCGTGAGGGGCGGGTCTCGGGGAGGGGCCACGGCGGCATAGGCGCTAACCTAGAGCGCCCCCACCCGAAGGCCCTCACCCCTGTCCCCTCTCCCGCCCCCTCCCAACCCCCCTCACCGGGAGAGGGGAACCCGGTTGGAGCGGTCTTGCCTTTCTCCCTCTTCTCCCGGTGAGGGGGGTTGGGAGGGGGCGGGAGAAGAGGGCCGGGGTGATGAGGGTCTTGGGAGGGGGCGATCTTTTTTTCGCAGTCGCGTCGCCCCTGCAAAGCTCTCACAGCCCTCTGCTATAGTGGAGCCAAAGGGAACTCCTGAGTCTCGAGGCTGACGCCGTTGTTGCGATTTCTCCGACGCTGGCTCCGCCGCAACGGCGGCTCTGCTCACCGGCTCGACACCGAGCTGCCGCTCCTCCATTCGGTGCTCCGGCATCTGCCGGCCGGTATTCTCTACGCCGACCGCGACGCGCGGGTCACCGATGCCAACGACGCCTTCCTCGCCATGCTCGGCCGCAACCGCGAGGAGCTGAAGGGGGGCGCGCTCAACTGGGTGGAGATGACGCCCTCCGGCTGGGAGGAGGCCGACCAGCGGGCGATCGTCGAGCTGATGGCCAACGGCGCCTGCACCCCCTACGAGAAGGAGCTGCGGCGGGCCGACGGCAGCCGCCTGTCCGTCCTCTTCGGCGCCGCGCTTCTGCCGCGCACCGAGGAGATGGTCGGCTTCGTGCTCGACCTGACGAAGCGCAAACGGGCGGAGGGCCAGGTGGCGCTGCTGGCCGAGGCCGGCCGGGTGTTCTCGGAGTCCCTCGACTACCAGGAAACCCTGCGCAGCCTGGTGGAGCTGGCGGTGCCGCGGCTCGTGGACTACGCGCTGGTCTTCGAGCTCCAGGAGGGAGGGGGCTTGCGCGAGGTCGCCTGCCGGCACGCCGATCCCGCCAAGGAGGCCCTCGTGCGGACCCTGGGAGAGATCTTCCAGGCCTCGCCGGAGAACCCCGACAGCTATCTCTGGCGCTCGGTGCGCAGCGGCCGCAGCGAGCTGGTGACCGAGGTCGCCCCGAGCCTCGCCGAGACCGTCACCCGCGACCCGGCGCTGCTCGAGGTCTATCGCCGGCTGGCGGCCCGCTCGTTCGTGACGGTTCCCCTGGCCGCCCGGGGCGAGACTCTGGGGGCGATGCTGCTCGCCACGTCCGACTCCCGGCGCCAACTGTGGCCGCCGGACCTCGAGCTCGCCGAGGAGCTGGCGGCCCGCGCCGCCCTCGCCATCGACAATGCCCGCCTCTACGGCCGGGCCGAGGCCGCGAGCCGGGCCAAGGACCGCTTCCTCGCCGCACTGAGCCATGAGCTGCGCACGCCGCTGACCCCTGTCCTGCTGCGCGTCGCCGCCCTCGCCGGCACGCCGGAGCTGCCCCAGAAGCTGCGGGACGATCTGCGGATGATCCAGCGCAACGTCGAGCTGGAGGCCAAGCTGATCGACGACCTGCTGGATCTCACCCGCATCACCCGCGGCAAGCTGGCCCTCCACTTCGAGGTGGTCGGCGTCCACGAGGTGCTGGAGCACGTCGTGGAGATCTGCCGCGAGGAGGCGGAGAGCAAGCGCATCGCGCTCGATATCCACGCCGCCTCGGCCGAGCAGCACGTCTGGGCCGATCCCGGCCGGTTGCGGCAGGTGTTCTGGAACCTGGTGAAGAACGCCGTCAAGTTCACGCCGGCCGGCGGTCGTATCGAGGTGCGCACGAGCGCCCCTGAGCCGGGGAAGATCCAGGTCCACGTGATCGATCACGGCATCGGCATCGAGCCCGAGATCCTGCCGCGCCTGTTCAACGCCTTCGAGCAGGGGGACCCCACGGTGACGCGGAGCTTCGGCGGCTTAGGCCTCGGCCTTGCCATCTCGAAGGCCCTGGTCGACCAGCACCATGGGATGCTCACCGGCGTCAGCGCCGGACGGGGTCAGGGCGCCACCTTCACCGTCACCCTGGCAACCGTGGCGCCGCCCCGTCCGGAGGAGGTCGCCGTTGCCGGAGCCGGAGCGTCGCGGGGCCTGCGCCTCCTCCTGGTGGAGGACCACGAGCCCACGCTCCAGGTGATGGCCGCGCTGCTCGAGATCGCGGGCCACGACGTGGGCACCGCGCAGGACCTGCGCTCCGCCCGGGCGCTGGCGGCGAGCCGCGAGTTCGACCTGGTGGTGAGCGACCTCGGCCTGCCGGACGGCACCGGCTTCGACCTCATGCGCGAGCTGCGCGACCTTTACGGCCTCAAGGGGATCGCCGTCAGCGGCTACGGCATGGAGGAGGACCTGCGCCGCAGCCGCGAGGCTGGCTTCCTGGAGCACCTGGTCAAGCCGGTGGATGTCGAGAAGCTCAAGGCGGCCCTGGCGCGGGCGTCCGTGCCGCAGGCGTAAGATCCCGCAGGAACACCTGGATCGGAGGGTTCAACGATCATGACGAAGCGACACCTCGCCCCTCTCTGTCTCGCCGCCGTCCTCGCCGTTCCCCTTTTCGCCCAGCCGGCGAAGGCGCCCACCCCCGCCGAGTCCTATGAGCGGGGCCCGGGTTCCTACGCCGTCGCCACGGTCTCTTACGACTGGACGGACTCCGCCCGCAACCGGAAGGTGCCGGTGAAGATCTACTATCCGGAGAAAGGCCAGGGGCCATTTCCGGTGATCGTCTTCTCCCACGGCCTCGGCGGCTCGCGGGAGGGGTACGAGTATCTCGGCCGCCGCTGGGCGAGCCACGGCTACGTCTCGGTCCACGTCCAGCACCTGGGGAGCGACGACGCGCTCTGGCGCGGGAGCCAGCAGCCGAAGCAGGACCTGACGCGGGCTGCCGCGGACGTTCGCAACGCGCTGAACCGGCCGCGCGACGTGAGCTTCGCGCTCGACCGGCTGGAGGCCTTGAATCGCGATCCGTCGCCGCTGCGGGGCCGGCTCGACCTGCGCGCCATCGGCATGGCGGGCCACTCCTTCGGCGCCTGGACGACGCTCGCCGTGGCCGGCCAGGGGTTGGGGCCGCGACAGGAGACGTCCCTCGCTGATCCTCGCGTCAAGGCCGCCGTGGAGATGAGCGCGCCCGTCCCCCGGAACGCCGACCTCGACCGGGCTTACGCGAAGGTCACGATCCCCGTCCTCCACATGACGGGCACCCTGGACGACAGCCCCATCGGCGACATCAAGGCCGCGGAGCGCCGCGTCCCCTTCGATCGCATCCACGCCCCCGATCAATACCTCGTCACCTTCCAGGGCGGCGACCACATGACCTTCGCCGTCCAGCGGCGGCGCCCCGGAGTGGGAGAGAAGGACGCGCGCTTCCAGGATCTGATCCTCCAGGGCACCACCGCTTTCTGGGACGCCTACCTCAAGGGCGACGCCGAGGCGAAGTCCTGGCTCGCCCGGGGCGGCTACGCGGGGGCGCTGGGTGGGGATGGGAAGTTGGAGGTGAAGTAGGGGCGGGGGGTGTTTCCGTTTTCGAAAGCAGGGACATCAGGGACTCCAGGCATGCCATCGAAAAAGGCCTTCTTCGTCCCTGATGTCCCTGGTGTCCCTGATGTCCCTGTTCGGCTTTCTGGCGCACAGGCCGTGGCTCACCCCTCTTCCTCCCCCTCCCCGACCGTCCCTGGCCGGCGCAGCCCCAGGCTTTTCACCTTCTGGTGCAGGTAGGTGCGCTGCACGTCCAGGAGGCGGGCGGCGGCGGTGAAGTTCCAGCGGGTGCGGTGGAGGACGCTCTCGATGTATTCCCTTTCACACTGAGTCTTGAAATCCCGCAGGGGGACGATGGGCAGGCTGGTGGAGGAGAGGAGCAGGCCGGTGCCGGGGTTCTGGGCGGGCTCGAAGAAGGTTGAAGGGAGCTGGTCCGGGGTCAGGGGATCGGCGCCGAAGACCACCAGCCGCTCGCAGAGGTTGCGCAGCTCGCGGACGTTGCCCGGCCAGGCGTAGCGCTCCAGGTAGGGGTAGACCTCCGGCTCCGTCTGCCGCGGACGCGCCCGGTGTTGGCGGCAGAAGTGCTCGAGGAAATGGTCGAAGAGGAGCGGGACGTCCTCCCGCCGCTCGCGCAGGGCCGGCACCTGGAGCGGCAGGTGGGCGAGGCGGAAATAGAGGTCATCCCGGAAGCGCCCGGCCTTCACCTCCTCCTCCAGGTTGCGGTGGGTGGCGGCCAGCACCCGCACGTCCACCTGCCGGTCGCGGGTCTCGCCCACCCGCCGCACCCGGCCGTCCTCCAGCACGCGCAGCAGGCGGGACTGCATGGTCAGGTCCATGTCCCCGATCTCGTCGAGGAACAGGGTGCCGCCGTCCGCCTCCTCGAAGAGGCCGGGCTTGGCTGCCTTGGCGTCGGTGAAAGCCCCCTTGGCGTGGCCGAAGAGCTCGTCCTCCACGAGATGATGGGGGATGGCCGCGCAGTTGATCTTGATGAACGACCGCTGGCTGCGGGAGCTCTCGCGGTGCAGCGCGCTCGCCACCAGCTCCTTGCCCGTGCCGCTCTCGCCCACGATGAGCACCCGGGCGTCGGTGGCCGCGGCCCGCGCGATGAGCTGCCGCAGGGCGGCCACGGCCGGCGAGGCGCCGAGGATGGGCGGCTCGCCTCCCAGGTCGGCCTTGAGGGTGGCCACCTCCCGCTTCAGGGCGTGGTGCTCCAGGGCGTTGCGGATCGACCGGAGCAGCCGCTCACGGGAGAACGGTTTCTCGATGAAGTCGTGGACGCCGAGCCGCAGGGCCTCCACGGTCTCGCTGATCGACGCCTCGCCCGAGATGATGATGGTGGGCGGCATGCGCTGCAGTGCGGCCAGGCGCCGCACCAGGTCGACGCCGCTCATCCCGGGCAGCCGGACGTCGAGCAGCAGCAGGTGGGGGAGGGTGGCGCGGCTGTCCCCGAGGTGGCCCAGGGCCTCTTCGGCCGAGGCGAGGGCCTGGGGCGCATAGCCCTCCTCCCGGAGTTGGAGGAGGAGGCTGCCGCGGATCTTCTCGTCGTCCTCGACGATCAGCAGGCGCGTCATGCCGCCTCCTCCTTTCCTGGCCGCGATGGCCGCGGGACGGAGAGCCGGAAGGTGGTGCCCGCCCCGGAGCTGGCGAGCACCTCCAGGTCGCCGCCGTGATCGAGCAGGATCTTTTTCGAGATGGCGAGCCCCAGGCCCATGCCCTCGCCCACCCGGCGGGTGGTGACGTAGGGCTCAAAGACCCGCGGGCGGATCTCCGGCGGGATGCCCGGACCGTTGTCGGACACGTCGAGGACGACGCCGGTCGCCGTCTCGCCCGGCCGCAAGGTCACCACGCCCCGCTCCTCGCCGGTGGCGCGGATGGCGAGCGCGCTGTTGTCGCAGAGGTTCACCAGCACCTGGCGGAGCATGTCGCGGTCGAGCGCCGCGGGCAAGGGCCTCCCCGGCGGCTCGTAGCACAGCGTCAGGTTCGGCCAGGCGGCGGCGAAGGTGGCCACGAACTCCTCGACCACGGGCCCCAGGTCGTGCACCGCCGGCCGCGGCTGGGGGAGGCGGGCGAAGGAGGTGAACTGCTGGGTGAACTTCCCCAGCCGCTCCAGCTCCTCGCCGACGCTCGCCGCGGCCTGCCGCGCCTCCTCCTGGACTTCTGCCGGCTCGGCCGGCAGGAGCTGCTGGAGACGGGCGAGCTCCAGTCGGGCGGCGGTCAACGGCGTGCGCATCTCATGGGCGTGGCGGCGGGCCGTCTCCTGCCAGACGGAGAGGTTCTTCAGATAGGCCAGCCGCTTGCGGTCGCGGGCCATGGCGCGGGAGGTCTCCTCGATCATGCCGGCGATCCGCCCCAGGGTGTCGCGGCCACGGTCCTCGATCTGGAGGTCCTCCTCGCCGGCCGAGAGGGCCACCAGGGCCAGCCGCAGCCGCTCCAGGCGGACGTCCAGCCGGCCCTGGCGCAGCAGGTGCGCACCGCCCGCCACAGCCAGCACGCCGCCCACCGCCGCGAGCACGATCAGCTCCCAGCGGCGGGTGATCCGTTGCCGGTTGTGCTCCAGGATGCGCAGGTGATTGAGCAGCGTCTGGGTGGCCTCGAAGCGGGCCCGGTACTCGTCCCGGCGCTGTGGATCGAGGCGGGCCAGTCTTTTCTGATCGTCCATGGATCGCTCCAGAGCCGTGGTGATCTCCGGCTGCAGTCCCAGCCGGAACCAGGGGCCCGAGATCTCCCGTTCGAAGAGCCAGAGCACCGCGGCCGCGGCGAGGAGCATGCCGCAGACGGTGACGGCGGCGGAGCGCAGGTTCATCGTTTCCTCCCCGCTTCTCCCTTGGCGCCAGCGATGGCGAGGTTCCACTGCATCTCCAGGAGCGGCGCCCGGCCGATGGAGGTCGCCATCAGCAGGTTCAGCACCTGGCTGAACGATTCGGGCTGGTCCTGGACGGCGTCGGAGACGGCTCCGGCGCTGCCCGATTTCTCCGCCGAGAGGGCCTGGGAGAACCAGCGTTGGGCGTCGAGCTGCTCGGCTTGAGAGAAGGGGATCACGGACAGGCGCACCTCGACGCTGCGCACCGTGGCCGCCGCTGGCGGGCGCAGGGCCACCAGGCGCGCGTCCCGCCACCACTCGGCCAGCTTCTCGAACGACGGCAGGTTCGTCCGTACCACCCGGCCGGTGGCGTCGATCCGCGTCACGATGTAGATCTCGTCCCACAGCTCGTAGCGCACGTCGACGCGGGCGCCGCCCTTGGCCCGGCCGGCGTCGCCCTGTGTCTTGACCGCGAACAGGAAGCTGGTGGTGAGGCCCGTGCCGAGCTGTTTCTTGACCTCCTCCTCCGCCAGGATAGGAGACAGCCGGCTGAGCACCAGCCCCTCTCGCGCCACCTCGACGGCCGGCGGCGGGGGCTGGAGGGCGGCCCCGAGCCGCGCCACCAGAGCAGACAGCAGCAGCGCCCACAGCAGGGGGCGTGGCCTCACGGCACGACCTTCCCAAAATTCAGATAGGTGAGGGTCGCCCGCACCCGGCCCCACGGGTTGCGGAAGACGAGACCAGTATGGGCCGAGAAGCGCTTGAGGGGGCTGGGACCGAAGTCGGGCGCGGTCTTCTCGAAACCGATCTCGGCACCGGTCTCCAGGCGCAGGTCGGCGAAGTTGTGCGCGGTCCGCGTGCGCCGCAGGGTCGCGGAGTGCTGGACCCCCACCGAGCCACCATAGGAGCTCACGCTCGTCTGGCCCACGGTCCGGTTCCGCAGGCTCAGGTTCTCCAGCCGGGACGGCCCGCCGAAGACCCTGCTCATCAAGGAGACTGTCTGGCGGGGCGAGATCGAGAGGTGCCAGATCCCCGAGAGAGCGGCCATCACCTGTTCCGAGTGGAAGGGGGGGATCCGCTGGAACTCGAAGGGGGGAGTGGACGCGAGCTCGCGCAGGCCGCTGCTGGAGAAGCGGGCGGCCTCGACGCCGGCCGAGACGCTGACGCCGCGCGTGGGCAGCAGCGGATCGTCGCTGGTGTCGAACACCCACTTCGCCTCCGCCCGCTGATACGCCAGCTCTCCCGAGGGGGCGAAGAGCTGGCGCACCCTGTCCGGCGTATCTTCGAGCACGCCGCGATGGCTGCCGGGCTGGCCGCGGCGGTCGCTCAGCGAGATCTGGATGGATTGGCGGCCGCCCAGGGGGACGGATGTCCCGATCGACAGCTTGCGCGACGAGTCGAAAGACCAGGACGAGAACGTCGGGTCGAGGGCAAGGGGCAGCACCTCGGTGACGCAGCAGAGCTCCCGCGAGACTCCGGCGCTCGCCAGGACACCGCGGTGGAAGAGGTCGTACTGCGTGAAGCCCAACTGCAGGCCGTCGCGGGAGTCGAAGGCGCCGAACAGCTCGCCCGAGCGCCCCACGAACAGCCGCGCCCCTGCCACGCCGCCGATCCATACGCTCGACCGGTGGCCGCGGAAGGTCTCGTCCTGCAAGTCCATGGGGTGCTCGAAGGCGAAGGCGCGGATCCAATGGTCGAAGAAGAACCAGCGGGCGGGCTGGACCGTGATCACCAGTTCGTACGCACCGCGCCGGCTCCCCTTGCGCAACGCGAAGCTGGCGTCGAGCACGAACGGCAGGCGGTGCACCCGGTAGACGGCCTGCCGGAGTTCCTCCTCGGTGTACGACTCCCCCCGCCGCAGCAGCGTCTCCGCGCGGACGATGTTGGCCACCGCCTCCTTCGGCCCTTCAACGGTGACGGTCTCGATCAGGAAACGGGCCGGCTCCGACGGTGCCTCTTCCTGGGCCGTCTGGGCGGTGGCCGGGAGCGTGGCCAGAAGGAACAGGGCGAGGCCCCAGACGATGCGTGTCCTCACGTGCGAATCCTCCAACGACCGGTACGAGCCGTCATGGCGCGTGGCTTCGCCGATGGTTCCAGGGCAAACGCGATGCCCGGTGGAGCCGGGACGCCGGAGGCGCGAGGGGATCTCTCGGAAAACACGGCTCTGCGCAGGGTTTCCAGGGTGGGGCTGGGGTGCATCGAAGAGCGTCGGGGCCTCTGGCAGCGTATGAGAGAGCATACACCTGTCGGTAGGAACGGTGGCGGTGCTGGAAGGTTTCAGCGGACGGAACGGCGAGCCCCCTGCTCCCCGCCGGCCGGATTCTCCTCTCGGTCCTCCATGCCCGCCGCGGAGACACCGCTCCGATTCCACACCGACCCTGGGCGTCACCACCTCACCGTTCAGAAGGCTCGAGGCTGGAAAGACGGCCGGGCCTCCAAGCCGTCGGATCGGGTCTCTGGACGCCCAGAACCTCTGCTTGAGACACTACGGAAGGCCGTAGAGATATCGGCAGGTTGGCGATCTTGTCCGGTGGCTTCTCATCGTCTATAGTTGCCTAAGTCCCGGGGTTTCGAAGCAAATCACTGAGCGGAAATGGAGAAACAGTATGAAAAAGCAGATCAAGAAGGTGCAGAGACTCTCGCTGAGCCGTGAAACCCTGAGGCAGCTCGACCTCGGGAAGGACGGCCAGATGAATCATGTGGTGGGGGGAACCGGTAGCCTGTGTGAGGATACCTGCATTACGTCGCGCCGGCCTTATTGCCCCACGGTGCCGTGAGGGTGGCGCGGGCGGGCTGGGAGAAGACCTCGCCGATCCTTTTGAGCGTGGTCCTACCGTTGGCCTCTGGCCAGTTCTCTTTCGGGGTGGGATTGAGCCAGACGGAGTGGCGGAAGCGGTCGCGGAGGCGCTCGAGCCAGCGCAGGCTGGGCTCGGCGTCGGGCCGTGCCCTGGCCTCCTAGAGAGCTCGCCCCTCTCTGCGTTTACCGTGGCTGGTAGATCGGGATGAGACCGAGCTTGGCCATGCCCGCGCCGGGTCTGCCGAGATCGTCGACGCCACTCCCTACGCCGTGGGCAGCATCCGCGCCACCTACGAGAAGTACCCCAACGCCCGCAAGATCCTCCCCGACATGGGGTATGGCGAGCACCAGATCCGCGAGCTGGAAGCGACCATCAACGCCACTCCGGCCGACGTGGTGAAGGCCGTGGTGGGAGCGTGATCGGAGAATGATTGGAGAAACCTGGGGCGTCGAGCCCGCCGAGACGGCGATCGCCTTCCCCTGCGATCAAGTCCCCGGCGACTTCGACGCCGACTACCATCGGGGCGTGACCGTCCACACCCCGTCCGCCGTCGTCTTCCGCTGGCTCTGCCAGCTCCGTGCCGCGCCGTACAGCTACGACTGGATCGACAACCGCGGCCAGCAGAGCCCGCGGCAGCTCATACCGGGGCTGGAGAACCTGAAGATCGGCCAGACGGTGATGACCATTTTCGACCTGATCGGCTATCCCCGAGGATTCAAGGGATGGCTGATGCGCTCTGTGCTGCAGCCGGGAGATCTCGTGATGATGCGGCGGCAGTTGCTGAATCTGAAACAAAGCGCAGAAAGCACATAGTGCCTATGTCACTATAGAATCCACGAAGCGTCAATTTAGAGACGCCGGCGGGGGATTCTTGTAGCGGAAATCGGCCGGATTTGCAATCGATCCGCCAAACGGCACGAGGCAGGACCGAGAGACCGGTCAAATCTGGAATCTGATATTGAACGTCTGTTCGCCACGGGATGATCGAGGCGGGGCTCGGCGCCCAGAAAAGCCCGATACTCACTATGTCTCATCTCCAGAATTGCCACCAAAAACGTCGCCTCGTTACAGCAGGAGTCTTTCTCTTGGGCATAGCATTGAGTTCTTTCCACCTTTCGTAAACGGCATCCTCCGTATGATCCTCCTCTGCAGAGAGTGTCGTTGCGACGTGGGCGCGAATCCACAATTCAAAAGAATCTGCTACTTTATGATAAACAAGAGAGCCTTGGGTCCATGAATAGATCGGGGGTTCTTCTTTTACCTCGGGTGCCTTGGCTTTGAACCCAATATCGTTGTGGGCGCTTTTAGCTAGGCAGACGAAGCCAGCCAGCTCTCCGCGAGTATCATCGAGAGCCGTCAGCTTGGAAGGATGAAGAATTCTCGTATCCTCACACCAATCCCCCGGACCGAGTGTGCGCAGAAAGATCTTATAACTTTCCGGCAACCTCGTTCCTAGCTCCAATTCCGCGTCTTCAATTTCAGGATCGGCAATCGGCTTCCCATTAGACCTAAAAATTATACCTCGACTACCGTGCTCTCTGGGGTTAAGGTTAGAAGCCGCCCTCAGATATTGCCCAAAATCACCAACTATAGATATTACTCGCGAGCGCTCAAGGCCTTCAATTTTTTCTATTTCTTTCGAATCACGGCTTCTCAAAAGCAAGCTTCTCTCCCCTTCGTATTGCATAGCCAAGCGTTCTATGTCCATCAGGTGTACCAGCGCGTTCCTCTTCTTGCGTCGTTGGATAGTCGCCCATGTTAGCAGCAGTTCATAATCTTGATCATCCACAGCATGATGCTTGCCAAGACGTTCCGTCACGATCTTACGGGGTATCTTGTACATCTCAAAGGTGCGCCAATTCGCCTCAGGCTTTTTTTCGAAAAATTCACCACTTCCGCGAATAAAATGTCGTCCGTTGTCGGTGAAGAAATTTATCCTCCCATAGCCCTCAGCAGTCTCGGAACCAATTTCTCTTTTTTCTCCAGACCACTCGTGGACGACTCCCGCAAAATGAAAAGTCATGCCGGAGCCAACCTTGCTGACGGATGCACCAAAACTACTGAAGTAGGCATTCCGGGTGAGATCTGGTTTAAAATTTATACCATGATATCGATAAGAATTGTCATTCGTAACATACTCGATACATACTATGCTGTATGGTTCTTCGGAATGCACTCCCTGAAACCAGTATCCTTCGATGCTCGCAGTGCGTGACACTAGCCTGCGAAGCGGTCCGAAGCGAAGAGGGGCTTTTAGTAGTAAGAAATCAGTAAGTCTGTGCACGGCCACTGCCAAGGGCAAGACGATAACCCATATCGCAATGGTGCGATAACTTTCATCTGAACTACCTGAGCTAGCTGGGCTATGTTTCAGGGTGGCATTTAGATATTCAAAAGCCTTGATAGAAAAACTAACTGCTGCCAATGCGGCAGCCGTTTGCCCTACAGGCTCAAATTCAAGATGCTCCATGAAAATTCTCCTTCACTATTGATTGGCCACAGGATTCTATCCTGGCGAATGATTCGCCACTCAGAGATATCGGCTCAGTCTATTATCTATCTCAGTGGGGGCTTCGCCAGCGCCTCACAGACAGATGTATCGAGAAGACACTTCTCCCGGACCGGTGCGGCCGCCGCCGAGACGCTGGGATGTCGATTTCAAGCTTGACCTTGCCCAGCATGGATTTGAGCTCCTCGATCCGCCTTCGGCGGATCAGCTCCCGGAGCGAGAGAACGACAGTGTCAGTCTTCGACTTGAATCCCAGAAGGTTCCTCGCCTCGTCCATCAGATCCTCGGGGATGTCCAGGGTCGTACGCATGAGAAAAGTCTATTTCGTATGCTTCTGCTCGTCAAGCAGGCAGACGTGGAGATGAGCCTCAGAGGGTGTCTGGAAAGTATTCAGGCCTGAAGGGCCGTCCTCCCTCAGCCTGGGGCGCAGCCGAAGATCCCTCAATCCAAGAAGCCCTGACGGGGCGAAATAAAGGCCGGATCACGCCCCTTCGGGGCTGCCGGGGTATTTGGATTCCGTGTTCCTGGGGCTGCGCCCCAGGCTGAGGGAGGACGGCCCTTCGGGCCTGAACCACCAGCTTTTCAGACACCCTCCTACTTCCGGTTCAACCACTCCACCGCCCGCTTGATCCCGCCCAGGGTGAGGTCCTCCATGCGGAAGACCTCGCCGATCCGTTTCAGAGTGGTCCGTCCGTAGGCCTCGGGCCAGTTCTCCTTCGGGATGGGATTGAGCCAGACGGAGTGGCGGAAGCGGTCGCGGAGCCGCTCGAGCCAGCGCAGGCTGGGCTCGGCGTCGTTCGTGCCCCAGGTGATGGCGCCGCCGGGGTAGAGCAACTCCTCGGGGGCCATGGAGGCGTCGCCCAGGATCAACAGCCGCGTCTCCGGCGAGCGCTGGAGGAGCTTCTCGACCGGTAGCGGGATGCGTCGCTGCGCGTCCTTGTAGACCGTGCCGTAGATCGTGTTGTGGAAGAAGTAGGTGTCGCGGCGCTTGAAACGGTCCCGCACCTTGGCGAAGAGGAGCCGGGTCAGGGCCACGTGAGGGAGCATCGAGGTGCCGCCGTTGTCGATCAGCAGCACCACTTCGATTCGGTCCATGAGGTCGCGGCGGAAGACGAGGTCGATCTCGCCGCCGTTGCGCGCGCTTTCGTAGATGGTGGCGTCGAGGTCGAGCTGGTCGCGCGGCCCCGCCGGCTTCAGACTCTTCAGGGAGGCCAGGGCCTGGGAGAGGTTGGCGTGGCTTAAGGCTTGGTCGTCCGAGTAGTCGATGTAGCGCCGCTCGCCGATCACTTTCAACGCCGACCGCTTGCCGCCTTCGCCCATCACCCTCACGCCGCCGCTCGCGTTCCCCGAGTGGCCGAACGGCGAGTTGCCGCCCGTGCCGATCCAGCGGCTGCCGCCGTGGTGGGCCTCGGTCTGCTGGCGCATCGTCTCCCAGAAGCGCTTCATCAGCTCGTCCGGCGGGAAGGTCCACAGCGCGTGCGGCGGCAGCTCGCCCTTGCGGATGGCCTCCCTGAGCCAGTCCCGGAACTGCGGCGTGTTGAACAGCTCCGGGTCCCCTTGCGCCACCCGCGGCAGGTCGAGCCCGTAGAAGTGGAAGGCGAAGGCCCGCTCGTAGGCGTCCACGTGCTCCACCCGGCGGACGAAGGCGAGGCGGGCGAAGAGGAAGAGGGAGTCGAGGTCGGGCGCGAGGCCCCGCTCCAGCCCTTGGTAGAAGTCGATGGTGTCGGTCAGCGAGACCGGGACGCCGTAATCACGCAGCCTCAGGATGAAGTCATCGAGGAACACGGCCCGCTCCGATTTTCCGGTCAGTTCACCCGCGTCCGCTTGCCGCCGCTGCGGTAGGAGAGGATGTCCTCCGTCCGCTTGAGGAGGGTGCCGACGAAGGGGACGTTGAGCCGGTCCGGTGTGACCCGGGCGTGCTTCAGGGCGCCGAGCCAGTTGAGCAGCTCCGAGGTCGCGGGCGGCTTCTCGTAGCCCCTTCCCCGCAGCTCGTAGAAGATGCCCAGCGCCGCATCCAGCAGGCCGCGGTCGAGATCCGGGAAGTGGAGGTTGACGATCTCCCGCATCTGCTCCGGACTGGGGAAGGCGATGTGGTGGCAGTAGCAGCGCCGCAGGAAGGGGTCCGAGAGCTCGCGCTTGGCATTCGACGTGATGACGATCACCGGCCGCTTCTTCGCCCCGATGACCCGGTTGACTTCGCGGATGGTGAACTCGCAGTCCTCCAGCACGTCGAGGAGGTTGTCCTGGACGTCCGACTCGGTCTTGTCGATCTCGTCGAACAGCAGCACCACCCGCTTGTCGCTGCGGAAGGCGCGGCCAATGGGACCCCAGATCACGTAGTCGAAGAAGTTGTTGACGTCGCGGCCCGTGCCCGAGGTGCCGAAGCGGGCGTCGTTCAGGCGCAGCACCGTGTCCTGGACGTAGCAGGCCTCCTCGCCCTTGATGGTGGACTTGCAGCGCAGCGCCTCGAGGTCCATGCCGAGCGAGCGGCTGATCTCGAAGGCGAGCTGCGTTTTGCCCGTGCCGGCCTCGCCGGTCAGCAGCAGGGGCTTCTCCATGGCGATGGCCATGTTGACGATGGCCCCCAGCTCGGGGTCGAGGTAGTAGCGTTCGGTGCTCTGGAATTCCATGGCGGGGGAGTCTACCAAAGCCCTCGCGCCGCCGATTCGACCCTCCCGGCAAGGCTCGCGATTTAGCATTGGCAGCACCCTAGAAATAAAGGGCGGTCAATGGCCGCGTACTGGATCGCGGCCCGCCCCCCGAAATCTGTCCTGGCCTCCGGGCCAGGGACTCTAGGAGGAAATCGCATGAGGAAGACGCAGAGGATCTTGACCGGTGTGGCGTTGGTGGCCGTCGGCCTGGCGCTCGCCACCGGAGCGGTCTATGCCCAGCCGCCTTGCAACGTGCCGAACAATGGCATGGGCACGGTGACTCTCCCCCCCGCGGGCTGCCAGTATCTCAGCCCCAGTCAGGTCCACATGATCATCAACGGCCTGCCGCCGGGCACGACCATCATCCTGGCGCCGATCCACAGAGACTTCATCTGCCGCCAGTCGACGAGCACCGGTCCCTGCATCGTGCCCGGCGGCCCGCTGGGCGGCGAGGTGGAAAACTTCACCTCGACGGCGGTGTTCCAGCTAAGCGGCACCGGCGTGCTGAGCGGCTGGAACCGCACGGTGACAGTTCCCCTGAACGTCCAGGTGGCCACCGCGCCGCGCAAGGCCGGCGCTGCGGTGCAGACTTTCAACACCGACATGCGGCTCATCCAGGGCGCGATCACCGGCGATCCCGACTTCGACTCCTTCCAGGTCGTGGGCGGCACGGCCAACGGCTTCTCGAGCCCCGGTTCGACGACGCTGACCCGCCAGTCCAACGGCACCTTCAACGTCGACAGCTCTTTCAACGTCGGCTACGTCATCAAGTTCGTCGGCGCTTCGGGAGGCAAGCTCGCTGGCCGCAGCGGTGCCACCCAAGGCACCGTGGTGATGAAGGCCCAGCAGTAGGCATTCCTACCGGCAGGCTCGGCCGGGTGGCGATGGTGATTGCCGCCCGGCCCTGATGTGAGAGATCCCCGCGCGTGAACTCCCTGTCCCGAGCCGCCCTGCGGCATCCCGGCCGGACCCTGGCCGCCGTAGCCCTGCTCACGGCCGCGGCGGCGCCGGGCCTCGCCCGCCTGGAACTGCGCACGGACGGGGCTGCGCTCGTCCCGCCGCGGGCGGCGGCGGTGGTCTACGACCGCGAGGTGCGCCGGCGGTTCGACGTTCGCGATCCAATGGTGGTGGTGGTGCGTGCGGAGCGCCCGGGAGGGATCTTCAATCCCGAGACCCTGCGCCGGGTGCGGGACCTGACGGCGGCGCTGGCGCGGCTCCCGGGGATCGGGCCGGCGGGCGTCACCAGCCTCGCCACCGAGCAGGGATTCCGCTTTCGAGCCGGGACACTCCAGCGGCGCACCTTCCTCGATCCCCTGCCCACGACGCCCGCGGCGCTGGCCGAGCTGCGCTCGGACCTGGCGCGGATCGGCGTCTACGACGGCGTCCTGGTGGGTACGGGAGGCCGGGCCGCCGCCGTAGTGATGGGCGTGCCACCGGGCGCGGACCGGCAGGCCCTCCACGGCCAAGTGCGCGCCGCGGCGGCAGCCCACGCCGGGGACGGTGACCGCGTCGAGGTGCTGGGGGCGCCGGTGGCCGAGGCGCTGCTGGGGAGCCATATCCTGGCCGACCTGGGCCTCCCGGCCTCCTGGCTGAGAGCGGAGGCGGAGGGCTCCGGCCGTCGGATCGGGCTGGTGCCGGCCTCGCTGGCGATGATGGGACTGGTCTTCCTGATCGGCTTCCGGCGGCCTGCCGCGGCCGTGCTGCCGCTGGCGAAGGTCGGAATCTGCCTGGTCCTGGTGTTCGGCCTAATGGGCTGGCTCGGCGTGCCGGTCTACCTGACGACGGCCGTGCTCCCCATCCTTCTCCTCGCGGTGGGGACGGCGAGCGAGGTCCATCTCTTCCGCCGCTACGGCGCGCTCCACGTCGAGCGGCCGGGGGCGGCGAGCCGCGAGCTGGCCGCTGCGGCCGTGGACGAGATGGAGGCGCCCGTGCTGCAGGCGGCGGCCACCACGGCGGTGGGGTTCCTGTCGTTCTCCCTCTCGCCCATCGGCCCGGTGCGGGTGTTCGGCCTCGCGGCGGCGGCGGGCGTTCTCCTCTGTCTGCTGGGATCGCTCGCCGCCACGCCAGCCGTGCTGGCCCTGGTGCCGCCCAGGTGGATTTCTCGGAGTCAGGTGGTAGTAAAGCCCGTGACAGGCGGAATTTTCAGCCGGATCGCCCGCTTCGCCGTCCGCCATCGCCGGGCCGTGCTGGCCGTGGCCGGCGCCGTGGCGCTGCTGGCTCTCGACGGCGTGCGGCGGGTGGCCGTGCAGGACAGTTGGGTGGACGGCTTCGCGCCGGGGAGCGGCTTCGCCCGCGCCATGCGGCGGTTCGACCGCGACTTCGCCGGCGCCCACGTCCTCCAGGTGGTGGTGGAAACGGAGCCGCTGCGCCAGTCCGGCGAGGTGACGGGCGCCGCGGTGGGGGACCGGACCTTGGCGTTGCCGGCTTCCACCGGGATCCCTGTTCGCAAGTCTCCGGGGAGCTTCCTCGAGCTCGACGGACCTCGGGGGACAGGTCTCCCGTCCCGGCAATGGTCCTCCTGGGTGGAGACGGCCCGAACGGAGGGGGACCGGATCGTCCTGGGCTGGCCGCTCAGGGGGGGATCGCCCCGGTTCTGGCTGACGCCGCGTCCGGGGGACCGTGTCGGCTGGGCGCTGCGGCGCGAGCCTCTGGCAGTCCCGGCGGTGCTGGACCGGGTGCGGGACCTGGAGCATTTCCTGGCCGGGCGGCCCGGGGTGGGGGACGTGCTGGGGCCGGCGCGGTTCCTGGAGACGGCCGCCTTTCTGACGAGTCCGGACGACCCCGGTTCGCGGCGGCTGCCGGAGTCGCCTGAGGCGGCGAGCATCCTCTGGCACAACGCCGAGCTGGCGCTGGGCCCCGAGCGCCTGCGCAGGGCCGTGGACGCCGGCCACGCCCGCGGGCTGGTGACGGTCTTCCTGCGGGGCTCGAACTTCGCCGACACCGGCCGGCTGATGGCCGACCTCCGGGCCTGGGAGCGGCGGCGTCTCGCACCGGCCGGCGTGCGCCTGGGATTCGCGGGCGACGTGGCCGTGAGCCAGTCCCTGATCGGCGCGGTGGTGGCCACGCAGGTGGAATCCCTGGCCCTGTCGCTCGTGGGGATCTTCGCCGTGACCGCGTGGCTCGCCCGCTCAGGCCGGCACGGCTGGCTGTGCGTCGTGCCGGCGGCGTTCGCGGTGCTCCTCGACTTTGCCGCCATGGGCTGGCTGGGCATCCCCCTGGGAGTTGCCACCTCCATGTTCGCGGGCATGACGCTGGGAGTGGGCGTCGACTACGCCATTCACCTCCTGGCGTGTGCAGAGCGCCTGTGGCGGGACGGCCTGGGGGATGAGACAGCCCTGGCCAACGCCCTGGAGGCCACGGGCCCCGCCATCCTCATCGACTCGGCGAGCAGCATCCTGGGCTTCGCCGTGCTCCTCCTCTCCCAGGTGCCGGCGAACCATCGCCTCGGCGGACTGCTGTCTTTGAGCCTCGGGGTGTGCGTGCTGGCGACGCTCTGGGTGGTGCCGGCGTTGGCGTTCACACCCGCGGCGTCGGCGGCTGGGTCGAGCTCGTATGGGTTACTGTCGGATCGCGCTTCAATTTCAGCTTCTTCTCCAGTTTCTCGCCGAGGACCAGGAGGCCGAGGGTGATGGCGACGGCGATCATGGAGGTCGCCCATTGGCCGGCGCCGCAGGCGATCCCCAGGGCGGCCACCACCCAGATAGAGGCGGCAGTGGTGAGGCCGTGGACGCTCTGGTGGGACTCGTCGCGTATGATCACGCCGCCGCCCAGGAAGCCGATGCCCGCCATGATGCCCTGCACGGTGCGGAGCACGGCCGCGGATTCTGCGCCGGCGAGGTCGAGGCTTGCCACGGTGATGAGGGAGGCGCCCAGGGCGACGAGACCGTGGGTGCGCATGCCTGCGGGCTTGCCGCACAGCTCCCGGTCGAGGCCGATGAGGCAGCCGACGAACGTGGCCACCGAGAGGCGGACGAGGGTCACCCAGAAGGGGAGCGTGATGATGGGGCCGTTCACGACCAGCGCACCGTGATGGCGGCCAGGACGAGCGGTGCGTATTTTTTCATATCCTTGCTCGCCGCTATTTTACCACCTCGCCCTACGGGCAGGTCGCGAAGGCCTCAGTGTCCGTGAACGCCGGCGAGCGCCGGCCCAGGGGATTCTCGTAGCGGGCCGTGCGGCCCGTGAGGGTGTCGGTCACCGTCAAGGTGTACTCCACGTCCGTGGTGCCGGCGGCGAAGACCCAGTAGCGGCCGTTCAGGGCGCAGCCGTCGATCACCTTGATCAGCAGCTCCCAGTTGTCCGGGCTGAAGAACCAGAAGAGGCCGGAGCCGTCCGCCGCCGGAGCCGCGGCCCGGCCCGCGCCAGTGTTGCCGGCGGGGTCGCGCCAGGTCACCTCGGCTTGGAAGCGGCCCTGGCGGAGGAGGATCTTCGTCGTGTCCGGAGCGTTGTGGCAGCCGCCGCTCCCCGCGTCTGAGAAGGTGCCTCCCGGCACGGGGAGGAACTGCCAGTCGTAGCCGTCGGTGCGCAGCCGCAGCTTCAGGATTCCCAGGTCCTGCGCGTTGCGCGCCTCGCTGTTGGCGCGCAGGGTGGCGAAGGGGCGCACCTCCCGGCCGCCGGTGCCCGCCACGATCTCGCGGATGCCATGCGCCGGATCGGGCCGGCCGTCGGGGTCCTGAGGCGCGAAGCGCTCGTAGTCATGGTCGTGCCCCACGAGGACGAGGTCGGCGCCGGCCGCGTAGAGCGTGCGCCAGAAGGCGTCGTAGGTGGCGTCGTCGCCGTGCTGGCCCGACGAGAAGCGGGGGTGATGCCAGTAGGCCAGCGTGCAGGCCCGGGGGTGAGCGGCGAGGTCCGCCGCCAGCCAGCGAAGCTGGGGCGATCCCGGGCCGCAGCCGCCGATATCCGTACAGTTGGAGTTGAGCACCACCACGTGCCAGGTCCCCAGGTCGTAGCTGTACCACCCCTGGGAGCGATCACCGGCCGCCGCTCCGAAGTAGTCGAAGTAGCCGGCGGCGCCGGGCGTCTCGTATTCGTGGTTGCCGGGCGCCGGCCGCAGGAGGGGGCCGAGACGCCCCCAGGTGGGGCCGAAGATGGTGCGGTACTTGGCGAGCGAGCCGTCGAAATATTGATTGTCTCCCAGCAGCAGCACGGCGTCATAGCCGCCGGCCAGGGCGAGGTCGGACGTGGCCTCCATGCGGCACGCCGTGGCCGTGCCCCGGCCGCCGTTGAAGAATGCGTCCGCGGGGTCGCAGGAGATGTCCCCGGCCGCGGCGATGACGGGATCGGCAGCGTGCGCCGGCGGGACGAGGACCAGGAGCAGGAGGAGGCTGAGGAATTTCACTGGATGTCGATTGTAGACCCGTCGCCCGGGATTCCCGGCCGGTTTTGGCGGTGAGGGCTTCGGCGGCGTAGGAAGCCTGTTGTACGATCTCCAGAAATGGCGTCCAAGACCGGGCTCAACGCCGAGATCCGCGACCTCTACCGTCTCCCTCCCGAGGAGTTCACGGCGGTCCGCAACGCCCTCGCGTCGCGCTTGGGGAAGGACAAGCGGAAGGACGACGCGGCCGAGGTCAAGGCGCTCCCCAAGCCGACGCCGTCCGCCTGGGCGGTGAACGCGCTGTTCGAGCGTCAGGAGCAGAAGATGGACGCCCTGATCGCGGCCGGCAAGCGGGCGCGGGCCGCGCAGCGGGAAGCGGTCGCGGGCCGCGGGGCCGAGTCGCTGCGGGAGGCCATCCGGCTCGCCCGCGGCCTGGCGGACGAGCTGCGCTGGGACGCCGCCCAGATCCTCGCCGAGCGGGGGCGTCCGCCGAGCCGCGATCTGGTCGAGCGCATCGCGGCCAACCTCCAGGCCATCGCCTTCAGCCCCGCCGCCGCCGAGCAGGTCTCCCGCGGCTGGCTGGACCGCGACCTCGATCCGCCTGGGTTCGAGGTGCTGGCCGGGCTGCAGCTCGCCGGCTCGCCCGTCGTGGACCTGGCGAGCCGCCGCCCGCCGCCGGAGCCGCGGCGTGAAGAGAAAAAGGCGAAGGCGAAAGAGAAGGAGGAGGAGCGGGCGCCGGCTCCGCGCAAGAAGAAGGTGCTCCCCATGCCGCGGCCGCCCCGCCGCGACGAGGCCCGCGAGAAGGCGCGGGAGGCCGAGGAGGCGCGGCGCCGCGAGGCCGCCGAGCAGGCGCGCCGGGAGAAGGAGGCGGAGCTCCACCGGCGGCGGATCGCCGTGGCGGAGGAGAAGGTCGAGCACGCCCGCTCCGAGGCGGACCCGTTGCGCGAGGAGGCCGAGCGTCTGGAGTCGGAAGCGGCTGAGGCGCGCCGGACGGCCGAGCGCGCCGAGCAGGCCGCGGCCAAGGCGCGGGAGAAGGCGGACCGCGCCGCCGAGCGGCTGGCCCGGGCGGGAGAGGAGCTGCGGCAGGTTCGATCCGCAGAGCCGGTTTCGTGACCGCCCCCACGCGCCAGGGCCCCCGCGTCCGGCTCGTCTTTCCGCAGGAGAGCGACGGCCCGGAGCTGATCGCGCTCAACCGTGCCAGCCGGGACTTCTACCGCGGCCTGACCTCTCCCCCGGTCACACCGGATGGGTTTGCCAGGTACCTGGAACGCTGCGGCAGTCTGGAGGCCAACATCCAGCCGGAGAACCGCCCTTCGCTGGCCCTGGTGGCGCGGCTCGGCTTCACGCGAGAGGGCCTCTCCCGGCGCTACCTCAAGATCGGCGGTCGCTGGCGCGACCATGAGCGATGGGCCATCCTGGCGGAGGATTGGCGGGCTCGAGCGAGAGAGTGAAGCTGCAACAAATCGCCTCCTGCTCCGTCTAAAAGGATGAAGGAGGTGGCTGGATGGCGATCCACGATAGTCCCAATCAGAGCGCGATTCGCATTCGCTGGACGCTGTTCGGCGCCGCAGGGCTGGCCTGCGGTCTGATCGCGGCGCTCGTCCTTGGCGCCCCGATTCAGACGATCGTGGGGCTGTTGCTGGTCACGCCGATCCTTACCGGCGTCGTGGGAGCCGTGTTGGAAGCCTTCCAGCCGGAAAACAAGTTTCGGCGGACCCCGCGGCAGAGAAGGTGAAGCAGGGACAACAGGGACGGCAGGGACTCCAGGGACGAAAAACCTGAAGTCCCTGCTTCTTACGTCTGCCGCAACGCCGCCAGCGGATCGAGCTGTGAGGCGCGCTGCGCCGGCAGGTAACAGGCGACGAGCGCGACGAAGGTGAGGATCGACGAGACGATCGCGAAGGTGAATGGATCGTTGGCTTCGACGCCCACGAGGAGGCCCTGGAGCAGGCGCGCCAGGCCCAGCGCGCCCAGCATCCCCAGCGCCACGCCGGCCGCCACCAGACCCAAACCCTGCCGCAGCACCAGCCGCAGAACGTCGTCCGGATGGGCGCCGATCGCCATGCGGATGCCGAACTCGCGCACCCGCAGGCTCACCGAGTAGCTGAGCAGGCCGAAGAGGCCGATCACCGCGACACCCAGGCCCAGCAGCCCGAGCAGGCCGGCGACCTCGGCGTACATCCGCTGCGGGGCGAGGCTGCGCAGCATCTGCTCGTCGGAGGTCGTCACGTCCACGAAGGCGAGGTCCGGGTGGGCCGAGCGGGCCGCCGCCCGCAGGGACGGCAGCAGCGTGGAGGGCGGCACGGCCGCCCTCACCACCAGCGTCATCCGCGAGTGCTTGTGCTGGTCGTAGGCGTAGTAGAGCGTGGGCTCCGGCGCGTCGACGGCCGACACCATGCGCGCATCCTTGACCACGCCCACCACCTGGAAGTCCGGCCCCAGCTCGCCGGTGCGCGGCGGCTCGCCGCTGATGACCCAGCGGCCGATCGGGTCGGCATCGCCCCACAGCGTTTTGGCCAGCGTCTGGTTGACGACCACGGCCGGGGAGGTGTCCTTGCGGTCCCGGGTGTCCAGCGCCCGGCCCTGGACGATGGGGGTTCCCAGCGACTCGAAGTAACCGGGAGCCACGATGTTGAAGGCGGCCTGCTGCCACTTGTCGGGATGCTCGTGGCTCGCGAACCGGCTGCCGCGGGACCAGCCGGCGAGAGGCGGCATCAGGACGAGGGTGGCGCCGCGCACTCCCGGCAGCCGCGACGCCAGCTCCTGGATGCGCGGGTAGACCGTGGCGCTCACACCGTCCGAGCCGGCGCTCCGGGGTACGTACATCGTGGCGTAGAGGAGCCCCTTGGGATCGAAGCCGGGGTCGGTGCGCTCGGCGTTGCGCAGGCTGCGGACGAGGAGGCTGCCGCCGAGGAGCAGCAGCGCCGAGAGCCCCACCTGGACGACGACCAGCAGCCGGCGCAGGGTGAGCCCGCCGGCCTGGGACGCCGTGCCGCCGGAGTCGGCCTTCACCGGCCCCAGGAGGTCGCCGCGCAGGGCGTGCAGCATGGGCGCGAGGCCGCAGAGCAGGCCGCAGAGGCAGGCGACGAGCAGGGCGAAGCCGTAGGCCCGGGCGTCGAGCCGCAGCAGGGTGGTCCCTGACGAGAGATTGCCGAGCCCCCCGACGGCGGTCTGGAGATAGGTCTCGATGCGATGCGACAGTGCCACCGCGATCCCCAGTCCGGCGGTGCCGGCCGCCAGACAGAGGACGAGGCTCTCGGTGAAGGCCCCGGCGATCAGCCGCCGGCGGGAGGCGCCGAGCGCCGCCCGGATGCCCCACTCCCGCCGTCGCGCCGTGGACCGCGCCAGCAGGAGGTTGGCGACGTTGGCGCAGGCGAGGAGGAGGAACAGCACCGCCGCCGCCAGGAGAATGCGGGCGGCGGAGAGATAGCGGTCGGTCTGTGGATTCGGATCGTAGCTGGTCATCGGCACGACCGAGAAGACGCGCTTGCCGTCTGGCAGGGGAGCGGTCTGGTCGAGGCCGTGGGCGGTGATCCCCAGCGTCGTGCGGGCCTGTCGCAGGTTGATGGCAGGGGCGAGACGCCCCACCAGGCTCAGCCAGCGGCTCTTCCGGCTTTCGAGCCGCGCCAGACCGGTCACCCAATCGGACTGGACGGCCGGCACGAAGATGGAGGCGGAGATGCCGAAGCTCGGGAACCCGTCGGGCGCGACGCCGACCAGGAGGAGGGAACGGCCGTTGATCCGTAGCGGCCGGCCCACGACAGCAGGGTCTCCGCCCAGGGCCCCTTTCCAAAAGGGAAAGCTGACCACGGCCACGGGCTCGGCGCCCGCCCGGTCGTCGCCGGTCTGGAACAGGCGTCCCACGGCGGGCCGGGCGCCGAAGAGGGAGAAGTAGTTGCCGCTGACCAGTTGCCCCCAGGCGAAGAGCGTGGCGCCGCCATGGCCCACGGTGGTCCCCATGGCGGAGAAGGCCGCGAGGTCGGTGACGGCGCTCTGCTGGCGCTGAAGGTCGAGGTATTCCGGGTAGGAGGTCGGGGCCCTGAGCTCGTCAGCGCTGCCGGTGTAGAGCCAGACGATGCGCTCCGCCCCCGGGGCATCGATGGTGGGCCAGAGGATGAATGCGAGATAGGCGAAGAGGGCCGTGGCGGCGCCGATGCCCAGGGCCAGCGTCAGCACCACGACCAGGGGCAGCTCGGGCTGGCGGGCGAGCGACCGCACGATGGTCCGGAGATCCTTGGCGAAGTCGCGCACCGCTTGCCTCCTCGAATCCGTTCGAGATCTTCTTACGTTGGAGCGCGGGAGATAGTTTAAGGCCGAATGCCGGCGCGCCGCTCGAACCACTCCTGCGGGCGGATCAGCTTGAAGCTCCGTTTACCGTCGAGCAGCTCGACGCCGGCCGAAAGGAGGCCGTAACGGACGAGCAGGTCGCCCTGCTTGCGATCCTTGGAGAAGCTCATCCGGGAGCGGACCGTGAGGTTGCCGCCGGTCGCCTGGAAGGAGTCGATGGCTACCACGCCCCGGTCGATGCGCAGCACGCCCTGGGCGATGATGCCCTCGACGCTCAGCACGCGGTCGAACCACTTGACGACCCGGCTGCGCTGGGCGAACAGCGCGATCAGGGGCCCCGAGTCCCGCATCTCCACCTGGCCGGCGGCGCGCAGGGAGAGCGGCTGGCCCCAGACTACCGCGGCGTCGCCGAGCCGCGCCCGTGCCCACCAGCCTGGAGGCGCGCTCGGGGCGGCGTCGCCCGCCTGACGGTACGACACCCGGTCCAGCGTCAGACGGGCGCCGTCGAGGTCGAAGTGGCGGCCCTGGAGGTCCGGGCTGGAGAAGGGAGCCTGGAGGGCCACGCGCCCCTGGATGTCCAGGTCCTGGAAGCCGACTCGTGCCGTGTCGGAGGTCAGAGAGGCCGTGCCCCGGGTCCTGCCGGTGGCGGTGGAGAGCGCGAGCTGCAGCCCGACCCGTCCCGTCCCGGCGAGGATGTAGAAGCCGGCGCCTTCGGGCAGCAGAGCGTCGTACACCGTCAGGTCCGGCACCTCGGCGCCGGTCAGGGAGAGGGACGCGTCGAAGTCGGGAAGGGCACCCGCCAGATCGAGAGGTGTGGCGGTGGTGGCGGCCATCCGCAGATTGCGGCCCCGGATGTAGTCGGGCCGGCCGGGCTGCAACCGGTCGGTGAAGCCGAACCGGTCGAGGTCGACGCGCAGTGCCGTCCGGCCTCGAGGATCGACAGCCACCGTCACCATGCCCGCACCGGAGGCGAGGCTGTCCAGCAGCGTGGCCCCCACCCGGGCGCCGCGGATGGCGAGGCGGCTGCCGGGCACGAGCCGGCCGGCGGCGAGGCGGACGGCCGCGTCGAGGTTCCCCTTGCCCTGGAGCCCGAGCCAGGGGACCTTGCGCAGGAAGGGATCGAGGAAGCCCAGGGAGGAGATCCGGGCGCGTACCTCCGCCGAGCCGGAGACCTGGCGCAGGAAGGCGAGGTCCGAGGAGCCGAGGACCAGGGGACTGACGCGGGCCTCGGCCTTCACGCTGAGGCCCTGCGCAACCGGCTGACCGGCGAGGAGGAGGACGCCGGCGGGCAGGGTCAACGCGGCCCGCTGGACGTCGAGGTTCCCGGCGGGGTCGTAGCTGAAGGTGGCTTCGAGCTGGGAAGTGCCGGTCAGACGGAACGGGTCGACGCCGATCTCCCGGATGCCGGCCAGCCGGGCGCCGGCGATGCGGACGCCCCAGGACGGAGCGGGTGACGTTGACGCGGCGGGCTTGGCCCCGGCGAGGTCGAGCCGGGCGGAGATCCCCTCCGCCTGCAGGCCCTCGATGTCGACCTCTTGGCGCACGAAGGCCGCGAGGTCGATGCGGCCGGCGGCGTGGTCGACCGCCAACCGCAGATTGGCGCGGGAGCCGGGGGCGTCGAGCCGCACCCCTTCGAGGCGCAGGTCACCCGCCAGGGGCGGCGAGGCGGAGAGATTGGAGGCGGTGCGCAGCTCTCGGGCGGTGACGAAGAGGCGGCGGAGCTGCACCACAGGGGTCTGGACGGTGCCGGCGATGGCGGCGCACTGGAAGACCGGCGGGCGGCCCGGAATCCGCCCGGCTCGAAGCCCCTGGGCCTCGAGGCCGAGACGGAGCCCGGCGGCGACGTCGGCGGTGAGCGCGAAGGCGGAGGGAGAGCCCGCGGCCCCCCCGGCGACGAGCTCGGCGCGGCTCCCCGGCACCAGGCGCCCGCGGTCCACCTGCAGGCCGGCCACGAGCCGGCCGGGTTTCCCGGCGCCTTGCAGTCCGGTCTCGGCGAGGAACAGCAGGCCCGGCACCCGCCCGTGGGCCTTGAGAGAACCGGAGAGGAAGTCCCACCCCCCCAGCCCTGGATGCTCGTGCGGCACGAAGGGGGAGAAGCTCACCGTCGCGTCGACGTCGAGATCCTGGGCGAGGGCCTCTTTGCCCATCCACAGCCGGCTGGCCGGCATGACCAGCCGGGAGCCGTCCATGCGGAACGCCTCCCCGAACACAAAGGAGAAACTCCCCGCAACCCGGCCCCGCCCGTCGCCGGTGAGACGGAAGTCGTTGTAGCCCACCTCGCGGACTCCCGCCAGCTCGATGCCGTCGAGCCGGAGCCCCCACGGCGGCCGGGGTCTCTCGTTCGGCTTCTCCGGCTCCGGCGGGGCGCCCTTTCCCTCTCCGTGCGACACCGAGGAGCGCACACCTTCGCCGTGGAAACCGGAGACCACGAAGCGTCGCCCGAGGAGAGCCGGCACGTCGATCCAGCCGCGGCCCCGTTCCACCGTCACCGTCCAGGCCGCGTCGTTCCGGGTCCACCCGCGGAGCACGAGCCCCCGTACCCGCACGTCGCCCGGCCACAGGCT
Organism: Thermoanaerobaculum sp.; assembly: GCA_021154885.1. Lineage (GTDB taxonomy): Bacteria > Acidobacteriota > Thermoanaerobaculia > Multivoradales > UBA5704 > DATARR01. The sequence continues at coordinate 34,108 of JAJKHS010000032.1, forward strand.
CCAGGCCGAGGACCAGGAAGCCCGGAACCGCTCCGGCCGGCGGTTGACCACCCGGGGTCCAAGCGGCGTGTTCAGGAAGAGGTTGGCCGCCAGCAGGTACAGCGCGGCCAGGGCGACGAGGGCGACGAGGAGGCGCTTCAGCCAGGTCCAGGCTGGGGGCTTCGCGTCTTGTCTGTGCTCGGTCAGTTCTCCTCCTTCAGGCTGTGCCTTCTCTGTGACCCGCGACCTCTGCCGGCACCGGGTAAGCAGGAGCCTTGCCAAGGGGCCATTTGGCTTGAGCTCGCCCTGCCGTTGAACCTGGCAGGGCCCTGGAGGGACTAACCTCCAAGGTGGTTCAGGAGGACGGAACCAGCGTATGATGTATTTGCTTCAGGTCTTTTCAAACGGCTTTCAACGGCAAACTACTCAGGAGGTGGGTAATGCAGAAGGTGAAAGTTCCGATGCTCCTCGTCGTACTGTCGTCGCTGGCGCTCGCGGGGGCTCTCCAGGCCCAAGAGCTGCAAGGGGCGGCCTCCCCGAACGTACGGGGCACCGCGACCGCCCATCTGCGGTCGTATGAGGAGGTGCCGGCGCTGTCGACGCCGGGCAGCGGCGATTTCGTCGCCACGATCAACGCGGCGGGCACCGAGATCAACTACCAGCTTCGCTTCTCCAACCTGCAGGGGAAGGTCACCCAGTCGCACCTCCACTTCGGGCAGACCTCGGTCAACGGCGCCATCATGATCTTCCTCTGCTCGAACCTGGGCAACGGCCCCGCCGGCACCCAGGCCTGCCCCACGGGCGGCGGCACCATCAGCGGCGTCATCCACGCCGCCGACGTCATTGGCAACACCCAGGGCATCGCCCCGGGCGAGCTGTTTGAGATCATCCAGGGCATCCGTGGCGACGTGGTGTACGCCAACGTCCACACAGACCTCTTCCCGGGTGGAGAGATCCGCGGCCAGGTGGACTTCACGCGCCACCATTAGCCGGGGGTTCCGGCGGTTCAGCGGCGGCACCGCTGGCGTCCGGCCGGTCGGCCAGGCGGATCACGGTCTGCTGCATCGTGGCGCAGAGGGTCTCGGCGCCCGCTGCCACCGCGAAGGCTTCGACCTGACAGACGGTGAGGGTGCGTCCGGGGCGGACGACCCACGCCCTCGCCACCACCTCCTCGCCCCGGCCCGGGGCGAGGAGGTTGATCTTGTACTCCACGGTGAGCACGGAGTCCCGCGCGCCCATCAGGGTATAGGCGGCGTAGCCGCCGGCGCTGTCCGCCACAGCGGCCATGGCCCCGGCGTGGAAGTACCCGTGCTGCTGCCCCAGGCCCTCGCGGAACGGGAGGTGGATCTCGCACCGTCCAGGCTCGACGACCGTGAGCTCGGCCCCCAAAGCGCTCATGAAGCCCTGGCGCGCGAAGCTGGCACGGACGCGGTCGGCGAAGCCGGGATCGGCGGGCTCGAAGTCGGGCATGGCGCAGGCGAGTCTATCCGGGTTTGACTCCTTCCCTTTCCCTCGAAGACAATAGAAGGGTAAGACTCAACAAGCCGGACTGGAACGCGGGTCAGGAGCCTGCGCGACAACATGCCCGTTTCTGGTGGAGAACGATGATGCCGCCCGATTCGACCGCTGAAGAGTGTGAGCGCTGCCACAAGAAGGCCCTCTACGGCATCGAAGACCGGTGCCGGGCGTGCAATCATCCTCGCCCCCCGAACGTGCGGTTCGCCCGGGATTTCGTCCAGGCGGTCGAGGACCGGTTTCAGGAGGCATGCAAGAACCATGGGACCAGGCCAGGTCTCAAGGAATTTCAGAGATTTGCGCAAAAGACCAAAGCTGTGGTCAATGTGAAGGTCGAGTGGGCCTGCAGCTTCTTCAATGGCGCCAAAATCCTATACGCGCCCTACGGCAAACAGGTCGAAGGGGAGGTCCGTGCTCCCGCAGATCCGGATGAGGATCGGCAGCGTTTGGGCATTGAGGTCTTGATGTATGGAAGCTATAGCCACTACATCACTTACGCTGCTCTGAGCGGAGATGGACGAGGTCTCACCTCCTACGGCCCGGTGCACATGGAGCTCGATGAGGCTACGTTCGATTTTAGAGCCACAGTCCTTGAGGAGAACTCCTACAGCTTTGTGACGAGACACGGCCTGGGGCCGGGAACCCCAACCCCGTTCCCGCCCGGCCGCCTGGCCGTTTGGCGGGACAGGCACAAACTGGCGGTCGCGAAGCTGGCCAGCGACGTCCGAGAGAGAATGGCGGATTCGGACTGTTGCCAGCTCTTGCTGCGGAGCACGGATGACCGTAAGACGGATGACTTCTTGGAGGTCCACATTTATGGTACCTTCAACTTCCAGGCGGTGAAGCGGGTAAGGCTCAGCCAGCCAGAATCCGCTGGAGAGCTCACCGACTTGAAGAAACTCATCTTGCCTTTGAGGTTCCGGGAGCTGCAGGAGACGCTTGAGGGTTGGGGGATAGAATGGAGCGAAGCGTAAATCAGGCTTGGGTCAGCGCCCACGCTGGCTGTGCGGTCGTTAAAACCGATTCCGGCTACTTCCTGCTGGAAGCAGGTCGAAAGGGTCTTCCCGTGGCCTGTTCGATAGGGCAATTCAACAACCTCAGGTCTTTGGCATCCGATGTAATTCAGATGGATGCGGGTGAGTTTCCCTTCCCTGAGATTCAGCAGATATTGGAGAAGGCGTGGCTGGAGCAGAGCGCCCTGGATCTTACGCTCATGACGCTCGACCGGGATCTCTCCTCTGGCCTCCGAGCAGACGCGGCCCGTGCGGCTTCTCAGTTTCTGGCAACCCAGGAGGTCCGAGAGGCAGTACGCCGCAGGCTCCTGGGCACTCCACTGCCCGAGGAAGCGGATCTTGAGGGGGCTCCGCGGGAAGGGGTTGTGGCGGATTTGGTCCGAGAGGCTGCGGAGAGCCGGGATTTGGTGGCTCTGGTCGACCAGGCATGGGACCAGGCCTTCTGGAAGCACCTTTCTTACAATGAGCGGCAGCACCTCAAGGCGATCTGTATCGCCGAAGGGGGCTTCTCCACGCTTGTAGGTACTTTGCAAACAGGCGAAGCGGGCTGTTTCTTGCGCTGGTTGGGAAGGACGCAGGGTGCGCTGGCGGAGCCGGAGGTGAGGAATCGACTCCGTGAGTGGCAGGATGCGGCGTTCCGTTTATATATGAATGCGAGACTCCGCAACAATCCGGATCTAGGAGACGAAGCTGAGGCTAAGGAGGTGATTCGGGATTCCTTGGAGGAGGTGGAGCTCGGAAATCTGGCACTGTTTTCGCTCAGTAAGAAGGCTGAGGCGGGGGTCGTCTCTCATGGACTGGTCAACCGTGAGGTGCGTGAACACAATCGAGGAGGATCGACCACGAGCTTCAGACGTCGTCTGCTGGCCCGCATTGGTGTGGGCAGGGTCTAGGCACCGGCTGGCCGGGACGCCACCTTTTTGATGATATCCAGAAGCCTCGTAGGGTCAGAGTCCTTGCTGACATAGAGGGTATTGGGCGGAAGCTTCTGCAAGTCAATGCCAAAGTCATTCTTCACAAAATCCTCCTCCTCAAGCACTGTGTAGAGGATTACCGGAACATTCTCCGTCTCCGGGAACTGGCGCAGGAGCTTTTCGCAACGAAAGCCTGCCCTAAAGAAGCCGTTCACTCGCACGTCCTCTGGTGCTGGGACCATGTCCGGGACAGGATCGGTCCAACGCAGCATGACGTCGAGCAGCACGAGATCGGGAGGTTCCTTGCGCAGCGTTTCGACCTCGTTGCGGAATTCAAGCTCTGTAGGAATCTGCTGCAGTCGGGAGTGTGGAAAGTGTTCCTTCAGGATGCCTTGCAACCACTCCGCCTGCAAGTAGTCGTCTTCGACGATCACGATTTTCATCGCCCGGGTTCCTGTTTTTTCGCTCTTCCGGTGGGAAAGAGCAGTTTGACCTCGGTGACGTTCTCTCGAGTGGTGGGGACCACCATGAGCTCGCCGCCATGGGCGTCCATGATGTGTTTGACGATCCAGAGGCCGATCCCGGAACCCTCGCCAGTCACGTCTTTGGCGGACTCGCTACGCCAAGCTCTCTCTGTACAGAGTCTTGCTTCCGCCGCTTTAATCGGCAGGCCGGTATTGGTTACGGAGATGTGGAAACGGCCGGTCCCCGTAATCCCTCCCTCGACGCGCACGGTCGTGCGTGGATAACTGTACTTCACGGCGTTGTCGAGCAAGTTGTTGACGGCCTGAAAAAGCAGGTCGGGGTCGGCTTCCACCGAATGCCTGCTTAAGGTGTCGAAGCTCTCCGTGGCGACGTGAAGCGAGAGCGCACGGGAGGGTAGCAAGGTGCTGCGCTGATCGATCGTGCTCTCGATCAGCATCTTGACCAGAGAGCTTTCTTCGAGGGGCTTGAGCTGTGGCGTAAGCGCCTGCTCGCGAGCGAGGTCGGCGAAGAGTCTCAAGCTCTGGCTTACTCGTTTGGCCTTGGATGCGAGTCCGCGCAAGGCCAGCAAGTGGCTCTGCATTCCGGCGCCGATTGAGGCCGTTGCACCGAGTTGCAAACAGGTCCGCGCACGGGCATGGACCTGCAGGATCGGCGACTTGAGCTGATGGGTGAAGTCTTCGAAGGTTTGGGCTTGGACGCGGGGCAAGCGTTGGAGCTGACCGATGGTCTTCATCAGGTATTGATAGAGGCCGAGCTGTTGTCCGAGGAACTCGGCGAACGGCACGGCGTGGCGTGAGAATTCCCGGTCGCCGGTGCCGCGAATGTCAAGCACGCCAAAGATCTTGCCGGCGATTCCAATGGGGGCGATGATCATGCGGCGAGTGTCGGGGAAGGTCTCCAAATCCAGACATCCAGGGTTCGAAACGTCGGGAATGGCATAGACTTGCTCGGTTTGTACCACACGAGCGCCTCCCGAAGTTGGTGGCCTTTCGAGTATCGAGAACTTACGAGCCTGTCGAGCCCGAACCTCCTCGGCGGTTCCGGAATCCCAGGCAGCGCCCTGGGTCTCTTCGAAGTAGAGCTCGTGGCTCTCCTCGTTCAGCAGGCGGACGTCGGTGATCTCTGCGGTCTGGATGACGGCACTCGTGGCCTCAAGTGCGCGGCGAAAGATCCCTCTCTCGTCGGGTCTCTCCCTGGTGACCTGCTGTAGGACGAAGCGGTTGAGCTCGCCGATGCTGGTGACGAAGCGTTGAAGGGCACTGTTCTCCTCTTCAATCTCCCCCCGGCTCAGCCAATGGCTCCAGGCCTGGCCGACCTGGGCCGCGACTAGCCGAAGGAGCTTGACTTCCTGCTCGGCGAAATAGAAGGGGCCTTCCTTAATCGTGCAGCAGCGAATAACTCCAAGTAAATGATCGGAGAAGATGACGGGAACTGCGAGAAAGCTCAGAGGCTGGAGCTTCTGGTCCTGCTGGATATTGAGCTGGCGACGCACGGCGAATGCAATCCCTAGGGAGTCCCTCCATTGCAGGCCTGGGTAAAGCCTCTGGATCTGATCCCGTTCAGCTTTGAAGTTCGCGAGATCGAAAATCCTGACCACTTCGCGATGACTGAGTGTCCAGCCTGTCAGGCCTTCCTCTTCTAGGGCGCGGTAGCTTGTCTTGGGAAACTCTTCCTCCTTCGGCCAAGTAGTTGCCATGCAGTTGTACACACCTGGCTGCCCGAGCCGATCCTCAAGAAAGATGGAAACTTCCAGTGCTTGAAGAGAGCTCGCGATTTCCCAACAGATCTTCGCCGTGATTCTTTCGAGTCGCCCAGGTGCTGACGCGGATTGCGGAATCTCTCCTTCCGCTTCTTGAAGGATCTTGTTGACGGTGAGGACCAACTGATAGCTGACTTTATCGCTGATCGTCTGGTATAGGCTCGGCAGCAACTTGACGATCCCTTTCAGTGCCGCAATCTCTCGCGAAGCAAAGGGCCTTTTGACGATCCTGTAGGCGTTAAGGGCCCCACGTTCGCCATTGAGGAAAGTGATGGGAACGGAGCAAAAGCAACGAACGCCAACGCGCTTGAGGAAGGGATCGCTATGATCGACCCTCTGATCCCGCAAAGCATCCCCCACCTTGATTGGACGGCGTTTGAGGACTGCATCGCCGGTGGCGGATTCGAGCGGGAGGTCGTGGAGATTGCAGCGCTCGGTGCCCTCGAACCATTCGGCGAGGACGAAGAGCTGGCCGGTGGGGGGATCGTCGTCCAGCCGGGATAAGGGAGTCTCCTGCCACAGGATGCACCCGTACGCGTCGACGGCGCGAGCGACGGAGCGGAGCATCTCCGACAGCCCGGAGCGGCGGTCCTGATTCAGGGTGGTGGAGACGAGATCGAGAATCTCCTGCCCCTTTTCCGATGGCTCAGGCATGGAGAGGATTGTACGCCAGGTCCGCCGGGACGGAGACTCGTCGGGCGGGTGGCACCTCACCCCGGCAGCCGCCTCCAGCGGCGGACGCGGGCGATGCCGGGGGCGCGGAAGACCTCGGCTTCGACCGTTCGCGCGCGGCCGGCGTAGGTGGCCGTGGCCACCACGTCGAAGAGGCCGGGTCCGAGGGAGTTGACCTGCGTGGCGATCTTGCCGTGGCCGAAGTCGTGCGCCGGCGCGCCCGCGTAGCCGGGGTTCTGAGCGAGGTTGGCCACCGCCTCGGCCACGGCGGCGTCGGCCAGAGCGGTGAGGACGACGGTCTGGGCGTCCTCGCGCACCAGACGCATCCGGAGCTGGAGGGAGGCCGCGAGCAGGGCGAGGGCGATCGAGAGCAGGAGGACCACCATCAGCGCCATCAGCAGGCCGAAGCCGGCCTCGCCGCGGCGCGGGCGCTTCACCACGTATCCCCCAGGCCGCCTCCCCGCGGGAGCAGGTACAGCCGCTGGGTCAGCTCCTCGGTGTGGGGGCCTCGGTAGGCCGGCATCACCGCCAGCGGCGTGTGGGGCACGGTGCGGCGGCGGTAGGTGACCTGCAAGTCCAGCAGCCCCGTGCCCGGCACGAGCTGACAGCTCCAGGCGGTCACGCCCCGCCAGAGGATCATCGGCGGCGAGGGCGGATCGCCATTCGCCGGCACCACCGAACGAAAGAGGTCCGTGCCCTGCTTGACGTAGATCACCTGACCCTCGGGCCCCCCGACCATCGTCACCGCGGCGAGCGAGCCGTCCGGCTGAAAGACGGGGGAGGCGCCGGCCGCGCCCTGGACGTCGCCGCGGATGCGCGCGATCACCAGTGGCACCGGAGTGTCGATCGCCTCGCCGGAGGTCTCCGCGAAGAGCTGCGACGTCTCCATCAGGAGCTGCGCCGCGAGCAGCAGCCCCAGCATCAGCAGCAGGAGGGCGATCGAGAGCTCGACGATCGTGAACCCGCGCTGCCCACCCTGATCCTCCAGCGGCTGGCGCATCTCAGCCCTTGGGCGGGCTCCAGACCATGGTCTGGAGCTCCTTCTGGACTTTCCGCGCGTCCGCCGTGTAGCGCGCCCGGAGCGTCACCTGGTAGAGGCCGGGAAGCTCGGTGGGATCGACCTGCATGGAGATCGCGAGGTCCTTGGGGGCGGGCGAGCCCACGGCGGTGGAGAAGCCGCCGAGGTCGGCAGTCTGGAGGGGGATCGCCCCGGCGCGCACCGCCTCCATCGTCGACTCCATGGCGCGGAACGCCTGCCGCTCGCCGTCCATCCGGCGCACCATGCGCGGGTTCTGGAGCACCAGCTCCATGCCCATCAGCAGCGCCACGCCCAGCAGGACGAGCGCGACGAGGGCCTCGAGAAGGGTGAACCCGCTCTGGCCGGGCTGGGATGGGCCGGAAGGAGTGGCCATGGTGGTGAAGACCCGCGGGGAAGGATAGCACTTTGGCTTTAAGATCGGCGGGAGCGCCCTGAAGCCCGGCCCTCACCGGACCGCCGGCTTCCGCTCGGCCACCAGCTTCTCGATCTTCTCCGTCAGCTCGGGGCTGCGCAGCCCCGCCGCTTTGGCCTGGGCCAGCGCCGCCGCCGGCGTCTTCCCCTTCTCCAGCACCAGCCAGGCGTACCACAGGGCACCTACCCGGCTGCTGGTGCTGCAATGAATGAGCACCGGCTTCTTGGCCTTCTTCAAGCTGAACAGGAAACCGTCGATCGTCGACCGTTGCAGCGTGGCCGGATTGATCGGGTAGTTGACGTAGACGAGGCCGTTCTGGCGGGCGGCCTCGACTTCGTCGAAGCCCCGCGGCTCGTCCGGCGTCCGCAGGTCGAAGATGGTCTTGTAGCCGTCCTCGGCCAGGAGCTGGATCTGCTCGCCCGTGGGCTGGCCGGCGAGCAGGAACCCGGGCTCGGGGAGCGTGGCATTGGCAATGCCGTAGGTCTCCGGACCTTTCGCTCCGGCCCCGGCGAGGATGCAGGCGGCCAGGACGGTGGCCGCAGTCAGGGTGTTTTTCCATCCGGATCGCATGCGTCTACCTTACCCGAGCCCGGGGCCTCGGGAAAACCCTCCGCTCCGATGTCTGGAGACTCTGACCTGGAGTCTGTAGACATCGGCCTGCATCCACAGACATCAGTCTGGATCTGTAGACGCCGGACCGATGTCTGCAGACGCTGGCCTGGATCTGTGGACATCGGACCGATGTCTGGAGACTCTGGTCTGGAGTCTGTAGACATCGCCTTGGATCTACAGACATCAGTCTGGATCTGTAGACGCCAGGCTGATGTCTGTAGACCTGGCCTGGATCTACAGACATCGCTCCGGATCTCTAGACGCTGGACCAATGTCTGTAGACATCGGCCTGGAGTCTGTGGACATCGGCCTGGATCCACAGACATCAGCCTGGATCTGTGGACATCGAAGCGATGTCTGGAGACTCCGGCCTGGATCTACAGACATCGCTCTGGATCTGTAGACACTGGACCAATGTCTGGAGACGCTGGCCTGGAGTCTGTAGACATCGGCGTGGATCTACAGACATCGGCCTGGATCTGTAGACACCGGCCTGATGTCTGTAGACGCTGGACCGATGTCTGGAGACAACGGCCTGGATCTACAGACTGCTCAAGCCTACCAAAAGGCCCGCCGCACCGGTTGCGGAAGGAGGGCCATGGAGCTACCATCTCCTCCGGCTGAAGGGGCAGCCGCCAGTCCGCGGAAAGGGCCGAGCCCACCTCCCGGTGACATCGTTTCCGTGCGTCGTCACCTTCTTTCTGCCGAGGATCAGCGGACGAATCGGCGATCTCGAAAGGAGGTGGCTCCATGCCCCTGTCCCTGCCTTCCCGTCCGAACCTCGATCAGCTCCGTAAACAGGCCAAGGACCTTCTCGCCGCGTGGCGGTCTGGCGACGCCGAAGCGCTGTCGTGGCTGCGCGAGCACCATCCCGAGCACGCACAGGAGACCGTTCCCGCGCAGGATCTCCAACTCGCCGATGCGCAACTGGTCACGGCGCGACGCTACGGATTTGCGAGCTGGCCCAAGCTGAAGGAGGAGGTGGAGCTGGCGAGCCTGGCCTTCGCCGACCGGGTGAGGCACTTCGTGCGGGCGGCGACCGAGGAGTCGACCGGCCCGGTCGAAGGTCCATTCCTCCTCGCGAAGCGGATGCTGGCGCATGATCCGTCCCTGGCGCAGGCGGACATGTACACGGCCCTGGTGCTGGGCGATGTCGACGCGGTGCGCAGACAGGCCGAGCGCGATCCGGACTGGGTGCGGCGCAAGGGCGGGCCGCGGGAGAACCGCGAGCCGCTGCTCTACGTGACCTACTCGAAATTCCATCGCGAGAGCCCGCGGATCGCCGACGGGCTGCTGGCGACCGCCCGGCTGCTGCTCGACGCCGGCGCGGACCCGGACGCCTCGTTCGTCAACGAGCACTGGCAGAGCCCGCTGCGTTCCCTCGTCGGCGCCTGCGGAGTGGCCAACTTTCCGGCCATGGCCGAGCTGCTGCTCGACCGCGGCGCGACGATCGACGACAACGAGTCGCTCTACCACGCGACGGAGCATGCTGACACCCGCTGCCTGGAGCTGCTGCTGGCGCGCGGCGCCAATCCGCAGCGTACCAACGCCCTCAACCACGCCTTCGACGTTCGGGGTCTGGAGCGCATCAAGCTGCTGCTCGATCACGGAGCGGATCCGAACGAGGTGCTGGGATGCAATGGCACGCCGCTCCATGTGGCGATCGAAAAGGGGCGGGAGCTCGCCGTGCTGGAGCTGCTGGTGGCGCACGGCGCGGACGTCCACGCCCGGCGCCGGGACGGGCGGTCACCGTATCAGGTGGCGATGCAGCACGGCCACCACGAGGCCTCGGCGTATCTCGCCGAGCTCGGTGCGGCCACGGAGGCGACGCCCTTCGAGCGCTTCGCCGATGCCTGCGGGCGGGGTGATTTCGAAGCGGCCCAGCGGGTGATCGATGGGAATCCGCGGCTGCTCGAAAACCTTTTGGAAGAGGATCGCCGCGCCTTCGTACAGCTCGGCGCCCAGGGAAAGACGGCGACGATCGCGGCCATGATCGATTGCGGCGTCCCGGTGAATGCGCGGGGGGCGCACGGACAGACGGCGCTGCACTGGGCCTCCTGGCACGGCTGGCGGGAGACGGCGGCGGCGCTGCTGTCGCGAGGTGCCGCGCTGGAGGCCGTGGAGAAAGAGTTCGGCGCCACGCCGCTCGGCTGGGCGGTGCATGGCTGTGACAACTATCCGAACCCGGAGGGGGATTATCCTGGCACTATCCGACTGCTGCTGGACGCGGGAGCGGACGTGTCCATGATCCAGGAATTGCCGGATACCGTCGCCGTCGCCGACCTGCTGCGCGCGGCCGGGGTGAAAGACCCGTCGGAGGATTGAGAGATGGCGGAACGCCAAGATCCTGATTTTTCACTCCCCGCCGGGCTGGACAGTCCGGCGGCCATCCAGGCTTTCCTCGACGAGATTCCCTACAGCGCGGACCCGTTCTACCGCTGCCCGGCGAGCGTGGTCCGCGATCGCAAGGCGCACTGCTTCGACGGCGCGGTCTTCGCGGCGGCGGCGTTGCGCCGGCTGGGATTTCCGCCCCTCATCGTGGACATGCTCCCCGAGCGCGACGACGATCACGTGCTGGCGATTTTCAAGATCGATGGTTCTTGGGGCGCCATCGCCAAGTCCAATTTCGTGGGCATACGTTTTCGCGAGGCGGTATACGCCAGCCTGCGCGAGCTGGTGATGTCCTACTTCGAATTCTTTTACAACGTGGCTCGCGAGAAGACACTGCGCGGCTACACGGTCCCCTTGAGCCTGAAACCTTTCGATCGCCAGCGCTGGACGACCCGCGACGAGACCATGGAAGCGATCGCCGCGCGCCTGGACGATCCGCAAGGTCGCCGTGGTGACGCAGCAGATGGTCGCGAGGCTCTCGCCGATGGATTCCCGCTCCTATGAGGCCGGGTTGCTGGGGGTAGTGGCCGAGGGGCTCTACAAACCGGGCCCTCATCACCCCGGCCCTCTTCTCCCAGCCTCCCCCCCGACTGCCGGGAGAAGAGGGAGTGGTTAGTCTGAAACAAGCAGAAGCAAGGCCCCTGGGACCGCCGGCGTCTCGCCGGCTACTTACTCCGTTTTTTCTTGAGGCCCTCTCTCGCGTTTCACTTTCCAATGGCCGGTAGGGAAAGGCCCTGACAGATTTTCCGCGCCAGAACGTCCGAGATCTCGGTGTGACGCGGAACGGCTTCAATCGTCCCTGTAGCTGGGTTGCTCCATAAGGAATGTGAGCTGCCCTCTCGTTTGAGGTGGCAGCCGTGCCGGCGAAGATGACGAAGCAAGTCGCCTCGTTTCACCCAACGACGACTTTCTCGCGTAGGGCGGTTCGCGGCAAGCCGCGGAGACCGTCTCGACGCCGGTCATCGAGGATCAATCCAATAGCTTCGGCCAGACTGCTGCGCGCCTCGTCTTTGGTCCGGCCCTGGCCGTTCGCTCCGGGGATCTCGGGGCAGTAGGCAATGTACCAATCACCGTCTCGCTCGATGACCGCCGTGAACTCGTTCCTCAACGGCGGCTGTGTTTCCTGGCGCTTCATTTTAAGTACCTCATTCTTCAGGCTTTTGGAACCATACGTCGATTCCTGGTCCTCGTCAATCCCAAGAGAGGTTATACTACTTCGCGATTCGCCGGGGACTCCCCCCGGGAACCTACGGAGGACGCCCATGATCAGGTCCGTTGCTTGTTGCGGCATCGTCGCAGGTCTCTTGTTCGCCTCATCGGGCGCCCCGCAGGGCGCTGCGCCGGCAAAGGTCGCTCCGGCTAAGCCCACGCCGGCGAAGTCCGGGTATCACGTCGCCAAGGAGATTCCGATTGGCGGGGAGGGGGGCTGGGACTACCTGACCGTGGACTCCGCGGCGCGGCGGCTCTACGTCTCGCATGCCACGAAGGTGGTGGTGGTCGACGTCGACAGCGACAAGATCGTCGGCGAGATCGGGAACCTTTCGGGAGTGCACGGCATCGCCGTGGCTCCGGAGCTGGGCCGCGGCTTCATCAGCAACGGCCGCAGCTCGATGATCACGATCTTCGACCTCAAGACGCTGGCGACCTTAAGCGAGGTCAAGTCCTCGGGCGAGAACCCGGACGCCATCATGTACGACCCCTTCTCCTCCCAGGTCTTCGCGTTCAACGGCCGGTCCAAGAACGCCACGGTCCTCGACGCCAAGACCGGCAAGGTCGCGGGCACCATCGAGCTCGGGGGCAAGCCCGAGTTCGCCACCTCGGACCTCAAGGGGAACGTCTTCGTCAACATCGAGGACACCAGCGAGGTCGCGGAGCTTGGCGCCAAGGACCTGAAAGTGAAGGCGCGCTGGCCGCTCAAGCCGTGCGAGGAGCCGTCCGGCATGGCCATCGACCGCAAGCACCACCGGCTCCTCGTCGGCTGCTCCAACAAGCTGGCGGCCGTCGTGGACACCGAGAGCGGCAAGGTGGTCACCACGGTGCCCATCGGCGCCGGGGTCGACGCCAACGCCTTCGATCCCGGGACCGACCTCGGGTTCAGCTCGAACGGGGGCGGCGACGGCACGCTGACGGTCATCAAGGAGGAGACGCCGGACAAATTCACCGTCGCCGAGGACGTGCCCACCCGCCGCGGCGCGCGGACCATGGCCCTGGACGAGAAGACGCACAACGTCTACCTGGCCACCGCCAAGTTCGGCCCGCCGCCTGCTCCGACCGCGGAGCAGCCGCGCCCGCGGCCGACGATTCTGCCGGACTCGTTCGTGATTTTGGTGGTGAGCCGGTAGGTTCTGGGAAAGTAGGGACTTCAGGGACAACAGGGACTTCAGGGACAGCAGGGACGAGGCAGTCTCAGTTTTCTGTCCCTGAAGTCCCTGTTGTCCCTGTTGTCCCTCCGCCGCGCAGGCTCCTTGGGGGAGAGTGGTATAAACCCCTCATGGAAAGCTCGCCGCCACCGCCCTCCCTCGACTCCTTCCAGGCCCTGGGCCTGAGCGAGCCGCTCCTGCAATCGATCGCCGAGGTCGGTTACGAGGCCCCGACTCCCATCCAGTCCGCCGCCATCCCGCCGCTGCTCGCCGGGCGTGACCTGATCGGCCAGGCCCAGACCGGCACCGGCAAGACGGCGGCCTTCGGCCTGCCGCTGCTCCAGGCGATCGACCCGGCTCAGCGGTCGATCCAGGCCCTGGTGCTCACCCCCACCCGCGAGCTCGCCATCCAGGTGGCGGAGGCGCTCCACACCTACGGCAAGAACCTGCAGGGGCTGGTGGTGCTGCCGGTCTACGGCGGTCATTCGCTCGAAGACCAGCAGCGGCGGCTGCAGCGCGGCGTGCACGTCGTCGTCGGCACTCCGGGACGGATCATGGACCACCTCCGCCGCGGCACGCTGCGGCTCGACCGCCTGCGCATGGTGGTGCTGGACGAGGCGGACGAGATGCTGCGCATGGGGTTCATCGAGGACGTGGAGTGGATCCTCGCCCAGGCGCCCCCCTCGTCGGCGGGCCGCCAGACGGCGCTCTTCTCGGCCACCATGCCGCCCGAGATCCGGCGCGTGGCCCAGCGCCACCTGCAGGATCCGGCCACCCTGGAGCTGGAGCACAAGGCCCTCACCCTGCCGGCCATCGAGCAGCGCTACCTGCTGGTGGCTCAGCCGCAGAAGCTGGAGGCCCTCACCCGGCTGCTGGAGATCGAGCCGACCGAGGCCGTGCTCGTCTTTACCCGCACCAAGACCGCGGCGGCGCAGGTCGCCGAGCGGCTGGAGGCGCGCGGCTACTCGGTGGCGGCGCTGCACGGCGACATGGGGCAGCCGCTGCGCGAACGGGTGATCGACCGGCTGCGCAGCGGCAGCGTCGAGATCGTGGTGGCGACCGACGTGGCGGCTCGCGGGCTCGACGTCGAGCGCATCAGCCACGTGGTGAACTACGACGTCCCCAACGACGTCGAGGCCTACGTCCACCGCATCGGCCGCACGGGCCGCGCCGGTCGCCCGGGGATCGCGGTGCTGTTCGTCACCCCGCGCGAGCGGCGCATGCTCCAGGACATCGAGCGCTTCACCGGCCAGCGGGTCCAGCCGATGAAGATGCCCACCCCGGCCGACGTGGCGGCGCGGCGGTCGGAGCTGTTCAAGGAGAGCCTGCGCAAAGCCATCGGCGAGGGGGACCTGGAGCTCTATCTCGCCCTGGTGGAGGATCTGGTGGAGGAGGGGTTCGAGATCGCCGAGATCGCGGCGGCGGCGGCCTGGCTCGCCCGCCGCGAGCGGCCGCTGGTGGAGGTGGCCGTCGAGCCGGAGCCGCGGGAGCTGCCGGGGACCGGCGATGGCATGGTGCGCCTGTTCCTCAACGCCGGCCGGCAGGCCGGTGTGCGGCCGGCGGACGTGGTGGGCGCCATCGCCAACGAGGCCGGCGTCCCCGGCCGCGAGATCGGCGCCATCGATATCTACGACCGCTTCTCGCTCGTCGACGTGCCCGCCCGCTACCAGCGGCAGATCATCGAGAAGATGTCCGGCGCCACGCTGCGCGGCCGCTCGCTGGAGATCAAGATCGCCGGCCGGGACCAGGCCGCGCGGGAGCGTGAGCCGGAGCGGCCGCGGCGGACGCCGGCGCGGTCCGACCGGCCCGGCCGGCCCGGAGCACCCCGCGCTCCCTGGAAGAAACGGCCGCGGTAGCGGGCGGCCATGACGATCCTCGAGACTCAGGGGTTGACCCGGCGCTTCGGCGACGTCACGGCGGTCGACGGCTTCACGATCGCGGTGGCGGAAGGGGAGGCGTTCGGCCTGCTGGGGCCCAACGGCGCTGGCAAGACGACGGTCATCCGTATGCTCACCACCCTGCTGCCGCCGACGTCGGGCAGTGCGCGCGTCGCCGGCTGCGATGTGCAGCGGCAGGCGATGGGCGTGCGCCGGGCCATCGGCTACGTGCCCCAGGCCCTCTCCGTCGACGGCGGACTCACCGCCTATGAAAACCTTTTGATCTTCGCCAAGCTGTACGACATCCCTCGCCGAGAGCGCGCCGGCCGCATCGAGTATGCCCTGGCGCTGGTGGGATTGACGGACGCCGCCGGCCGCATGGTGCGCGAGTTCTCCGGCGGCATGATCCGGCGGCTGGAAATCGCACAGTCCACCCTGCACCGGCCGCGGGTCCTGTTCCTCGACGAGCCGACGGTGGGCCTCGACCCCCTGGCCCGCGAGGCGGTGTGGGAGCACATCAAGAAGCTCCATACCGAGCTCGGCACGACCCTCTTCCTCACCACGCACTACATGGAGGAGGCGGACGACCTCTGCAACCGGATCGCCATCCTGCATCGCGGCAAGCTGGCGACCGCCGGCACCCCGGCGGAGCTCAAGGCCTCGCTGGGGCGCCCGGGGGCGGAGGCGACGCTCAACGACGTGTTCCTCCACTACGCCGGCGACACGCTGGAATCAGGAGGGAGCTATCGTGAGACTTCAAGAGGCCGCAGGACCGCCCGCCGCCTCGGCTAGACCCGCGTCGCCGGCGGAATTCGCACGCAAGACGCTGGTCATCGCCGAGCTCGAGGTCCGCAAGCTGCGGCACGACTTCACGGAGGTGATCACCCGCGGCGTGCAGCCGGTGCTCTGGCTGCTGCTCTTCGGCCAGGTCTTTTCCCGCGCCCGGGCGATTCCCACCGGCGGCGTGCCCTATCTCGACTTCATGGCGCCGGGCATCCTCGCCCAGAGCGTGCTCTTCGTGGCCATCTTCTACGGCATCAGCGTCATCTGGGAGCGCGACCTCGGATTGATCAACAAGTTCCTGGTGAGCCCCACGCCCCGCTCGGCCCTGGTGCTGGGCAAGGCGCTGTCGGCGGGTGTGCGCTCGCTGCCGCAGATCGTGGTGATCTTCGGCCTCTCCGCCCTTCTCGGCGTCAAGGTGCTGTGGAATCCCGTGACGCTGCTGGGCCTGATCCTGGCCGCCGTGCTCGGGGCGGCGCTGTTTTCCACTTTTTCCCTGATCATCGCCTGCCTGGTGAAGACCCGCGAGCGCTTCATGGGGATCGGTCAGGTGATGACGATGCCGCTGTTCTTCGCCAGCAACGCGATCTATCCCCTCTCCATGATGCCGCTCTGGCTGCAGTGGGTCTCCAGGGCGAACCCGCTGACCTACGAGGTGGACGCGCTGCGCACCCTGATGATCGCCGGCGCGCCGAGCCACTTCGGCCACCTCGGCCTGGCCGTGGACTTCGGCGTCCTGCTGGCCTGGTGCGTGGTGCTCGTCGCCGTGGGAGCGAAGCTCTACCCGCGGGTCGTCACGTGAGCGGCGCCTACCCCTTCGGCGGCCGGATCAGGTCGCCGTACTTGAGCGGCTCTCCCTTCTCCCACGGCCGGTACTCGTTGCAGAAGTCGATGCGCTCGCCGAGCGGCGGGTGGTCGGAGCGCCAGAGCTTGTAGAGCAGGCCGGGACGGGGATTGCTCAGGTTCTGCTCCTGGAGCTTCACGAAGGCCGTGGCGCAATCGTGGTTGTCGCGCGTGATCTCCAGGCCGAAGCGGTCCGCCTCGTGCTCCGTGTGCCGGGTGAAGGCCAGGAGGGCGGGTGACAGCACGAAGGTGACCAGGCTGAAGAGCAGCGCGATCAAGGGCAGGGAGGCGACGTCGGAGAGCTGGACGAAGCCGAACCGGTCGCGGTAGCGCGCGATCAGCCCTCCGGCCGTGCGGTGGATCACCCACAGGCCGAAGACGACGAGGAGAGAGGCCAGGGCGACGAGCTGGGGCACGTGTCCCAGCACGTAATGCCCCATCTCATGGCCCATGACGTACAGGACCTCGGGCTTGTCCAGCCGGTGCAGCGTGGTGTCCCAGAGGACGATCCGCTTGGTGCCGAAGACGCCGGTGACGTAGGCGTTGACGGTCTTGGTGTCGACGCTCTTGTCGACCTCGTAGACGCGGCTCCCTTCGATCCCCGCGCGGTCGGCCAGGGCGAGGATCTGGCTCTCCAGCGCTTTGTCCTTCATCGGCCCGAACTTATTGAAGCGGGGCGCGATCCAGATCGGGGTGACGATCAGGACGACGACGATCAGCGGGATGGCCGCGAGACCCGTGTACAGCCACCAGCGCCGTGGGCTCCAGCGCAGCAGCAGGTAGGGGAGCCAGAGGGTGAGGGCGGCCGCAATGCAGCCGATGGCCAGCCCCGTGAAGGCGTCGCTCCACCACTTGCCCGCGGTCTGGTCGGACAGGCCATAGGCGTGCTGGCGGACGAAGTCCTGGTACCAGGCCAGTGGCAGGTCGAGGACGAACGTCACCAGGGTGAAAAGGAGGCCGTAGACGACGAGGGTGAAGAACCAGTTGCGGCCGACCTTGCGGGCGGCGTCCCGCATCCGGGCCGAGAAGCCGGAGAACAGCAGCAGGGCCGGCACGGCGAACCCCCACAGTGTTTCGACCACCCAGAGCATGTTGCCGCTCCGGTAGTACTGCATCGCCTTGTCGCTGGGCTGCGGCACGGGCACGGGCTGCGACGGTCCGCTCGCCGCCGTGGCGGTGCTGCTCGCGGCAGCCGGAGCGGCCGGCTGGGCGACGAGCGCCGGAGCGGCCACGAGGGCGAGGATCAGCGACAGGACGGCGGGGATGGCATGGCGCATCGGTCTCTCCTGGGCAGTGCGTTGAGGCTCTGGCCAGAAGAGTACGCCGCAATGGCCCGAGAGTTCTACCGGGTCAGGTTTCGAAGACGAGCTCGGCCCGCTTCGAGCGCGCCTTGCGAGCGAGCAGATGGTCGAGGTGGAGGATCGTCTCCTCGTGGACGACCACCGCCCCGCAGTCCGGGCAGACGTCCGCCGGCACGTCGTGGACGACGAGCGTCCGCTGGCGGTGGATCACAGAGTGGCTGATCGCCCTGGGCTCGTGCTCGCCGGTGCATCCTGGGGTCTGGCATTTCATGTCGGCTCCTCCTCTTGTTCTCTCTTCTGGAAACCATCTGGCCGGGCCGCTCATTCCTGATGGACGCAAAGCGCGCGCCAGGGACTACACTAGGGGCAACTTTGCAGCCCACCTTACGTATTACAGAGATCGAACGTCCAACCTTTGGAGGCTTTCCTTCATGCGTCCACTTGCTCTCGCCGTCCTGCTTTTCGCCCTGCTCGCCGCCGTACCGGCGGGGGCCGAGCCGCTGCTGCGGACCCCGGCCCTCAGCCGCACGCAGATCGCCTTCAGCTACGCCGGGGACATCTGGCTCGTGGGCCGCGAGGGGGGAGAGGCCCGCCGGCTGACCACCGGCGTCGGCGTCGAGACCGACCCCGCCTTCTCGCCTGACGGCCAGTGGCTCGCTTTCACCGGCCAGTATGACGGCAACTGGGACATCTACCTCGTGCCGGTCGCCGGCGGCATTCCCCGCCGCCTGACCTGGCACCCCGGCATCGACCGCGTCGTGGGCTGGACGACGGACGGCAAGCGGGTGGTCTTCCGCTCGGGCCGCGACAGCCCGTTCGCCAACCGGCTGTACACCGTCGCCGTCGAGGGCGGCGGCCTGCCCGCAGCCCTGCCGCTGCCCACGGCCGAGGAGGGCACCTTCTCTCCTGACGGTACCCGCCTGGCCTACGTGCCGCGCTGGAACCGCCGCAGCCCGCCGGGCGTCTACGTGGCCTGGAAGCGCTACCGTGGCGGCCTGACCTCGCCGATCTGGATCGCCCGGCTCGCCGACTCCGCCGTCGAGGAGATCCCGCGGCAGGGCTCCAGCGATTTCGATCCCATGTGGATCGGCGACCGCGTCTACTTCCTCTCCGACCGCAACGGCCCCGCTACCCTGTTCGTCTACGACACGGCGACGAAGAAGGTGACCCAGGCCCTGGAGAGCTCGGGGCCGGACGTCGCCTCCGCCTCGGCCGGCCCCGGCGCCATCGTCTACGACCAGCTCGGCAAGCTCCATCTCTACGACCTCGCCACCGGCCGGTCGAGGACCGTGGACGTGCGGGTGAGCGGCGACCTGCCGGCCGTGCGCCCCCATTACGTCAAGGCCGCCGACCGCATCGACTCCGCCGGGCTGTCGCCCACGGGCATGCGGGCGGTGTTCGAGGCCCACGGCGAGATCCTCACCGTGCCGGCGGAGAAGGGGGACGTCCGCAACCTCACTCACACCCCCGGCGTCGCCGAGCGCTATCCCGCCTGGTCGCCCGACGGCCAGAAGATCGCCTTCTTCTCCGACGAGTCCGGGGAGTACGCCCTCCACGTCGCCGACCAGACGGGCGCAGGGCCGGTGAAGAAGATCGACCTCGGGAATCCGCCCTCCTTCTTCTACGATCCGAAGTGGTCGCCGGACGGCCAGAAGATCGCCTACAGCGACAAGCGCCTGAACCTCTGGTACGTCGACGTGGCCAAGGGCAGGCCCGTGCGGGTCGACAGCGATACCTACGACGCACCCACCCGCGGGCTCGATCCTTCCTGGTCCCCCGACAGCCGCTTCCTCGCCTACACCAAGGAGCTGCGCAATCACATGCAGGCCGTCTTCATCCATGCGCTGGAGACGGGCAGGTCCACCCAGGTGACGGACGGCATGAGCGATGCGCGCTACGCGATCTTCGACAAGTCGGGCAAGTACCTCTACTTCGCGGCCTCGACCGACGTCGGCCCCACCACCGGCTGGCTCGACATGTCGAGCTTCCAGCGCCCCGTCACCCGCAGCGTCTACGTGGCGGTGCTGGACAGGAGCCTGCCCTCGCCGCTGGCGCCGCTGAGCGACGAGGAGAAGGACGCCGCGGCCAAGGAGGACAAGGAGAAGGACGGCAAAGACGCCAAGGACAAGGCGAAGGCGGTGCCGAAGGTGAAGGTCGACTTCGACGGCATCGGCCAGCGCATCCTCTCCCTGCCCGTGCCGGCCCGCAACTACACCGGCCTCAGCACCGGCAAGGAGGGGGTCGTCCTCCTCCTCGAGACCCCTCCCCAGGGCGGCGGCGCCAAGGGCAATATCGTCCACCGCTTCGCCCTCGACAAGCGCAAGACCGAGAAGCTCCTCGACGGCGTCCAGACGCTCGCCGTCTCGTACGACGGCGAGAAGATGCTCGCCCGCGTGGGCGAAGCCTGGTCGATCGTCCCCACGGCTCCTTCGGCCGCGCCGCCCAAGCCCGGCGACGGCGCCCTGGCCCTCGACGGCCTGGAGGTCCTGGTCGATCCTCCGGCCGAGTGGCGCCAGATGTACCGCGAAGTCTGGCGCATGGAGCGGGACTTCTTCTACGACCCCAGCCTGCACGGGCTCGACCTCAAGGCGGCCATGGCGCGCTACCAGCCCTACGTTGACGGCATCGGCCACCGCAGCGACCTCAACGCCCTGTTCAACGAGATGCTCGGCGAGATCACCGTCGGTCACATGTACGTCGGCGGCGGCGACGCTCCCGAGGTGCCGAGGGTGAAGGTGGGCCTGCTGGGCGCCGACTACGAGGTGGCGGACGGCCGCTACCGCTTCGCCCGCATCTACAACGGCGAGAACTGGAACCCGGAGCTCCAGGCGCCCCTCACCCAGCCGGGCGTCAACGTCAAGCAGGGTGAGTACCTGCTGTCGGTGGGCGGCCGCGAGCTCAAGGCCACGGACGAGCTCTACAGCTTCTTCGAGGCCACGGCCGGCAAGTCGGTGGTCCTCGAAGTGGGACCCCGCGCCGACGGCAAGGGCGCGCGCAAGGTGACCGTCGTCCCGGTCGAGAGCGAGAACCAGTTGCGGGGCCTGGCCTGGATGGAGGACAACCGCCGCAAGGTCGACGAGCTCTCCGGCGGCCGTCTGGCCTACGTCTACCTCCCCGACACGGGCGGCGCCGGCTACTCCAACTTCAACCGCTACTTCTTCGCCCAGCTCGGCCGCGAGGGCGCGGTGATCGACGAGCGCTTCAACGGCGGCGGCGCCGCCGCCGACTATATCGTGGACTACCTGCGCCGGCCGCTGCTCAACTACTTCACCTCGCGCGAGGGCGAGGACTTCACCACGCCGGTGGGCTCCATCTTCGGCCCCAAGGTGATGATCATCAACGAGAACGCCGGCTCGGGCGGCGACGCCCTCCCCTGGTACTTCCGCAAGCTGGAGATCGGCCCGCTGATCGGCGAGCGGACCTGGGGCGGCCTGGTGGGCATCTACGACTATCCGACCCTGATCGGCGGCGGCCGCGTCACCGCCCCGCGGGTGGCCTTCTACAATCCCAACGGCACCTGGGACGTGGAGAACCACGGCGTCGCGCCCGACGTCGAGGTCGAGCTCGACCCCAAGGCCTGGCGCCAGGGGCACGACCTGCAGCTCGAGAAAGCCGTGCAGACGGCGCTCGAGCTACTGGAAAAGAACCCGCTGCCGAAGGCGAAGCGGCCGGCGTATCCGAATTATCAGCAGAAAACGCAGAAGGCCGGGGAGCAGACCGGGCAGCAGGCGGGGCAGCCCTAGACCGCGGCTGTAACAAATCCGGGCATCGGGACTCTCTCCTTGCGAAAGGAGAGTGTTCCGATGCCGATTCGAAGGTCGCTGTTGCTGCTTGTCCAAGCCGCGCTGCTCTGCTCCGCGGTCCTGCTCCTTGCTCTCACCGTGTCCGGCTCTTCCGTGCTGGCCCAGAAGGTGGAACGCGCCACCTCCCCCGTGGACACCATCGCGGCCCATGCCCGGTCGATGGTGAACGAGGGGCGCCAGACCTTCCGCTACGAAACCTTCGGCGACCAGGCCTTCTGGACGGGCACCCTGAAGATCCACCAGGCGCTGGCCACGGTGAGTCCCCGCACCGCTCTGGCCGTGGGTCTCAAGGTGGACGCCGATGCCCTGCCGCAGTCCGTGCGGCACGCCATCCGGCGAGGCAAGGTCAACCTGGACGACCCCGCCGTCACCGCCGAGCTGCTGAAGCTCGGCGCGGTCGTGGGCGTTCAGGGTTCCTTCGCGGCGGATGGCCGGCTCACCAGTGCGGCGATCACCTGCGCCCTCTGCCACTCCACCGTCGACGACTCCGTGGCCCCCGGCATCGGCGGGCGGCTCGACGGCTGGGCCAACCGCGACCTGAACGTGGGCGCGATCGTCAATCTCGCTCCAGACCTCTCGGCAGTGGCCAGCCTTCTGGGGGTGGACGAGCCGACGGTGCGCACCGTCCTCCAGAGCTGGGGGCCGGGCCGCTTCGACGCCGAGCTGTTCCTGGACGGCAAGGCCTTCCGTCCGGACGGCAAGACGGCCGCCGTCCTCATTCCGCCGGCCTTCGGCCTCGCCGGGGTCAACCTCCACACCTACACCGGCTGGGGCTCCGTGACCTACTGGAACGCCTTCGTGGCGAATCTCGAAATGCACGGCCAGGGGAATTTTCACGACGCGCGGCTGAACGATGCCGCGAAGTTCCCGGTGGCGGCCCGGGCCGGCTTCGCCGACGTCAAGAGCGACGTCGACCTGGTCACCCCGAAGCTGGCGGCGCTCCAGCTCTATCAGCTCGCCATTCCGGCCCCTGAGCCGCCGAAGGGGAGCTTCGACACCGCCGCGGCGCAGCGCGGCAAGCTGGTCTTCAGCGTCGCGGGGTGCGCCAACTGCCACGTGCCGCCGCTCTACACCGAGCCCGGCCACAACCTCCACACGCCTGAGGAGATCGGCATCGACGGCTTTCAGGCCGAGCGCTCGCCGGAGGGGGGCTACCGCACCACGCCTCTCAAAGGTCTCTGGTCCCACGCCAAGGGCGGCTACTACCACGACGGCCGCTTCGCCACCCTGGGCGACGTGGTGGATCACTACGACGGCACCTTCAGCCTCCACCTCTCGGCGAGCGACAAGGCCGATCTCGTCCAGTACCTGAAGTCGCTCTAGGCGGTGTGGGGCGCCGCCCGCTCCAGGATCGCCCCGAAGTCCGTTCCCGCCGGCAGCGTGCCGAATGCCCGGCCGCCGTCGCCGGCGAGGCGGCTGGCGACGAAGGCGTCGGCCACGCCCGGCGGGGAATGGCGGATGAGGAGCGAGGCCTGGAGGGCCAGCGCCAGCCGCTCCACCAGCCGGCGGGCGCGGACCTCGGCGTCCGCCGGATCGTCGAGCGACCGGCGCAGGTCCATGGCGAAAGTGTCCAGCCGGTGATCGGCGCCCCGGGCCTCACGGACCTCGGCGAAGAGGGCCGCGAGCGACTCGGGGGACCGCTGCAGCGCCCGCAGCACGTCCAGGCACTGGACGTTCCCCGACCCCTCCCAGATGCCGTTGAGCGGCGCCTCCCGGTACAGCCGGGCGAGCCCCCACTCCTCCACGTAGCCGTTGCCGCCCAGGCATTCCAGCGCCTCGGCGGCGTGGACGGGCGCCCGCTTGCAGACCCAGTACTTGAGCACCGCCGTGGCCAGCCGGCGGAACGGCGCGTCGCTGGCGTCATAGGCGCGGGCGAGGCGCATCATGGCCACCGTCGCCGCCTCCGACTCCAGGGCGAGGTCGGCCAGCACGTTGCGCATCAGCGGCTGGTCGATCAGCAGTCTGCCGAAGGCGCTCCGATTCCGAGCGTGATGGATCGCCCGCGCCGTGCCCCAGCGCATCCCCGCCGCCGCGCCGATGACGCAGTCGAGGCGCGTGTGGTTGACCATCTCCAGGATCGTGGGCACGCCCCGCCCTTCCTCGCCCACCCGCCGGGCCCAGGCGGCGGCGAGCTCGATCTCGCTCGAAGCGTTGGAGCGGTTACCGAGCTTGTCCTTGAGCCGCTGAATGTGAAAGCGATTGCGCTCGCCGTCGGGCGTGATCCGGGGAAGGAGGAAGCAGGTGAGGCCGCCGGGCGCCTGCGCCAGCACCAGGAAGGCGTCGCACATGGGCGCCGAGCAGAACCATTTGTGGCCCGTCAGCTCGTACTCCCCGCGATTGCCGGCGCCGAGCGGGCGCGCCTGCGTGGTATTGGCCCGCACGTCCGAACCGCCCTGCTTCTCCGTCATCGCCATGCCGCAGAGCGCTCCGGCCTTCTCCCCGGCGGGGATCAGCCGCGGATCGTGGACGGTCGACGTGAGCCGCGGCTCCCACTCCGCCGCCAACTCGGGCTGATGACGCAGGGCGGGCACCGCCGAATAGGTCATGGAGAGAGGGCATCCCACCCCGGCCTCCACCTCGGCGAGGAGCATGAACATCGCCGCCCGGGCCACGTGCGCTCCCGGCCGCGGCTCCCGCCAGGGCAGCGCATGGAGCCCGTGCTCCACCCCCAGGGCCAGCAGCGAATGCCACGCGGGGTGATACTCCACCTCGTCGAGCCGCCAGCCCGCGCGGTCGAACGCCTTGAGCACCGGCGGATGCTCGTTGGCCTGGAACCCCCACGCGATCGTCTCCCGCCGGCCCGCAATCTCCCCGAACGCCCGCGCCCGCTCCTGCGCCCACTCCCCGCCCTCGCGCCGCAGCGCCTCGGCGAGGGCAGGGTCGGTCGTGAACAGGTTCACGTCCTCGAACGGCGGCGGCTGGTTGAAGACGGTGTGGGTGGAGCAGGGATCGGGGACCATGCCGGGAGGATATCGCGGGGTCAAAAAAAGAAGGAGCGCGGTGCGCTCCTTTTTTGGGAGGGATGAGAGGAGGATTTGCCTCCCCGCACCGTGAACCCTAGCCTACTCATGCGCACTTGTCAATATGAATTCTCCATCTTCTTAGCGGAAGACCAGGGCGGCCAGGATCACGGCCGCCAGCAGCACCCGGTAGACCACGAACACGGTCAGGCTCCGGCGGCGCAACCAGTTGAGGAGCCAGGCGATCACCCCGTATCCCACCACGGCGGAGACCACCACGCCGATGCCCATCATCGCGAGGTCGTGGGAGCTCACCGGCGAGTGCAGCAGGTCCTTCGCATCCTTGGCCGCCACCAGGACGCCGATGGGCACACTCAGGAGGAAGGTGAAGGTGGCGGCCGCCGGCCGGGTGAAGCCGAGGAGCAGGGCGGCGGTGATGGTGATGCCCGAGCGCGAGGTGCCGGGCACCAGCGCCAGGGCCTGCGCGATGCCGATGACGAGGGCATCCCGCCACCAGAGGTCGCTCAAGACCCGGGTCTTCCGGCCGACGCGGTCGGCCAGGAACAGGAGCAGGCCGTAGGAGAAGGTCGTGCCGGCGATGAGCAGGGGGTTCCGCGCCTGGTGCGCGATCAGGTGGTGGAAGGCGAGGCCGGCGAGACCGGCGGGGATGGTCCCCAGGACGAGGTTCAGGGCCATGGTGCGGGGGACGAACTCGCCGTCCCGCGAGCGGGGCGCGCCGGTGAAGACGCCCACGATCAGGTCCCAGAGGTCGCGGTGGAAATAGGCCACGATGGCGAGCAGCGTCCCCGTGTTGGTGGCGATGTCGAAGGTGAGCCCCTGGTCGGGCCAGCCCAGGAACCAGGGGACCAGGATCAGGTGGCCCGAGGAGCTGACGGGCAGGAACTCGGTGATGCCCTGCACGATCGACAGGACGACGGCCTGGATCGGCGTCACGGCGCGAAACCTCTGGACATGGAATGATCTCCTTGGATGACGGCCCGGCCGGCGGGCCGGGCGATTCTACGACGGACGCGGAGCCTGACACGTATACCGCTATACTTCACCGGCCGCGTCCGTACCCCGGGGCGGCCCAAATCCCATGGATACCCTCCTCGTCACCGGCGGCGCCGGGTTCATCGGCTGCAATTTCTTGAGGCTCGTCCTCGCCGAGACCGAGGCCCGCGTCGTCGTCCTCGACAAGCTCACCTACGCCGGCAGCCTGAAGAGCCTCGAGGGCCTGCCGGACGATCCTCGGAATCCCCGCCTGCGCTTCCTCCGCGGCGACATCGCGGAGCGGTCGACGGTGCAGCGGGTCTTCCTGGAGCACCGGCCGGGCGCCGTGGTCAACTTCGCCGCCGAGAGCCACGTCGACCGCTCGATCGACGACGCCTCCGACTTCGTCCGCACCAACGTGGTGGGCGCCTTCGAGCTGCTGGAGGGGGCCCGCCTCCAACTCGCCGCGGCGCCGGCCGCCGAGCGCGAGCGCTTCCGTTTCCTG
Source organism: Thermoanaerobaculum sp. (assembly GCA_021154885.1). Lineage (GTDB taxonomy): Bacteria > Acidobacteriota > Thermoanaerobaculia > Multivoradales > UBA5704 > DATARR01. The sequence continues at coordinate 60,322 of JAJKHS010000032.1, forward strand.
CACGTCTCTACCGACGAGGTCTATGGCAGTCTGGGGCCCACCGGCGCCTTCTCGGAGTCGACCCCCTACGCCCCCAACTCCCCCTATGCCGCCTCGAAGGCGGGGGCGGACCACCTGGTGCGCGCGTTCCACGAGACCTACGGCCTGCCGGCACTGCTCACCAACTGCTCGAACAACTACGGCCCCTTCCAGTTCCCCGAGAAGCTGATCCCGCTGATGATCCTGAATGCCCTCGAAGGCCGGCCGCTCCCCATCTATGGCGACGGCGGCAACGTCCGCGACTGGCTGTACGTGGAGGACCACTGCCGGGGGATCCTGGCCGTGCTGCGCCACGGCCGGCCGGGAGAGAAGTACAATCTCGGGGGCCGCAGCGAGCGCACCAACCTGCAGATCGTGGACACGCTCTGCGACATCCTGGAGCGCGAGCGGCCGGCGGCGGACAACCCGGCGCTGGCCGGCCGCGGCTACCGGGACCTCAAGACCTTCGTCGCCGACCGCCCCGGGCACGACCGCCGCTACGCCATCGACGATGCCAAGATCCGCGGCGAGCTCGGCTGGGAGCCGCGGCACGACTTCGCGGCCGGCCTGCGGGCAACGGTGCGCTGGTACCTCGCGAACCGCGCCTGGTGCGAGGCCGTGCAGGCGGGCCGGTACGGGCGTGAACGCCTAGGCCTGGGGATCAGCCTGGGGAGGAGCTGACGCATGGAATTCGTCCCTCTGGAGCTCGCAGGGATCGTCCTGGTCAAGCCCGACGTCCACGGCGACGCCCGCGGCTTCTTCCTCGAGACCTATCACGCGCGCAAGTACCGCGAGGGCGGCATCCCCGGCCCCTTCGTCCAGGACAACCACTCCTTCTCGGTGCAGGGCACGCTGCGCGGCCTCCACGCCCAGCTCCACCACCCCCAGGGCAAGCTGGTGCGGGCCATCGTCGGCGAGATCTACGATGTGGCCGTGGACGCCCGGCCCGACTCTCCCACCTGCGGCCGATGGGTGAGCGCCGTCCTCTCGTCGGAGAACCACCACCAGCTCTACGTCCCCCCGGGCTTCGTGCACGGCTTCGTCGTGCTGAGCGAGACGGCGCACGTGCAGTACAAGTGCACCGACTTCTACGACAAGGAAGACGAGTTTGGCGTCCTCTGGAACGACCCCGACCTCGCCATCGACTGGCCGGTCCGGGAGCCTCTCCTCAACGCCCGGGACCGCGGCTTCCCCAGGTTGGCGGAGATCCTGCATCGCCTGCACGGACATGGGAAAAAAGACTCCTGAGGTCACGACTCGCCAGGGCTCCCTGTCCGCGGTGACGTCCCCCGCCATGTACGAAGACCTCTTCACGCCGCGCGACCTGCAGCAGATGAGCGCCATGGGCCTGTCGCCGCGCGAAGCCGCCCGGCAGGTGGAGCTGTTCCGTAACCCGCCGCCCTATACCCGCGTGCTGCGCCCCTGCCGGCCGGGCGACGGCATCCTGCCGCTCCCGGAATCGGTACACGCGGCGCTCCTCGCCCGCTATGACGCCGCCGCCCGGCGCGGGCGGATCGCCAAGCTCGTCCCCGCCTCCGGCGCCGCCACCCGCATGTTCCAGGGGCTGCTGTCGTTCCTGGCGGAGCATCCTGGCACGTCCGGCTCGCGCGAGCTGCCGGAGGAGGTCCGCACCTTCTTCGACAACCTGCCGCGCTTCCCCTTCTACGAGGAGCTGGCCGCGGCCCTGGGAGCCGACGGCATCGACCTCGACGACGCGGTGCGCCGGGGCGAGCACCGCCTGGTCCTCGGCTACCTGCTGGAGGACTTCGGGCTCGGGTTTGCCCGGCTGCCCAAGGCGCTGATCCCCTTCCACCGCTACCCCGAGGGGACGCGCACGGCGTTCGAGGAGCACCTGGTGGAGGCGGCGGACGTCGCCTGCGACGAGGACGGGCTCTGCCTCCTCCACTTCACCGTCTCACCCCATCATGAAGAGGAGTTCGAGCAGCTCCTCGCCCGGGTGCGGCCGGACCTCGAAGAGCGCTACGACTGCCGCTTCGAGGTCTCCTTCTCCTGCCAGCGGCCGGCGACCGACACCCTCGCCGTCGATCTCCAGAACCGCCCGTTCCGACTGGAGGACGGCTCCCTCCTCTTTCGTCCCGGCGGCCACGGCGCCCTGATCGAGAACCTGCACGACCTCGGCCGCGAGGGGTGGGACGTCGTGCTGCTCAAGAACGTCGACAACGTCGTGCCCGACGCCAGGAAGCCCGTCGTCCATCACTGGAAGCGGCTGCTGGGGGGGTGCCTGCTGGAGGTGCGGGAGCGCATCTTCGGCCACCTGGACCGTCTGGAGGCGCTGGACGGCGTGCGGGGCGCCGCGGCGGAAGCCGTGCTGCGCGACGCCGGCGAGCTCCTCGCCCGCGAGCTCTGCCGCCCCCTGCCCCCGGGGTTCGAGACCGCCTCGCCGCAGGAGCGGAAGAGCTTCCTCATGGAGTCGCTGGACCGGCCGTTGCGCGTCTGCGGCGTGGTGCGCAACCAGGGCGAGCCCGGAGGCGGCCCGTTCTGGGTGGAGTCCCCCTCCGGCGGCATCTCGCCGCAGATCGTCGAGGCCTCGCAGATCGATCCCGCGGCGCCGGACCAGCAGGCCGCCCTCGCGGCCTCCAGCCACTTCAACCCGGTGGACCTCGCCTGCGGCCTGCGCGACCGTCACGGCCGTCCCTACGACCTGCAGCGCGCCATCGATCCCGCCACCGTCTTCATCGCCGAGAAATCGCACGAGGGACGCCCCCTGAAGGCCCTGGAGCGGCCGGGCCTGTGGAACGGCGCCATGGCCGGCTGGAACACCGTATTCGTGGAGGTGCCCGACGCCACCTTCGCGCCTGTGAAGACGGTGCTGGACCTGCTGCGGCCCGAGCACCAGGCGTAGCCCCCATACACGCTAAATTTGGCCTCGACGTTTAGAGTAGGGGCGGGTCTGGACGGCAGGTTGGGGGCTCGACCCGCCCTGGTGGGAGCGAGCTCGACGTTGCAGGGCGGGTCGAGCCCCCTCCCACCGTCCAGGCCCGCCCCTACTCTAAGCCCCCGGCGCCCCGGCGAGAGCCGCCGCCGCCCGTTGCGCGAGCCGCTTGTGCCCCTGCTTCTCGGCGGCCCGCCGGACCTCTTCGAGCGTGGCGCGGCCGGCGGCCGTGCTCCCGGTCCCGAGCTCCAGGGAGCCGAGGGCGAGGCGGGCTTCGAGGCCGGCGGTGACGAATCCGAGCCGGTCCGCCTGGGCGACCGCGTCACGCAGCCGGTCGAGGGCCGCCGCCGGTGCCGTCGCGGCGCCGGCAGGGGCCACCACCGTGTTCACGAAGATCTGCAGCTCGGGGCTCTCGCTCGCCTGGGCCAGGGAGGTGGCGCGGCTGGCGGCCTCGCTCGCGGGCCCCGGCCGGCCCAGGGCCAGAAGGGCCTCGGCCAGCAGCGCCAGCGCCCGCGCCTGATCGCCGGGCAGCCCTCTCTGGCCGTACCATTGCGCCCCCTCGCCGGCGAGATGCTCGGCCTCCCCCGGCTGCCCGGCCAGCAGGGCGAGGCGCGCGAGGTCCAGGCGGATCTCGGCGGCGAGCAGCGCCGCCCCCCGCGCCTCGGCCAGCCGCAGCGCGTCAGCCAGGCGCTGGCGGCCGGTGGCCAGGTCGCCGGCCGCGATCTGGCTCCGTCCCTGCCGTTGCAGCGCCGAGGCGCTCACCAGGACCGCCTGGATCTGCCGGGCGAGCTCCCACTGGTCGGACGCGAACCGCTGGGCGCCCGCGAGGTCCCCCCGCTGATACGCCAGGTCAGACAGGGTGCCCAGCAGTTGCGAGGCCCCCAGCTTGTCGCCCACCCGCCGCTTCTCCTCCAGGGCGTGCGTGAGCCGGCGTTGGGCCAGCGGGAGATCGCCCTGCAGAATCAGCGTCTGCCCGAGCGCTCCCAGGTACGAGGCGGCCAGGAAGGGATCGCCGTAGGAGCGCGCCACCTGGAACGCCCCCTCCTGGCGCTGCCGCGCCTCGCGCAGGGAGCCGGCGGAGATCAGGATACGGGCGATCCCGTTCAGCGCCTGGGCCTCTTCCACCCGGTTGCCGGACTGGCGCGCCTGGCTCAGCACCTCGTCGTAGCGCTGCCGGGCCCCCGCCGCGTCGCCCAGGTCCCACTGGGCCTCGGCGGCCTTGAACAGGCTCCGGGTCTCATAGAGATGGTCCTCCAGCGCGACGAAACGGGTGTGGGCCTCCTCGGTCAGGGCCCGTGAGCGTTCGAGGTCCCCCAGGTTCCCGGCCACGAAGGCGAGACCCAGGGTCTGGGAGGCGATTAGCTCGCTCGAACCGGTCTGCCGCGCGATGGCGAGCGCCTCCTGGTAGTGCGCCTCGGCGCCAGCGAAATCGCTGGTGTCCTGCAGCACCGCCGCCATGCGGTTGAGAGTGCGCGCCACCGCCGCCTGGTTGCCCGCGGTGGCGAACAGGCCGCGGGCCTCCCGGAAGCGGGCGAGCGACTCCTTCGGCCGGCCCATGGTGTACAGGGCATCCCCTTGGAGCAGCAGGGCTTCGCCGATGATCTGGCTCTGCGTCAGCCGCCGCCCCTTGCCGGCGGCGGCCGTGCCGGTGCGCAGCTCCTCGGCGGGATCGGCCATCCGGCGCGCGATCTGGGCGGCCACGAGATCGATGCGCGGGTCGTCACGCAGCGGGGCCGGGAGTCCGCGCAGCGCTGCCACCGTGGCCAGGGCCTCGGCGCTGCGGCCGGCGGTCGAGAGGCTGTTGGCCAGTTGCAGGCCGTACTCGAGATTGTCGGGGAAGAAGGTCCACAGCGAGCGGTAGATCTCCGTCGCCTTGGCCCAGTCGCGGCTGGCCTCGCGGAACCGCGCCTCGATCGCCCGCTGCTGCTCGTTCGGCAGCGAGCCCGCGAGGCTCACCGCCTGCCGGGCCTCCTCCAGGCCCTGCGCGTCGTAGCCGAGCCCCGTCCAGGCGCGCGACAGGGCCGAGTGGATCACCGCCGAATCGGGGTCCGCCTTGACCGCCCGCTGCAGGCGGTCGCGCGCCCCCAGCGCGTCATAGGCGTGCAGCTTGTCGAGCCCCTCGGCGTAGAGCCGGGCCGCCTCCGAGCTCCCCGGCTGGAGCGCCTGGACGGCGCGGGCCTGCTCCGGCGAGGGATCGGCCCATCCGAGCTCATGCCGCATCTTCCCCCCCAGGAGCGAGACCAGCTCGAAAAGGTTGTCCTCGGTGCCGGCCACGGCCAGCGAGGCGGCGGTGTCGCCGCCCGGCGCCTTGAGCACCCGCAGGTCGATGCGGATCTTGCCGTCGCCCCGGGACCCCAGAGAAAGATAGGAGCCCACGGCCACCTGGTCGGCGCCCAGGCTGCCGTGGATCTGCGCCAGGTCGTCCTCGCTCAGGTCTTCGAGCGAATTCCCCGGGGACGTCTTCAGCGACTGCCGGACGCGCGCGACGTCCTCGCCCGATACCAGCCGCACCCGCGAGCCGGCGGAGAGCTCGGTGGTGAGCATCTCGGCCAGGGCGGTGGCCAGCCAGTCCTGATCGCGGTTGCCGGAGAGGTTGCGGAAGCCCATCACCGCCAGGGTCGGCCGTACGTTGACCGCGGCGGGCGTCCCGGGGGCCGGCCCCTCCGCTTTCGCTGGCGCCTGCTGCCGCTGGCTATAGAGGAGGTAGAGGCCGGCCATCGCCGCCGCCAGCAGCAGTCCCAGGAGGAGGCCGGCGAAGAGGAAGCGGCGCCGTCCGCGGGGGGCCAGGAAGGGCCGGGCGGGCGGCGGTTTCGACAGCACGAACGTGCCGGAGAGCGTCCCGTCCTCGTCCAGAGCTGGTCTCGCGGCGGCGGGCAACGGCCCGGGGGTGGCTGGCAGTGAGCTCGGCGGGGGAGTCGCAGGCGGCGTTGTCGGCGAGAAAATCCCGGCGATCTGAAACTCCCCCGTCGACTCCCGGGGGACCTCGACGACCTGGGCGACGAAGCTGTACCCCCGCCCCGGCACGGTCACCACGTAGCGATGGTCGTTCGCCCGCTCTCCCAGAGCTTTGCGCAGGGAGGAGACGTTCTGGGTGAGGTTGGCCTCGGTGACATAGGTATCCGGCCAGACCTTCTGGATCAGGTCCTCCTTCTCCACCACCCCGCCGCGCCTCTCCAGCAGGACGAGGAGGATCGAGAACGCCTTCGGGGTGAGCGAGATCTGCTCGCTGCCCCGCAGCAGGCGACGCCGGACGGGGTCGACCCGGAAGCCGTCGAACTCGTACAGGGATTTCTCGGTCCGGGTCTCTACGGTGCTCATCGTCCTGAAGCTCGAAACTGGGTGTTACCGAAGCTCCTCAAGGAGACAACGGAAGACCGCATCGGATCTCCTCCGGGTGACTCCCTCCAGCCCCTCCCCCCTCAAGGTGCACGAAGTTAACGGATTGTACATCAGGACGGCTCAAAGCGACTTTGAGACGACTTTGATGTTTTTTGATGAAGCTTGAGCGAATCCATGAGGACTCTTGAGCGCTCCTGGCCCCATACTCCCTTCATCGCAGCACCCGAGGGGAGGAGAGGGACGGTACACCGGAGGGAGGGGCCGTCACTCAACTTTGGAGTCCTGCTCTGGAGTTCTATTTTTTTGATGGGGAGGAGAGGAGCTCTTAGTTTCTGATTCTTTGATTCAGTCCTGTATTAGGGGTGAGGCCCGGCGGAGCAATCCTGACCGGGCTCTTTCTTTTTGGGGCGGGTGCCTGTGCTGCCACCCTCCTGTACAGATCCTTGAACCCTACGCCGCCTCTTCCTCCTCCAGGGCCCGATCCTTCCGCGGCCACCAGCGCCCTACCAGCCCTCCCACCTTCTCCGTCCCGCGCAAATCGTCGAAGAGCGAGTAGAAGACCGGTGTGGCCAGCAGGGTGAGGAGGAGCGAGAGGCTCTGGCCGCCGATGACCACCACGGCGATGGCCCGCCGCTCTTCGGAGCCCGGGCCGGTGCCGAGGGCCAGGGGGAGCATGCCCGCGACGAGCGCGAGGGTGGTCATCAGGATGGGCCGCAGACGGTCGCGGTTGCCCTGGATGATGGCGTCCAGCCGCTCCATGCCCTTGGCCCGCAGACCGTTCATGTGATCGATCTGCAGGATGGCGTTTTTCTTCACCACGCCGAACAGCACCAGCACGCCGAGCGCCGAGTAGAGGTTGAGCGTGTTGCCCGTTGCCCAGAGCGAGAGCAGGGCGAACGGCACGGCCAGCGGCAGCGAGAGCAGGATGGTCAGCGGATGGACCACGCTCTCGAACTGCGAGGCCAGGATCATGTACATGAAGATGATCGACAGCAGCAGCGCCCACACGAACTCGCCGTAGGTGCGCGCCAGCTCCTTGCCGCGGCCGGCGACCGCCGTGGTGTAGGTGGCGGGCAGGTTCATCTCCTTCACCGCCTGGCGCAGCGCCTCCAGCCGGTCCGCCAGCGCGAAGCCCGGTGCCACGCTCGCCCGCAGGCTCACCTGCCGCTGGCGGTCCATGCGGTCGACACGGGAGGCCGTGATCTCCTCCTGCACTGTGACGAAGTTGCCGAGCTGGTAGAGCTTGCCGCCGCGGCCGGGGACGTAGAGACCGAGGATCGACCGTGGATCGTTGCGCACGCCGTTGGTCAGCCGGAGCTGGACGTCGTAGTCATCGTTGATTCCGGGGTCATGAAAGCGGGAGACCTGGTCGTCGCCGCCCACCATCAGGCGCAGGGCGTCGGCGATGTTGGACATGTCGACCCCCAGGGTGGCGGCGCGGTCGCGGTCCACCACCACCCGCAGCTCGGGGCGGTTGAGCTTCAGCGTGGTGTCCGCGTCGACGATGCCGCCGATCTCCTTGGACCTCTCCCGCAGCCGCTCGGCATAGGTGGCGAGAGCCTGGAGGTCCGGCCCGCGCAGGACGAAGTCGATGTCCCAGTTGCCGCCGCCAATATTAAAGGACGTCACGTTGCGCACGCCGCAGCGCAGATCCTTGAACCGGCCCAGGCGCCGGCGGATCTCCGACATCACGTCGCTCTGGCTGTAGTTGTCGCGGAAGGCCGCCGCCGGATCGAGGTGCAGCAGACCCTTGAAGAAGCGGGGGATCGAAAACCGCCGCTCCTCCTGGGGCGCGAGGCGCACGAAGGCCGTCCCTTGATTGACGCCGCCCAGGAAGCCGCCGCCCGCCGTGGCGAGCACGCTGCGCACGCCGTGCGTCGTGCGAATCTCCTTCTCGACGGCCAGCATGGCCTCGTCGATGCCGGCCAGGCTGGTCCCCTCGGGGGCGTTGACGTTGACCTCGAACTCCGCCTCGTCCACGTCGCTGGGGATATATTCCACTTTGACCAGCTTGAAGATGGGGATGGAGGCGAGCATCACTCCGAAACAGATCAGGGCCGCCAGCCGCCGGTGCGCCATGGTGGCCCGCAGCAGCCGTTCGTAAAACCGATCGATCCGGGCGTAGAAGCCCTGGCGCGACCGGGCCGGCTCGTGGCCTGCATTCGCGTGGCCACCGGCCGCGTCCCCGGCGCGCAGCATGCGGGCGCTCATCATCGGCGTCAGGGTGAAGGAGACGAGCAGCGAGACGAGCACCGCCGCCGCCGCCGTGAGGCCGAACTGATAGAGGAAGCGCCCGGAGATGCTCGACATGAAGGAGACGGGAACGAAGATGACCACCAGTGACAGCGTGGTGGCGAGCACCGCGAGGCCGATCTCCTGCGTGGCCGCCTTCGCCGCCTCGAACGAATTCATCTTCTTCTCTTCAATGAAGCGGAAAATGTTTTCCAGCACGACGATGGCGTCGTCGATCACCACGCCCACCATCAGCACCAGGGCGAGCATGGTGACGCTGTTCAATGTGAAATTCAACGCCTTCATCATTCCGAAGGTGGCAATGGTGGAAGCCGGGATGGCCACCGCCGCGATCACCGTCGAGCGCCAGCTCCGCATGAAGGCGAGCACCACCAGCGAGGCCAGGATGGAGCCCAGGATCAGGTGCAGCTTGATCTCGTGCAGGGCGGCGTAGATGTAGCGCGACTGGTCGCGGACGACGTCGATCTTGAGGTCCGGAGGGAGCTGCGCCTGCACCCGCGCCAGCGCCTCCTTGACTCCCTCGATGACCTCGACGGTGTTGGCGCCGGACTGGCGCAGCACCTCCAGGGTGACGGTGGGCACGCCGTTGAGCCGGGCCAGCGAGCGCTGCTCCTTGGTGCCGTCCTCGGACTGGCCGAGGTCGCGCACCCGCACCGGCTGGCCGCGCAGGGTGGCCACCACCAGGTCGTTGAAATCCCGCGAGCTCTCGAACCGCCCCATGGTGCGCAGCGTCTGCTCCCGCCCGCCCGAGGTGACGTTGCCGCCCGGCGCCTCGGAGTTCTGGCGCACCAGCGCGTCGCGCACGGTGGCGATGGGGAGCCCAAAGGCCGTCAGCCGGTCGGGATCGATCCAGACGTTGATCGCCCGCTGGAGGCCGCCCACCAGGTTCACCTCGCCCACGCCTGTGGAGCGCTCGAGCTGGATCTTGACGATCTTGTCCGCGTACTCCGTCAGCTCGCGCAGCGGCCGGTTGCCCGAGAGCGCGATCGACATCACGGGCGAGGAGTCGTTGTTGAACTTGGCGATGACCGGCGGCAGGACGTCCTTGGGCAGGTTGCGGACGATCCCTGAGACGCGGTCGCGGACGTCCTGCGCCGCCGTGTCGATGTTGCGGTCGAGGTTGAAGGTGATGATGACGAACGAGGTGCCACCCGAGGAGACGGAGCGCAGCTCCTGGATCCCTTCGACGGTATTGACCGCCTCTTCGATCGGCTGCGAGATCTCCGCCTCAGTCTCCTCCGTGGAGGAGCCGGGCAGGGTGGTGCGCACGGAGACGGTGGGCAGGTCCACTGACGGGAAGCGGTCGACTCCCAGCCGGCCGTAGCTGGCGGCGCCGACCACCACCAGGGCGAGGATGATCATGGCCGCGAAGACGGGCCGGCGGATGCAGATCTCGGCGAGCTTTTGCATTCTGATCCTCTAAAGAACCGCCTTCACGGTCTCGCCCGAGACGAGATTGCCTGGCTGCACCACCACGGAATCGCCGGGCTTGACGCCGTCCACGATCTCCACCCGGTCGCCGGCGTGGCGGCCGGTCTTGACCCGCTTCTCGACCGCCTTGCCGCCCTCGACGCCGATCACCTTGTCGATACCGGCGAAGGAGACGATCGACGAGGCGGGGACCAGCACGGCCTGATCGGCGGCCTGGACGACGATCTCGGCGCGGGCGAAGGAGCCCGGCCGCAGCCGGCCGTCGGCGTTGGGCACCTCGGCCTCCACCATCAGGGTGCGGTTGTCCTCGCTGATCGACGGGCTGATGCGCGCCACCCGCCCCTCGTGCCGGCCGGGTTCGCCTTCGACCGTGAGGTCCACCCGCTGGCCCACCTTGACGCCGGCGGCCTCGCGCTCGGGCACGGCGAGGCGCAGCCGCAGGGGGTGGACCTGCACCAGCACGGCGATGGGCGTGCCGACCGCCACGTAGTCGCCGGCGTTGGCCAGCCGTTCGCGAATGGTGCCGTCGAACGGCGCGGTGAGCACCGAGTCGGCGAGCTGCTGCTGGGCGAGGCCGAGCTCGGACCGGCGCTGGCCGAGGATGGCCTGGCGGGTGCGGGCCTCCTCGACGGCCTCCTGATAGCGGCCGTCGGCCACGCCGAGGGAGGCCTCGGCAGCGTCGAGGTCGGAGCGGGGGATGAGCTGCTGCTCGAAGAGCCGCTGCATGCGGTCGCGGGTGGCCTGGGCCTGCTTGAGGGTGGCCGCGGCCTGGCGCACGACGGCCGTCTGGTCGGGGGGAACGGCGGCGTCCGGCCCCTCGGGCGGCAGGCTGAGGCGGACCCGCGCCTGCACCAGGGCGGTCTGCGCCTGCTGCACCCGCAGCTCGAAATCGGTGGGCACCAGCCGGGCGATAGCCTGGCCGCGCCGCACCGGCGTGCCGATGTCCACGAAGATCTTCTCCAGGCGGCCGGCCACCTTGAGGCCGAGCGTCGCCTGCTGGTCCGCGGCCAGGGTACCGGACACGTCGACCGTGCGCGCCAGCCGCGCCTCTTCGGCCCTGGCGACGCGGACCTCGCGGGCCTCGCCGCCCGCTGCGGCGGCCTTCGCGCTCTTCCTCGCCGCCGCCGCGGGATCGCCGCCGCAGCCGGCCAGCAGGACGGACAGGGCGCTGGTGAGCGCCATCCAAATCAAGCACTTCCTCAACATCGTCTCTCCCGGGGAGCCTCCGCGGAGGGCGGAGGCTGACAAACTACGGCTTCCAAGTTCAGAAGTTGCAGCCTACCCCCGGTATTCCCACCTTCAGGTCCGGTCCTTCAAATCGAGATTTCGCATCAGCCGGTGCAGATAGGTGGGATTCAGATCGAGCCGCTCGGCGGCGCGGGTGACGTTGCCCTCCGCCTGGGCGAGGGCGTCGAGGATCAGCCGCCTTTTGAAGGCGTTGACGCTCTCGTGGTAGTGGTCCACCGGACCGGCCGAGGCCACGGGGCCGGCTTCGAGCACGGTCTCCGGCAGGTCCTCCGGGCGGATCAGCTCACCTTCACCCAGCACCAGGGCGCGCTCGATGGCGTTGGCGAGCTCGCGGACGTTGCCTGGCCAGCCGTAGCGCTGCAGGCAGGCGCGGGCCTCCGGGGTGAACCCCGCGATGCGGCGGCCGAGACGCCGGCTGAAGAGGGCCGCGAAGTGGCTGGCGAGGAGGGAGACGTCCTCCCGCCGCTCGCGCAGAGGAGGCAGGGTCAGTGGGATCACGTTCAGGCGGTAGAAGAGGTCCTCGCGGAAAGTCCCCTCCCGCATCGCCTTCTCCAGGTCGCGGTTGGTAGCGGCCACCAGCCGCACGTCGGTCTTGAGGGGGCGGGTGCCACCCACGCGCTCGTACTCCCGCTCCTGGAGCACCCGCAGGAGCTTCGCCTGGATGGCGATCGGCAGCTCTCCCACCTCGTCGAGGAAGAGGGTGCCGCCTTCGGCCGCCTCGATCTTGCCGGTCTTCCTCTCCAGGGCGCCCGTGAACGCTCCCCTCTCGTGGCCGAAGAGCTCGCTTTCGAGCAGCGTCTCCGAGAGGGTCGCGCAGTTGACGGCCACGAAGGGCCGGCCCGAGCGCCGGCTGTTGCGGTGGAGAGATCGCGCCGCCACCTCCTTGCCGGTGCCGCTCTCGCCGAGCAGCAGGACGGTCGAGTCCGTGGGAGCGACGCGGGCGAGGACACGGCTGAGCTCCTTCATGCACGCGCTCTCCCCGATGATCTCCGAATCCAGGGCCTCCTCCATGCGCCGGTTCTCTTCGTGCAGCCAGGCGAGCAGCCGGGCATTGGAGAGAGCCGCCGAGGCGATGCCGGCGGCGGCGGTGAGGAGGTCCAGGTGCCGCTCGTCGAAGCGGGTGCCAGGGTCGCGAGTGTCGAGATAGAGAATGCCCAGCGGGCCGTCCGGCCCAGTCAACGGGGCGGCGAGCAGCGAGTGGAGCCGCGCCCCCGCGACGCTCTCGACGCCGCTCCACTCCCGATCCGTCTCCAGGGCGTCCTGGAACACGGCCATCCCCTCGGCCACGATCCGTTCCACCAGGTGGCGGGAGATGGTGAACGGCGCGGTCGAGCCGCCGCGCTCCAGGGCGAAGGAGGCCGCTGGCACCGGAGGGGCCCCTTCCAGCAGCAGGACCGCGGCGCGCTCGGCGGGGATGGTCTCCAGAGCCAGTTCGAGCAGCCGGCGGGCGATGGGCTCGACGGCATGGAGGGCATGGAGGTCGTTGCCGATGCGCAGCAGCGCCTGGAGGTCGCGAGCGGTCCGCGCCTCCTCGGGGAGGGCGGCCAGGATCGCCTCGCGCAGCAGGTACCAGGACTCCCCGCAGGCGCGGTGCACGGTGGTGGTGGCCGCGTCGTCGGTTCCGTCGTCGAGGAGGACGGCCTCGTTCGCGGTCTCCTCCGGCCGGCTCTCGAAAAGCAGAAGCGTATTGCCCAGCTTGATCCGGTCCCGGTGCTCCAGGTTCCGCTCGCGCACCGGCACGCCGTTGACGAAGGTGCCGCAGCGGCTGTCGAGGTCGCGCAGGTGGAAGCGCTCGCCGTCGGGCTCGACGACGCAGTGGTGCCGCGAGACGGCGAGGTCGCGTAGGTGGACGGCGTTGCCGTGGTCGCGGCCGAGGGTCAGCCGCGCCGCCCCCAGGGGGAAGGTCTGACCGGCCAGCGGACCGGAGACGGCGATCAGTCGCGGTTGCACCCTGTGGCTCTCCTTTGGTTTGGATACAGTCTATCCGATCGGATACGCAAGCCGCAGCCCTGCGACTGCACCGCGGAATCCCGGAAGGCCTTTAAATTCAAGCAGCTCGGGGTTTTATCCAGAGCGTGCCGGGACATTGGCACCGGACTTGATATGCCAAGAGTCAGAGGGCAATAAACAGAAAGGAAAATACGATGTCTGCTCAGTCTAAAACATCGACCGTCTTCTTGGAGCCCGAGGTGAAGATAGACTTTTCGATCTCTCTTCGGAATGTCCTCGGAGACAAAGAGAAGAAGGAGTTCGACGAACCGGCGACTCCCAAGCTGGTGATCGACAGCAGCGGCCCGCCGCCGACTGGAGGCGGCAGCGGCGGTTCGCCGCCGACCCCGCCGCCATCCAAACCTCCTGGTTGAGTGCCGGACGATGAGGGTTGACGTTGGGCCGGGGGTCACTTCGACGGGGTGGCCCCCGGCGTTTTCTTCATGAGACCCTGATACTCGGGATCGTCCTTTAGCTTGGCGAAGGCGGGAAGCTGGAACCAGCGGGGCTGAACACCTTGCGCCAGGGCTTTCTTAATGCTATTCAAGGCCATAGTTTTTTCGCCTACTACAGCGTAGACCAGGGCCGCCGCCTGAAGGACGTTACCGTCGTCCGGGCTCTTCTGGAGGGCGAGTTGGATGTCCGCTTTGGCCTCCGCGACTTTCTCGAGGTGGGCGAGACACTGGGCTCGCGTTGCGTGGTCATATGGAGTGAGGCTGGCCCCGCTGAGATTGGATTCAAAGAGTAGACATGCATTGTTGTAGTGTTCCAGGGCGTTCTGCTCGTCGCCCCGGGCGAGCTCTGCGTCGGCGAGGCTGATGTTCACGGCTACATTGCCCGCATCGAGGTCAAGGGCATGCTGGAAAGCTTCGATAGCTTCACCATAATGCTTGAGGAGGACCCGCGCGTTTCCCAGGTTGGTGTAGTAGGGGCGCTGTCGGGACATTTTGATCAGTTGCTGATAGTAGACTTCGGCCAGGACGGGGCTGCCGTAGAGCAGTTCGATGTTCGCACGTTGCTCGAGCGCCCAGAGATTGTTCGGAGAGTCGGAAAGGATCTGCTCGAGCTGGCTCCGGGCGTCGGCGATGTTGCCGGTGCGGGCCTCGAGGTCGGCAAGAGAATAGAGGTTGTTCCAGGTGGGGAGCCGCTGGACGAGCTCGCGCAGTTCGGTCAGCGCTTCATCCTTTCGCCCTTCGCGCTCCGCGAGTTGGGAGTGCAGCAGAAGCAACTGTGGGTCTCCCGTCTTGAGCCGCTCAAGATTTTCGAGGGTAGCCTTCGCCTGGGGTATCTGGCCTCGGGCCATCTCCAGTTTGAACTGCATGAAGAGAGGCTGGGTCTCTCCGGGCGCCTGGGACTGAGCTTTCGAGATCAATTCTCCGGCCCGGTCGAGGTACAAAGTATCCCGAGTGGAATCGAACTGCGTTAGATACATGTCCGCGGCGAGAAGCTGTGCCTCCAGGAAGCGCGGGGACCTGGCGATTACGTCTTCGAGCTTCGGCAACAGATTCTGGATGGAGTCCGTGCGGAGTTTTCCCTGGATCTCGATGAATGTGGCGTAATCCCAGTCGCTGGTTTGCAACCTGGGGAGGCTTGGCCGGGATCGGTATCCAGAATAACCTGCCTTAAGGCTTTGGGCTACCCCCTCTTCCAAGAGGTTGTGATCCTCTTTCTCCAGGGGGGCCTCGAAGGGATCACCGTTCCACAAGCTCTTGCTGGTAGAGCCCTCGACACGGTTCAGCATGATCACGCACCTGTCGCCGGCATCGTCAACTGTCGGCACTAGAACCTCGTCCGCTGCGGCCGCCTTCGCTTTCGCCTTCAGAGAAGCCGGCGTCCCTACGACTTCAGATGGATCGATCACCTCCATGCCTTCGAGCGCTCTCAAGGTCTTGAGTACAGTGCCCAGGACTCTTGAGGCTGCGAGGTAGAGCCGCTTGTCCTTTACCTCCGGCCGAAGCACCAAGACACGGCGGGGAGGCGGAGGTGCTGGAACAGGGCGGACGTAATAGTGGCGGACGGAGTAGATGGCGATTCCCAGGATCAGCGCCCCCAAGCCGACGAGAGCGACCATCCGGAGCCGCTGGGACCCGGAAGCGGTCGACATCCCCGCCGTGGACTGCGGCGCCTGGGACGACCGCGGCAGCGGCTGGGACGGGGGCGGTGGAGTGGGGAAGTAGCCTGTCGGGAGATCGCTGAGCGTCTCCTCGGAGGTGGGGCTGGAGAGCGCGCCCTCGATGGCCTCCAACTCGCGCACGACCTCGTCCGCGCTCTGGGGGCGGTCGGCCGCGTCCTTTGCCAGCAGGCGCTCAACCAGGAGGCCGAGCCGGGGGGGCACGCCCGGACGGATCACGTCCACGCGTGGCGGGTGATGCTTCAGTACCTGGACGATGCTCTCCAGGCTGGTCGCTCCTCGGAACGGATACTCACCGGTCAGCACCTCGTAGAGCAGGACGCCGAGCGAGAAGAGGTCCGAGCGCCCGTCCACCTCGCCGCCTCTCGCCTGCTCGGGCGACATGGACCGGCAGGTGCCCACCACGCCCCCTCTCTCCGTCAACGACGGATCGCCCGCGGCGGATACGAACGGCTTGGCGAGGCCGAAGTCGAGGATCTTGGCATTCCCCGATGGCGTGAGGATGACGTTCTCGGTTTTGAGGTCGCGGTGGACGATCCCCGCCGCGTGGGCGGCGGCGAGGCCGGAGGCGATCTCCCGGGCGAGACGGGCGGCGTGCGCCGGCTCGAAGGGCCGGACCGTCAGCGCCTCGGCGAGCGTCTGGCCCGGCACGTACTCCATGACGATGCAGTCGCCGGCCGGGTCCTCTTTCAGATCGTAGATGTGCACGATGGCCGGGTGGCTGAGCTTGGCGGCGGCCTGGGCTTCCCGCAGCAGGCGCTGGCGGAGAGTCGCGGTGAGGGCGCTGTCGTGGCGGATGCGCTTGACCGCCAGCTCGCGCTGCAGGCGCTCGTCCCAGGCGAGGAACACCTCGCCCATACCGCCCCGGCCGAGGGTCTTCAAGATCCGGTAGCCGCCGATCGAGTCTCCGCTCCCTGAGGGAGGCACGGGTTCCGACACGGACATCACATCTCCTCCGCGCAATCGCTGATTAGGGAAGCCTTTCCTATTCTACTACTCAAAAAGAGGGTTCGCGCCAGAGGAGGACCCTCCGGCGGTATCCTCCATGTCCCTGAAGTCCCTGCTTTGGCCTTCGCGCAGGCTCCTACGGCGCCAGCGAGTAAGGACGCAGGGCCTCCGCCGCCCGCGCCTGCTCTTCCGGCGTCGGCGGGGCTTCATCACCACGCCCAGCTTCGGCATGGACTCCTGGGACCCGTCCCGCTTCCCGTACCATTTTTTGAGAGCAACCTCGTGATCGACCTCCTGCTGGGTCTGGAGCTGCTGGGCCGCCTGCCACTCCCGCTGATCGCGCTCGTAGTCCTTGGCGGGGAGGACGGGCGCCGGGCGACTCCACTCGCGGGCGGCGGCCCGGGCCTCGTCGAGGCGCGAGCCGTACTTGTGCCGGGCGAACTGGGTGTCCATCGCGCTGACGGTGAGCAGGGACGTCAACTTCTCCTCGTCATTCCGATTCACCGCCGGCAAGATCACCGACGAAGCCCTCGCCACCCTCGGCACCTCGACCGTGCAGTTCGACCACGACCTCTGGCAGTGGGGAGTCACCGAGGCGCCGGAGGTGTGGAAGGTCGAGCTGGTGCGGTATGACGGGGAGGAGTGACGAGCCCCCGGCCGGGCGGCCGGGGGCTGAGTGGGCGCGACTCCTCAGGCCGTGCGCCGTCGCCGCAGGAGGAGCAGGGCGGCGCCGGTGAGGGCCAGGAAGAGGATGGCGAGGCCGAAGTCGCTCAGGGTCGGGACTTCGGCGATCGGCACGACGATGTCGACCGAGGTCGGGTCGCCGGCCGCCGGGGTGGCGGGATCGTCCGTGACGCCGGCGGTGTCATTGGTACCGTCACCATTGGAATCGAAGGAGAACGATCCCTGGTTGGAGATCGTCTGGCCGGCGGTGCCCGCGTTCACGGTGGCGGTGATGGTGATCGTCACCGAGCTGTTGGCGGGGATCGCTCCGTTCCAGGTCACCGTGTTGGTGCCGATGGTGGCGACGGCGGTGCCGGAGGTCGCGGTGGCGGTCGCCAGCGTCAGGCCCGCGGGCAGGACGTCGGTGAATTCGTTGCCCGGATTGTCCGCCTGGGCCACGCCGCCGCTGTTGGTGAGGACCACGGTGTAGGTGAGGGTGGAGCCTTCCTGGGGCGACCCGCTCACCGTCTTGGTGGCGGTGATGAAAGGCGCGGCCGCGACCGCGAACGCGGTCGGGTCGCCGGCCGTCCCGGTGCCGGGGTCGTCCGTCTGGGCGCTCGACTCGTTGCTGCCGTTGAGGTCGGCGTCGAAGGCGATCGTCCCCTGGTTGGAGATCGTCGTTCCACCGGTGCCGGGCTTGATGGTGGCGGTGATGGTGATCGCCACCGTGCCGCCGACGGGCGGGATGGCGCCATTCCAGGTCACCGTGTTGGCGCCGACCGTGGCGACGGCGGTGCCGGAGGTGGCGGTGGCGCTGACCAGGGCGAGGCTCGCGGGCAGGACGTCGGTGAATTCGTTGCCCGGGTTATCGGCCTGAGCGCCGGTGCCGTTGTTGGTGAGGGTCACCGTGTAGGTCACGGTGCCGCCCACGTTGAACGTGCCGGCCACGGTCTTGGTACCGGTCACATTTGCGGCCGGCGCAAAGGCGGAACAGGTGAAGGCCGTCGGCGTCACGATGATCGACCAGGCATTGAGCGTGCCTGCGAAGCTGCGGAAGTTGTCGGCCACCAGTGCCTTCCAGTCGCCCTGCGTGCTCAAGCCCGCCATCCGTCCGAGCTGACCGTTTGGATCGGGGAAAATGCTGGGGTCTCCGAACAGATTCCAGATGAAGGAATTGAAGGCCGGTGACCAGTCGCCGGTGTATGGCGCGTCGGAGTCGGCTGAGAGGTTGAGGTCGTTGGCCGAGTTGTCGTCGATCAACGTGTTGATGAAGTTCTGGCCGAAGAACTCGCCGATCAGGATTCCACGCAGCCAGATGAGATCGCTGCCGTAGCCGTTGGGGGCGCGCAGCAGGACGGTGAGGTCGTCCGTGGCCGGGTGCTGGACGTTGTCCACCCGGAACTGGAGGCTGGAGATCTCGAAGTCGTCGGTGATGCTTTGCGTGTCGGCGATGCCGCGCGGATCTCCGTCCGGAATGGCCAGGGCGGGATTGAGCGTCCGGGTGTAGGTGACCGGCGCGCCGGTGCCCGAGGGGGTGCCGACGCGGACCGTGAAGCTCACGGTGGCAGTGCCGAGCGTGCTGGTGATCTTCAGGCTGAAGTGGATCGCCTGGCCGCACAGGACACTGGGCGCGGCCGTGAAGACGAAGGGGGTGCCGGTGGCGACGTTCTTGGCCGGGATTGGCCCGTAGGCCGAGGTGCCGGTGAGGATGGTGACGCCAGGTGTCGAGGAGGTCAGGGTCGCCGTGGTCCCCGCCGGCACGTTGAAGGCCGTATTGCGCCACGGGTTGAGCAATTCGACGGCGAGCTTGATCGGCTCGCCGGGGTCGATGGCGCCGTTGTTGTTGCCCAGGGAGTCGTCCACCGTGAAGGTCGACAGGTCCAGATTGGGCGTGGCAAATGAGGTGCCGACGCTCATGTGGCCGAAGTTGGCGAAGCCGACCTGGCCGAGCGGGGCGACGGCGCCGTAGCCCAGGCCGCGGTCGGCGAAGCCCTGCCAGATCGACTTCTCGTTGGCGCAGGCGTTGGTGATGCAGTCGGCCTGGATGAGCGCGTCGCGGGCGTCGGTGAAGCTGGGATCGAGGGGCGTCAGCTTCAGGGCGTCGGTGACGATCTGCAGCATGGTGGCGTTGCCGGTCGGAACGTCGCCGTTGGCGCCGGCAGGATCGGCGATCACCCGGCTGCGCACCTCCCAGAGCGTCAGGGCCCAGATCTCGCCGATGTTGTGGACCTCCAGGCCGCCGTTGAATTCGAAGCCCAGGGGACTGATGGGGATGCCGCCCGAGTCGTTGGCCGTGACGTCGTCCACGTCCGCCCAGGTGAGCGGGTTGACCGTGTTGTCCGTCGTGTAGGGGAACCGGCGGATGCCGTAGAGATAGTTGTCGGTGAGGCCGCCGAGCTGGTAGGTGGCATAGGCCCCTGCCGCGTACTTGGCGTTCGGGTCATCCACGTTGTTGCCGTGGAGCAGCGACAGGGCGTAGAAGTCGCTCCAGCCCTCGCCCATCCCTTCGCCCGGGCTCCAGATGAGGCCGCCGGCGTCGCCGACCAGCCGGTTGGAGAGGCCATGGGTCAGCTCGTGGAGCACGATCGTGGCATCGAGAGAGCCGTCGCGCTCCGGGGAGGGGAAATCGAAGAGGAACATCTGCATGCGGCCGGACGACCCGTCCGGAGGTGTGGAGAAGTTGGAGTTGTCGGTGCCCGAGCCGTCCTGCGCCTCGGCCAGCACCGGATCCCCGCCCGCTCCCATGCCGCTGAAGTTGGTGGCCTGGAAGTTCCCCGCCGCCTCGTCGAAGCCGAGGTTGAAGAGCTGGTCGTGGTACCAGTTGGTGAGATAGAAGAGATGGGTCACGATGCCGCGCTGATAGGGTGCGAGCGTGGGGTCGTCGCCGGCGTCCGGGTTGCCGCCCACGGGGGGCGGGTTGTAGGTGTAGTCGCGCGGCGCGGCGCCGAGGAAGTCGCGATTGTTCGTGTTGGCGTCCGGGTTGCCCACCGGCCGGCCGTTGTTGTCCAGGGCGCCGGTGTCCGGAGCGTCGTCGTCGTCGGTATCCAGATAGGCGTCGACGTTGTTGCCCGTCGTCGTCGTACCGCCGTCGGGGATCCAGCCGTCGGGGCTGGCGGTTGAGTCCTGCGCCGTGGACATGTTGACGATCGTGCGGGCGATCTCCGGGAACTGGGTGCCGGAGCCGGGGGTGACGTCGGTCGGGTTGTGAGGCGCCGGGCTCTCGGCCGGGGTTTTTCCATCGCCAAGCACGTAGACGCTGAACCGCGCCTCCTGAGTCGAGGCGTGGGCGCGGATGTCCTTGCGCCAGAGCAGGGCGCCGCTGACGGCGTCGACGATCGTGTACCAGTCCGCATCGCCCTTGGTGAAGGTGATCTGCCGCCAGGCGGGAACGAGCACGCCGGGCGCGGCCGGGAAGTAGACGACGTCGCTCGCCACCGCGCCGGCGATCCGCGGATCGTTGGCCAGGACGCGGGTCTGGGTGCCGTTGGCGTTGGTCGCTTGCACGGCCATGCGGGTGACGTCGAGGCTCAAGCCCACGGATTTCATCGCCGCCACCAGCGCCTGCGGAGCGGAGACGGCGGGCGGCAGGGGGACCGAGGGCGCGGCGGCGGCCGGCATCAGCAGGCCGAGGGAGCGCCAGACGCGGCCGTCGCGGTCGAGGATGAAGCGGGTCTCGCTCTGGAAGAGAGAGCGGCCGTTGAGCTGCTGCTCGACGCGCACCATGCGCAGGCCGCTGCGCTTGCTCACGCTCTCGCCCAGGAGGTGGAGGGCGTCGATCTCGGCGCTCGTCAGGCCGTAGAGGGCGCTGTTGGCCTTGAGGTAGTCGCGCACGACGTCGATTCCAGGCCTCCCGGGCGCCGCGGCGGAGAGCGCTCCGCGATTTCCGGAGACGATCTCCGGCGCCGCGGTGACCGGCGAGAAGCGGGCCGTGGCGCCGGGGGCCGTGGTCTGCAGGCGTTTCAGGGCTTCCTGCATCGACTTGATCTGGTCCTTGACCTGCGCCGCGCTCGGCAGCGGCTTGAGCGGCACCGTGGGAAGCCCGGCCACGACCGCGGACAGGGCGTGCGCACTGCCGTTCACCCGGACGTCGAAGTTGCCGGCGAGCTGCGGCTTGGCTGTGGGCGAGCTGGCTGCCCAGCCCGGCAGGGCGGACAGCGTCAGAAGTAAGATTCCCGCCAGCGCGGGCACGAAGCGACACCTTCTCACAGACGACGACCAGGGCATGCGAGCTCCCCTTTCCGAGTTTGACGAAAAAGACAGAAAGACGGCGCAGTCTAGCAGGACGAGGGGGAGGCTGTGAAGGGTGGAGGACGGACTCCAAGGAGGCCCGCATCCCGGCGGATCGTTGCACTTTGCCAAATTCTGCGATATAGATTGACCAGACGTAGTTTTGCTTTCAGGTATAAAAATGCGCAAGAGTGCTCTTCTCTTCTTCGTGCTCGCTGTATGCTCCCCTCTCGGGGCGGTCGCCGAGGCGGCCCTTGCGGACCGTGCCTTGTCACTCGTCCGTGACCTGCGTGCCTCCGGGATGGGAGTCGACCAGGAAGGGAACCTCTGGGCCTGGCAGAACCGGTCGGGCCGGATCGACCTGTACTCGCCGGAAGGCGAGGTGATCGCGACGGCGAGCCTCAAGGACGCCGTGAGTGTGGCCGTGGATGGGCGCTGGGGCGTTGCCGGGATCGTCGGCCAGGGCAAGGAGCTTCGCCTCGTCCCGTTCGGACCCGGCTCTCCCATCTCCATCCCGCTCCCCGACGAGGTCCGAGGAGTCGCCTGGATCGATGCCGAGACCATCGCCGTCGCTCCTACCCTTGCCAACCACCGGGCTCAGATCTGGAAGGTTCGCGAGAAGACCCTACTCAAGAAGCTGGGTACCGAGGATGTGATCGAGCCCAAGATTGGCACCACTGTGCTGCGGGCTGTCGACCTTCAATATGACCCGGGGCGCAAGTTGCTCTATACCCTGGATGGCTTCCGCGGCGACCTGCAGGTGTTTGCGCTCGACGGCCGCCTCGTCCGGCATGAGGCGTTTCCGCAGGTGGAGCGGCGGGAGCTGGAAGCTTGGCTCGCCCAGACGGACCGGGAGATGCGCGAGCGCCACGAGGTGTTCATTCCTGGGATCAGTTGGTTCTATCTAGCTGTGGACACCTCCGGCGCGGCTTGGTCGGTCCAGGCCTGTGATCACTCGCGGACCCACGCAACGCTCCTCCAGATCCCACTGCTGGGCAAAAGCCGATCGACGACTTTCGAAGTGGCCTGCTGTGCGCTTCCCCTGGTGATCTGGAAGGGGTGGCTGATCACATATACAGATACCGCGGCTCCTCGCGAGATCTGTAACCTCGTCAGGAGAATGCCATGAACCGCAACGTTCGACGTTGTCTGTTCCTGGTCGTCCTGCTGGTGCTTCCCTTGATGGAACGAACTTCCTCGGCCCAATTCACCCCGCCGCCGAATCCTGGAGGGGGAGCCGGAGGAGGCTGTAGCTACTGTAGCCAGGATAACTGCGGCTGTGCTTCCTCTGCAATCTGCACCCTCAACTTCAGTTGCGCTTGCAGCTCGATCTCGTGCTCCCGATCCTGTTATTACACGGAATGCCACGTTTAGTCGCCCTCGCCTATGATCTCTCTCATTGCATGGTTGCTCCTCCGCGTTGCCACAGAGCTCTCCGCACCCCCGGTGAGGAGCGCTTGGCTCGAGGTCACCCCTTTGGCCTCGCAGGACGAGCCGGCGACGGTTGAGCTGAAGGCGCCGGTCGTACCGATGCGGATTCCAGCCCTGAAGGCCGGGTTGGCGCTGGTGTGCTCCGGCGGTGAAGAGGTCGCCGTAAGCTGTGCGCAGCAGTACCTGAAGGCCGGCGCCGCCGTGGAGCCGGTGCTCCAGCGGGGGGTGAGGGTGACCGCCCGAGTGCGCGCCGGCAAGGACGCCGTCGTGGGTGCGCGCCTGGCCCTCGTCCCCAAGGAGCTGCGGTCGCGGCGCTTCGTCACCCTGCCGCTCGGCCGTGACAAGGGGACCGGCCGGATGATCCGCGAGGTGGTGACGGATGCGGCCGGCCGGGTGAAGACGCCACAGCTCGCGCCCGGCGAGTACCTCCTCCAGGTGAGCGCTCCGGGCGGACAGATCCTGCACCAGGAAGTCAGCGTGCCGAGCCCCGAAAGCCTCCTGCCCAAGAGGCCCCAGGCAGCCGGTGCTCAGGCGGTGCTGGACCTCGGCGAGATCGTCCTCGACCAGGGTGTCGCCATCGCCGTCTTCGTGACGGGACCCGGCGGGGAGCCGGTCCCCGGCGCCAGGGTCGGAGGCCATCAGGGAGACCGCCCGGAAACGAATCGCTTCTTTGAAACCACGGCCGACGGTGAGGGCAAGGCGGAGATCTCCGGTCTCTCGCCCACGGTTCCGGTGAACGTCGTCTGCCTGGCTCCGGGGTTCCTGAGATTCCAACAGCATTTCGACGTTCCCCCGCCGGCCGTGGGGTGCTCGCTGCAGCCCCTGGCCCGCATCGAAGGGGTCGTCCTCGGGAGCGACCGGCGGCCTGTGGCGGGCGCCACGGTCTCCAGCCGGGCCATCGAGCGGCCGGCGACCACCGATTCCGACGGCCGCTTTCTGTTCGTCGACCTGGCCGCCGGAACCTACGCGCTGACGGCGGTCGCCCGCCGCTACGGTCCGGAGCGGGTCTCCGTGACCGTGGCGGCTGGAGAGCGGCGCGAGCTGCCTCCGATCGAGCTGAGCCTGGGCCGGAAGCTCCGGGGGCTGGTGAAGGACGGCGGCAGCGGCGAACCCGTGGCCGGAGCCCGGATCGTCTCGGTCGATCCCCTGGGTGCCGTGGACGAGGTGAGCGGGGGCGACGGGGAGGTCACCTTCGCCGCCGGCGAGGATCCGCTCCACCTGCGCGCCTCCGCCGAGGGCTATCCGGATGCGGAGATGGAAATCGACCCCGGCAAGCTGGACGCCAGGACGCTGGACGGGGACAAGTCGGTGACGATCGAGCTCCGGCAGGGCGGGCGGCTGCGCATCGCCGTGTGGGATGAGGAAGCCGACCAGCCCTGCGCGGGTTGCGCCGTCAACGTCCAGGGTTTTCGTGCGGGCCGGTCCACACGGGTGGTCACGGACGGCGGGGGAGAGTGCCTCACCGAGCCGCTGGCGCCAGGGCCCTACGCAGTTTCTTCGGTGAACGAGAGGAGCCTCGGCGGGGTGGTCCAGGTCAGCAGCGGCGGCGAGACCCGGCAGGTGGAGGTGGTCGCGGGAGCGGTGACGCCGGTCCAGTTGGGAGAGAAGTCCCGCGTGGTCCAGGTGCGATTCCGCCCGCCCGTCCCGGAAGGCTGGAAGCTGTCCGCGGACTCGCCCTCCGGAAGCCGCAACGCCGAGCCGCTCGGCGACGGCTCGTTCGCGGTGCGCAGGCGGCCCGGCAGCGCCGTGGTCCTCCAGCTTTTTGGCGGCGCCAACGTCACCGTCCGGCAGTCCGTGCTGCCGGCGGACGACGACCGGCCGCTGATCGAGCTGCCCCTCCCCTCCGGTGCAATTCACGGCACCCTCGTCGCGGGAAAGCCGGCGGCCGGCGGCCGGGTTCTCACCATTGCCTCCGCCGGCGACGGCACGGTCCAGGCCTCGGCCTTGATCGCCGGCGAGGGAGGCTTCGCCGTTCCGTTCCTGCCCGCGGGTCTCTACACACTGCTGGTGGACGGCCGGCCCATCCGCTCCTTCACCCTCGCCCCTGATCAGGAGGAGGATCTCGGGAGCATCTCCCTCAAGGCTCCGGTTAAGATGCAGCCATGAACCTCCAGGAGACGCTCGACACCCTGAAGTCGCTCGGCAAGGAGCAGACGCGGAAGACCTACCGCCGCCATGGCGCGGGCGAGGACGTCTATGGCGTCAGCTCGGCCGATCTCAAGAGCCTCCAGAAGAAGATCAAGAAGGACCATGAGCTAGCCCGCTCGCTGTGGTCCACGGGCAACCATGAGGCCCGCATCCTGGCGACGATGGTCGCCGATCCGAAGAAGCTGGACGGCGCGACCCTCGACGCCTGGGCGGCCGATCTCGACAACTACATCGAGACCGGCTACCTGGCGGGCCTGGCGGCGCAGAGCCCGGCGGCCCGCGAGGTGATGGAGCGTTGGATCGATATCCGTGGGGATGACGGCGAGTGGCTCGCCTCCGCCGGCTGGACCGTCCTCTCCCACCTCGCCGCGAACGGCGGGCTGACCGATGCCGAGTCCGAGGGATACCTCGCCCGCATCGAGCGCGACCTCCACGGCAGCCAGAACCGGGTGCGCCACCAGATGAACGGCGCCCTCATCGCCATCGGCGGCAGCAAGCCGGCGCTTCAGGAGAAGGCCCTCGCCGCCGCCCGCCGCATCGGCAAGGTCGAGGTGGACCACGGCGAGACCGGCTGCAAGACGCCGGACGCCGTGGACTACATCAGGAAGATGGCCGAGCGGCGCGCCGCCAAGGCGGGGTGAGGGGGGCGCGCTTCCCCATAAGCTCTGGCTTTGCTTCAGCGCCAGGCCAGCAGCCTCCTCCAGGCCTGATTCGACAAGGCGCAGACCCTGGGCGGCGACTGCAAACTCCTCCGCAGTCCCTGCTGCCGCGGCAGCAGTCATCGCTGTCCCGGCAGCAGTCGTCGCTGGCTCGGCAGCAGTCGTCGCTGGCTCGGCAGCAATCATCGCTGCCGTGGCAGCAGCCATTGCTTGCTTGGCAAGCAGTCATTGCTGCCAAGGCAGCAGTCATCGCTGGCTCGGCAGCAGTCATCGCTGGCTTGGCAGCAGTCGTCGCTGGCTTGGCAGCAGTCGTCGCTGGCTTGGCAAGGCCCAGACCAGACCCGACCGCAGGCATCGAGGTCAAAGTTTGCGTCTATGGCGCGCTTTCCCTCACGATCCCAGCCCGCGCCTGAGCGCCTGGAGCCCCCGCAGCACGACGAAGCTCTCCCGCAGGAACCCCAGCAGCAGCATGGCCCCGAAGAGCGCCACCCCCTCCCGGCCGCGCATCACCACCGCGTGAGCCAAGAAGCCCAGGAAGAAGACGAGCGTCAGCAGCTCGATGGCCAAGTGCACGGTCTAGAGCTCCCGCGCCGGCCGGCGGAAGAAGGCGACGGCTAAAGAGCGCGGCCAGGGGGGTCTTGGCCTCCCAGAGAAGGGTGCGGTAGACACCGGCCTCGATGAGGAGGCCGAGAGCCAGCATCAGGGCCAGGAGGAGGAGGGGGAGGAGGCGGAAGGCGCGGGAGGATCGCAGGGTGGGCATCGCAGCGACTCAGTCTACCCGGGTGGCCAGCGGATCGCCGTAGAAACAGTAGGCCGCGTAGGTGTCCTCGCCGCCATCGGGGGCGTAGGACTTGGCCCGCAGATCGCGCAGGATGGCGGCGAAAGGCGTCGCCGGTTCGGCCTTGACCCGGCGATAGAACTCCACGGCGATCTCGTGGGCGATCGTGTCCTTGACGCTCCAGAGCGGGGCGATGACGGCGCTGGCACCGAGGGCCATGAGTTCCTCGGCAAAGCCGCCGGTACCCACCAGCGCGGGCTCCTGCCGGCCGACTTCGCAGGCGTTGAGGAAGACCAGGGGCCTGGAGGTCGCGAAGCCCTTCTCGATGCCCGGCATGGCGGCGAGCGCGCTGGAGTAGAGCTCCTGCTTCTGATCCATGACGAGCACCTGGCTGCCGCCGTCGCCGCTCTTGCCGTGGCAGACGAAGTGGAGGAGAGCCCGGCCTTGCTGCTGGAAAGCTTGGTCCAGTGCCCTGGCGGAGGCAGGATCGATTCGCATTCCATGGAAACCCTCCACGACCACCTTGGCCTCATTCTCGGCGGCTCCGAGCCTGGAGTCACGCGGAGCTACTACATAGGCGTCGCGCAGCGGGATTTTTTGTGGCGGATGGATGTCGTCGTCGGAGGTCCAGCGGCTCAGCAGGAACTCGATGCCCAGCGGCTCGCGTTTCTGGAGCTTGCCGCCAGGAGGCCGTCGGTTTGGCACCATCAGCTCCCAGGGAATATTGGGCTCTTGGGTGATAATGGAGATCGTCTTCGGCGGCTTGCCGGAATCGATCAACTCCCAGAAAACTTTCTGGAAGAGGGTTGGCGCGGCCTTGAAAAGTTTCAGCCCGGCGCCACGCAGGGCCGTCGTGCGGTCCCAGTCACTCGCTCCCTTGGCGGTGAACTGGACCATCTGCTGGCGTACCAGGTCCCGGGCCAGGCTGCTCAGCCGCCACTTTTCGATGACGCCGTCCTGGTAGGAAGGGAGTAGGGACGTCTGGATCTTGCATTGGAAATTGCGTTCGTCGGTGGCCGATGCGACGATCTGGACATTGAGGTCTGCCGGCTGGGCTGAAGCCTCGACTCGCACGATCGGGCGGCTTGCCGGCGTCTCTTCCTGAGCTTCCGTGGTCAGAGGAACGGCGCGGCTCACCTTGCCGCAGGCTCGTCCGTTGTAGGCGAAGAGGGCCGAGAATGTCGCGGTCCCGGTTCCTCCGCCCTTCTTGCGGACGACCGTGAACACGGCCGATTCCGAGCGCTCCTGGTCGCGAAGGATGGTCAGCTCCTGGATAACGGGTCCCTCAACTTCAAAGGGTTTCTCGACCACCAGCCAGACGTTCAAGTCGAACTGCGTCTGATCAGGAGAGACCTCCAGGACCACGTCCTCTCCCTCTTCCCCTCTGCGCAGCGCCCCGATGTCGGTGTATACAGAGACCTGGATCTGAGCGTCTGCCGCGGGCGGCGGGGGATCGAGATCCATGTGTGGCGTGCGCCGGAGGATCTCAGAGGCCATATGATCGGAGGTCGCCCGAGTTGGTTCCAAATGGGGCTCAGGATCCGGAGGGGCCAGGCTCATCGCATTGCGCGAGTCAGAAGTCCTGACGACGTTCTCGGCAGCCAAGCCCTTGGTTCCCTGTACCACGTCGAACTCCACGCGGTCACCCTCGGCGAGCGACTTGAAGCCGTTGCCCCGAATGGCCGAATGATGAACAAAGCAGTCCTTCTGCCCGTCCTCCGGGGTGATGAAACCGAAACCTTTACTGTCGTTGAACCACTTCACTCTTCCGCGGCGCGGATGGGCCTCGTGGTCGCTGAGCGGTTCCTCGTAGGGAGGCCGTGCGCTGTCTATTCGCGCACGGTCGCCGTCAGGACTGGGAAAATGTTCCCTCGGCTCAATTGGATGCTCTCTCTTGTCTGTTCGCTGGCGACCCGGGTCGGGAGTGGGCATTGAGTTGTCGACCGCCTTGGCGCTGTCAGTCTCCCTTCTGACCTTCGGAATCAGCTCCATCAGCTTCAGGAGATACCGTTCGGCGTTGGCACGGCGCCGGCCATTGAGAGCCACAACCTGCAGGAATAGGGTGCGGGCCGTGGCGAAGTCGCCGGTCTCGTAGGCGCGCTGGGCGGCCTGGAAGAGGCTCTCCTCGCGATCAGGCGATCCGCTCACGCTGATGCTCCTTGCCGTTCTCGTCGATGTAGCGCACGGCGATCTCGGGGCCGTCGAAGTCCAGCACCGCGAAGCCGAAGAGGGCCCAGCGCTCCAGACCCTTGTCGATGAAGTCGCGGTACTCGTAGAAGGCCGGTGCCGGGTAGGGGTCGTTCTCGGCGTGGGTCATGTAGACGGGCACGCCGCCATGGCCGAGGCAGCGGGCGTCGATTCCCTGGTAGGGATCGTAGAAGACGCAGCGGTGCTCGTGGCCCCAGAGCCAGCTCTTCACCCGCCCGGTGGCGAGGACGGGCTTGATCTTTTCGCTCAGGACGTCGTTCCCGCTCTCGTAGGCGCTGAAGATCTGGTGGTGGGAGAGAAGCATCCCCTTGCCGGAGGAGTCGGTGAGCGTCCGCTGCGCCCATTGGGCCTGATGGCCTTGCAAGCCGCCGTCCTCCCAAGCGGTGTCCAGCGCGAGCAGCGTCCAGTGATCGTTGCGCAGGCTGAAGTAGCTCTTCCCCTCCTGGCGCTTGAACCGCGGGTCCTGGAGGACGTAGCCGTAGAAGGCATGGCCGCCGGAGTACATGTCGTGATTGCCGTTGAGGTTCCAGGAGGTGATCCGGTCCTCCTCGCCCAAGCGGACAGGCCAGTATTGGAGGAAGCGATTACGATACTCATACTCCCAGCCTGAGTAGTAGACGTCGCCGAGGTGAACGACGTGCTGCTCGCGCTGGTGTGCAATCCCCTCGTCCAGCACCTTGCGCATCTCGTTCGCGACTTTCTGAGCGCGGGGAAGGCCCGAGCCCCAGTCGCCCACCACCACGAGACGCGCGCGGTCGCCGATCTGCACCGCCGTGGCGGCCTCGTCCGGGAAGGGAAAGCGGCCCCGGAGCTTGCGCACCCCCTCGGCGACGAGCGAGCTGACCCAGCGGATATCGAAGATCGAGAACTTGTCGAAGATCCGCCGGCCGTCGAGGTCACGCGATGGCGGAGGGGCGTCCGCCAGCGAGACGTCCGTCACCGCGACATCGTCCTGGAAGGAGCGGCGGTCGTCGGGAAGGTCGGACTGCGCCAGCTTTTCCTTCTCCGTCAGGACGTGCTCCAGGGCGGACTGGAGGTTGCTGAGGACGGCGTCGCGGCTGAAGAAAGAGAAGTCGTCGATCGGCGCCGGCTCCTCGCCCCGGCGTTCGGGCGGCGGCGGCTCGAACCCCTTCTGGCCGCTGGAGGCCAGCGTCTCCTGCTGGAGGGCCTCGTCGATCGCCGCCAGCGCCAGGGCGGCGTCCTGCGGCTCGATCTCAGGTCCCTCGGTCGCCGTCGCCATAGTGCGGCGTTCGGGCGTAGCGGCCTCCTGCAGCTCCCGCCGCACCTCTTCCAACTGATCGAGCACGAACTGGCGGTTCAGCACCTGGGCAATCAAGGGTTCTCCTCGCACTTTGCGGAGCAGCTCTTCAAGTATAGGACACGGCCCGGGATGGACTGGGGGGAGTCAGGGAGGCTCCTGCCCCCCGATTCCGGTGACGCACCGCCGCCCCGCAGGGACGAGCGCCCGTTTCTTCGGGATGGTTCTCTTTCCCTCCTAGACTGCATCCAAGGTTCTAAGGAGGAGAAGACCATGAGACCCAAGAAACTCGGGGAATTCGTCATGCTGCTGACACTGCTGACCGCCGTGGCCGGAGCGCAGCAGGTGACGCTGCCCCTGACCCAGTACGAGGACCTGCGCACCCGCGCCAATCCGGCGGCCGAGGCGCTGGCGCCGCCCCCCGCCCCCTTCGCCCTGGAGCTGGCCGACTTCGACGTCACCGCCGGCCCGGTGAGCGCCCGGGTGGCCCAGACCCTGCGCCTGACGCTCTATGACGACAAGTGGCAGACGGTGCCGCTGGGCGATCCGGGCTCGTTCATCCACGCCGATCTCGCCGGCGTCGAGGGACGGGTGGACGCCTCGGACAAGGGCTGGGCCCTCCACGTCCGCGGCCGCGGACGGCACGAGGTGCGGCTCGAGTCCGCCGTGCCCGTGACCCGCGACGAGACGGCCACCCGCCCGACGTGGCGCTTCGGCCTGAAGCTGCCGCCGGCCGCCGTGGTCCGCGGGCGGATCGCGGTGGCGACGACGACGGCGGTAGAGGAGGTCGAGATCGACGGCGCCGGCCAGATGAGCCCTCAGGAGGGCAAGGCCGCGGGCAGGCCGTGGAGCTTCGTGGCGGTCCCCGGCGGCGAGGCGCACTGGACGCTCTCCGGCCGGGCCACCCTGCCGGCCCGGGCCCAGCTCCCGTTGCGCTGGGAGGCCACGTCCGCCACGGCGACGGCTCTCACCCGCACCCGCCTGCGAGTGTTCGGCTGGATCGAGGCGCGGGTAGCCCAGGGGCGCCTCGCGGAACTGCGGGTGCCCATCCCCGACGGGCTGGAGGTCGCCTCGGTGCAGGGGGGCGCCGGCTGGAAGATGGACGGCAGGACGCTGGTGGTCACGCCGCTGGCGCCCGTCGAGGACGCCTTCGCCGTCGAGCTGGAGCTGACGGGCGAACCGCGGGACGCCTTCGCGACTCCCCTGCTCCTGCCCCAGGGGAGCGCCCGCACGACGCTCCTCGCCAAGGCCGTGCTCAAGGGCGGCGACGGCCAGCTCAGCCTGGCCGATCCGGGCTCCTTGCGAACCGCGGGCGATGCCGACGCGGCCCGGCTCCCCGCGTCGCTGCGCTCGGCCGAGGGCAAGCTCTACGTCGTGACCGATGCGGCCCGGCCGCCACGCTGGGCCGCGGAGTGGGCGGAGCGCACCGAGGTGCTGGCCTCCGAGATCGACCGCCTGCTGGTGGACGTGGCGGTGGGCGAGGCCGGCCGCGCCTCGTACCAGCTCTGGGCGGAGGTGCGCAACCGCGGCGCCCAGCAGCTCACCTTCGTCCTGCCCGCCGGCTTCGAGCTCGCCTCCGCCCGCGACGACGGCGCGCCCGTCACCCCCGGCACGGCGGCCGGCGGCGGGCTCTCCGTCCCCCTCCTCACCCAGGAGGCGACGCAGGTGGTCCACCTGAGCGGCCTCCTCCCCCTCGCCCTGCCCCGCGACGACGGCAGGCTGGAGGTGCCGCTGCCGGCCCTCTCGGCGCCGGCGGCGCGGATCGAGGTGCGGGTGGTCCTGCCCGGCGGCCGCTCCTACAAGCTGGCCGACGCCGCCCGCAACGGAACCATCTCCGCGCCGCCGGGGACGGCCCCCCGCAAACCCGCCGCCGGCATGGCCCGGCAGGTGGACGCGCAGGTCAACTCCGCCCTGCGCTCCTCGCCGGCACCGGCCGCCGTTACCGCCTTCTTCGCCATCCCCCCAGGCTTCACCGAGATCCGCGCCGCCTGGAGCGCCCTCTCGGCCACCCCCGCACCTCTGGCCTTGCGCGCCGAGGTGGAGAAGGAGAGACCGCAATGGTTCTGAAGACGAGAATCCTCGCCCTGACGCTGACCTTGTCGATATCCACCGGAACCCCGGGGCTGCGGGCCGCGGACGCCCCGCGGCCGGGGGAGGTGCTGCTCCCCCTGAAGGATTACCTCGCGCTCGTCGAGACCGTCGAGCGGCTCGACCGCGAGCGGGCCCAGCGGCAGGCCCGCCGCGAGAAGCCGCTCGCCGAGGTGGTCTCCCAGCGTCTGCGCATCGTCCTGGGAGAGGAGACGGCGGACGTGACCTCCGAATTCGAAGTCCTCGTCCAGGGCGAGCCCAAGGAGCCGGTATCCCTCCCCCTCGCCTGCGTCCCCCTGGAGGTGGAGGCGAAGGCCCTGGGCATCACCCCGCCAGGGACCGGTCCGGCCGCCGCCGTCACCGCCAGCGCCAGGAGCGGCGAGCTGTGGCTCGTGGCTCCGGGGCCGGGGCGCTACGCCGTCAAGGTCACCGGGCCGCTGCTCGTGGGCAAAGGGGTGAGCCGCCTCACGCTGCCCGCGGCCGTGGCTCCCGTGACGGTGACGGAGATCGACCTGCCGGCCGATCGCGCCTTCGACGCGCCCGGCGCGGTGATCGTCGACGACCGGGTGGAGGGCGGCCGGCGGAAGATCCAGCTCACCACGCGCCGCGGCGAGGCGCAGACGGTGGAGGTGCGGCGCAAAGTGGATGGCAGCGAGGCCGAGAAGCTGCTGGCGCAGAGCGTCGTCCTCACCCTGGTGCAGCTCCTGCCCGACGGTCCCCGGCGCCACGACGTGGTGCTCTACGAGGTCTCCCGCGGCGGCCTGGGGAGCTTCACCGTGGACCTGCCGCCCGGGCTCGCGGTGGAGCAGGCCGGCACGGACGAGGGGGACGTCATCCCCGTGGTGGAGTCCCGCCGGCTGACGGTGAACCGGCACAACCAGCTCCGCGGCACCGGGTATCTGGTCCTCACCTCGACGCCGGCCCCCGGCGCCGAGGTCCCCCTGGAGCCGATCGTCCCAGTCATCCCGGTCATCCCAGTCATCCCAGCCATCCCAGCCAGGCCGGCGACCGACGTGCGGGCCCGCTACCTCGCCCTCGCCTCGGCGGTGGCGGCCGATGCGCGCCCGCTGCCCCAGGCGAGCTGGACGCGGGTGGACCTCGACGACCTGCCCCCGGCCCTGCGCGAGGCCCTGAGCGCCATCGACCTTACGGCGGCGTGGCGGCTCACCGGCGGGACGTCTGCGGGGGCGGGGGAAAAGATGGCCGTGGCGCTGCTGCCGGTCGCGCCGTCGCTGCCGCTGCTGGTCAAGCGGCGGGAGACCACGACGCTGCTGACTGTGGACGGCACCCTGCTGCATCGCGACCGGCTGATCCTGCGGCCGCCCGGGGGCTTGAGCGCGGCCCTCGACGTCGTGTTGCCGGCCACGGCCAAACTGTGGTCCGTCAAGGTGGACGAGGTACCGGTGCGTCCCCTGGACCGGAAGAACGGCACGCTCTCCATCCCCCTGGGCTTCGAGACCGGCCGGGAGCCGGTGGTCGAGATCGTCTCCGTGCTGGAGAAGGCCATCCCCGCCGGCCGCTCGGAGCTCGCCCTCACCCTGCCGCAGATCGCCGTCCCCGTGCAGGCCCACGAGTGGCGGGTGCTGCTGCCGGACGGTCCCCGATATCGTTTCCGCTCGGGGGAGCTGCGGCCGACACCGGTACGCAATCCCTGGGCGGTTCTGCAGCCGACACCCGGGGTGCTCACCGATCGCATCGCTACGGGCAGCAGCGCCACGGCGGCGGGAGGTACGGCGGCCATCGCCGGCAAGGTCATGGACGACAAGGGAGCGGCCCTGCCGGGAGTAACCGTCACGCTCTCCGCTCAATGGGTCGTGGCCACGGATGCTCTGGGCCGTTTCGCCTTCCGGGGGCTGCCCGCCGGCACCTACAGCCTCAAGGCGGAGCTGGAGGGTTTCTCCACCATCGAGTACCCCAACCTCCGGCTCGCCACCGGGCAGACCGCCGTGCCGGAGATCCGGCTGTCGGCCGCGGTGGAGGACGTCATTACCGTGACCGCCGAGACTCCCCTGCTCGATCAGAGCCGGATCAGCACCGGTACGAACGTCGCCCCCAGCGAGCTGGAGCGGATTCCGACGTCTCACCGTGAGAAGAAGAAGGACGAGGTGGATCTGGAGGCGCGGCGGGCGAAGGCCCTCTTCGCCCAGGAGGCGCAGGGGCTCCAGCAGGGCCTGGTCGGCGGCGTCAAGCCGCTGCCCATCGCCATCCCCGAATCGGGGAAGGTGCTGTTCCTCACCGGCGTGCTGCCGCCGGCGAAGGTGGGAGTGGAGCTGGAGGTGAAGGGGAAGCGGTAAGCGCTCTGAGATTCAGCGGGAGGAGCTGGCCGTCGGCGTGGACTGTCCCGGCACGGCGTGAGCTCCCGCGGGCGTCGGAGATCCGTCCTGGTTCAACAGGAACCAGCCGGTGGCCAGCACGAAGACCATCAGCAGGAGGGTGGCCGCCAGCAGCAGCAGGGCACGACGATGATCCCTCTCGCCGGCGTCGGACTGAGGCCGGGCCGGCGCTGCGGCGACCGGCCGGGGGGCGCCGGGGAAGACCTCCAACCGTCCTTCTTCCGCGGGGAGCGGCGGGCTCGTCCGCGGCCGGACCCCGGAGCTGCCATCCGTGCGGACCGCCTCGCGCAGGGCCTCCGCCATCTCCGCGGCGCTGGCGTAACGGGCGCTGGGCTCCTGGCTGGTGGCGCGGGCCAGGACCCGGAAGAGCGGATCCCGCACCCCCAGGCCTCCCTGGCTGCGCAGCGAGCCGGCGAAGGTCAGGCGCCGCAGCAGCGAGCCCACGGCATAGAGGTCGCTCTGCACCGTGTAGAGCTCCCCCGCGAGCTGCTCGGGGGGCAGGGTGAGCAGCGGATCGAAGACGAGCTGCGTCAAGCCGAAGCCGGTGAGCACCAGGTGACCCTCCGGCGCGAGAACGACCTCGTCCTCGGCGATGTGCCGGTGCAGGATCCCCTCGGCATGGGCCTCGGCCAGGATCTCCAGGAGCTGGCCCCCCCAGTCGATCAGCGTCGCCCGGTCCGGCCGCTCGCCCTGGGCGAGCAGGTCGTGCAAGGAACGCCCCTCGGTCTCGGCGAAAGCCACCAGCAGCGAGCCGTCGTACTCGGCGACCTCCAGCAGGGCGGGCAGACCGCGATGGTAGATCCGTCCCAGGGCCTCGGTCTCGGCGAGCAGGATTTCCCACGAGGCAGCCTCCTGCCAGGAGCCTGGCCGGGAGGCCGGAATCACCTTCAGGATCGACGTCCGGTCGCTGCGGGTGTCCGCCGCGAGATAGGCCATCCCGAACGGAGCCGGCCCCAGATCCTCCAGGACCTGATAGGGACCGATCTCCCGCACTCCTCGGATGACTGGTGTAGATAGCATGCCCATGGCTCGCTCCATGCGGCTTCGGACCGACCGCCAAACTTCTGGGGGACCCGAAGCTGCAAGCTCCATGCAAGGCCGGCGGCGGCGGGACGGCTCCGATCGCGCAGACGATCTCGCGAGCCATCGAGCCGATGTCTTTCGGCTACTACTGAAAGTGCGGGGGGTGGGAGGAAGAGGGACAAGTGGCCGGAGCGTCGTTCGCGATCCGCTTCCCGATCCGCAGGGTGGCGTCGATCGGGAGGTCGCCGTGCCGGCGGAGCCCTCATCACCCCGGCCCTCTTCTCCCAGCCTCCCCCCCGTCCGCCGGGAGAAGAGGGAGTGGTTAGTTTTGAAGAAGCTCCGGCAGGGGGGGCCGGTTCGAGACTATTAGGCGCATCCGGCGAAGCGTCGTTGCCGCGAGCCCGCAGGGCGGCAGACTCCTAGCCCAGGGCGCGAGCCCATACCATTCCAAACATCTCCTCTCTGGGGTCGCGACGCTGGAGGTAGGGGAGGACCGGAGCGAAATCGCCGCGCCGGAGACGCCCCGCCGTCCCCGTGGCCTGCCGAGGGTCTCGTATCGGGTCTGGAGCGTCTCTACGGAACGGTCTCGCGATGGCCAAGGATGGCGATTACGGGGGAGAGGATTGTTTTGAACGTTTCGAGCATCGCCAAGATTTGCCTGCAATGTTCCGGGAGCTCAGCCCCGAAGGGGATTGTTTTTGAAACGCTTCGAGCATCGCCGAGATTCGCCTGCAATGTCCGGGAGCCAGGCCCGAAGGGGCGAAAGCATGTAGCCAGGGGCGTCAGCCCCAGGTAGGTCGCCGAAAAGAAACCTTAGCCCCGAAGGGGCGGCAGCAGCGTTTGCCGAGCCGGTCTGCTGCCGCCCCTTCGGGGCTGTGGGTGATGTGTCCCAATCCCACCGTACTGCTCAGGGCAATTCCGAGACAGGGAGCTCGTCCAGCTCTTTGGCCTGCGAACCCCAGTCGCAATCCCACCGTACTGCTCAGGGCAATTCCGAGCGCAACGCCGGCATGCATGTCGTCCAGAGCACCGACCCGAGTCGCAATCCCACCGTACTGCTCAGGGCAATTCCGAGTTGTTTCCAATGAACTGACAGAGTTGATGGATGCGGTAGTCGCAATCCCACCGTACTGCTCAGGGCAATTCCGAGCAACGACAGGAGCAACCACGTGAAAATGCACAAGCCGAATCTGTCGCAATCCCACCGTACTGCTCAGGGCAATTCCGAGTCAAAGCGATTTCAACAGCACTGTCGGAGATCTCGCCGACTTGTCGCAATCCCACCGTACTGCTCAGGGCAATTCCGAGGTTCACCAAGGCCGGCCAGACCGTCAAGCTGTTTGTCGAGTCGCAATCCCACCGTACTGCTCAGGGCAATTCCGAGGAACTGTACGGATGCCATTCTTTCGCCTGTCCCGGGAAGTCGCAATCCCACCGTACTGCTCAGGGCAATTCCGAGGTACCCCTTTCCAAGAGTCTGAATCTACGTGGGTTAGGGTGCCTGTTTTTCCAACCTCCTCGGAACGACGACGTTTTTCCTCTCCGGTGCTTCGTCCCAGCCTGTTCCAAGAACAGGTAACCCTTTGAAGCGGTTCGGGTTAGCATCCGATTTCCAACCGATGTGCCAAAATGGCGAATCGGCGCTGGCATGATTCTTGTCAGGCGAGGCGCTTCAGTTGTCAAGGAACGAGACCTCTTATCCTTTCTCCTATCTTAAGAGACTCTGGTCGGCAAGGCAAGCGGGCCGGTCATCAGGGCTGAGTCCGGGCTTTTCTTCAGCCTATGGGGGCCGGGGGTGAGCTTCGAAGGGCAGACCGGCCCACTTGAGCACGGCCTTTCGAGGCCCTCGTTGCGATATTCTTTGCCTTCAGTAATCCCTCAATCAAGGGGCACCATCCCCATGAACCTCCTCACCCTCCTCCTTCTCCTCCCCACCCCCGACCTCCTCGTCCCCCCCTCCTGGATCGCGGAGCATCGCGCCATCCCGGTGGACGTGCGGCCGGCGGCGGCGTTCGCGGCGGGACATCTGCCGGGGGCGGTGCGGGTGGCGGTGGCGCCGGAGTGCGTGGCGGCGGGGGTGGGGTGTGTGCAGAGGGAGCTTGGGAAGGCTGGGCTTGGAGGGGAGGAGGCGGTGGTGGTGGTCGGGGAGGACGGCGCGGCGGTGGGGGAGGCGTTCTGGCTGCTGGAGTGGGCGGGATTGAAACAGGTGAAGGTGCTCGACGGTGTGGTCGATGCGAAGGGACCCGAGGAGGGACTGGGGAGGCGGGAGGCGCGAGCGTTTACGGCGCGGGCGTCGGAATCGGCCGCGGCGGACGTGGCCTGGGTCCGGGCCCGAGTGGGAACGAAGGGGGTGGAGTTTCTGGACCTGAGGGACGAGGGGATCTGGATGGAGAAGGACTACGAGGCGCCGGCGCGGTTCGCGGCCGGGCATCTCCCCCACGCGTTGCCGTTTGATTTCCGGCGGTGGGTTCCCCGGGACGGCCGGTGGCCGGAGGCTGGCAGGGTGTGGGAGACGCTCAAGCGGCTGGGACCGCGCGAGGTGACGAAGGTCGATGCCAAGGCTGAATTCGTGCTCTACGGGGACGGGCCGGCGGATCTGCAGCCGGGGCTCGGGTATCTGCTGCTGCGGCGCGCGGGAATCCCCGTGCGGGTCTTCCCCGGCGGTTTCCAGGAATGGTCCAAGGACCCGGCGAACCCGGTGGTGCGCATCGTGGGCGCGCCGGAGGTCGACCGGCTCTTGGAGGTGGAGAACCCCGGGCTGAAGGGGGACGAGGTGGCGCGCTCGGTGGTGGTGCTCGACCTGCGGGAGGCGCGGGACTTCAAGCTCGGGCACATCCCGGGGGCGTACAACTTTCCGGCCTATACGGAGGGGAGGTCGATCGAGAAGGTAATGGAGGAGAGATGGCCGCAGGCCAGGGCCACGCGGGCGCCGGTGGTCCTCTATTGCTATGGCCGGCCGTGCATCCGCAGCCGCGACGCCGCGGCCCGGCTGGCGCGGGCGGGGTTCACGAATCTGCTGTGGCTGCGGGAGGGGATGGAGGCCTGGAGGGAGGCGGGGTTGCCGGTGGCGGGGGGACCCCGGAACGCCCCCGCCCCAGACCCTCATCACCCCGGCCCTCTTCTCCCAGCCTCCCCCCCGTCCGCCGGGAGAAGAGGGAGGGGTTAGTCGAGTTAGTCTGAAGAAGAAGAGGCTTTTCTTGCTTTTTCAGGACTAACCTCTCCCCTCTCTCCCGGCCGGCGGGGGGGAGGCTGGGAGAGAGGGGCCGGGGGAGTGAGGGCCCGCCCCGGAGGGGCGGCTCTTCCTACTTCGCCGGCTCGAACTTCAGGCTCACGCCGTTCATGCAGTAGCGCAGGCCGGTGGGCTTGGGGCCGTCCGGGAAGACGTGGCCGAGGTGGCCGCCGCAGCGGGCGCAGCGGACTTCGGTACGGTCCATGAAGAAGCTGCGGTCGGACTTGGTGGTGACGTGGCTCGGATCGATCGGCGCCCAGAAGCTCGGCCAGCCGGTGCCGGAGTCGAACTTGGTGTCGGAGGAGAAGAGTGTCAGGCCGCAGGCGGCGCAGACGTAGACGCCCTTCTCGTGGTTGTGGTTGAGCGGGCTGGTGAAGGCGCGCTCGGTCCCCTCTTTGCGCAGCACGTTGAACTGCTCGGGGGTCAGGATCTTTTTCCACTCTTCGTCGGTCTTGACGACTTTTTCGATCACTTCGCTCGTTCCTTTCGCGGCCTTCGCCGGGGCGGCGGCCAGGGCGATGCCGGCCGCGACCAGCGCGAGGGCGATGACGGAGATGGCAAGCTTCATCGGGTTTTCCCTTTCCTTTGGGCGGCCGGACGGTCCGGCCTTCCATGCGTGAAAACAGGTCAGACGTCGATCCCGTTCCCGCGCAGGAAGACCAGGAGCTCCTCCTCGTTCAGGGTGCGGATCCCCAGCTTCCGCGCGTCGTCCGCCTTGGAGCCGGCGTCTTCGCCGACCACCACGACGGTGGTGGACTTGCTCACGGAGCCGGTGGCGCGAGCGCCCAGGGATTCGACCTTCTCCTGGGCGTCGCGGCGGGTGAGGTGGGTCAGGCCGCCGGTGAAGACCCACTTCTGGCCCGCAAGTGGAAGTACGGATGCCGCCGGCCTGGCGGACGGCTCCGTCTCGATCAGATCGACTTTCTTCAGCAGTGCGTCCAGCACCTCGGCGTTGTGGGGCTCGCGGAAGAAGGCGGTGATCTGCTCGGCCATGCGGGGGCCGACGCCGGAGACCTCCTGGAGCCTCGCCTCGTCCGCCTCCCGCAGGTTGGCGAAGGTGCCGAAGTGCCGGGCGAGGTCGCGGGCCACGGCCACTCCCACCTCGGGGATGCCCAGCCCGTAGAGGAAGCGGGCGAGCTCCACGTGCGCCGCCTTCTTCAGGGCGTTGACCAGGTTGGTGGCCGATTTCTGGGCGAACCCCTCCAGCTCCATGAGCCGCTCGGCCTGGAGGTCGAAGAGGTCCGGGAGCTGGCGGACGAGCCCTTCGGCCACGAAGAGCTTGGAGGTCTCGTCGCCCAGCCCCTCGATGTCCAGGGCGTCGCGGGAGGCGAAGTGGACGATGCGGCCGGCGAGCTGGGCCGGGCATTCGAAGCTGTTGGGGCAGACCGTGAAGGGGCCGCGCTCGAGGAGCGGCGTGCCACAGGAGGGGCAGGTGGCGGGCATGCGCCACTCGGGGGCGCGCTCGCGGTCGGGTTCGTCAATCCTTTCGATCACCTGGGGGATGACGTCCCCGGCCCGCTGGACGCGGACGCGGTCGCCCTCGCGCACGTCCTTCCTCGCCACCTCTTCGCGGTTGTGCAGTGTGGCGCGGGCGACGGTGACGCCGCCGAGCTCGACCGGCAGCAGGATGGCGACCGGCGTCACCACCCCGGTCCGCCCCACCGAGGGGAGGATCGAGAGGATGCGGGTGATCTCTTTGCGGGGCGGGAACTTGTAGGCGAAGGCCCAGCGCGGATGGCGGGAGGTCCAGCCCACGGTCTCGCGGGCCGCGAGGTCGTTGAGCTTGATGACGATGCCGTCGATCTCGTAGCCGAGGTCGTCCCGCTGCGCCTCGGTCTGGGCGTGGTAGGCGAGGACGTCGTCGAGGGTCGTGCCCTTGCGGATGCGCTCGTTGACCTTGAGCCCCCAGGCGCGCAGCGACGCCAGGACCTCCCACTGGGAGTCGATCCCGGTGACCCCCTCGGAGGCCAGGATGTCGTAGACGTAGAGGTGGAGGGGGCGGGCGGCGGTCATCTGGGGATCGAGCTGGCGCACGGAGCCGGCGGCGGCGTTCCTGGGGTTGGCGAACGGCTCCTTGCCTTCGGCGATCAGCCGCTCGTTGAGCTTGTCGAAGGTCTGGGCGAGCATGATGATCTCGCCGCGCACGGCGAGGAATCTGGGGATCGGGTGCCGCCCTTCGCGCAGGCGGAGGGGGACGCTGGTGATGGTGCGGACGTTGGCCGTGATCCCCTCGCCCTTGCGGCCGTCGCCGCGGGTAGAGGCCTGGAGCAGGGCGCCGTCCTGGTAGACGAGCTCGACGGAGAGGCCGTCGAGCTTGGGCTCGAGCACGTACTCGACGGGGACATCGGGTCCCAGGCCCTTGCGCAGCCGTTCGTCGAAGCGGCGGAGGGTGGCCTCGTCCTGGTCGGACTCCAGGGACAGCATGGGAGCGGCGTGCTCGACGGTGGGGAAGCTGTCGACGGGCGTGCCGGCCACGCGCTGGGTAGGGGAGTCCGGGCTGACGAGGTCCGGGAACTGCTCCTCCAGGGCCACGAGCTCGCGATAGAGCTTGTCGTACTCCGCGTCGGAGACGGCGGGCCGGTCCTCGACGTAGTAGAGGTAGTCGTGATGGCGGATCTCGGTCTGCAGCGTGGCGATCCGCGCTTCGGCTTGTTGGCGATTCATCCCTGGGGTCCCCTCGTTGCCTCTGGCGAAACGGGGGAACTTTATCATCGCGGACCGTCTGACGCCGATGCGGAGGCTGTACTCGGATCGTGGCGGGCAGTGCCGGCGGGGCCCTCATCACCCCGGCCCTCTTCTCCCAGCCTCCCCCCCGTCCGCCGGGAGAAGAGGGAGTGGTTAGTCTGAAACAAGCAGAAGCAAGAACCCCCTGGGACCGCCGGCGTCCCGCCGGCCACTTACTCCGTTTTTCTTGAAAACGTCAAGGGCTTCGACGGTAGTAAAGGTCACGGATGGTTTCTAGGACGGATTCCAGGTGCTCGTGGATCTCGCGGTTGGTGGCACGGAGGACTCGGTAGCCAAGGACCTGGAGATTGGCATCGCGGTTGACGTCGTGGGAGATCTGAGATTTCTCTTCATGGATGGAGCCGTCCAGCTCCAGGATCAGTCTCAACTCGTGGCAGTAGAAGTCGGCTACATAGGGACCGATCGGCACTTGGCGGCGAAACTTGAGGCCGAGGAGCCTCCGGTCCCGCAGATGCTCCCAGAGAGACTCCTCACTGGGAGTC
This sequence comes from Thermoanaerobaculum sp., assembly GCA_021154885.1. Taxonomy (GTDB): domain Bacteria; phylum Acidobacteriota; class Thermoanaerobaculia; order Multivoradales; family UBA5704; genus DATARR01. Next base: position 101,844 of record JAJKHS010000032.1, read on the forward strand.
GTCATCCGCCGTAGCCGCCGCGCACGAACCTGGGCACCCCTGTTGGGAATACGCATCCAAAGAGAATATCCCAAAGCGGAATTTTTTTGCTTTGGGAAAGAGCTTTAAGAAAAAACGGAGTAAGTGGCCGGCGGGACGCCGGCGGTCCCAGGGGTTCTTGCTTCTGCTTGTTTCAGACTAACCACTCCCTCTTCTCCCGGCGGGTGGGGGGGAGGCCGGGAGAAGAGGGCCGGGGTGATGAGGGCCCCGCGGCGGGGGCCCCCGCCGGACCAACGCTCGCCGCCCCGCGGGCACGAGGACGCTCCAGTCCCCTGCTATCTTCTCCCCATGACGCTCTGGACGCGCGGCGGGCTGACGTGGCGGGCTTTGGGGTGGCGGTTGTGGCGGCAGGTCTATGAGGACGAGCTGCTGGCGCGGTGCGCGGAGCTGGCGTATTTTTTCCTCTTCGCGATCTTTCCCCTGCTGCTGTTCCTCACCACGCTGCTGGGCTATGCCGGCGCCCACACGGGATTGCGGGCGGACCTTTTCCGTCTCATCGCCCGCTTCTCGCCGAGCCGGGACGTGACGCATCTGCTGCGCGGCACACTGGAGGAGATCACCCAGGGGCGCAACAGCGCCAAGCTCTCGCTGTCGCTCGCCGCGGCGCTGTGGGTGGCCTCGAACGGCATGCTGGCCGTCTCGCGCACGCTCAATCACGCCTATGGCCTGAAGGAGACCCGGCGCTGGTGGTGGCGGCGGATCGTGGCCCTCGCCCTCACGCTCGGCTTCTCGCTGCTGGTCATCGCCGCCCTGACGCTCATCTTCTCCGGCGGCAGCGTGGGCGAGTCGCTCGCGGACCGGCTGGGGTTCGGCCTCGCCTTCAGCGTGATCTGGCACGTCTTCGTGCGCTGGCCGCTGATCCTGGTCTTCCTGGTGATCTCGTTCGAGATGGTCTACAACTTCGCCCCCAACCTGGGGAAGCGGCCGAGCCGTTCCTGGGTCACCCCGGGGGGTGTCGCCGGCGTCGGGCTCTGGCTCGTGGCCTGTTTCGGCCTGCGGCTCTACCTCGCCTATTTCCGCTCCTACACCACGGCCTACGGCTCGCTGGGGGCGGTCATCCTGCTGCTGGTGTGGTTCTACCTGACGGCTTTCGCCCTGCTCATGGGGGGCGAGGTCAACTCCGAGATCGGCCGGCTGGTCTCCAGCGAGTGGCCGCGGAAGACGGCGAAGAAGGCCCAACCGCGGCGGCGGCTGGCTCCCTACCGCCGGCGCTGAGGTCTTGTCCCGTCGCGGGAGGGGCGCGCACCATCGGAGCCGCCCCGCTCGCGGGCGGCTCCCCTCCCTCAGTCCCGCCCCCAGCGCCGCAGCAGCTCCGGCAGGAACGCCACGGTCGCGCCGTAGGAGACCGCCATGGCCGCCGCCAGCAGCAGGCCGAGGCTGGCGTTGGGCTTGAGGACCGAAGGGGCTGGCCGTGCATGCGGGCGCCGCCCTCCAGGAAGAGCAGGGGGCCTAGAGCCGGCGGCGGCGATGGCCGTGCCCAGGAGGAGCAGGACAAGAACGAGCTTCGGCCGCCGGAGCGCGGTGTGGGCGAGGGATAGCATGGCAAAACCAGAAAGAGACGGTGCCTTCGGCCGGAACGGGCCCGGTTTCAGTTTGGCTGAACCTTACTTTTTCGTCTTCGTATTCTTCTTTGTTTTCCTAGATCTAGATCGAGAATCAGGCTTGGACTTAAATCTCAATATGGATTTGGACTTAGATCTAGATCTGCCCCTAGATTCGGACTCAGATTCGGACTCAGATCCGGAATCAGATAATTTTCTTTTGTTCCTCTTTTTGGCCGAAGACCGGTTTTTGGCTTTGCCGACCGGTTTGCCCTTACCCTTGGACGCTGGCTGCGATTTATCGGCAGCGGCCGCAGCGGTTAAAATTTTTGCCAGCTCATCGAGGCCTACACCGGGGAATCTCTTCTTCACCAGTGACACGACATCGGCTTCCGATGGGTTTTGAGTGGGCGTGCGCTGTTTGGCTAAAAATTCCCGCTTGGGACCTTGCGCGAGGGATATCTCTTCACCAGTCTTGGCAGCGCCTTTCACCGTGAAGCTGAATGGCTTTGCGACGGTGAGGGGCTCGTTTACCAGGTCCTCTTCTTCGACGAAGTTCTCACCGAGCGTTCGTATGCCCGCCGGCTTCTTGGCCTCCGGGAACTTGCCTTTCGACAGGACCTTTGCCGTCATCTCCCAGGTACTGGGTATCCGCCTTGGAATCTCGACTTCTTTGTCAAGAACGTCCTTTTCTAGGCCTGCAGGATCGACAACTTTTTTGTCGATTAGGTCCTCTATGTTCACCTTGTATGAGTCCTTGGGGTAGCCGACCTTGACTATGACCTCGATCTTCGCGTCGGCCTCCGCCAATTTCTTCACCTCCTCCTCTGCGACACTGGAGTAGGCAGGAGTATTCAAGGCCTCGATCTGAGGCGCGAGATTCCATAGCTCGAAGGAGTTGTCTTTTCCCCCGACCAGTTGATCGGCCACCAAGTGACCGGCGTTGTACTCTCCCACCGGATCGTAACCTTCCAGGATCACATGCTCCGCCCGCGCCATGGAGGTCACCAGGGACAGATTGGCACTCTTTTTCCGTTCATCGTCCCGGAGGGTGTCCTTGCTCACCTCAGCTTTCACCGTGTGCGGCCGGGCCAAAGGGCCGAGCTGTTGGGTGCCAGGCAATTCGAGATCTTTTAGTTTCAGTTTCGTTGCCCCGGCTATGGCTCCGGCTGGCGTCTTCTCGTTCGTGGACCCCTGGTCCTCGAGGCTCATCTGCATGAGGTTCGAGGGCGGTGAATACGTGTTCTGCTCGCCGGAGTGCGGCCACAGGGGAGGGAGCGCGATTTCGCTCCGCTGCCGGCTGCCGCGGTCCGCTCGGTCGGCGGCGCTTCCGATTTCGGCCGCTTCTCGCTCCAAGCCGCGATCGTCATTCAGGGCCACGTTTTCTATCTGCCCGGTCGGCTTCACCCTGCCCTGCCGCTGCTGCACCGCGTGCCAGGCCTCGTGGGGCAACTGCTCGTCCTCTCCCGGCGCGAGGTGGATGGCATTTCCCCGCAGGAACGCCAAGGCGCGGTACTGCGCCGGCTCCGGCGAGTTGTGATAGACCCGCAGTCCCCCCAGATTCACCCCGGAGGCCCATTCGAGATGGGCGCGCAGGGGACCCGGCAGACCGCCGGCCGGTTCGCCGCCAGCGGGGTAAACCGGGGGCAGGGGGCTCGGCGCCTGCTCCAGGGCTCGCTTCATCTGGGCGGTCGAGCATGTCGGGTCCCGGCGCGCGGGATCGCGACTCGGCCCATTGCGGCCCTCGTGCGGCGAGACGCCAAATTGCGCCGTCGCCGACGAGCTCTCCCGTACCGCCAAGCTCTGCCGTCTTGAAATCGGACTATAGATTCGCACTGCGCCCTCCTCGCCAGCGTGCCTCGTCTTCAGAGTTTCAGATCTTTATACCACTGTTTCAGAGATTTCCAACCTTCGGCAGTGGGAGGAAAGGAGGCGCCAGGCTCTTACCTTCACGCTCAACTGAGCGGTTGGGCCTTCACGGCCCGATCCCCCTCTCTCCCTGGGGAGAGAGGGGGAGCCTTTCATGGGTTCGGTACGGTTGCGGCACCGGCGGGCGTGCCTGGGAGGAGCGCGCCGGGATCAGCCCTGCTCGGTCTCGGTCTCGGTGGGCGAGGGGACCGGATTCGGGTGGGGCTTGGGATAGACCTGCTGGGCTCCGCAGTCCGAGCAGCAGCAGCCACAGTCGGGGCACGCTCCCCGTTCCGCGGTGACGGTACCCACCACGTTCAGGCCGACGGGGTTCTGCGTCTCGGGCAGCCAAATGATGTTCTTGACCACGAAGCTCAGGCAGTTGAGGCCCGGCAGGAAGAGGCTCTGGTTGGTGATCGAAACGGGAGTCGGATTGTTGAAACCGGCGGCTGTGGAGACCTGGGTGTTGTTGAGCCAGATCGTCGCGCTGTCGTCGACCAGGACGCTGAGCTGGAGCCGCGCGTTCTCGAAGCCGGAGCACAGGGAGAAGCAGCGCTGGAAGGTAAAGAATCCCGGCCCGGTGGGTGGGTTGAGGTTTTGGGTGACACTGCGGACGCTGATCCATTGCGCTCCCGGCTGGGAACCCCAGACGGCGCTCTTGTCCACCGTCTCGATGACGTTGGCCGGACGGGGAGTCTGGATGGGCAGCGGCTGGTTCAAATAGTTCACGGCGGACGTCAAGGTCCATTCGGTCGCGCCGGTGCTGAGGTCGAGCTTCAGGTCGTCGCGGCACGCCTCGATCAGACGGCGGCAGACCCTTTCCGTGTGGAAGGCGACGACGTTGCCCACCGGCGTACCGTGCGTCGCCGGCGCGCCGACCGTGTAGACGGCGACGACGTCGAGCTCACAGGGGCTCTCGATCACGACGTAGCCCTTGACGAACCGGGTCGCCGCGACGCCGAGGGCTTTGGCGATATTGGGTGAGTCGATCTCGACCGCCTGGTCCGGCCGCAGGGTCAGGCTGAAGAAACGCGTGATCACTCCTGGCACCAGGGGATTGGCGACGGCGACCTTCCAGCGGAACGTGACCGTCTTGCAGGTGGCGGGGTTGTGGACGTTGATCGCGGTGTAATACCGGCCGGGCGCCACGATCTCCTGGCCGTCATCCGGCTGGGGGATGCCGGAAACCACCTTGGCGGCATACTGAAACTCTTTACAGGGCCTGCCGTGATCGACGAGCTGCGGCAGGACCGGTGGCTGCTGCGGGCCTTGCGCTTCCGCGGGTGGGTTGGACGCGGAGCTTTTTTTGTGTTGAGCCATGAGCGTAATCTCCATTCGTAGTCTGTTGTCTTAATTGGTCAGGCAGCAACCGCTCAGTTGCAGCGTGGCCGACTGCACCATGGTGTCGTCCTCCACGTCGAAGCTCAGGCGGCTGTTCGCGTTGATGTTGGCCAGGGCGGTGCCGGTCAGGTTCCAGGTCTTTGAGGCCGTTTGTCCTGTGTTAAATGGAAAGTTCACAGGAGGATGGATGTATATCCTTTCGCTGTAAGGTTGCACTACGGCTCCCAGGTGCATCACCACGATATCGTCGTTGCCGGCGTCAGAGCCGTTGACCGAGCCGCCCTGGTTGGCCTTCATCTTGACGGTGAGCACGGCCCTGGTGATCTGGCAGCAACGATGCTCGTTTTTCCATTGAAAGGTGTGCAGGTAATGTTTGTCCGTACCCGGATAGTTGAGCGCCGTCTGGTAGTTGCTGAGTTGGCCCGCGGCGAAGTCGCCGGTGAACACGTTGGGCGTGTTTGCATTGAGAGTCAGATTGAGCGGCGCCGGGCAGGCGTTGACGGGCAGCGCGACGGCCTCCGCCTCTGCCGCGACAGGTCTCTGCTGCGCCTGAGCGAAAACGGGGCTCGCTGCGAGCAGGATCGCCGCGGCGAGCAGCGGAGCGAAAACGTTGCGCAAAACATTTCTGGTTTCCATAGCAGACTCCTGGTTCAGTCGAACATTTATATTCGTGGCCTTCGTTTTCGAGCCCGTGATCCAGGCTCGATCGAAGACTGTCGCCAGGAGGTCCGCTATCTCACGCGAAGTGAGGCGGCCGCGTAGGATGCGAAAGGTTTTCGCGCTTCAGGCGGGGGGTGGGACGCGGAAGGTGACGCGGAAAGTGAACCGGCCGGCGGCGGTGGGCTTGCCGCCGGGCGTGCGTGGCCTCGTGGCCTCTCTTATGGACGGGGCGCTGAGCGCCGCCGCCGGACCAGCGGCAGCAGCGCCGCCAGCCCCACCAGGGTGAGCAGGGAGCTCGAGACCAGTGCGATCCCCACCAGCAGACCCAGCCGCTCGTTCGCCGGCACCTGGGAGACGGCGAGCAGGGCGAAGCCCAGGGCGATGGCGCCGGAGTCGATGGCAATGGCCGGGCCGGTCTCCTCCAGGGCCTTGAGGTCCGGCCGGGGATGGCCGGCGGCCTCGGCGACCCCGTAGCGCTCCACGTAGTGGATGGCATAGTCGACGCCGATCCCCAGGGTGATGGCGCAGAACATGGAGGTGGCGACGCCGAGGGGGACGTTCAGCCAGCCCATGAGCCCGAAGACCCAGAGCACGGCGACGCAGGCGGGCACCACGGCCCACAGGCCGGTGACGGCGGAGCGGTAGAGCAGGGCGATCACCGCCCAGCAGCCCACCAGGGCCAGGAGCAGCGAGTAGACCTGGGTGCGGACGATCGCCGGGATCATGGCCTGGCTGACGGCGACGTCGCCCGCGAAGCCGACGCGCATCCCCAGCGGCGCGAGATGGGCCCGCTCATAGCCGCGGATGGCGGCCATCAGCCGGGCGATCCCCCGGTAGTCCGCCTCTTTGAGGTAGATGGAGATGATAGTGCGGGAGAGGCCGTCGTCGATCACCTGCCGGCGGCGCAGCGGCCCGCGGGCGTCGTCGAAGAGCTGGATCAGGTGCTCGATACCGGCAGGTTTCGGAGGGAGCCGCCGGTACTCTTCGCGCCGCGCCTGCCAGAGGTAGGAGACGGTCACCAGGTGGCTGTAGGGGCCGAGGACGCCGCCGACTTTCGGCTGGGCGCGCAGGAAGTCCTCGAAGCGGCCGAGGGCCTGCAGGGTCGCCGTGTCGAGCAGGGGGCCTTTGCGCTCGTCTCCCTCGGGGATGCGTCCTGATGGTGGACGGACGGCGACGTGGGCGAGGAGGACGTGAGTGCCGAGGAGCTTGGCGTTGACCTCGTCGTTGGCCTTGCGGAACGGGCTGTTGGCGGCGAAGCCGTCGATCCAACTGTCCTGCACCCGCAGGCGGGCGAGGCCGCAGCCGAGGAGGAGGGTCGCGATGCCGAGCACGGCCAGGGTGGCGCGGCGGCGGGAGAGGAGAGGGGAGAGGAGGCGCACCAGCACGTGGCCGTCGAGGATGGAGGAGCCGCGGCGCTCGAGGCGCTCGCCGGGGATGAGGGCGAGCGTCGCCGGCGCCACGGTGAAGGTCCAGAACAGGCAGAAGATCACGGCGAGGCTGGAGAAGAGGCTGAAGGACTGCACCGGGATGATGGTCGAGGGGGAGAAGGAGAAGAAGCCGGCGACGGTGGTGAGCGAGACGAGGACGATGGGCCGCGACATCTCGGCCACGGCCTGCCGCAGGGCCGGCATGTGATCGGCCTTCGCCTCCGGGTGCTGCGCCAGGATCTGCTGATAGTGCCACAGCAGGTGGAGCTCGTCGGCGAGGAAGGCGGTGATGAGGACGACCGGCAGCACCGCCGTGGTCAGGTAGACGGGCACGCCGAGCCAGCCCATGAGGCCGAAGGTCCAGATCAGCGAGGCGCCCATCTTCGGCAGCACCACGGGGAGCGACCAGAGCCGGCGGCAGCCCCACCAGCAGGCGAGGGCGATGACGATCAGGGCCAGCGGCACGAGCAGCGTCAGATCCTGGAGGATGTGGGTGCCGAGCAGCGATTCGGCGACCGGCGCGCCGGCCACGACGATGCGGTCGGTGGCCGAGGCGAAGGGCTTCGCCGTCTTCAGGATGGCGCGGTAGAGGGCGGTACGGTCGGCGTTGGCGTCCTTGTCCGACGAGTTGGGCGCGCCGAGCAGGATGGACGCCGCCCGGCCGTCCGCCGATACCAGGGTGCCCTTGAGGATGGAGGCCGCGGCGACGTCGCCGCGCAGGGTCTCCATGAGCAGCGGCGTGTCGGGCAGCGGGTCGAGGAACGGCCGGAAGTTGAGGGTCCCCGGGTAGACGCGGTCGCGGTGCTCGGTGGCGAGGCTCATCACCTCGTCGGGGCCGACGCCCGGCAGGCGGGCGAGGGCGGCCGAGAGGTCGCGTACCCGGCGCAGGGTGTCGAGGTTGTAGATCCCCTCCGGCCGCGAGGTCTCGACGAGGACGACGATGGGATCGCGCAGGTGGAAGTGATCGCGCACCTCGGCGTCGAAGAGGATCTCCGGGTCGTCGACCGGCATCAGGGCGTGGCCGTCGGTGCGCAGTTGCAGGCGCAGCAGGCCGGGAGCCATCGCCAGGGTGACGAAGGTCATGGCGGCGATGGCGCGGCGGGGCCGGGCCATGGACGCCTCGGCGAGGCGATTGAGCCAGGAGTCGATCATGGGTCAGGCGTACGGCTTCAACGCTTCCCGCAACGCGACCGGGATGGCGGTGGGGACCGTCCTCTCCCCCTCGCGCCGCATGCAGGCCACCACCTGCTCGCCGCGCGCCGCCAGTTCCTCGCCGTCCGCCCCCCCGGCGGTCAATCGCCAGTACTCGAAGAGCAGGGTGATGCGGTTCTGCACCACGCCGCCCAGGCGCATGCGCACGGACACCTGATCGAAGGCGAACAGCTCGGTGAGATAGTCGCACGAACAGCGGACGGTGGCGAGGGCGAGGTCGCGGGAGAGCTCGTCCAGGACCTCCGGCGCGTTGTCGCGCAGGAACATCTCGCGACAGCGCCCCTGCCAGCGCAGGGGGTTGACGTAGTAGACGTTGCCCACGAGGTTGGTATCCTCGAAGCCCACCACGTGGCGGTACTCGTAGAACTTCAAGCGGGGGTCTCTGCGGGGTCGCCGGAATCGTCACGATCGACGAGCACCGCCAGGGCGGCCGCCCCGGCCAGCTCGCGCACCGGCGCCAGCAGGCTGCCGATGCGCAGGGCGCCGGAGCGCAGGACGAGCCAGCCGTCGCCGGCGCCATGGCTTTCCAGCGTCAACGGCGCGCCGTGGGGGACGCCGGCCTTGGCCAGGCTCTCGGCCGCCGCCCAGACACGGGTGGCCGCGGCGTCCCGGCTCTCTCCCCGCTCGCGGGCGATGAGCTCGGCGAGGCGGAAGCGGTCCGGGCCCAGCAGGCCGCGCCAGACCTCCTCCGGCCGCGCGGCCACCGGCTCCAGGTCGCAGCCCACGCGGCCATTCCGGATCACGGCAAGCACGAGGGGAGCGGCGTGCGAGACGGAGACCTGGCCGGCGTCCGTCTCGGGCTTGCCGTCGGGGCGATGCCCCGCTTCGCCGGCGCCCATCAGGCTGAAGACCGTGCCGTGGCTGCCGTCTCCGTTCTCCGACGCCAGCGCGACCCGCACGCCGGCGCCGGGGAGGATCTCCTGCAGCCGGCGCTCGACGTGGGGACCGAGGAGGGCGGCCGTCCAGCTCGCGGGGGGCGCGATGCGGTCGACGGCCTTGAGGCGCAGCCCCTCCCAGCGCTCGCGCAGCCGCCCTTGAGCGTCCACCAGCTCGAGGTCGTAGACGAAGTCGTCGCCGTGGCGGCTGCGCTCGCGGGCGGCGAGCAGCAGGGGGACGTCGGCGGCGAGGCCCAGGGTCACCACGCGGTCCACGCCGGTGGGCAGCAGCGTCGCGTGGGGGATGCAGGCCTGAATGCCGTGGATGGCGGCGTCGCGGGCCCCGGGGTCGCCGAGGATCAGGCGGTCCGGCAGGTAGCGGCCGAACCAGGCGGTGGAGCCGTCCGGCGAGATGTCGGCCAGGCACTCGGTGGCGCGCAGCCGGCGGTAGCCCTCGACACGGCGGAAGCGGCCGCGGTGGAAGAGGACGCCGCCGTAGAGGTCGCTCGCCGGATCGAAGGCGAGCCGCGGGTCGCCGCGGAAGGCGGCGAGGAGCCGGGGCGCGGCCGAGGGGGCGGCGCCGAACCGGCAGACGGCGCGGAAGTGGTCCGCGGCGAAGCCGGTCGAGGCGTCGCGGAGGACCACTTCCACTGTCTGAGACGAGCCCGTCCCGCGCACCAGGGCGGCGACGCGGATGGTGGTGGTCTGTCCGGGCGGCACCGCCACCGGGCGCTGGAAGACGACGTCCTCGAAAGTCGGGATCTCGTCGCTCCCCGTTTTCCCCAGCACCGCCATCGCCGCCTGGGCCATGGCCTCCATCCCCAGCACGGCGGCGAACAGGGGCTCGCCGTGGAAGACGTGGTCGGCGAGGTGGGGATCGGTGTCCGCCGAGATCTCGGAGTCCACCACCAGCTCGACGCCGGGGACGTGGACCCGCACCTTCTCCAGGTAGCGCAGCAGGGGGAGCTCGGGGCGCTCCATCTCCAGGGTGGGAGGCTCGCCGAAGCGGCCGGCCACCACGATGGAGACGACATCGCCGACACCGTCCGCGGACCTGGGGCGGGAGATCAGCTCGCGGAGCATGGCGAGCCCGGTCTCGGCCGGGATGGGGGAGATCCCCTGGGCGCGCAGGCTTTCGAGCGTCCCCAGCCGCTCGCCCATGCCGGCCCCGGACCATACCGACCACTCGAGGGTGAGGCAGCGGCAGTCCGGGAGGTCGCGGGCGATGTTCTCGGTGGCGCGGGCCAGCCACTCGTTGGCCACGGCGTAGTCGGCCTCGCCCGGCAGGCCCATGCGGGCGATGATGGAGCCGAAGGTCACCAGCAGCCGCAGGCGGCCGGGATCGACGGACGCCAGGACGTGGAAGAACCCGGCCACCTTGGGGGCCAGGGTGCGCGTGAGGGCCTCTTCGTCGAGGTCCGCCAGCCGCCGGGGGGAGTTGGCGCCGGCGCCATGCATGACAGCGGTGACGGGACCGAGCTCGGCCTGCACGCGGGCCACCGCCAGGAACACGGCTTCCGGATCGCCCACGTCGGCCGGGAGGTAGAGGGCGCGCACGCCGGCCGCGGCCATGCGTTCGAGATTGGCCGCCAGCTCGGCGTCCGACTCCGGGGCCGAGCGGCCGAGGAGGGCGAGGCGGGCGCCGCTCGCCCGCGCCAGGTCGAGGGCGCACTCGGCCGCGATCCCCTTGCCGCCGCCGGTGACCAGCAGGACGTCGTCCGGCCCCAGGGGGAGAGGGCCCGGTTCGACGGTCTCCAGCAGGCGGAGCACGGGGACGCGGCGCCGGCCTGCCGAGTCGTAATCGGCCTCGACGAAGTAGCCCCCATCGGCGGTCGTCCCGGCGGTGATCGCAGCGGCCATCTCGGCGACCGCCCAGCCCACGGCCTCGGGGTGGTCGAACGGCACCCGGACCACGCACGCGGTGGCGGTGGGGATCTCCAGCCGCAGGGTGCGGGCGAAGGCGCCGCCCACGCCACCCTGGTGGACGAGGAGGACGCGGACCGTGGGCGGCGCGGCGAGCACGGCCCGGGCCCCCTCCAGGAGCAGCCCGGCGTGACACCTCTCCACCTCGATCGGCATCAGGAGGGCCACGCCGTCCCCCGGCAGGCGGCCGGCGAAGGCCGCGGCCAGCGGATGGCCCTCGGGCGCGATGATGGTCCACTCCCCCGGCGCTTCGTCGGATGGGCGGAGGCGGGGGTGACGGGGACGATCGCGCGGTATGAGCTCGACGGTGAAGGGGCGCACCCAGGCGTCGACGCCGGGGGGAGCGCTCTCGGCGGCGCCGGCGCCATCCCCCTGGGCGGCCTGCTGCTCCAGGACCTCGGCGACCTCGGCCACGGTGGCGCGGGCGTAGTCGGTGGGGGAGGCGGGCGGGCGCAGGCCCAGTCGGCGCGCGGCCTCCACCACGAGCTGGCCCACGGAAATCGAATTGAGGTGGAGGTCCGAGAGCAGCCGGCTGTCGTCGCGCACGGCGTCGGCCGGCAGCTCGGCCCGCTCGGCGACCAGGAGGCGCACCAGCTCCCGGGCGTTGGCGGGAAGGGCCGGGTCGGGATGATGGAGCACCACAGCGGCCGTAGCCTGCTCGACCGATCCGACCGATCGGACGGATCCGACGGATCGGACGGATCCGATCGACTCCGACGGCACCGGCGCCAGCTCACACGGGTTGACCAGGAACTGCGGCACCCGGTCGGGATCGAACGGCCGCGTGAACCGCCCCTCGAAGAGGACCGCCGTGTCGAGCGGCGCGCCGAGGGCGAAGGCGGCGCCCGCTGCCTTCAGCAGCCCGGCGAGGGACGGGCCGCCGACGTCCAGGGAGATCACCGGCCCGTCCAGGACTTCGCCGGCCAGCTCCGAGAGGGCGCGGCCGGGCCCGACCTCGAGCCACAGGTCCGCACGGTCGGCGACGGCGGCGAGGGCGTCCGTGAAGCGCACGGGCGAGGTGAGCTGGGAGAGCAGCAGCTCCCGCAGGTCGGTCGCGGCGTCGATCAGCCCGCCGGTGACGGTCGAGGCCACGGGCCGGGCCAGGGAGCGCGGCGGGTGGGTCTCCAGCTCGGCCGCCAGGCGGGGGGCCGCGCCCGCCACCAGGGGGGAGTGGAAGGCGTGGGAGACCCGCAGCCGGGTCACGGCGAGGCCGCGGTCGCGGGCGCGCTCCAGGGCCGCTTCCACGGCGGCGGCAGGGCCCGAGATCACAATGCGGCGCGGGCCGTTGTAGGCGGCGATGACGGCGCTGGTGCCAGCCAGGATCTCCGCGACCGTCGCGGGGTCGGCGCCGAGGCTGGCCATGGTGCCGGAATGCCCGCCGGCGCCGGGCAGGTCCGCCATGGCCCGGCCGCGGGCGGTCGCGAGGCGCAGGGCGGCCTCGGCGTCGAAAGCGCCGGCCCAGTGGAGGGCGGCGATCTCGCCCAGGCTGTGGCCCACGGCCACGGCGGCGCGCAGGCCCAGGCGGTCCAGCAGCCAGAGGCCGGCCAGCGCGTGGGTGAGGATGGCCGGCTGGGCCACGGCGGTATCGATCGCATCGGCGGCGTCGGCGTTCGGATCGAGCCCGGCCGGCCCGTAGACCGCCTCCAGCTCCTCGAAGCGCCGCCGCAGGATGCCGCCGTCGAGGTGCGACGGCGCGCCCTGGCCGGGGAAAAGGAAGCCGATGCGGTGTCCGTGGTGTCCCCGGGGGCCGGCGCCGAGGAAACCGAGGAAGACGCCGTGGCGGGAATCGATCCGCGCCGTCTCCCCCTCCCGCAGCCAGCCGGCGAGCCGGCGCAGCCCGTCGGCGGCCTCGGCGGGCTTGCTCGCCACCACCGCGGCCCGGGCCGGGCCCTTCGATCCCGCGGTCAGTCGCCGCCGCAGCTCGGCGGCGAGGTCGGCCAGCTCGGCCCGCGAGGCGCGGGCGGCCACCACGGCCAGGCGCTCGGCCTCGGCGGCGAGGGCGGCGGCGTCGGAGGCGGCGAGCAGCAGCAGCTCGGCGTCCTGCCAGGAGGCCAGCAACTCCCGCTCCTGGGGCCGCAGCGCGCGGCGGCGCACCTCGGCTGTCCCCTCGATCACCACGTGGGAGTTGATGCCGCCGAAGCCCATGGCGGAGACGGCGGCGCGCAGCGGCTGGCCCGCGGGCCACGGCTCGCCGCGGTCGAGGACGCGCAGGACGGCGCCGGGGGCCGTCAGCTCGGGGTGCGGCTCCTCGCAGCCGGTGTTGGGCGGCAGCATCTGATGGTGGACGGCGAGCGCGGCCTTGATCAGCCCGGCCACGCCGGCCGCCGCCTTGGTGTGGCCGATGTTGGCCTTGAGGGCGCCCACGACGGCGGGGAGTGCCGGGGAGGACGGCGACGCCTCGCGGCGGGCGGCCGACAGGGCGGCGAGCTCGGCGGCGTCGCCCACCGTGGTGCCGGTGCCGTGCCCCTCGAAGTAGGCGACGGTGTCCATGCCGAAGCCGGCGCGGCGGTAGGCCCGGCGCAGGGCCATCTGCTGGCCGCGGGGCTCGGGACGGCTGATGCCGCCGGCGCCGTCCGAGGAGACCCCCCAGCCGCGGATCACGGCCACCACGCGGCAGCCGAGACGGGCGGCGTCGGACTCCCGCATCAGCACCACGAAGCCGCACCCCTCGCCGGGGAGGAAGCCGGCGGAGCGGGTGTCGAACACCCGCATCTCGTCCTGCGCCAGGGCGCCGGCGCGGGAGAAGCCCACCAGCTCGAAGGGGTCGAGCGACAGGTCGACGCCGCCGGCGAGGGCGACATCGAGGTCGCCCGCGGCGAGCGCCGAGCAGGCATTGGCCACGGCGAGCAGCGAGGAGGCGCAGGCGCCGTCCAGGGTGTAGCCGCCGCCGTGCAGGTCGAAATGGTTGCAGACGCGCCCGGCGATGGTGTTGGAGAGGCCGCCGGCCAGCGACTCCTCCATGGGCTCGGGGAAGGGCGCCTTGTAAGCCGGCTCCAGGCGGGCGAGGAAGCCGGCCACCTGGCTCTCGTCCCACCCCTCGCCGGCGAGGGCGGTGGCGAGCGTGCGGCGGACGTAGGGCCAGCGCAGGCGCATCAGGTGAGAGCGGGAGAACTCGCCGGTGAGAGTGTTGCCGAGGAGGACGCCGGTCGAGTCCCGCGGCAGCCCCTCGGCGTCGGGGAAGCCGGCGTCGGCCAGGGCCTGGGCGGCGACGTCGAGGGCCAGCCAGTGGACGAGGTCGGTGGCGCGGAAGGTGGGCCCGGCGACGCGGAAGCGCACGCGGTCGAACTCCCAGCCGTCGAGCACCGCGGCCTCGGCGAGGTGGAGGCTGTCCGGATCGCCCGGGTAGCGGTCGAGGTAGTCTTCGAGGCGCAGCCGCTCGGGCGGCACGCGGCGGAAGGCGCGCCGGCGGGCGAGCACGTTCTCCCAGAGCTCGGCCGGGGAGCCGGCATCGGGATAGCGGCATGCCATCCCAATGATCGCGATACCGGCGATACCGGCGATGCCTTCGCTCACCTCATGCCTCCGCCGGCACGGGAACTTTCATCCGCGCCTCCGCCCGCTGGGCCGCCAGGGCCCGCAGGTAGAGCAGCGCACCGCGGCCGGCGCACACCGCGCTCAGGCCGAAGAAGAGTCCGAAGACGATATGCAGGGCCATCAGGGTCCCATACGCCGCGGCGATCGCCAGGCCGAAGGCGATCTGCCCCCGCCGCGTCGCCGGCGTCGTCGCCGGGTCGGTCACCATGTAGAAGGTGAAGAGCAGGAAGGCGACGCCCGTCATCGGGTTGAGCGAGGGGAAGAAGAGGTTGCCGAAGACGAAGTGGCGGATCGCCGCCTGCAGCACGAAGCCGCCCAGCCAGGCGAGGATCAGCGGCACCCGGCGGGTGAACTTGGTGTTGAGCATCGTGCCGGAGCAGACGATGATGACCGGCAGCACCCAGTCCCAACTGGCCGGCAGGTTCTCGGTGAACATGTAGGGCTGGGCGATGCCCACCCAGGGGAAGGCGAGGAGCGTCGCCGTGATCCCCAGGTTCGACGGGTTGAAGACGTGGCGCCGGGCGCCGTTGGTGCCCACCCGGAACAGGTACTTCGAGCCGATGGCGGCAGCGGCGGCGAAGGCGACGGGCAGCAGCCGCTCGTTGGCATAGAGCAGCATGGAGACCGCGAGGCCCGTGATGTGGGCCGAGAGCAGGAAATCGACGAGCCCGCGCACGCCGCCGCCGAGGAAGCGCGGCCGGCGGCCGAGCCGCCACGACTCCACGGCCTCGAGCAGGATCTCGGTGGCGTAGGCGACGAGCACGCCGGTGACCGGCGTGGCCAGCGACTGCTCGAAGCCGAGCACGGCGTGGCCCAGGACGTTGAGGACGGTGATGGCGGTGGCGAACCGCCGCAGCGCCGCCAGGCGCATGTCTTTCTGCTCAGCCATGTCTCAACCTGCCTTTCCCGTGGCCGCAGTGGCCGCCGCCGGTTTCACGAGGTCCTTGCCCGCCGCCGTCTGCGGGAGCTGCGGGGGCGCCGGCGCCCCGAGCACGAGGGTGTGGCGCCCGGGGGTGAGCCGCAGCGTCGTCGCCCGCGGCCGCCCCTGCCCGTCGCGCCAGCGCACGTCCACCCGCAAGGGGGTGGCGGGATTCAAGGAGCCGAGGCCGAAATGGACCTCCGGCGCCCGCTTGCCCGAGTGGCCGCTGCCGCCGTCCACCTGCGCCACCCTGCGGCGGCCGTCCGGCAGGGTGACGGCGACCTCGGCGCCCACCGCCGGGCGGCTTCTGCCTTCCAGGGCGGGCAGCCGCGGCACGAGCTCCAGCCAGGTGCCGGCGTGCGGGCTGGCGTTGTGGAAGAACCAGGAGGTCTCCCACTGGTTGGCGACGGCGAAGTCGAGGCGGCCGTCGCCGTCCACATCGGCGATGGCGAGGCCGCGGCTGACGTGCGCGTCGTCGAATCCCATCTCCGCCGCCAGGTCGTAGTAGCGGCCGTCCCGGGCGCGCACGAAGAAGGGGTCGTGCAGGTGGCCCGAGAGGTCGTCGCCGGGCCAGAAGTGGGGCCAGGCGGCGGGGTGGTTCATGTTGTTGTCGTTGCCCATGGCCAGCTCGTGCAGCTCCGGCCAGCGGTTCTTCTCGCCGCGCATGAAGCCCACCGCCTGGATCGCCTCGGGCACGCCGTCGTTGTCGAAGTCGACGAAGCGGGCGTCCCACCCCCAGCCGCTGCGCGACAGTCCCAGCGTCTCGCCCTGGTCGGCATAGGGGGCCACCCCCCGGCGCATGGACTTGAGATCGCCCGTGCTCACCCAGACGAAGTGGCTCTCCTCCAGGGCGTAGTTCTGGGCGATGTTGCTGACGTACAGATCGGGGATGCCGTCGCCGTTGACGTCGGCGAAGTCGACGCCCATCCCCTTGAAGGAATCGTGGCCCAGCACCTTGGAGGTGGGGGTGGTGAAGGTGCGCCGCCCCTCCAGCACGGCGAAGCGCGGGTGGCCGGGGGTCGACAGGTTGTGCAGCAGCCGGTCGTTGCCGAAATCGTTGCCGAAGTAGATCTCCGGCAGCAGGTCGCCGTCGAGGTCGGCGGCGCCCACGGCGAGCGTCCACGACCAGGTGGTCTGCGGATCGAAGGCGTTCTCCACGTCCACGAACTCCACCGTCGGTTCGTGCCCCGAGGTGCCGCCCTTCCACAGCAGCAGATGCTTCTTGCCGCCGTTCTCCGAGCGCGACATGGAGCGGTGCATGTGGGCGCCGTCGGTGGCCTTGGCGTCGAGCACCCGCATGCCGTCCGGGAAGTAGTTGCCGACGATGAGGTCGAGGTGGCCGTCGCCGTCGACGTCGGCGCTGGTCAGGGCGTTGGTGTTCCAGATCTGGTTGCCCGGGGCCACCGCCAGCGGCCGGAAGGAGGCCGCGGACAGGGGGCCGGCGTCGTCCCGGCGCAGGAAGACGATGGGCGGCCGGCCCCAGTAGTAGACCAGCAGGTCCATCCGGCCGTCCTCGTTGAAGTCGCCGGGGAGGCAGCCCATGGGGGCCGTGGTCCGCGCGTCGTAGGCGAGCGGCGACGGATCGAGCACGAAGAGCGGGTAGCGGGCCCCCGTGCCCGGCGCCGGCTGCACCAGCACCTTGTCGAGCCGCGTGTCCACCGAGCAGAGGTCGTTGGGCAGCCCATCGCCGTCGAGGTCGTTGAGGGCCACGGCGGCGCCGACGCTGGAGACCCAGGAGGCGATGTCCTTGAGGCCCGGATGGACCTCGCGGACGGTGCGGTCGAGGCGCAGGCCGGCCGGCGTCGCCAGCGGCGTGCGGGCGAAGGCGAAGCGCCCGGCCAGGGCCTGCCGCTGCGCCGCCGGCAGCGTGGGCAGGCGCGCGAAGCCGAAGAGGCCGAGGATCAGCGCCAGGGCCACGAGCCGGGTGGCGTTGCGGCGGAAGAGGCCGGGTTGCCCCGGTCGTCCGGTGAGGTCGGTCATCTCGCTCATGCGAGCCTCCGTTCTGTGAAGACGTCCTGGATGCGCCGCCGCCAGACTTCGTACGCCGGCTCGCCGGGACGGTCGGGGGGGAGGTCGCGCCGGGCCTCGTCGGCCACCGCCGCGGTCTCTGCGGCCGGGAGGCCCCAGACCACCCGGCAGGCCAGCCCGGTCTGGGGGGTCGGGTTGCCGGCCCTCTGCCGCGCCTCGGCGGCGAAGACCACGCCCTGGGCGAGCTGGGGAGCGTGCGGGCCGGCGGCCGCCAGCAGCGCCTCGACCGCGGCCTGCTCGCGCCCGCCGGCATAGCCCAGGGCGAGGCCCAGGCCGCTCCACAGGTCGGGCTGGCGGGCGGCGGGAAAGGCGCCGATCGTCCACGGCAGCCGGTCCACGTCCGCGCCCTCGACGAACCAGAGGCTGCGGCCGAGGCCCTGGTCGAATCCCCGCCGGTAGTAGCCCTGGAGGCGCCGGGGCACTTCCTGCCGGCCCACCGACCGGGGCCAGCGGAAGAAGCCCTCGTGGAAGCCGTAGCCGTCGAGGGCCAGCCAGCGCAGCAGCGGATCGGCCAGGCGGGAGAGGTAGCGCCGGGGCGAGACCGGCAGCCGCGCCATCACCCAGCCGGCGCCGACGTGGACGATGTAGCGTTGAGCCTCCCCCGGACCGGCGAGGAAGCGGGCCAGGCGATCACGGCGGCCCGGAATCAGGGTGTCGAGCAGGGCGAGGGCCATCCCGGCCCCCTCGTAGGCGAAGCCGCGGAAGTCCCGCTCGACCTCGCCGTCGATCCGCGCCGCCAGGGGGAGGGGCCGGTCCTCCGCGAGGGCGGCGTGGTAGCCCTGGACGAAGGAGGAGCCCACCTTCTCCAGGCGGTCGCGCACGGCCCCGGCCTCGCCGCGGAAGCCGCGGCGAGCGAAGGAGGTCTCCTGCGGCGCGATGCCGAAGAGGGCTCGACGGATGGCGGTGCGGAGCGCTGGAGGGCGGGGAGGTGCCGGGGACAGGGGCAGCGGGGTGGTGCGGTCTTCGGTCGTCGTCATCCGGTGCCTCTCTATCTAGAGTGCCGCGGGCAGGCTCAGACGCGCCGTTCGAGCGTAATGATTCTACTCCTTCCCGGAAAGGGTGTCTGGAAGCGGCCCGCCCTGCAACCGGAGCGGCCGGAAAAGACCCGAAGGGCCGGCCCTTCGGGCCTGGACACTTTTCAGACATCCTCTCCTCGGCAGCAGTCGTCGCTGGCTTGGCAGCAGTCGTCGCTGCCCGTCCACGAGGGCCCTGCCGCGCCAGGAGCTCAGCGGTCAGCCGGCCTCTTCGAGCTCCATCTTGAGAGAAAAAAATCGCAGCAGGTCCTTGAGCGCGAGGCGGTCGCCCTCCACCACCATGAGGCGGGAGGCACCCGTCCGGCTCATGGTGGCGAGGGCCTGCATGGCATCCGTGTCCGCCCGCACCGTGTTCTCGGAGCCGCAGCGCTCCGCCAGCGCGCCGACCGTCTGCCGGTCCCATTCCTCGCGGGGGAGCTCCCGCACCTGGCGGGTGGTGACGCAGCCCAGCAGCCGGCCGCCGTCGTCCACCACCGGGAACATCTTGAAGTGATAGCGGTAGATATAGCCCTGGACCAGGTCGAGCACGGAGATGGCCCGCGGCACGGTCACCGGGTCGGTCTGCATGAAACGGGAGACCGGCTCGCCCTCCAGGGTCCGGCGCAGCAGGAGCTGTTGGTAGGAGGCCTGGGCGGCGTTGCGCACGAAGAAGCCGACGAGGACCAGCCACAGCCCGGACCAGGAGCCCCGGACGGTCGAGATCAGCCCCAGGCCGACGAGCAGCAGCCCGAACCCGGCGCCGATTGTCGAGGCGATGCGGGTGGCCCGGCGCAGGTTGCCGCTCCAGCCCCAGAGCACGGCGCGCAGCATGCGCCCGCCGTCCAGGGGAAAGGCGGGCACCAGGTTGAAAAGGGCGAGCATGGCGTTGAGCCCGCCGAGCAGGCCGCAGACGGCCCCCACGGGCGCGGGCAGGCCTGCCGCCGTGGCCGCCGCGTAGCCCACGCCGCAGGCCAGGGCGATCCCGAAGCTCGCCGCCGGCCCTGCGGCGGCCACCAGGAGCTCGGCCTGCGCCGTGGGCGGCTCGCCGGGCATCTCGGCCACGCCACCGAAGATGAACAGGGTGATCCCCCGCATCTCCAGACCGTAGCGCCGCGCCACCAGAGAATGCGACAGCTCGTGCAGCACCACCGAGAGGAAATAGCCGAGGGCGGCCACGACGCCGACCAGCCAGTAGGTGGCGGCGGACAGGCCCGGCGCCCAGGCGGGGAGGGCGAGGGTCGCGAACTGCCAGGTCACCAGCCCGGCGACGATGCCCCAGGAGGGATCGATCCGGATCGCGAACCCGAAGATTTTAAACAGTTTGATGGGTTTTCCGAACACCGCGCCTCCCGGCGCCATTGTACGACTTTACCGGGAGCTCAGCGCCTCCAGGGGTGGGCAGATCAGGTCGCGCCGCCGTTCGAGGTCGTGGACCACCGCCCGGCGGAAGCCCTTGAGGCCGCCCTCCGCCATGCGGGCGGCGCGGTACTCGACGATGTCCACCACCTCCAGCCGCAGGCGGATGGTCTTGAACAGGCGGGGGAATCGTTCGCCGGGGGTGTGCACGTGATGCAGGCCGCCGCTGTAGGCGATGAGCATCCGTCCCTCGCCCAGGGTCTCCAGGATGTCGGCGATGCCGCCGCGCACCGTCATCGGCTTGCCCTGGGCATCGAGGCCGGTGGCCCGCTTCATCCTCCCCTCGGGCAGGATCATCACCATGGCGTCGGGGTCGATCTCCTTGAGCACATGGCTCCAGGTCTCGTCCCGCTCGCGGGTGATGGAGATGACCCGCGCCGCCACCAGGCCGTAGAAGCGGCCCACCACCGCCCGTTTCGTCGTCTTCTCGGCGATGGGGACGACGCCGTGGCGGGCGAGGCGCCACAGGTAGTGGTTGGGGCAGACGCCGGTGAAGAGGGCCTCGTAGAGGCTGGTGTGGTTGAGGATGGCCGTCAGGCGGATGTGCCGCCATGGCTCGGGCGGCACCTCGCCGATCCACTGCATGTCCATGCGGTAGAAGAGCCGGGCGAAGACCTTGACCGCCAGCAGCACCAGGAACACGAAGTACGAGCGCACGGACCCTCCAGGTTGCGGAACGGCTGGATTCTAGCAGGCCGGCTTGTATAATCCCGGCCGCACGATCTCCAGATGCCGGGCGGGGTTCTGGACCGCCGCGAAGCCGAAGGGGCGGTACAGCTCGTGCGCGTCGCGGGTGACGAGGGTGAAGCGGCGCAGCTCCTGAAGGTCCGGATGGGCCATGACGCACTCCATCAGCCACCTGCCAAGGCCTTTGCCGCGGCGCGCGGGGAGCACGTAGACGTCGCAGAGATAGGCGAAGGTGGTGGCATCGGTGATCACCCGCGCCAGACCGATCTGCCGCTCTCCCTCGTAGAGGCCGAAGCAGAGGGAGCGGGAGAGTGCCCGCGCCACAGTCTGCCGGGGGATCCCCTCACACCAGTAGGCGGTGGTGAGGAAGGCATGGACGGCGTCGACGTCGACCCTCGCCGGGTCGGTGGAGACGGTGAAGCCGTCGCGATGGTGCTCATGAATCATGGCCCGGTATTTACGTCATTTTACAGTCTACCCCGAACCTTCCGGCGATTCCCGCGTAGAGAGACGAAACGACCTTCCCTGGAGGATCTCGCTATGACCCGAAACCTCGTCCGTCGCCTTGTCCCGCTGACCGCGGCAGCGCTTCTCGCCGCCATGCCGGCCGCCGCCCAGATCCGCGGCCTCACCCTGCCGCCGTCCGGCAACAATCAGTATTCATCCGTCACCCAGGGCATCGGTCTGGTGAAGGTGACCATCGCCTACAACAGCCCGCACGTCCACAGCCCCACGGGCGAGGACCGCCACGGCAAGATCTGGGGCGGGCTCGTGCCGTTTGGCATGGCCAACCTCGGCTTCGGCTCCTGCGGCGACCAGTGCCCATGGCGGGGCGGCGCCAACGAGAACACGGTCCTCACCACCACCCACGACGTCCTGGTGCAGGGCAAGCCCCTGCCTGCCGGCTCCTACGGGGTCCATTTCATCCCCGGCCAGGAGGAGTGGACGATCGTCTTCTCCAAGAACTCCACCTCGTGGGGGAGCTTCTTCTACGACGCCAAGGAGGACGCCCTGCGGGTGCAGGCCAAGCCCGAGAAGAGCGACTACCACGAGTGGCTGAGCTACGAGTTCACCGAGCGCTCTCCCGCCAAAGCCACCGCCGCCCTCAAGTGGGAGGACCTGCAGCTCCCGTTCACCATCACGGTGGAGCACCCGGACGACCTTTACGTGGAGAACATCCGCCGCGAGCTGCGGACGAACCCGGGCTTCAACTACCAGAACTGGGACGCCGCCGCCAACTACACCCTGCAGAACAAGACCCACCTCGACGACGGTCTGCGCTGGGCCGAAGCGGCGGCCCACGCCCCCGGCATCGGCTTGGAGAACTTCAACACCCTCAGCGTCCTGGCCCAGCTCCAGGAGGCCAACGGCAAGACCGAGGAGGCCAGGAAGACCATGGAAGCCGCCCTGGCCCACTCCACGGCGGGGCCCGTCGAGATCCACCTCTACGGTCGCCAGCTCCTGGGCCAGAAGAAGAACGAGGAGGCGATGAGGGTCTTCGAGCTCAACGCCAAGCGTCATCCCAACGTCTGGCCGGTGCACGTCGGCCTCGCCCGCGGCCACGCCGCCCTGGGCCACACCAAGGAGGCCCTGGCCGAGGCCAAGCTGGCCGTCAAGCAGGCGCCGGACGACGCCAACCGCAAGTCCCTGGAGGGGATGATCAAGACGCTCGAAGAGGGGAAATCGATCAACTGAGACGGCCGGCCTGCACTCTGCTGACCCCTCTCTCCCACCAGGGAGAGAGGGGGACGAGATCGACTGGCATCTGGGCGATCCACGCCCAGTGGCTCCGGTCTAGGCGCTGAGCGTCAAGATCGGAGGCTGAGGAACGTCTCAGTCGATCTCGACGCCGTTCTTGTCGCGGGTCGAGGTGTAATCGACACCGCAGCCGGACCTGATGGTTTGACTGCCGAAAGCGCGCAGGAGCTCGGCCTCGGTGAGCTCCTGGGCCAAGTAGCGACCCAGGAGCCGGTTGCCTCTTGACTTCTTCATGAGTCTGGTCCTCCTTTCAACCGTCCTGCATCACAGCCCCGAGAGGCCTGTCAGGACAGGAAGCTCTGGCGCCGGAGGGACCTCGCGGCGGGCGAGGCTCCCCTCGGCGATGATTTTATTGGGTTTCAGCACGTGGCTCTCCCGCGCGGCGAGGAACGCGCGCTCCGCCGGCTCCCAGACATCCTGAAGGCGGATGGCCGGGGCGCCGGCTCCAGGCGAGGCGGCGCCGCGCTCGATCAGGAAATCACAGAACAGATCCAGCAGCGGGATCTCCGGACACAGCCTCTCGAGGAAGAGGAACTGGCCCATGGGGTTGATCTCCAGGAAAACGTAGCGGCCTTCCGGCGTGACGATGAAATCGAAGCAGCCGAAGACCAGGCCCAGGCGCGCCATGAGGGTCCTGCATTTACGGACCACGGCCTCGGGAAGCTCCGCGGGCTCGACCTCGAGGGCCGCCGTCCGGCGCCAGTCCTCCCGGGCGTCCGGATGGCCCTGGGAGTGCAGCCGGGCGGTCACGGGACGCGCCCCGAGGAAGGTCACCCGCAGCTCGTGATCCTTCGGGATGCGCACCTGGAAGATCCCCGGCGCCGCCTGGAGCGCCTCGTCCTCCGGCAGGTCGTCCTCCGTGACCGGCGAGGTGTAGAGCATGGCGAGCCCGTCCTCCGTCTTCCAGGACCCGGCGTGGAAGCTCTTGTAGACCGTCTCGCCTTCGTGGGCGCGCAGGAACTCCACGATGCGGCCAGGGTCGTTGCTGCACAGGGTCGGCGGGATCTCCAGACCGATCTCCCGGGCCAGCCGGAGCTGATAAGGCTTGAGGATCGCGGACGGGATGGGCGACAGCGGATTGACCCAGAAAGCGCCGGGGGCCACCAGGTGCCAGAGGGCCCAGACGAAGTGCTGGCAGTCGCGTGCGGCCGGCACCCGGTCCGCCGGGTGGAGGTGGTCCGGCAACACCGGATCCGTGGGCCGCCGGTTCCAGACAGTGTCGAAGCGGGCCTGCCGCAGCGCGATCTCCGCGCCCGAGATCTCCAGGCCGAAGCTGCTCTCGTCCACCCAGACGGAGGCCCGCTGCCGGCCGGGAAAGTCGGTGCCATGCCAGAGGATGACCTCGATGCCCTTCCGCCGTAAAGCTTCGGCGACGGCATAGGAGTGAAAATCCTGCGGCTCCGTCATGATCAGGACAGAGGTCACCAGGGATCCTTCCGCGGACATTCTACATTACTTCTTGATCCGGAAGCTCGGTGCCGCTCCCCCCTCCCCCGCGTCGCCCACCACCGTCCAGAAATATTCGACCCCCGGCTTCAGGCGCCGCCGCTCCGCCTCCGGAAAGACGACCCGGCCGCCGAAGGCGGGCTCGCTGGTCCAGACATAGGTCTGTTGCGTATCGAAGACCTTCACCCGCCGCGGCCCGTCTCCCGGAGCGGGGAAGGTGAACGCGGCCGGCGGCGCCGCCACAATGCCAGTCGGCGCCCAGCCCGCGGTCACCTCCGCGCTGCCGCGCTCGACGTCGCTGTCGCGGCGTCCCTGCTCCGCGATCCAGATCCCCAGGCCGAGGAGGCAGAACACCAGCGTCGCCGCCAAGGCGTAGACGGGTGTCCAGCGGGCGGGCCGACGGACCGCTGCCGCGGGCTCGCCGCGGCCGAAGCGCTCCCAGGCCGCTGTCAGGGCGGCGGCCGGCATGGGCGCGGGCTGGTCGAACGCCTCCTGCCGGGCCATCTCCTCCGAGCAGCGGGCGCAGCCGGCGGCGTGGCGCAGGACCCGCTCGGCACCGGGACCTCCCGGGTTGTTCCGGGCGCCGTAGATCTCCTCGGGAGTGGGGTGGGGGCCGTAGGCCCGCAGCGGGATAGGCTCTGTCATGGCGGTTGCTCCTCCAGCAGGCTCCTCAGGCGACGCCGGGCGTTCCAGATCTGTACCTTCACGGTCGGGACGGCGAGCGACAGCCGCTGGCCGATCTCCCGGTACGACAGCCCCTTCTGTACGTGCAGCAAGAGGCAGGCCCGCATTCCCGCCGGCAGCTTCGCCAGCGCGTCGACGGCCCTTCTCAGGTCCTGCCGGTCCGTGGTTCGCGTCTCGGCCGAGGGGACGTCGTCGGGGATCGCCTCGCTCACGGGCTCTTCCTCCCGGGCGCGTCCCCGGCGGCGCCACTCGTCCCGTGCCACGTTGCGGGCGATGGAGTAGACCCAGGCGTCGAAGCTGCCGTCGCCCCGGAACTGCCCCCTCGATTTATAGACGGTCCACAACGCCGTTTGACTTAGATCCTCGGCGTCGGTCGGCTGGAATCCGCAGGAGTGAAAGAAGCTCCGCAGGCGCGGGAAGAACTCCACGAAGATGCTGCGGAACTCTTCGCGCTGGTCTGGGGGCACAGGCTCGGTCGATCGCAGCACCCCTCGATCTCAACGCAAGCCGGCCGCCCTGTCAACGCGGCGGGCGATTCTAATACCGCCGTCCGGCGTCGCCGTCTCCCTTCTGACCGGGCGGCCTCGCTCGCCATGGTGGCGGCAAGCTCGCCGGTCCATCGAGGATCTCGAGATGAACGTACGAGCGCAGCTCTCATTCCTTCCCACCGCCCCAGGCCTGGCAATATGTCTGGCGGTGCTGGCGCTGCCTGCCGCCGCGCGCGCCGCCGACCCGTGGGTCCCCCTGGGGCCCGACCTGATCAACAACGGCCAGGCCTGGCCCGGCCGCGTGCCGGTGACCGGCCGCATCAACGTCGTGGTCCCCAACCCGCAGAACCCCTTGGGCGACGTGTGGATCGGCGCGGCCGGCGGCGGCGTCTGGCACGGCACCGTGTGGCCGAACAACTTCTGGGATCCGATGACCGACACCGCGGCCTCGCTCGCCGTGGGCGCCATCGCCCTCGACTCCTGCAACCCGGGCTTCTGCGCCACCGTCTGGGCGGGCACCGGGGAGGACGGCATCCGGCGCGACACCCAGTACGGCAGCGGCATCCTCAAGGGCACCTGGAACTTCGGCACCAACGTCTACGACTGGACGCAGCTCGGCGACACCAGGTTCAGCCACGGCGCCGTCACCAAGATCGTGCTCGATCCCACGACCCCAGACAACAGCGGCAAGGTGCTCTTCGCCGCCCTGTCGACCGGCCAGACCTCGAACTCCACCGAATCGACGGTGACCACCAACCCGATCGGCCACGTGGGCGTCTGGCGCTCCAAGGACGCCGGCCAGACTTGGGGCCTCGTGCTCGATCACAAGACGCCGGCCACCGACCTGGAGATGGACCCGCAGAACCACAACGTCCTCTTCGCCGGCCTGCGGCGCGACGGCCTTTACCGCTCGCTCGACGGCGGCACCACCTGGCAGGCGATCGGCCAGGGCATCCCGGCCGCCGCGCTCTCCGGCGCCGACTGGCCGGAGATCGCCGTCTTCCGCAGCGCGAAGATGAGCGCGGCCACCGTCTATGCCGTGCTCGGCTCCTGCCCTCATCCGCACGAGAAGGGGCCCGTCTTCTGGTGCTCGCCGGCCGTCTACCGCTCGCTCGACGAAGGCACCACCTGGACGCTGATGCACGCCGCGGTCAATCCGCCCCCCAGCTACGGCGAGCCGCTGACCGGCTACGCCTCCTACACCCACGCGCTGACCATCCATCCGACCAACCCGAACATCCTGTGGTTCGGCGGCATCAACCTCTACAAGTCGCTCGACGCCGGCGCCACCTGGACCAAGATCGGCAACCAGTCGCTCCACCCCGACCATCATCAGGTCGCGGTGTTCGCCTCGAACAAGACGAGCACCGGCCTGGTGACCTACGACGTCAACGATGGCGGCCTGTTCGTGGGCGACGGCCAGGACGGCTGGAGAGGCGATTTTCAGCAGGGACTGGCGGTGACGCAGTTCCAGTCCGTTTCCACCACGGCCAAGGACAATTTCCTGTTCGGCGGCACCCAGGACAACGGCACCAACGTCTACCAGGGCACCGAGGTCTGGGAGCACGCCGACGACGGCGACTCGGCCTCGACCCTCGTCGACCTCGACAATGAGAACATCCTCTACGACGTCTACGTGGGGACCGAGCCGCGCCGCTGCAAAGGGCCCGGTTTCTGCCCGTTCAACTGGCCCGACATCACCTGGGGCCTCAACTCGCAGGACGCCAACGTCTCCTGGTATCCGCCCCTGGCGCAGAGCGCCACGGCCGTCGGCGGGGTGCACCCGCTCTACTTCGGCACCACCCAGCTCTTCCAGACCTTGAGCCAGGGCGACTCCTGGTTGGCGGTGCCGGCGGACCCCTCGCTGCCGTGGCCGCTCGGCGGCACCGGCACGATCGCCGCGCTGAACAACATTCAGAATCCCATCACCGCCGTCGCCGTGGCGCCGAACAATCCCAACCGCATCTACCTCGGCTTCTACGGCGGCCAGGTCTTCACCACCGCCAACGGCCAGAGCGCGCTGCCGCAGTGGACGGCGGCGTCCTCCGGCCTGCCGGGCCGGCCGGTGACCTCCCTCGCCGTCCACCCGGCCAACGAGAGCACGGTGCTCGCCGCGGTCTCGGGGTTCGGCACCCACAGCGTCTACCGCACCACCACGGCCGGCGCCTCCTGGGGATCGCTCGACGACAGCGTCGACGGCTCCTTCGCCATCGCTCCGGTCGACACCCTCGCCATCGCGCCCTCCGCCCCGTACGGGGTGTGGGCGGGGACGGACTCCGGCGTCTACTCCCGTTCGGACCCCGATTCGGCCGTCGCCCTCTGGTTCAAGTCGGACGGCCTGCCCAACGCCGCCGTCTACGGCCTGGCGATCGTCGACGGCAAGGCCGTCTACGCCGCCACCCACGGCCGCGGCGTCTGGCGGCTGTCGCTGCTCCCCCAGCTCTATCCCATCTTCAACGACGTGGCCTGCTGCGGCGTCTTCGACCCCTACGTGCCGGCGCCCTACGTCTCCATCCAGGTGGCGGGCTTCGATCCGGTGCAGAAGTGCACGATGAGCCTCTTCGAGAGCGGCCGGCTCTGCTCCACCACGGCGGTGGACGCCGACGGCGGCGCGCTGGCCACCGACGTCCACGGCTTCCTGGTGTCGACCAAGGCCGGCTACTACACCAACCGCAAGGTGACCTCGGCCTGCGCCGGCGGCGCCTGTGCCGGCGGGGTGCCCTGGTCGCGCTGCAACGTCAGCGACGTCCAGGTCGACTGCGGCAGCCGGTCGGTGCGGTCGGCCGTGCGCACGGCCCAGGAGACGAAGACGCCCACGAGCACGCAACTGGGCTTCGCGCCCCAGAGCCGCGAGGGCTCCTTCACCCTGACGCCGACGCTCAAGAAGAACGGCGGCCTCTCGGCGGCCCTCTGCTCGGTCTCCATGAGCTACGCGGCGGGAGATGACGACGCGCGCGTGCTCACCCGGGCGGCCGACGCGATCAACGCCGACGCGCGCTGCCAGGCGGCCGGGGTGCAGGCGGCCGTCTCCGGCTCCACCGCGGCGGGAACCCATGAGGACCAGGGACCGACGCCCATCCGGCTGTCCCTCTCGGCGGCCGAGCAGTTGGGAGTGCAGCTCATCACCGAGGTGACCGGCCACGGCCTCGCCGCCTTCACCGTGGGCTCCTACGGCACGCCGCGCACGGGCAGCCTGGTCGCGCCGCTCGTCGCCCTGGCCGGGGTGGCTTCCGGCGGCCGGGTGGAGGTGACCGAGAGCTCGCCGCTCGGCACCTGCACCTTCGGTGTGGATACCCTGGCGGGCGATGCTCCCGAGACGGTGGCGGCGGGGATCCAGCGGGCCTTCCTCGGCCGGCCGGACACCTCCGTCTTCCAGCTCAGCGGCGGCTGCCCGGCGCGGCAGAACGCCCGCGACGCCAACCTCAACGGCGCCGTGCTGCAGTTCCCCCTTGGCCAGCAGGTCTCGGTGCGCAGCACGGACCCGGGAATCAGCTTCACCCTCGGCAGCGAGCGGTAGCCGCTGCCGGCTTTGTCGTAGATCGTGTTCCGACGGGCCCCGCTGCGGCGGGGTCCGTCCCTTTTCACCGCCAATCTCCGTTCAGCTCGAACGCCGCCCAGGAGTAGGGGTGGGAGAACTGGCCGCCGTGCAGCAGCTCGCGCTGCGCCTCGGCGAGGGCCACGTCCTTGGGCTGGCCGGTCCGCAACCGGGCGTAGAAGCGGGCCATCAGCAACGCGGTCGAGCGGTCCGAGACTCCCCAGAGCGAAGCCAGGACCGATCGCGCGCCGGCATACTGGAAGGCCCGGGTGAGGCCGATCAGCCCCTCCCCGCCCGCCTCACGCCCCAGGCCCGAGCCGCACGCCGAGAGGGTGACCAGGTCGGCGTCGATCCGCAGCCGCTCGAAGATCTCCCAGGCCTGGAGCATGCCGTTGTCGCCCGGTTTGGACGTCGCCAGGGCCAGGGCGGAGTCGAGGGGGAAGCGCCGGTCGAGGAGGGCGTGGCAGGCGAAGTGGAGGCAGCGCGTCGACGCCGGCAGGTGCTCGACCCGCGCCTTGGTGGCCTCGGCGCCGGTGTAGACCCGGGCGTCGCGGCCGTAGACGCCGGCGAGGGCCTGGACTTCCTCCCGCGCCCCCGGCAGTGGAGGCAGACCGGCGTGGTAGCGCCGCAGGGGAGGATCGTCCGGACCCGCCGCGGCGCCCGGGACGGCCGGGAAGACGGGATCGGCGAAGGCGACCACCGAGCCGCTGCCGGCCGGCTGGGGGCGGCGCCCCCGCTTCAGCTCGGCGTACAGCGTCGCCGAAAGCACGGTGTGGATCGGCTTCCACTCCAACATCCACTCGGGCCGCTTCCCGGGCCGTACCAGGGCGGCGAACGGCAGGGTGTGGAGCGGCCCGTCGGGCGAGATCAGGATGCGGTCGGCACGGCCGATCCAGGGTGCGGCGGGGGCGATCAGAAGGTCGTAGAGCCTCCGTCCCTGGACGAGCAGGGCCTCCTCGACCTTCGTCTGACCGCGGCCGCGCAGGATCAGGCCGCGGAAGACGGCGGTCTCCTCGGCCAGGGCTTTCTCGCCGGCGGCCAGGCGGAAGACCCGCAGGCCATCCGCCTCGCCGCTCGCAGCGGGCGTGACCACGAAGAGGAACGTCTCCTCCGGGGTCACGAAGTAGGAGAGCCAGACGGTCCCCGGGTCGAGGGCGCCGCGGGCCGCCGCCAGCTCCAGCGGCCGAGGGTGACGCAGCGAGGCGTAGCGGGGAGAGGCATGGACGATCGAGTCCTCGAGGGACGACCGCTCGTTGCGCAGCCGCGAGAGGCGGACGAGGAGCGCTTCGAGCTCCGCTCTGCGCCGCGGGTCGGTCTGGGCGATCTCCTCCTGGGTCTTCTCGTAGGCCCGGTCGAGGGCGCGCTGCCGCGCGAAAAGGGGAGCCGGGACGTCGGCACTGAAGGTGAGGTCGCGCTGGGCGATCTGGGCCAGGAGCATGCGAGCCCGCCACCGTTCGAGGGTGTGCAGGGCTGCGGCGGGGTCGTCCTGGTCGATCTCGAAGGCGATCAGGCCTCGATAGATCTCGGACAGCTTCGCCTGGAAGCCCGTCCGCGCCTCCTCGGTACCGCCGAGGCGGCCGACCTGCGCCTCCAGGGCATCGACCGCGGCGGCGAGCGCCGGGCCGGCCTCCTCCGGGCGTCCCTGCCGCGCGAGAACCCGGCCCAGGAAGTTGAGCGCCTCCGCCTCGTTCCGGCTCTGGGGAGCCAGGTGCTGGTAGATGGCGAGGGATCGCCGAGCGTAGGTCGCGGCCTCTCCTGGACGCCCCACCTGGAGGGCCACGAAGCCGAGGAGCCCCAGGATGTTGCTCTCCGCCATCGTCCCCGGGGCGGTCCGGCGCTGCAGGGCGAGCGCCTGCTCGCCGAGGCTGGTCGCCGTCCGGTAATCCCCCCGCTTCCAGGCGATCGTCCCCAGCATCGACAGGCTGAGGGCCACGTCCGGGCTCCCCGGGGTGAGCCGGGAGCGGATGGCGAGGGCCCGGCGAGCGCAGTCCTCCGCCTCGCTGAGGCGGCCCATCTCCTGCAGGACCCAGGCGAGGTTGCTCAGGCCCGACGCCTCGCCCGTCGATCCCGGGGCCCGATTCCGCTGGATGGCGAGGGCCCGGCGGAACAGCGCTTCGGCCTCCTCGAAATCGAAGCGCTCGCGGGCGATGATGCCGAGGTTGCCGAGCAGCGTCGCCACCTCGAGGCCCTCCGGTGCCTTGGCCTCGAAGTACTTGAGGGCTGCCTGATCGTACTCTTCGGCCAAGGCGACGTCGCCGCGATCCGAAGCCAGTGCCGCGAGGTTCGCCCGATTGCGGGCCAGATCGTCGCCATCGGGGTCCACCCGCTGCAGGATGCGGTTGGCCTGGACGAAGTAGGTCTCCGCCGTCACGGGGTCGCCACTGGCACGCGCCAGGAGGCCGAGGTTGTTGAGCAACTGCCCCTCGTCCAGGATACCGGGCGCCCGCCGCTGGATGAGGCCGAGGCCCTGGAGATAGCAGGCTCGGGCCCGGCCGAGATCGCCCAGGGACCAGGCGACGATCCCAAGGTTGTTGAGGGTCGATGCCCGCTCGAGGCTGGCGGGCGCCAGGCGGGTGCGCAGCTCGAGCGCCTGGCGAAAGCTCGCCTCGGCAGACGTGAAATCTCCGCGGCGTAACGCCTCGCGGCCGAGCAGGTGCCGGGCCGCGGCCTCCGCCAGGTTGCCCGGCGCGGCCGTGTGCAGCAGCCGGAGGGCCTCGCGCAGGTCGGTCGCCGCTCCGGCGAAGTCGTCCCGGCCCAGAGAGACGGTGCCCCGCTGGCAAAGCACGAGCGCCGCGAAGCGCCGCCGCCGGCTCTGCCGCGCCCAGCCTCCGGCCGCTTGAAACGCCTGTAACGCCTCGCTCCAGCGGCTCTCGCGGGCGGCCCGCCGCGCCCGGGCATAGGCCGCACAGCCGGCGATCTCGGGGCCTGCGGCCACCCGCGGCCGCACCTCGAGCTGCCACGCCCCGGGCGGGATCTCGCGGCTGAAGGTTTTGTCGCGCCGCTGGACGCGGAGCTCGACGGGACCGCGGGGAGCCTGCTCGGCCTCGAGCTCGGCCAGGTCCGTGCAGGAGCGCAGCCCGCCCGCAGCCTCCTCGGGGTTGGCCGGCGCCGGCGCCCGCCGCCAGGAGAGCAGGACGTCGCCCGCGTGCAGTCCGGCCCGCGCTCCGGCGCCCTGCGGCGCGAGCGACTCCACCACGACGCCGGGCACCGGCGCCGGGCCGCCCGGGGAGCAGGCTCCGAGGCTCAGGGTGGCACTGGCCAGGAGGACGGTCCGGACGGTCCGCCGGAGATCTCGCATCGGGTTCATCAGGACGACTGTCGAAGAGTCGGTGCCGACCACCCGGCAAAAGGGGACAGGCCGGGGGCCGGCAAGAGAACTTCAACGAGCCTGGAGGAGTATCATCCCGCGGGAATGCGGCCGAATCTCATTTTCGAAAAGGTGCTCGGGCGCCTGCAAAGGAGCCGGCTCAACCGCCGCGCCGTCCAGGAGCTCAGCCGTTCCCTGGCGCTGATCGTCGATCGCGAAGCCCTGGAGGCCAGCGTCGCGGCCCGTATCCGGGAGCTGTTCGATCCAGACCGCATGGCCATCCTCGAGCCGGACCCGGCGACCGCGAGCTTCCTGCCCGGCTTCTCCTTCGGCCTCAAGGATTCCGAGCTCTCCGGCCTGCGGCTGGCGGCCCGCGGCAAGCTCGCGCGCTGGCTGGCGGTGAACGAGACCTGCCTGGTCCTCGATCGCCAGCCCGGCGTTCACGAGTATCTCGATCCAGCGGAGCGGGACCTGCTCGACGGCCTGCGGCTGAACCTCTGCGTGCCGATGGTCTCTCTCAACCGCCTGACGGGCATCCTCCTGCTGGGCTCCGACCGGCCCGGGTGGACGCTGAATCGCGCCGACGCCGAGCTGCTCAATCTGCTGGCCTCCCAGGCGAGCCTGGCCTTTGAGAACGCGGCTCTCTACCGCGCCCAGCGCGAGCGCCTGGACCGCCTCTACCGGGCCGAGCGCCTGGCCGCCGTGGGACAGCTCGCGGCGGGGGTGGCGCACGAGATCCGCAACCCGCTGACGGCGATCCGCTCGACCATGCAGTACCTGCTCCGCGGGCTCGATCCCGGCGAGCCGAAGCACCAGCTTGTGGAGGAGCTGCTGCGCGAGGTGGACCGCATCAACAGCACCGTGGGGGGGCTCCTCAGCCTCAGCCGCTCGGGGGAGATCCGGAAATCGGAGATCGACCTGCTGGAGCCGCTCGGCAAGGCCGTGCAGCTCGTCCAGGCCCGGGCCGCCGAGCAGGGGGTCGCGATCGAGAGCGATCTGGGCGGTTCTGCCCGGCGCGTCCTCGGCGACAGCGGCCAGTTGAAGCAGGTGTTCCTGAACCTGCTGCTCAACGCTTTGCAGTCCTTGCCTGGCGAGGGACGGATCTCGGTGGCGGTGACGCCGTGGCCGCCGCTGCGCGGCCGCGAGGACGCCCCTTGGGTGCAGGTCCGCATCACGGACGACGGACCAGGGATTCCGCCGGATCAATTGCGGCGCGTCTTCGATCCGTTCTACACCACCAAGCGGGACGGCACCGGCCTGGGGCTGGCGATCTGTCACGGCATCGTCGAGCAGCACGAGGGGGAGATCCAGATGGACAGCGAGGTGGGAGCGGGGACCACCGTGTCGGTGCGTCTGCCCTGGATCGAGGGAAGCCATGGCCAACGTTCTGATCGTGGATGACGAGCGACCGATCCGGCGCATCCTGGCGGTGCTCCTGCAGGAGCGGCACCACCGGGTGACGGAGGCCGGCTCGGGCGAGGAGGCGCTGGCGGCGCTGCCCGAGGCCAGGCCGGACCTGGTGCTGCTCGACCTCAAGCTCCCCGGCATCGACGGGCTGGAGACGCTCAAACGGCTGCGCGCCCTCAAGCCCGGACTGGACGTGGTGATGATGACCGCCCACGGCACCATCGCCTCGGCGGTGGAGGCCATGCGGCGGGGAGCCTTCGACTACGTCGCCAAGCCCTTCGACAACGACGAGCTGCTGATGGTCGTCGACCGGGCGCTGGAGGTGCGGCGCCTGAGCTCCGAGGTCGAGGCCCTGCGGGAGGAGCTCGCGGCGCGTTACGGCTTCAGCGAGATCGTGGGCGTCAGCCGGGAGATCCAGGAGGTCTTCCGTCTGCTGGCCAAGGTCGTCCGGGTGGACGTCACGGTGCTGATCACCGGCGAATCGGGCACCGGCAAGGAGCTGGTGGCCCGGGCCATCCATCGCAGAAGCGGGCGCGCGCAGGGCCCGTTCGTCGCGGTCAACTGCAGCGCCATTCCGCAGACGCTCGTCGAGTCCGAGTTCTTCGGCCACGAGAAGGGGGCCTTCACCGATGCCCGGGAGACCCGGCCCGGCCGCTTCGAGCAGGCCGACGGCGGCAGCCTCTTCCTCGACGAGATTGGCGACCTTGCTCTCGACGCCCAGGCGAAGCTGCTGCGGGCCTTGCAGGAGCGGCAGGTCCAGCGCCTCGGCGCCCGCGCCCCGCGGCCCGTGGACGTGCGGGTCGTCGCCGCCACCAACAAGGACCTGGAGAAGGAGTCGCGGGAGGGCCGCTTCCGGGAAGACCTCTTCTGGCGGCTGAACGTGGTGCACGTCCGCCTGCCGTCGCTGCGCGAGCGGCGGGCCGACCTGCCGCTGCTGATCGATCACTTCGTCGACCGCTTCAACCGCGAGCTGGGCCTGGCCGTTGCGTCCATCGCGCCGGACGCCCGCCAGCTCCTCTGCGAGTACGACTGGCCGGGCAACGTGCGGGAGCTCGAGAACACGGTCTGCCGGGCCATGATCCTGTGCGAGGGGGACACCCTGACGCTTTCCGACCTGCCCGGCCGGGTGCGGGGCGAGGCCGCCGAGGGCGGCGGGCTGCCGCGCTCCGACCTCTCCCGCCTGAGCCTGGCGGACGCGGTGACCGAGGCCACGGAGCGGCTCGAGAGGATCATGATCCTCTCCCGCCTGGCCGAGCACCAGGGCAGCCGCACCGTCACGGCCGAGAGCCTGGGCATCTCCCGCAAGACCCTGTTCAACAAGATGCGCCAGTACGGGCTGGGCGGAGGGGAGGCTGACGACAGCGCCGGCTAGTCAGACCGCGGGATCCCGACCGGCGACCCGGAACGCAGGCCCCCGCGCATATAGTCGAGATAGAGCTTCTCCAGGTTCTCGTAGCGCAGCTCCTCCCGCGAGCGGGTCAAGGCCTGGCGCCCCTCCTGGAGGATCCCCACGCGGTCGGCGAGCTGGCGCGCCCAGAAGAGGTCCTGCATGGTGATCAGCAGCGCCTTACCCTGATCCCGCAGCTCCTCGAGGATCTCCACCAGCTCGGCCGCCGCCTTGGGATCGAGGCCGGAGAGCGGCTCGTCGAGCACCAGGGCGGGGGCCCCCTTCATCAGGGCCGCCGCGATGCCGAGCTTGCGGATGCCGCCGGGGCCGACCTCCGACACCCGCTGACCGAAGGCCGACTCCGGGAGGCCCACCTCGCGCAGGGCCATCTCGCAGTCGTGCCGGCTGAGAGACCGCCGGCCGCCCAAGCGGGCGAAGAAGTCCAGGTTCTGCAGCACCGTGAGTCGGTGGTAGAAGGCCGTCGTGTCCGCCAGGTAGGCGACCCGGGCCTTCGCCCGCAACGGCTCCTGCGCCACGTCGGCGCCGTCGATGCAGGCTTTGCCGGCGGTGGGCTCGGCAAAACCCAGGAAGAGGTTGATGGCGGTCGTCTTGCCGGCGCCCTTGGCTCCCAGCAGACAGTAGATCTCGCCCGGCTGGACCGTCAGGTTCAGGGCGTCGAGGGCCAGCCTGCCGTTCGGATACCGCTTGCTCAAATCGACTGCCTCGATCATGGCTCACCCTCCGTCATACCGGGAGAAAAAGAACAGCGCGGCGGCGGCGAGCGCCAGCGTCTCGCCGGCGAAAAGCGCCAGCGCGGACCCTGCGGCGGCAAGGCCCTGGCGCACGGAAGCCTCGTGGAAGGTGAAGCACGGGATCGATTCCGGCTCTCCCTGCGCCAGCGGCCGTTGCGACACGTAGCCTTTGAAGAAGAGGATGTGGGGACTCTCCGGATCGCGCGCGTCGAGGGCGCGCAGCCAGCCGGCCAGGACCGGGCGGAAGGCCCAGGCCTGCGCGAGAAAGCTGGCATCGCGCTCCAGGCCCGTGCCCGTCAGCCGTTCGGCCAGCTCCTCGGTCAGCGCGGCGGGAGAGAGGGACGCCAGGCTCCTCGCCAGCCGGGCCTGTCCGAGCTTGTGTTGCAGGACCCGGCGGCGGACCTCCTCCTTCCGGGCGAAGCGCCGCGTCTCCGCCTGCGCCGAGGCCCGTTCCCAGGCGAAGCCGTCGGCCGCCGCCCACTTCAACGGCCGCCATCGCCTCTCCCGGCCGGCGTGCTCGCGGGCGATCCGCTGATCGATCGCCTTCATCTCCCGACCGCTCTCGACTTCGGAGGGGATGCCTTGCAGGCGATGGGCGAGCAGGCCGCCGACCGCCGGCACGACGATCACGGCCGTCACCCAGAGCCACGCCAGGATGCCGAGGCTGGTCGAGGAATCGCGCGCCAGTGAGGAGATCAGCAGGGCGGCGAGCGCTGAGAAAAAGATGGTCCAGAGGCCCACGGCCGCCACGAGGCCGGCCTTGGCCAGATCGTCGAGCTGAAAGGGGATGCCTCCCAGGCGGGCGGCGAGCAGGCTCAGGGCCGCGGCGCCGAGGAACGGCACCGCCAGCGAGACCCAGATCGCCAGGAGCTTGCCCGTGAAGACTTTCCAGCGGGCGACGGGATAGGTCAGCACGAGCTTCAGGGTCCCGGCCCGGCGCTCCCCGCAGACCGCATCGTAGCCCAGGAGAAAGGCGGTGAGGGAGAGCACGAACTGGATCACGAAGCTCCAGTCGAGCGGCTTCGAGAGAGGGAGCCGCTCGTTGCCGCGGTTGATGCGGAAGAACCGGGGGGGCACCAGAGGGCTCGCCGCCTGGCTGTAGGCGTCGGGCGTCGCCGACTGGCCGCCGTCGACCACCAGGGAGAGCCGCCAGGGAGGCTTGACCGCCGGTTGCAGGATTTCGACGGTCCGATCGACCGTGGCGCCCGCGAGCTCCCGGGCATGATCGTCCGCCAGAGCCGCCTGCTCCAGGCCCTCGCCGTGGTACCTCGCCGCCGCGGTCACCGCCGCGAGCGCCATCAGAAAGATCACGAGGAAGGCCGAGGCTCGAAACCGGAACGTGGCGGTCAACTGTCGGACCTCGTGCCGCAGGATCGTCGCGAGGATGCCCCGGCTGGAGGTCTCGCCCGCAATTGCCCAAGGCCGGGTGATTCCAGCGGTCTCCAGCACGGGCAGGTTCCTCAATCGCTCCGCCATCGGCTCAACCCAGGTCGTAGCGCCGGAAGAGCGCCCACGCGGCCGCGGCCGCGAGGACGTTGAAAGCCAGGAGAGCGCCGGCCGCGGCCGCCCCCTGGCGAAGGGAGCTGGAGAAATCCGAGCCGCGGTAGGAAAAGCGGGGCATGTCGTCCAAGGCCAGTCGTCGCGACGGATCGCGTTGCATTGCTTCCTGGTCCCGCCGCACCCGGGCCGCCACCTCGGGCTCGCTCAGACGGCTGAAGAGCGGGCCCGCACGGTCCGGCGTCACCTCCTCGGGAGCCAGGCCGAGGTAACGCGGCCAGGGATGGAGTCCCGAGAGCGGATCGTCGGTGAACCAGCGCCAGGACCGGAACGCGCCCTGGCGCTCCATGTAGGCGAGGAGCGCGAGCCGGTAACGGCGGCAGGCGGCCAGGAAACGGTCGTGCTCGGCGACGGACGTGCCACAGAATGACTCCGACAAGAGGTCGAGGAGGAAAGCGGGCGAGACCACGGCCAGGACCGCCCCGAGCCTCTCCCCGGCGCGCAGTCTCGCCTCGTAATGCTGCTGAGCTGCAAAGACCTGCGCGGCGTGCCGGGCCCCGGACTCCACCTCGAAACGGTAGTAGTCCGCGAGCGAATCGTAGTAGGCGGCGGAGCCGTTTCGATAGCGGACCGCCCGGTGCTCTCCATCGGCAACGGAGATGGGGCTGTGGCCGTTGAAGGAGGCGCGCAGCGGGTCCCCCCGGAGCTCCGCGGCGAGACGCCGGTCCAATTCGGCCGTGAGCTCGGCGACCTCTCGCTCGGAGCTCCTCCGGGCAACCTCGGTTTCGACCAGATCGCTGGCCACCGCTCGTGCCGCACCGGGAATGACGATCGTGAGGACGAACCAGACGAAGACCGAGAGGCCGAGCGCCCTGGACGCGCTGCGGAAATAAAGCGAGAGGAGAAGGCCCAGCAGCAGCATGACGGAAAGATAGACGACGTACCCTCCTGCCAGGCCCGCGATACGCAGCCATTGATCCGCTGCGAGCGAGGCCTTCACCTCGAAGCGGAACAGCGAAAGACTCACCAGGAGCCCGGCCGCCAGAGGCAGAAACAGCGTCAGGAGGCCACCGGCGAATTTGCCGGCGAGCAGGGTTCGCCTCGTCACAGCGTTGGCAAACACCGCTCGCAGCATCCCATCCTCCCGTTCGCCGACGATCGCGTCGTGGGTGAGGAGCAGGGCCAGCAGGCCGAGGACCACGCTGACGATGGTGGTCAGGTCCACCGTGGGCAGGGAGACCAGGAGCTCATTGCCTTCGTAGCCCGCCGTGGCCTCGGCGGGGATGGCGAAGAAATGGATCACTACCTCCGTGCCCAGGCGGGAGTCGAAGCCCTGGTCGAGAACGCTCAACGGCTCCGGCGGCCGTACCACGAGAGGTTGGAGGTAGGAGTACACCGAAACGGTCCGCAGCTCCCGCTCTGCGCTGGCGACGCGCTGCCGATAGCTCTCGAGCCGGAGGTCGTAGTCCCGCGCCGCGATCAGGGTGGAGGAATACGCCAGGACGATCGTCAGCAGCGCTCCGACCCAGAAGCGGAAGCTCGCAAGGTGATTGCGCAGCTCTTTTTTGACGATCGCGAAGAACACTGTCTCTCCCTTCGGGTCTCTGTCGTCCGTGTCTCCCAGACGAAGTATATCCCTGGCTTGTGCAGCCCCCGTGCCATCCTTTAAAGGCTTTTCCCGGGGCACCCGGGGGGGGCGGCGGGGTAGGCGCTTACCCGGTCATGGGTAACCCTTTACCCAGCCCTGCCCTCTTTGCGGCTCGCCGCCGACCGAAACCTCAGCTTTTCCGTATTTTCCAGGCCTGGCCCACCCCTTGCACAAGGCCGTTGGCGTCGCTCAGCAGCAACGATCAACCGAACGAGAACGAAAGCCGAGGGGCACGATGCTTCGTACGAGCAGTTACACGATTTTCGTCAAGCTGCCGGATGACAAGGAAGACGTCCTGCTGGTTCACGGCTATACCGGCGCTTACGACCGTGTCTCGGGCAGCGTGGCCGCCTTCCTGCGTTCCCGCGAAGCCAGGCGTTCGGCAAAACCGCTGTATGGAGATTGGAGCGCGGAGCCTGAGTCTGCCGCGGCCGGCACGGTTTCCGATGCGACGATCGACCGGCTCCGCGACCAGGGCTACTTGACCGAGCTTTCCCCGGCCGAAGAAGAAACCTTTTTCTCGCGCCTCGCCGTGAAGCTTCACGAGCGCGCGCTGCGGCAGGCGCCGAGCTACATCTTCATGCCTACGTACGATTGCAACCTGCGGTGCTCCTATTGCTATCAGGACCACATGCGCACCGATTGCAGCTTCAAGCACCTGCTGCGCTCCATGCGCAAGCCGGTCGTCGACCGCATCTTCGCCGCCCTGCCGCGACTCGAGGAGCTGCACGGCCTCCCTCCGCAGGCGGCGCGGCGCCGCAACATCGGCTTCTTCGGCGGCGAGCCGCTGCTGGCCGCCAACCGCGAGATCGTCGAGCACATCGCGATGAAAGCTTTTGAGATGGGGGAGGCCGATTTCTGGGCGGTCACCAACGGCACCGAGATCGACGCCTATCGCGACCTCCTCGGCCCGGCCGGCATCGCCCGCCTCCAGATCACACTCGACGGCCCGCCGCAGGAGCACGACAAACGTCGGATCTACGCGGATGGCTCGGGCTCTTACGAGCGGATCGCCCGCAACATCACCATGGCGCTCGAACTTGGCGTGGCCGTGAGCGTGCGGCTGAACGTCGACCGCACCAACCTCGCCAACCTGCCGGCGATTGCGGACGAGATCGTCGCCCGCGGCTGGGACCGCTCCCCCGGTTTTGGCGCCTACACCTCGCCGGTCCGTTCTGGCAACGGCAAGACCGACGCGAAAACGACTTTCAGCTCCTGGGATCTCGATCGTGCGCTGACCCGGATGCGCGAAGAGCACCCGAATCTAAGCGTGCTGGCCCGGCCCGATGAAGGAATGCGTGCGA
Organism: Thermoanaerobaculum sp.; assembly: GCA_021154885.1. GTDB lineage: Bacteria > Acidobacteriota > Thermoanaerobaculia > Multivoradales > UBA5704 > DATARR01. The sequence goes on from JAJKHS010000032.1 coordinate 141,580, forward strand.
AAGCGAGCCGTATCTTCGCCGACCGCCGCGAGGTTCTACCCAGCCTGCGGCCGAGCTTCTGCAGCGCGCACGACCGCATGTACATCTTCGATCCCTTCGGCGACATCTACACCTGCTGGGAGCGGACGGGAGATCCCAATGTCAGCATCGGCAAAGTGACGCCTGAAGGCGAGGTCGAGCTCCGCAGTGACCAGTTGCAACTCTGGCACGGCCGCACCGTGGCCAGCAATCCCGTTTGCCGGCGTTGCCGCTACGCCCTGCACTGCGGCGGCGGCTGCGCCATCCTGGCCCTGGATCAGAACGGAGCCTTCAATTCCAATTATTGCGACGGCTTCGCGAACCGTTTCCGCGCCAGCGTCGCCGAAGCCTACCTGGAGCACGTCTCCGGAGCCGGGCCGGCGCGGGTGCAGCAGCGGGTTTGCGATCTGTGAACCTTGAGCTGTTATCCGACGAGGAGAGATGAGCCATGAAAAAGTCTCGCACGTCTGACGAGATGACTTGCCTCAACGGTGCCGCGTTCCGCATCGGTGCCGAGGCGGTGCGCAGAGGAGAGTTGGAAGCCCTGCTGGAGGAGACTCTGGCGGAGGTGTTCGGAGGAGATACCACGGCCTCGGCGTGCACGGAGTTTACTTGCAACGTCTACGCACCGCCACCGCCTCCGCAAGGTTAGCCCTGCACACATTGGGAACCGCCAGGTTTCCGGCCGGTGACCTACACGGCCCGGACACTGCAACCAGGGCGACCAGGAACCCGCATTGGCGCGTATTTAGCTCGCGCAATACCTGCAGCTCGCGATCTCTCCTGATCGAGAAGAAGATCGAAAGAGCGTAGCTCCCTCCTGGCTCCCGGCTCGCCCGCCGCCTCCCTGCCCACAACTCGCATCCGATGTGGGCCACCACACGGAGTCGTAGAACAGTTGATTGGGGATCTGCATCTTCCCGCCCAAAATATGTACCGCGTAGCATCTAGACAGGCATGTGCAAAGCTTTACCCAACTGCGAGTAACGGATTACCCCGAAAGGGGGAAATAGATAGGTTTTTGAGTCTTAATGCGCTGGCACGTCTCATGCATTCTATAAAGCCGTTGCAAAGAGGTCTAAAGGCGTTGTGGATAACCTGCAGCGCCCATGCTAAGAGGAGACTACGGTCATGATGGACAACATCCTTTCGCTTCAGATGTTCAATGGTATTGACGATGGTGGTGGCGACGGTGGTAGCGGCGGGTGCGCTCAGTCATCGATCAGTTGCGTTTCGAATACGAGCTGTTTCTCAATGACGAGCACGCCGGTCAAGGGCGCTTCACTGCACGACGCTTCCTGGTAACGACCTCGCTTCGAGTGGCAGGCACAGGCAACCCGAGATCCCCTCGGCCCGGCGCCGAGGGGATACACTTCTGGAGGCTGCGCAATGTTCAGTGATAAACCCTTCTTCGCTTACACATTCTCGCATCCAGATTACTATGAGAGCCTGGATCATTACTCCCCGGATCCCGACTTCCGACAACTCGTCGAGGAATTCCTTCCATTGGGTTGGGAGATCAGCGCCCGCGGGTTCTGGACGCACAGCGCTCCGCAAGACTACCGCTTCCTCCAGCAGGGTTGGAAGATCCACGTCTCCGCGGCTCCGTCCAGCGCCCGGCAGACGATCAAGCGTACTATTCCGCTGCTGGTTGAGCGCGGCATCGCCTTCAAGTTCGTCTCCGATGAGGTAATGCTTCGAATCTCTTTATCCAAGGGCTGGTCGCGGTCCGGAGCCGGCAAGTTTATGACCATCTATCCACGCAGTGACGACGAGTTCATCGCGGTGATCGAGGAGTTACACGCCCGAACCTCCGACCTAGTGGGGCCGTATATCCTTTCCGACCGGCCCTACAAGGACAGCCGGACCATCTTCTATCGATACGGCGAGCATATATCCCGACGGCGGGTGGAGCGCACGGGATTTCTCACTCCTCTGATCGAAGGCCCTGACGGCAACTGGCAGCCGGATGAGCGGCAGGGCTACTTCCACCTGCCTTCCTGGGTGCGAGATCCGCTTTCGGAGCGTTCCCCGCTTTCTCCTCCGGGAGAAGGGGGAGTCCTGCTGCGAGGTCGGTACCAGGTCAAGTCCTCGATCCGCTTTGGCGCTGTCGGTGGAATCTACCGTGCAGTCGACACTCAAACCGCTCGCGAGGTGGTGGTGCGCGAAGCACGACCTCTACTCGGGGTAGTCCAGGATGATGTCGGGGGTTTCCTTCTGCTGCAGAAAGAGGCTCGTATCCTTCAGCGGTTGGCCGCGACCGGGCTGCTACCGCAATTTGTCGACCTGTTCCAAGAGTGGGAGCATCTCTTTCTGGTCCAGGAGCGGATCGTGGCAGAGTCACTCTGGGGACACGCACTCAACTTCTATTTCGCCCGGCCTGAACAATCGCCGGCAGAGTGCCTTAGGATGTTCCGCGACACAGCCTTGAAGCTTGTCGCCGCGCTCCGGCAGGTCCATACCCATGGGGTCGTTCTGCGCGACCTGACTCGTAACAACACCCTGGTAATGCCAGATGGGGCAATCCGATTCATAGATCTTGAGTTCGCCTACGAGATCGGAGAGGGGGACTCGGTGCTCTGGGTTCAGACGCCGGGCTACGCCTCGCCGGGACAGCTCGTATCCCTGACGCCGACGTTCCAAGACGACCACTACTCACTAGGGGCCTTACTGCTCGATATCCTGACCTTCAATGCCAGCGGTCTCGACCTCAACCGGGACGGCATCTTAGCCGCCCTCGACCTGACCCTCCGCGACCTCCGTCTGCCGGGCGAGCTCTCGACTCTAATACGGGGTCTCATCGAACGAGATCCGGAACTGCGCTGGGACCTTGATCACTGCGAGGAATTTCTGCGGTCGCTCCCCGAGCCTCGCGACGATCAGCCGCTCTTCCATCACTTCGGCCAAGTCCCGGACACCCTCCGGCCGGAGTCGGATCTAAGGCCCCAGGTTAGGGATACGATCGAGGGGCTGGCCAACTTCATCCACGCCAAGACGCGGCTGTCACGTGAGGACGCGCTCTGGCCGAGCTCAGCCGAAGTTTACTTTACCAATCCGGTCAACCTGCAGTATGGCGCCGCCGGTACTGCGTTCTTTCTCCTGCGAGCGGAAGGGAAGGTGCCGGCGGAAGTGCTCGATTGGATCGCACGGCAGGCCGTGTCGCACCTCTGCCCTCCCGGCCTGGCACGCGGGTTGGCCGGGGTCGCACTCCTCCTGCTGGAGAGTGGTCGGCCGGAGCAGGCGCTTCGGCTCCTCGAGCTCGGAGCCAAGTCTCCCATCCTCCAACAAGATAAGAGTCTATATTTCGGCGCTGCGGGTTGGGGGCTCGCTCAGCTCCACTTCTGGCATCGCCTGGGAGAGGCCCGATTCCTCGAGGAGGCCTTCAATTTCGGACGCGAGCTCGCTCGGAGCGCCCACGTGACACCTGAAGGAGTGACCTGGGCTGCGCCTGAGCGCTCGCCGCACGGCTTGGTCGAAGGGCCGAGTGGGATTGGCTTGTTCCTCCTGCATCTGGCGGCCACGACGGACAAGCCGGAGTTCCTCGACTTAGCGCTGGAGGCTCTGCGATTCGACCTCGCGCACCGCCAGACGTTGGGGGCTCATCTTCTCTGGTATCCCGTGACCAATGCGCCGCCCTCCGAGCCGAAGTCACCCCACCTCTGGTTCGGGACGGCCGGAATCGGTGCCGTGCTGCTCCGAGCCTACGCGTTGACCGGCGATTCCGAGCTCCGCGCCTGGGCGGAGCGCTGCGCCGCCTCCGTGGCAGAGCGGTACACCAATAAGATCTGGCACGACTTCGGCCTAGCCGGATTTGGCGAGTTGCTTCTCGACTGCTACGCATACCTGGGTGATGAGAAGTATCTGAACAGCGCGTTCTATATTGCCGAGGCACTCCTCCAGCACCGGATACCGCGCGACGAGGGCTTCGCCTATGTGGGCCAGGAACATCATCGGATCTGCTGCGACTTCGGTTGGGGTGCCGCCGGGATCGGAATGTTCTTCGACCGGCTGCTTGACCCGTCGAAACCACGGTTGCTCATGGTCGACAGCTTGATCAAGGCCCGGGCAGCAGAAAGGTCCCTAACCATTGCGGGCCAGGTTCTGGTCGGCGCGAGGTGAGCTATGAGCAACTCGACGACTCAAGTTGTCATTCCCGCCCGACCGGTCACCGGCCGCATCTTTTCGGCACTCGGTCGGATACTGCGGCTCGCCCGGCCGTATCGCTGGCTCCTCGTTTCGGGTTTCGTGTTGTTTGTGTGCGCGACCCTGGTCTCGCTCAGCCTGCCTCTCGGCGTCCGGTCGCTTCTCGACACGGCGCTGCGTCATCGGGATGCGCGGTTGCTGCACCAATTAGCATTCTGTCTGGTGGGTCTCTTCCTGTTCCGCTTCGTGGTCTCTTACGCCGGCACTTTCTGCCTGCTCATCGCGGCCGAGCGGGTCGCCATAGACCTCCGGACCCGACTCTTCGAGCACCTCCAGAACCTGGATGTGCAATTCTTCCGCGACAGCCGGATCGGCGATCTGACGTCCCGTTTGGGAAACGACGCTGCGGCAGTGCGCGCGGCGGTTAGCGAAAATCTGGTGAGCTCAGTCCTTACCCTTTTCCAGGTCGTTGCCGCCATGGTAGTCATGCTGGTGCTGAATTGGCGGTTGGCCCTGATCGTGGCCCTCGCCGCGCCAGCGGCGACCTTCATCTCGAAGTTCTACGGCCCTCGGCTGCAACGCATTGCCCGCCAGGCGATGGATAAGGTTGGACGATCCATGGCTTTCGCCCAGGAGGTCCTGTCCGGTATCCTGGTGGTGAAATCCTTCGACCGAAGCCGCTTCGAGACCAAGCGTTACACTAGTCTCCTCGCCTCTGTGTTCCAGACGGCGCTTGTCTCCGCAAGACTAAACTCTTTTTTCCGAGCGCTGGTAAACCTTTCCACCTCAAGTGCCAGCATCGCCCTCTTCTGGTTTGGAGGCCTCGAAGTGCTGGCCGGTCGTCTGACGATGGGCGACTTGGTCGCGTTTCTTTTCTACTCGCAGAGCGTGGCGCAGGGGATTGCACAACTGGCGCAGCAATACGGAGACCTGAGCAACCTGGCCGGAGCGTCCGAACGGGTGTTCGAAATCCTGGACTTCAAGCCAGCGATTTGCAGCCGCCCGGATGCCCGGACAGTGGAACGTCCTGTGGGCCGCCTGGAATTCGATCGAGTCAGCTTCGCCTATGCTCCAGACTGCCCGGTCCTCGAGCGGGTCTCGCTGACCCTCGAGCCGGGCGAGACGGTGGGCATCGTCGGGTTGAGCGGCGCCGGAAAAACCACCCTTCTGCAACTCGTCTGCCGCTTTTACGATCCGAGCGCGGGTCGCCTATTGCTCGATGGCAACGATTTTCGTGAATTGGAGCTTGGATGGCTGCGTCGCCAGGTGTCGCTTGTCACCCAGGATACGTTCCTGTTCGCTGGGACGATCCGGGAGAACATTCGCTATGGTCGCCTCGAAGCGAGCGATGCGGAGATCGAACGGGCCGCCCGGCAGGCGAATGCAGAGGAGTTCATCCTCCGGCTGCCGGCAGCTTACGAGACTGAAGTCGGCGAGCGCGGCGTCAAGCTGTCGGGAGGCCAGCGCCAGCGTCTCGCCCTCGCCCGCGCCCTGCTCAAGCAAGCGCCGATTCTGATTCTGGACGAGGCTACGTCGGCGGTGGACACGATTTCTGAGCGGCTGATCCAGGAAGCCCTCGAGCGGCAGAGAGCCGGCAGGACGACACTCATCGTCGCCCATCGGTTGGCTACGGTCCGGAATGCCGACCGGATTCTCGTCCTCGATAACGGCCGCATCGTCGAGTCGGGTACCCACGATGACATGATGGCCCGGAGGGGACGCTATTTCCGGTTGGTTGAAAACCAGGTGGAGCCCATGGTTGCGGCGACAGCCGCGTGAGGCCGATCATGATCCGACAGGTGATGGCGTTGCTGCGTTCGTTCGTCCGGCGCCCGAGCTTCCTGGCAGCCACGGTTCTGCCCTTGGCGTGTGGTCTCGGTGCAGCCGTTGCGGTCTTCAGCTTGGTTCAGCATCTTCTGATGGGACCGCTCGGCCTTCCCGAGGCAGACCGGGTTCTGGCGGTGTCACAAAACCTGCCCGAATTGGGAGGCGCGGCTCCGATGTCTGCGGCCAGTATTCTAGCCATCGCCGAGCACCAAAGCTCATTTCAGAGCCTTGCGTCACTGCAGGTGACCGACCGTACCCTCACCGAGCGGGGTGAGCCGGTGCGAGTCAAGGTCGCCAGCGTCACGCCGTCCTTCTTCGTTCTGGGCGCTACGAGGCCGGCTCTGGGCAGGCTCTTCAACGCCGACGATGGCCTCTTGACTTCCGCCCAGACCATGATCTTCGGCAACGGGTCCGTGGCTATCCTGACCGACTCGTTGTGGAAGTCCCGTTTCGGGGCGGACCCCACGGTAGTTGGCAAAAGCCTCGTGCTCGACGGGCGGTGGTACCAAATCGTCGGGGTGATGCCTCCCGAGTTCCAATACCCCCTCGCGGCGCAACTCTGGATTCCCCTGGGCTTCGGAGGGATTGCGCCGCAGGACTTCGGCGGCTTCTATTTTCAGACCATCGCCCGGCTCAAACCCGGAGCTGGAGTGGATAAAGCGAGCAGCGACCTTGCGCGCATCGCTGCGGTTCTGCGGCCTGCGGCTCCTAAAATCACCCGCGGTCTCACCTTTGAAGTGGAGAGCCTCCGGGAACGCCTGGTCGGAGACCGCCGGACGTCCATGCTCCTGCTCTTTGGCCTGACCCTGGTGATCGTGCTTGGAGTCAGCGCCAATACGGCTCAAATCCTACTGGCGCGAATCTTGGCGCGGCAACGGGATCTCGCTCTCCGCCTGGTTCTGGGGGCCTCACAGGGCGAGGTGACCGGGCTGGTGCTGGCCGAAGGTCTGGTGCTGGCGCTCCTGGGCTGGGGCCTCGGGGTTGCGCTCGCGTGGCTGACCCTGAGCTTCTTCGGCCGTGTTTTGCCGCAGCACCCGCTCGGCCTGTTGAGTCTTGGCCTGAACGGTCCAGTCGTTGCCTTTTCTCTCGGCATCGCGCTGGCGAGCGGCTTAATTCTCGGGTTCGTTCCGGCTCTCGCCATGCGCAGGAGAAGCCTGTTGACTCATCTCAGGGAAGGAGCCATACAGTCTTCGCCCGGGCCTCGTCAGCGTCGCCTCCATAGGCTGCTGCTGGTAACTCAGCTCGGCCTGGCTCTGGTCTTGATCGCGAGTGGCACTCTTCTGTATGCCAGCTTCGCACGGTTACAGTCGGTGCATCTGGGATTTAATCCCGCGAGTCTCGCGACCATCGATCTGAAGCTCCCCAACGAGAGCTATGACCCCGCTCGCCTGCGCAGCTTCACCTCCCAGGCAGTGGAAGCGCTGCGCGGCATTCCAGGCGTCTCGGCTGCGGCTGCGGGGCTGCGCTTGCCGGTTCTTGACCCTGGGGGAGGGATCTGGTTCTCTCTGCCGGAGCACCACGAGTTGGCCACGAAAAACCAGGTGGCCGCAACCTTCAATACCGTGACCCCCGGCTTCTTTTCTACTTTGCGAATCCCTCTCCTCGCGGGGCGCGATTTCGCCGCCCAGGACCGGACGGGCGGTGAGCCTGTGGCGATCATCGATCAAGTGCTGGCCCGGCAGTTCTTCGGTAGCGAAAATCCCATCGGCCGGCCCTTGGTGTTGACGCCGTGGCCCGATGTCCGGCGGCGTATCATTGGCGTCGTTGGAGCCGTAAAGTTCGGTGGCCTCAAGGGAGAGCCGGTGCCGACCGTCTACGTGCCGGAAGACCAGGTACCCTTGGGACAAGTTCGTCTGGTGGTGCGGTCGCAGGGTCCGCTGGCGGCGGCTCTGGACGCTGCCCGTAAACGCATCTGGGGAATCGATCCCCACCTGGCCTTTGACGCCTTCGGCACCTATGAAGACCGGATCGAGGTCCTGTCAACTCCGGACCGATGGGCTCTTCGGCTCGTGCTCGCCCTGGGCCTTCTCGGTCTTGTGCTCTCGGGAAGCTGCATTTACGCCATGACCACGCAACTGGTCAGTCAACGCTTTCGTGAGCTGGGGATACGCCTGGCTCTAGGAAGCCCACCGTCCCGCGTGGTTCGTCAGGTAATATCCGAACGCCTTCCGGACGTGGTGGCCGGTTTGATTCTCGGGCTGGGGGGAGTGTGGATGATCGGGCGTTGGGCGGGGTCGTCGGTGCTCTTCGAAGTGAGTGCCCAGGATCCCTTGCTGCTCGGGGTTAGCGTTGTCATCCTTGCGGGGGCGGCACTCCTCGCGCTTCTCCTGCCGGCGTGGCGAGCAGCACGCATCGATCCTATGACTATATTGCGTTGAGGTTTCGAGACGGGCCGGCAGTCTTGGCCATCCGCTCCGCGATCCGCAACGCCATCTCCAGCGCCTGCTCGTAGTTGAGCCGCGGATCGACCTGCGAGCGGTAGGCGCGCCGCAGGTCGTCTTCGCGGATGCCGCGGGCGCCGCCGATGCACTCGGTGACGTCGTCGCCGGTGAGCTCGAAGTGGACGCCGCCCAGTTGGCCGCCGGCCTGCTCGTGCAGGTCGAAAGCCGCCTCGAGCTCGGTGAGGATGTTCTCGAAGCGCCGCGTCTTGTAGCCGTTTGAAAGGGTTTCGGTGTTGCCGTGCATGGGGTCGCAGACCCACAGCACCGTCCGCCCCGCCCGCCGCACGGCGTCGAGCAGGGGCGGCAGCTTGTCCGCGATCCTGGCGTGGCCGAAGCGGTGGATGAAGGTCAGGCGACCGGGCTCCTGTTGAGGATCGAGGACGTCCGCCAGCTCCAGCAACCCGTCGGGCGTCATCGCCGGCCCCACCTTGACGGCGACCGGATTGGCGATGCCGCGGAAATACTCGACGTGGGCGCCGCCCACCTGCGCCGTGCGCATCCCCAGCCAGGGGAAGTGGGTGGAAAGGTTGTACCAGCCCGCCCGGCGCGGCACCTGCCGGGTCTGCGCCTGCTCGTAGAGGAGCTGCAGCGCCTCGTGGCTAGTGAAGTAGTCCACCCGGTTGATCTCTCCCGACTGCGGGCCGGCCAGCGACTCCAGGAAGTGGAGCGAGTCGCGGATGGCCGCCACCCGGCGGTGGTATTCGTCGGCGTGGGGCGAGTGCTGCACCCAGTCGAGGTCCCAGTACTCCGGGTGGTGGAGGTCGGCGAAGCCGCCGTCGATCAGGGCACGGATGAAGTTGATGGTGAGCGCCGCCCGTTCGTAGCCGCGGAGCATGAGCCGGGGGTCCGGCGTGCGGTCGGCGGCGGTGAAGGCCATGCGGTTGATCAGGTCGCCGCGGTAGGACGGCAGGGTGACGCCGTCCCGCGTCTCCAGGTCCTCGCTGCGCGGCTTGGCGTACTGCCCGGCGAAGCGCCCCACCCGGGTGACCCGGCGGCGGGCGCCGTGCACCAGCACCAGGCTCATCTGGAGCAGGATCTTGAGCTTGCTGGTGATCGCCGGCGAGGTGCACTCCTCGAAGCTCTCGGCGCAGTCGCCCCCCTGGAGAAGGAACCGTTCCCCCCGCGCCGCCTCGGCGAGCTGGCCCTTGAGCCGCTCGATCTCCCAGGAGGTGACGAGCGGCGGCAGGAGCGACAGCTCGCGCACCGCCTCCTCCACCCGCCTGGCGTCCGGATAGCTCGGCTGCTGCAGCGCCGGCTTCGTCTGCCAGGAGGTCGGAGACCAGGTAGCGGTGGACCAGTCGGTGGCGAGGGTCATGGTAGTCAGCCACTGTACACCAGGACCCGGAACATCCAAATGCGGCCTGGTGTGAGGCTCTTCAGAGGGAGTGCGCGGGAGGAACGAATGGGAGACAACAGGTCGGACCCGCGGAGATGCCATTCCGGCATTCATGGGAGGCGCAGGCCGCCTTCCTGAGGAAAGGAGCCGGTGGCATGGACCTTGCGAAAGATAAAAGGTGACCCCTCAATGGTGGGGGAAATTAAGAGAAACGAGAGGTACTCACATGAAGAAACTAACACCGCTTCTCTTCGCTCTGGGGCTTTCCTGCGCGGCCCTCGTGAGCGTTCCTCGTCCGGTCCACGCCCAGGCCTGCACCCTGCTCTGCATCCAGGGGTATCACTGCTGCGTCCAGGGCAACCACCAGTCGTGCATCCCGGACTCGCAGTCCTGCCCTTAGTCGAACGACCAACCCAGGGGCGCCCCGAGTCGGGCGCCCCTTTTCCCCCAACTCGCTACTTCTTGACCTCGAACTCCTTGGTGCCGGCCGAGGTACCCCCTCCCGCCGGCTCCTGGCATGCCAAAACCCCGAACGCGCCTCAGCGTACAATCCCCTGAGGGGTAAACCCTCCGCCGCATCGGGACGGCGTATCTTTGGCGTGCTTCGAAAGGATGGCAAAACCATGGAGATGACCTGGATCTGGGTCCTGATCCCCATTGCGGCGATCGTCACCAGGGGCTTCCGCAGTTGGCTTCGCTTCCAGGCCACGCAGCGCCAGCTCGGCACCTCCACGCACGACTTGGAGCGCGAGGTCGCGGGTCTGCGTCAGGCCAACGAGACCGTCCTCGAGCGGCTCCAGAACCTGGAGGCCATCGTGGTGAGCCAGACCTGGGACGCCCTCCACGACCGGGGGCTCGCCCCGGCCGAGCGGGAGCTCAAGGTGGCCTCCGTGGCCCGCCGCGAGCTCAAGGCCCCGGACGCTTCGGCGGCCAACCAGCAGCGGGCCGAGCAACTCGCCCAGCGGCTGCAGGGCTAGGCTCCGGCGGATCTCTTTTCAAGAGGAGGGCAGGCGATGTTTTTCGGCTGGATCTGGGTGCTGATCCCCATCACGGCGATTCTCGCCGGAACCTTCAAGGAGTGGGTGAAGTTCAAGGCCAAGCAGCGCCAGCTCGGCGCCTCCACCGGCGAGCTGGAGCGTGAGATGGCCGAGGTGCGGAAGATCAACGAGGCCCTCCAGGAGCGCGTCCAGAACCTGGAGGCGATCGTGGTGAGCCAGACCTGGGACGCCCTCCACGACCACGGTCTCGCCCCCGCCGAGCGGGATCTCAAGGTGGCCTCCGTGGCCCGCCGCGAGCTCAAGGCCCCGGACGCTTCGGCGGCCAACCAGCAGCGGGCCGAGCAACTCGCCCGGCGGCTGCAGGGCTGAGCCGCCGGCGAGCTGGGAGCCTGTCTTCGAGAGTGCTGCTAAAATCCGCCCTGTTCACGTCGACAGACCGCGCCGTTCCCAGAGGACACCGGCGCCAGGAGGAGACCATGGAGCGGAAATCGCCGTTCAAGTACGACCTCGCGGGCAGCCCGCCGCAGGTCGTGGCCAAGGGTGGGACGATCCAGGAGGCCAATCAGAGCACGTTCACGGAGCTGGCCGGCAATGGCCTCTCGGTCTACCTGCTGACTCTCCAGCCGGGCGCCGTGCGCATCCCGCACTGGCATCCGGACGCCGCCGAGCTCGACTACTGCCTCGCCGGCAAGGCCCGCATCGGCCTGGGCTTCCCGGACGGCGAGTGGGAGAGGTTCGACCTCGAAACCGGCCAGATCGCCATCCTGCCGCAGGGCTGGTTCCACTACATCGAGAACGTCGGGGACGACGTGATGCGCATGCTCGTCATCTTCAACAACAGCTCCCCAAATGACATCGGGATCTCCGAGGGGTTCCAGCCCATTCCCAAGGAGGTGCTCGGGCTGACCTTCGGAGTGCCCGCGGACCGCTTCGAGGGGCTCGACCTGAACGTCGTCTATATCGCGCCGCAGTAGGGGAGCGTCGCAACCATCCCCTCCCCATTTCGTAGATACTCTCTCCGGCGGCCCGGCCGCCTCTGGCGTCTCTCTGTCTGAAGGAGTCTCTCGATGATCCAGCGTCTCGCCGTCCTCTCGACCCTCGCTCTCCTCACCCTGGCCGCAGCGCCGGCCGCCGCCTAGGAGCGGCCCCTCACGGCTCTCCCCTATACGCCGAGCCTGGATGTGTCGGTGATGGACCGGTCGGTCGACCCGTGCGCCGACCTCTACAAGTTCTCCTGCGGCAAGTGGCTGGAGAAGAATCCGATTCCGGCCGACCGCCCCCGGTGGAGCGTCTACGCGAAGATGGAGGAGGACAACCAGCGCTTCCTCTGGGGGACGCTGGAGGAATCGGCCCGTCCCGTGCCCGGGCGCGACGCCAACACCCAGAAGATCGGCGACTACTTCGCCTCCTGCATGGACGAGCCCGTCATCGAGAAGGCCGGGGCCGCTCCCTTGCAGCCGGACCTGGCGGCCATCGCCGGGCTGAAGTCCAGGTCCGAGCTGGCAGCCCTGATCGGCCGCCTGCACCTGGAAGGCGACGCAGGCGCCATGCTCTTCGGCTTCGGCTCCGGCCAGGACCCCCGGGACGCCTCCCGGGTCATCGGCTTCGCCTTTGCCGGCGGCCTGGGCCTGCCCTCGCCCGAGGATTACACCAAGGACGACGCCAAGTCCAAGGAGACCCGCGAGCACTACCGGGCCTATGTCCAGAAGCTCTTCGAGCTGCTGGGCGATCCGAAACCGGCGCATCGTTTGCGAGAGGCGGACGCCGTGCTGCGCCTGGAGACCGCCCTCGCCAAGGCCTCTCTCACTCTGGTCGAGCGCCGCGATCCCTACAAGACCGCCCATCCCATGAAGCGCAAGGAGCTCCAGGCGCTCACCCCGTCTTTCCGCTGGGACGTCTATCTCAAGGCCCTCGGCCAGGCAGACCTCGAGGATTTCAACGTCACTCAGCCCAAGTTCTTCCAGGAGGTGAACAAGCAGCTCGCCACCGCCTCTCTCGACGACCTCCGGGCTTATCTCCGCCTCCAGCTCGCGAGGGTCGCCGCCCCCTACCTGTCCACCCCCTTCGTGCAGGCGGACTTCGACTTCTACCGCGCCTACCTGACGGGGGTGAAGCAGCAGTCGCCGCGCTGGAAGCGTTGCGTCTCCTGGCTCGACCGCGACCTGGGCGAGGCGCTGGGGGAGGTCTTCGTCCGCAAGGCCTTCCCGGCCCAGGTGAAGACCGACACGGTGAGGATGGTGAAGCAGATCCGCGACGCCATGGCGGCGCGCATCGAGCAGTCCCCCTGGATGAGCCCCGCGACCAAAAAGCAGGCGCTGGTCAAGCTCCAGACCATGCGGGACAAGGTCGGCTACCCGGACCAATGGCGCGACTACTCGGCGCTCGAAGTGCGGCGCGGCGACTTCGCGGGGAACGTGGAGCGTGCGGGCGACTTCGAGACGCGCCGCGACCTCGCCAAGATCGGCCGGCCGGTCGACCGCGGCGAGTGGGGGATCACGCCGCAGACGGTCAACGCCTACTACAACCCGTTCATGAACGACATCAACTTCCCGGCCGCCGTGCTGCTGCCGCCGCTCTACGACTCCAAGCTGGACGCCGCCCCCAACTACGGCAACACCGGCGGCACCATCGGCCACGAGCTGACCCACGGTTTCGACGACGAGGGGCGGCAGTTCGACGCCCTGGGGACCCTGCGCAACTGGTGGACGCCGGAGGACGACAAGGAGTTCCGCAAACGGGCGGCATGCGTTACCGACCAGTACGCGCAGTACACGGTGGTGGACGACATCAAGATCAACAGCCAGCTCACCCTGGGGGAGGACGTGGCGGATCTGGGCGGTCTCATCCTCGCGTACCTCGCCTGGCAGCAGGAGACACAGGGCCAGAAGCTCCAGCCGCAGGACGGCCTCACGCCCGAGCAGCGCTTCTTCGTCGGCTTCGCCCAGTGGGACTGCGGCGGCGACCGTCCCGAGGCCCTGCGCCTGAGCGCCCGCGTCAATCCCCACTCGCCGCACCAGTATCGGATCAATGGCGTCGTCGTGAACATGCCCGAGTTCGCCCAGGCCTTCTCCTGCAAGCCCGGCCAGGCGCTGTACAAGGAGCCGGAGAAGATCTGCCGGATCTGGTAGCCCTGCGCAGCCAGAAAATCCGTTGCGCCGGCTGCGCAACCGAATTCTGGTCAGCGCAACCGTTGCGCTGGCTGCGCAGGAAAATTTTGGCCGGCGCACCGGTCGTCACCGGCGCAACCGAAATTTGCCCGGCCCAACCGGTGATCTGACTTGCGCAGCCAAGATTTGACCAAAAAATCCAATGCGCTGGATTGCCCGGCACTCATCTGAGCAAATCCTCGGAGATTTGCTCAGATCTGCGCAGATCTGAGCAAATCAGCGGAGATCTGAGTAAATCTACGGAGATCTGAGCAAATCTGTGGAGATTTGGTCAGATCAGGCGTTGGGCAAGCTGCGCAGCGGATTTTTGCCTCAAAAATCCAATTTTTTGGACGAATCGTCCGCCTCACGAGTGGGAAAGTCCCCTCTCCTGCTACGCTAAGGCCCGATGGTTGCTCCCGCACCTCCCCAGCCTGGGCGCGATTACTCGCAGCTTCTCGGCGCCATGAACGAGTTGCTGGCCGTGCTGTCGAGCGACGGCGGCGAGGAGGCGGCGCTGCGCGCCTCGTTCGAGGCCGCGGCGCGGGGGTTCGGCGCGCGCAAGGCGCTGCTCCTGGTCGTCGAGCAGGCGGAGCCGCTGCGCCTGCGCGCCGTTCACGCCCTGGGCCGGCTCACGGCGGAACAGGTGGCGGCGTGCGAGCGCGGGGAGTCGGTGCGCGGCGTCAGCCCGTCGGTGATCCAGCGGGTCGTGGCGAGCGGCCGGCCGGAGCTGATCGAGGACCCGCGCCTCTCGGCGGACGCCTCGCGCACCCCGTCGCTGGAGGGCGGGTCTTATAGCGTGCTCTGCGCGCCGATCGTCGATCCGGTGCGCGGCGCCGTCCTCGCCGTCGTCTACCTCCAGAACAGCGGGCTGGTGGAAGCCTACGGCGAGGGCGACCGCGCCTGGCTGGAGGGCTATGCCACGGCGGTGGGCCGGCTGTTCGGCTTCTCCTTCCGTCAGGCGGCCCAGGAGCGCGAGCTGCATGAGCTGCGGGCGCGGGAGGCGGCCGAGAACGCGCCGGAGATCCTCGGCGACTCCTCCAGCACCCAGGCGCTGCGGCGGACGCTGCACGAGGTCTTCATCCCGGCCATCGAGGCCGAGAACCCGGAGCCGGTCCTGGTCCTCGGCGAGCGCGGCACGGGCAAGGACCTGGTGGCCCGCTATCTCCACGCCTACAGTGGACGCCACAAGCGTCCTCTGGTGGTGGTCAACTGCGCCGAGATCACGGACGAGCTGGCCGCCTCCCGCTTCTTCGGCCACAAGCGGGGCTCCTTCACCGGCGCCTTGACCGACGAGCCGGGCTTCTTCCGCGCCGCCGACGGCGGAGTGCTGTTCCTCGACGAGATCGGCGAGCTGTCGCCGCGGTCGCAGGCCCATCTGCTGCGCGTCCTCGAAAATCACACGGTGACGCCGGTGGGGCAGACCCGCGAGCACAAGGTGGACGTGTCGGTCGTGCTCGCCACCAATCGCGATCTGGACCAGGCGGTGCGCGAGGGGACCCTGCGCGCGGACTTCTACGATCGCTTCCGCACGCTGGCCGTCCGCCTGCTCCCGCTGCGCGAGCGCCCCTGGGACATCCCGCCGCTGCTCGATCATTATCGCCGGCACCACGAGCGCAAGCTTCGCAAGCGCACCCTCGGATTCACCCGCGACGCCTTCGAGGCTCTGATCTCTCACGACTGGCCCGGCAACGTCCGAGACCTGGCCCGCGCCTGCTCGCTCTTCATCATCCACGCCCAACCCGGCGCCTGGATCGACCGCGCCCTGATCGATCGCTGCCTGCCCGAGGTGCTGCGCAGCACGCCGAATCCGAAGGCGGGGCCGCTGCTGGCGGACGGCGTTTCGCTGCACGAGGCGGTGGAAGCCTTCGAGCGCGAGCTGATCCTGTCGCGGCTGGAGCGGCACGGCGGCAATGTGAAGGCCGCCCGGGAGAGCCTGGGGCTCGCCAAGGCGACCTTTCACCGGTATATGAAGAGGTTGGGGATTGCGGCCGGGGGAGGCGGAACGGAGGACTGACCGTGCGCCGCTCTGTGGTCGCGGCTGGGATTCGCGACGCCGGAGGTACGAGTGGGCCGGACCGGCATCGCCGCACCGGAGACGACCCGCCGTCCCCGTGGTCTCCAAAACGAGATCGTATCGGGACCGGGTCGTCTCTACGGAACCTCGGAGACGCGGCCAGAGACAGAGATTCCGGAGGGGTTGGGAGCTGCCGCTTCGCGAGGCCCCCGGAATCGCCATCCTTTGCCATCGCGAGACCGGTCCGTAGAGACGCTCCAGACCCGCTGCGAGATCCTTGGCAGGCCACGGGGACGGCGGGGCGTCTCCGATGCGGCGATGTTGCTCCGATCCTCCCCGACCTCCAGCGTCGCGAATCCCACAGGAGGGGGAATCTTCCAGCGAATCTCGAAGATACCCAGAGCGTTTCAACCCGCGAATAGGCGGCGGAGCGGAAAATAAAACTTGTCAGGGGCGCAGCATGCTGCGCCCCTGACAGAGTCTGGGTTGTGGTCATCAGGCTCTATCGGATGTAGCAGGAGGTCGCCGTCTCACAGTTGTAGCACGTATCCGTTTCGTAGAGGCCGACCGGCGGACCCCCATCGCAGACGTCGGTGCCCCCTTTCCCGTCCAGGATATCAGTCCCGTCTCCGCCGTTCAGGATATTGGCGTTGCCGTCACCCTCCAGGACGTCGTTGCCCGACGATCCGGTCAAGTTCTCGATGTTGAACAGGGTGTCGCCGTCGGACGCCGATCCCGTCGTCAGGCTCACGTTGATGGGTGAATTATAGATGGCAGTGTCGTTTTCGGGTCCGCCGTCAAGGATGTCGGCGCCGTTGCCGCCGATCAGAGTGTCGTTGCCATGCCGGCCGTACAACATATCGTTGCCGTCGTTGCCGATGAGGAGGTCATCTCCCCCCTGTCCCTCGAGGAGGTTGTTGCCGGAGTCGCCAATGAGAGTGTCGTTGCCGTCGGAGCCCTTCAGGTTTTCGATGGAGACCAGAGTGTCGCTCCCGCCCTCATTGGCGGTCCCGGTGGAGAGGTCGGCGGTCACCGCGGATTCGAACTGAGCCATGTCGGACCCGGCTCCACCGTCGATCCTGTCGCTACCTCCCTGCCCGAGGAGCAAGTCCCCGCCACCCTCGCCATAGAGAGTGTCGTCGCCGGCCCCGCCGCAGATCGTGTCATCGCCACCCCCGCCGTGGATGATGTCGTTTCCCCCCAAGCCGCAGATGACGTCCGGTCCAGACGTCCCCGTCAGGACGTCGTTCCCGGAGGTGCCTACGATCGTGCAGGTCAGCCCGGCGCAGGTCTGTGCCGCGGCCTGGGACGTAGGGCCCCAGGCTACGAGAGCCAGGAAGAGGAGGATTCCGAGAAGAAGGGGGTTTTTCATGCGCTGTGCTCCTTTCATCGTGATGCTTGGCAGAGTACCAGGCACCAGCCAAAGAAACAGAGCAAAATGAGCACCAGTCTATCGGCTACCAGTAAAGGTCTGATTCTATGAAGCTTGTGCGAAACTCGTACGGCTCGGGGTTTCAGATTTGGGTCTGCTGAGAGGGGGTAGGGTCTCAGTTTTGAGACTGAGGGGAAGCCACGGCACGGCGGCGACGTGAAGGTCGCCTGGGAGAGCCTGGGCTCGCCAAGGCGACCTTTCATCGGTCATGAAGAAGCAGAGGATCACGGCTGGTGGAGGTTAGTAGGAGGATTGATGGCGTTCAAGTTTCTGCGCCATGCCGGCTAGTAGCCGGCCAATAGAACCTCTCCATCCTTGGGAACGGCAGATAGCTGGCCAGTGTGTCAGTCTGTTTTTATGCACAACTGTTCGATAGGTGGGAAGTTTGGGTTAGGGATGCACGGGCCTGGAACAGTCAACTTCCAACAAGTGTTATTTGTGTAGTAGACATTCACGATACTGGTTGTATGGGTCCCATCGCATTGGACAGTCTCTTGGTGGACCTCGTTCTTGTAGGTGCGGGTATATTTTCTATAGAAGTTTGCATCCGATAAACAGATTAACGGCAGAGGGCCCGCGGTGTCGTTTAGGATTGAGGTGTCCGTCCATTCGTTGATGACCACAGGGCAGCCGCAACTTTGAAGGCAGCTCCGGTATCGGTTGTCGCAATTGGTCTCGCAATTCGGGATTGCCCATCTATCGCACCTGTTTCCGCAGTTTTGTGCCAATTGGTCGCACTGATAAACGCAGCCGGAAGCTGTCAGCTTCGCATAGAAGGGGCGCAAACGGCTACTCTTCTCGTCGGCCGTCCCAGCTTGGACGTCCACCAGAAAGAGCTCTCGCTGCTGAAGCTCTCGGCTCCTATTTGCGAGTTCCGGAAAGGTCTCCTCCTCGACCAAGGCACCGTCGATGTAGACTGATATATGTGTGTCGTTGTGGACATCGTCATCCCGTAGATAACTGAGTAGCTGTGGATGTAGTGGGAAAACCTCGACTACCTGGCGTCCAGCGACAGAATCGGTTACTGATGTGAATACCAAGCTCTCCTTCAGGAGCACAGCCTGGCCTGCGGTGAGGACGAAGTCGAGGCGATGCTGCCTGCTGTCGAAGGTTTCTGGCGGTAGTGCATAAAGCAGAGAGGACGCGGCGGTGGTAGAAACAGGGATTGGTGGCTTTGGAGTGTCGTGAAGTCGAGGTTGTGCTGCGCTCGGGAAAGAGAGCAATGCGCCAAGTAGGGCAACTGTGAGAGTCCCGCCAGTTCTGCGCAATTCACCATTCGGCAGTCCGAGCAATCTCAGCGTCTCACGGGTCAGTGTCGACTTTCGCTTCATTTACAGTCTCCTTAGCTCAAAAGGGCTGGCAGGCGCAGCCATCCATCGGTTTGCTGGCTCTGATACAGCAATTCCGAGGCCGATGGGAGGGAGGCTGTAAACCTCTGAAAATACGTGATGTCTCTGTGGAGGTTGGCCCGGTGTTCCATTTCCGGACCATCCTGCGATAGCATCTGTTCCAGAAATGAAACCAACGCCACACTGCACTTGGCGCGGGGAGCTTCCCCTCATGCTATGCTTAAAAGCAAGGGCTGTTCGAGATCTCAGAAAGCCTGTCAGGGAGTTTGCATGCCCCGTAGTCCTCAGATTGACATCCAAAGCTCCAGGCACCCAAGAGCACCCCGCTGGATCTGGCCCCTCGCCCTCGCCTGCCTGCTGATCGCCCCCCTCCCCGCCAGGGCGGCCGAGCCTGTTTCGGGCTTGGTCGTCGAGGGTGTGACCCGGTTGTCTGCGGCGGAGGCCGCCGGCTTTCAGCCCGGCGATCTGCTGGAGCAGTGGGCGTTTCGGCCGCGTGTCCAGATGGCGGGCGGGCCGCGGACGGGGACGCTGAACGATCCCTTCGATCTGATCGGCCTCTTCCTGGAAATGGCGCCTCGTGGGGAGCTGACCTTCGAAGGCTGGCGCCAGGGCAGGGCTCGTGCGTGGACGTATCACTCGACAGGAAGCCTCGTGTTCGGCCTCGGGGTTCGGCCGGTGATGGATTTCGACCAATGGGAACGCTATCAGAGAGCTCTTCCGATCGCGTTGGCTGACTCCCCGAGGCTGGCCGCTTGGTACCACATGCACGATGCACAGATCGCCGGCTCGGCCGGCTGTCCAGAGACGGCGGACAGGGAATGGTCCGAGTCCGAGGAGATCCTGCTGGAGGCCTCTGATCTTTCAGCCCGAGCCGAGGTCCTGCGGGAGTGGGCCGACCAATTGGAGTTGCGGCAGGAGCCCGATCGCGCGCGGGAGCTTTATGGAGAGGCTCTGGCGCTGGAGCGACAGCGCGAGGGCGCCGGGTTGTCCGTGGCCTTCGCCCTGGGAATCCTCGCCGACCGCATGGATGGAGAGGGTGACCTCGCGGAGTCCGAGCGGCTCTGGCTTGAGCGTTTGTCGCTGCTGGAGAAGCTGGTGCCCGAGGGGCTCGAAGTCGCCCGCACCCTGGACATGCTCGGCTACCTGGCGCTGTGGCGTGGCGACCTCGCCGCTGCAGAAGAACGCCTGAACAGGTCGGAGGCCCTGCAGCGGTCGGTCGCCAACACATTCCAATACGCGAGCACGCTCACCAAACTGTCTCTCCTCGCTCAGGCGCTTGGCGACCTGGAGCGCGCCGAAAGGTTGCAGCGTCAGGCGCTCGCGTTGAACGCCCAGTTGGCTCCGGGGTCGCCGGATCATGGGGGAGCTCTCATGAACCTCTCGGCGACCCTGCTGATGCGTGGCGAGGTGGCGGCGGCCGAAGACCTCTTGCGCCGGAGCGAGGAGCTGATCGACAAGCCGGGCACGGAGCCCAGAGCTGCTGCCGGCCCCCAGGTGAACCTGGGAGAGATCGCACTGTACCGAGGCGATCTCGCGGCTGCGCAGTCTTATTTCGCGCTCGCCCTGAGCCGCCTGCGGGAGGGGCCCGAGAGCGTCGAATTGGCCGAGGTCTACGGTAACCTGGCTGAGGTCGCGAGAAAGCAGCAGCGCTTTGCGGAGGCCCGGGCCTGGGAGAAAAGCTCGCTGGCCATCACCGAGCGCCTTGCGCTAGAACTAGGCGGCTTCGGACGGGCCGGCCGATTGCAGGCTCTGGCGCGGATTGAGCAAGAGGGCGATGGCGACCTCGCGGCGGCGGAGGCCCTCCTGCGACAGGCGGAAGCCCTCGCGCTCGAGACAGCCCCCGAGGGCCCGCAAGCCAACTCGATCTTGCGCGATCTTGGCCGGCTGCTGGCCCAGAGAGGCCGGCTGGCGGAGGCCGAAGCCCTGTATCGGAAGATCCTCTCCAGCCTCGAGCGCCGTGGCTTTACGGGTACGAGCGCCGAAGCCGAGATCCGCAACCTGCTCGGCAAGGCGCAGCGGCGGCGGGGGGATCTCTCGTCGGCCGTGGAGAGTTTCTGCCAGGCGACGCGGATTCTCGATTCCCAACGGTCACGCCTCGGCGGCAGCCTGGAATCGCGGAATTGGTTCGAGTCGGACACGCAATCGTACTCCTTCGACTGCCTCTCGGCGCTGGTGGAGCGGGGACGGTCCGCGGAGGCTTTTCACGCTCTTGAACGGGGCAAGACCCGGGTTTTCCTCCAGCTCCTGGCAGAACGGGACCTGCGCCTGGAGGGGCTCCCGCCCGACCTGAAAGCCGAGCGGGCGCGCCTGGACGCGGAGTATGACCGCATTCTGTCGCGGCTGTCCCAATCAGGTGACGCAGGTGAAATCGCTTCCCTCCAGGCTCGTCTGGAGGAGATCAAGGCCGCCAGGGAGTCGGTCATCGCACGGCTGCGGCGCCAATCTCCCCGGCTCGCCGCGCTCCAGGCGCCGGCGCCCCTGGACCTGGCGGCGGCGCGCCGCGCCCTCGACCCGGGTACGGTGCTGCTGGCCTACGCCGTCGGCCCCGAGGGGACGTATCTCTTCGTCGTCACACCCGGCCAGGAGGGCGGCCAGGGCCTGGAGGTGCACCGTCTGTCGCAGGGCAAGCCCGCTCTGGAGAAGGAGATCGAGGCCTACCGTCGCCTGCTCACCGATTCCCACAGTGACCTCGCGAAGCTCAACGCGCGAGCCGCGAGGCTCTACGATCTGCTCCTGAGGCCGGCCGAGACGAGGCTGGCGCGCGCTCGGCGCATCCTGATCTCGGCCGACGGCCCGCTCCATCTGCTGCCCTGGGCGGCTTTGCGGCGCCGTGATCAGTACCTGGCGCAGTGGCGGCCGATCCATCTCATCGCCTCCACGACGGTTTACGAGGAGACCCGGCGGGACCGGCGGCCGGTGGGCGATCCCGGTACCTGGCGACTGGTCGCGTTCGGGGACCCCCGGTATCCAAAGGTTCCCGGCGGAGCCGGCGCAGCCGTCGCGGATAGCGCAGCTCGGTTCACGCTGCGTCGTGGTCTCAAGCTGGAGCCTCTGCCGGCCACGCGCGACGAGGTCCGGGAGATCGCCCGGCTCTTTCCCGGCGCCGAGGTCTACCTCGGCGACGAGGCGACGGAGGAGCACGCGAAACAGGCCGCGCCCCACGCGGACCTCCTCCACTTCGCGACGCATGGCCTGCTCGACGAGCGGTTCCCTCTCGACTCGGCGCTCGCTTTGACCCTTCCCACGCAGCTCCAGGAGGGCCAGGACAACGGGCTGCTCCAGGCGTGGGAGATCTTCGAAAACCTGCGCCTCCATGCGCACCTGGTGACCCTATCGGCCTGCGACACCGCTCTCGGCCGGGAGATGGGCGGCGAGGGGATCCTGGGGCTCACCCGCGCCTTCCAGTTCGCCGGCGCGCGCACGGTCCTCGCCTCGCTCTGGGAGGTCTCGGACGTCTCGACGGCGAGGCTGATGAAACGTTTTTACACCTATCTCCGCCAAGGCCGGACGAAGGATGAAGCCTTGCGGGCGGCGCAGCTCGACCTGATTCGTTCCAGGAACGGCAAGCTCTCGCACCCCTATCACTGGGCGGGGTTCTCCCTCTACGGGGATTGGAGATAGGCGCCCGCCCGAAGCTCGTCACGCGATTCGGCGAGGAGCCCGAGGCTCCGATCCACTTCGGCGAGCAACGCCAGCGAGGTACTGTCTCCCTCTTTCATGAGTGCGTTCCTCAGCGCTTCCCGCGCTTTGGCGGTCCTTGAAGAAAGGGTGACGAAGTCCGCCTTGCCCTGAGCGACAGGGCCTGCTCGCTCGACGGTGCGGACACTCCAGTCATAGGACGTGCCAGGCCGTAGAAGCCCCGTCGGGAGAGTCACCGCGGAAGCTGTCGTCTCGGCCTCGAAGATCAATTTCCCCTGACGATCCTGTACTTCGACCCGGTACCTCGCGCCACCCTCGATAGGCTCGAAGCGGAGGACGGTCGCGCCGGCGAGGGTCGCCGCCCCATGGCCGGGGTAGAGCCCCGCGATCTCCTCGCCACGGATACGGACGGCTCCGGCGCGCTCTCCGGGGCGATCCGCCGCCGCGATCGGCGAGAGGCCGGGCACGGGAGGGAACGAAGCGAGAGGGCGGACGGGGCCGTTGCGGGAGGCGAGGTCCGCCGGCCCGAGCGTCACCCGGGAGCGCCCGCCGAGCTCGTAGCGGCGCCCGTTCGCGAAAGCCAGCGCCAGGTGTGAGCCGGACCCGACCTCCACGGTCGCACCGGCAGCGAAACGATCGAAGAGGCGCAAGGGCCGGCGTTCCTCGGCATGGACTCTGAGCGTGGCCTCGCCCGCGAGCGAGTAGACGAGGGCCACGGGTGCTGCGGCCGTGGCCGGCTGAACCGCGACGAGGGCGAGGAGGAGAAAAAGGTGAGATTTCGTGATCATGACTCTTGTCTCCACGGTGGAATCGGAGGGAGGAGGCGCCGGAGGGCCACCGCCAGCACGAGCGCAAGGAGAGCCGGCAGGAGAGGGACCGTCACCGGCAACAGCAGGCCCGTCCTTTGAAAGACGGGGATCGATAAGCCGGGATACACGAGGAGAGCGACGACGAGGGCGGCGAGGACCGGAAGCGGCCGCCGGGCGAGCAGGAGAGCGGCCGCCGCGAGGCCGATCCACAAGGCCGCGCCCGCCAGGAAAGGAGCCGCGGGCGCCTCGCGCACCGGCAGGCCGACGGCGATCGTGTCCACCATCAGCGCCTGGAGCACGAGGCCGGGGACCCTCTCCGCTTCGCCCGAGCGCTGAAAGACGCGGTACACGTCGTCTCCCGCGGCCATGAAGTCGCCGCCCACCAGGACGAGACGGTGGCGGAAGATCCAGGGCCGCTTCGCCAGCGCCGCGGGGACGTCCCGCCAGGAGATCCGGGCGAAGCCTGACGGGTCGATCCGCCGGTCGATCCAGAAGCTCCTGGTGCTGGAGGTCGCAGGGATTGAGGAGATCGCCCCCGCCGCCCGCGCCGCCCAGGAGGGACGCTCGCCTCCGGCAACATCCCGAAAGCCGAGGCGCCCGCGGCGGACCACTCCATCCGCATCCTCGTCCAGGTTGACGAATCCGAAGAGGGAGCCCGTTTTTCCCGGGCCCAGGGCCGCCGCCGTCAGTCCTCCTACACTGCCGGTGCCAAGGACGCTCCCGTCCTCAGCGGTCATGTCCGGAGACGAGAAGGCGGCGAGAGTGAGGTCCTCGGAATGGCGGAGGACGAGGTCCGAGAAACCCTGCGAGGCGCTCCACGTGTCGGGCAGGAGGAAATCGACGGCCACGCTCCGCGCTCCCGCCGCGAAGATCCGGTTGAGCGTATCGCCGATCTCGTCCGCCCGGTCGGCGAGCGCAGGGGAGCCGCCGGCGAGGCTGGCTTCGTCGATCGTGACCAGCAGAATCCGGGGATCGGGTGGGCGCGCCGGCGCGGCGCGAAACCGCAGGTCGTCGGCCCGGCGCTCGACGGGGGACAGGCCCTGGGAGAGGAGGAGGCCGGCGAGGGGCACGGCCGCCGCGAGGAGGGCGGCGAGGAAGACCCGGCGCGGCAGCTCGGCCCGTCGCCATTGAATGCGATCCTCCTGGCCGGCGGCGGCGCGCAGCCGGCGGACGACCTCGCGGGCCGTGGCCGGGCGCCGGGCGGGATCTTTCGCCAGGGTCTCCTGGAGCGCGCTCCAGACTCCGGCGGAGAGCGCTCCCGGCGCGGGCTCGCCGGCGACGTGCCCGGCCAGGACCTCCCGCGTCGAGCCCTGGAACGGCGGCCTGCCGGCGAGCATCTCGTAGGCGATGACGCCGAAGGAGTAGACGTCCGCGGCGCGGCCGGCCCGGCCGTGCCGGATCACCTCCGGCGCCGCGTAGAGCGGCGTGCCCAGGAGAGCGCCGGTCGCGGTGAGGGGACCGGCCGGCTCATCCTCTTCCTCGGTCTCTTCCTCTCCAGCGAACCGGTCCACGGCGGCCAGGGGTTGCGGCGGCGCGGAAATCTCCGCCAGGCCGAAGTCCAGCACCTTCACCGTCCGCTCCTCCCCGTCCGTCCCGCACAGCAGGACGTTGCCGGGCTTGAGGTCGCGGTGGAGGATGCCCTGCGCGTGGGCGGCATCCACGGCGGCGGCGATCGCGTCGAGGATGGGGAGCGCGCGGGCGAGCGGCAGGGGACCCTGCCGGCAGAGCTCCGCGAGGGGGGCTCCCTCCAGCAGCTCCATCACCAGGTAGGGGGAGCCGGTCCCGGGATCGACTCCGAAGTCGGTGACCTCCACGACGTGGGGGTGGCGCAGCCGGCCGAGCGCCTCGGCCTCCCACCGGAAGCGGCTCACCGAGAAGGGATCGAGGGCCGGGCCGGGCTTGAGCAGCTTGACCGCGAAGACCTTCTTCAGCCCGAGATGGGTGGCGCGGTAGACGAGGCCGACGGTCCCCTCTCCGAGGCGTTCGTCGAGGCGGTATTTTCCGTCGAGGACGCTACTAGGCCGTGGTGTGCTGATGTGGAAGTCTGTCGCTGCCGTCATCTCGGGACCCTTCAGCCTCTTCTATTATGTCCAAGAGGCTCTAAACGTTTCAGGCGCCCTGTTATGGCCCGGCGCTCTGCTAACTACGAGCTGTTTCCAAGGAGACAGCCTATGCGTGGAATCGGTGCGCTGTCCGCCGGGGCGGCCTCCTCGTTAACGGGGGCGAACGACTCACCCGAGAAATGGACCGGCCGCTCCGCCTGCCATAGAATCCGCAGCCTGAGCTCCCTTGTCTCGGCTCCTTCCGGACTCAGGGGTTGGAAGGAGCAGGTGGTTATGCCGCGTATTTTCGACAATATCGAACGTTCCCTACTGCCCGCATTGCGGGACGGGCTCGCCCTGTCCGATCGCGCGGACTTCTGCGTCGGCTACTTCAACCTGCGCGGCTGGAAGGCCATCGACGGCCTGGTCGAACGCTGGCCCGGAGGCGAAGGGAGCTGCTGCCGGCTCCTCGTCGGGATGCAGCGGCTCCCTCAGGATGAGCTGCGGGAGTCTTTGAGTCTCCTGCCTCGGGTCGAAGGCATCGACCTGCAGACCGCCGTCCGTCTCAAGCGGCGCCTCGCCGAGGAGCTCCGGGAGCAGCTCACCCTGGGCGCGCCAACCGATGAGGACGAGGCGGGCCTGCGGCGTCTGGCCGCACAGCTTCGAGCCGGCAAGCTCGTCGTCAAGCTCTTCCTGCGCCACACCCTGCATGCCAAGCTCTACCTCCTGTTCCGTTCCGACCCGATCAACCCGATCGTCGGCTTCCTCGGCAGCAGCAATCTCACCTTCGCCGGCCTCGCTCAGCAAGGCGAGCTCAACGTCGACGTGCTGGACCACGACGCCTGCGTCAAGCTGGCG
Source organism: Thermoanaerobaculum sp. (assembly GCA_021154885.1). Classification (GTDB taxonomy): domain Bacteria; phylum Acidobacteriota; class Thermoanaerobaculia; order Multivoradales; family UBA5704; genus DATARR01. The sequence continues at coordinate 167,635 of JAJKHS010000032.1, forward strand.
AAGTGGTTCGAGGACCGCTGGAGCGATCGCTACTGCCTCGACATCTCGACCGAGCTGCTCGAAGCGATCGACCAGAGCTGGGCCCGCGAAGAGGCCTATCCGCCCTATCTCATCTACCTGAAGATGGTCTACCACCTCGCTCGCGAGGCCCGGGCTGGACTGGCCGAGTTCCGCATCCCGAAGGACTTCGGCGGCAAGCTCCTCGCCTTTCAGACAGCGGCGGTCAAGATCGCCGCTCATCACCTCAACAAGCGCGGAGGGGTGCTCCTGGGCGACGTCGTGGGGCTGGGCAAGACGCTCATGGCCACGGCTCTGGCGCGGATCTTCGAGGACGACCACGGGCTCGAAACCCTGATCCTCTGCCCTCGCAATCTGGTTCGCATGTGGGAGGACTACCGCGACCAGTACCGGCTGCGCGCCCGCGTGCTGCCCATCACCCGCGTCGCTCAGGAGCTGCCGGACCTGCGCCGCTACCGGCTGGTGCTGATCGACGAGAGCCACAACCTGCGCAACCGCGAGGGCAAGCGCTACCGCGCCATCCGCGAGTACATCGAGGAGAACGAGAGCAAGGTCATCCTGCTCTCGGCGACGCCCTACAACAAGACCTATCTCGACCTGTCGAGCCAGCTCCGGCTCTTCGTCCCGGAGGACGCCCGGCTCGGCCTCAGGCCCGAGCGGCTGCTGCGTGAGCTCGGAGAGCCCGAGTTCATCCGCCGTCACCAGTGCAGCCCCGACTCGCTCGCCGCCTTCGAGAAGAGCGAGCATGCGGACGACTGGCGCGAGCTGATGCGCCTCTACCTCGTCCGTCGCACCCGGACCTTCATTCAGGCGAGCTACGCCGAGACGGATGCCGAGACCGGGCGCCGGTATCTGACGTTCGAGGACGGTACCCGCTCCTATTTCCCGGCCCGGGTGCCGCGAACGGTGCGCTTCGCGATCACCGAGGGGAACCCCGACGATCCCTACGCCCGCCTCTTCTCGGACGGAGTGGTGGACGTCATCAACTCCCTGTCTCTCCCACGGTACGGGCTCGGCAACTACGTGGCCGCTGCCCGCCGGGAGCCCCCCACCCCGGCGGAGGCCAGGACGCTCGCCAACCTTTCCCGCGCGGGCCGGCGTCTCATGGGGTTCTGCCGGACCAACCTGTTCAAGCGACTGGAGAGCGGCGGCTGGTCGTTTCTCCAGTCGGTCGAACGCCACGTGCTGCGCAACTTCGTTTTTCTCCATGCCATCGAGGCCGGGCTCCCCTTGCCGATCGGTACCCAGGACAGTGCCGCCCTCGATTCTCGCCTCTCCGATACCGACCCCGAGCTCGCAGCCCAGGCCGAGCTCTTCGACGGCAATGGGAACGGGAACGGCGAGGGTGCCCCGCCGAGCGATGCCGAAGAGGCAGAGTTGGACGGACTGCTGACGGAAGAGGACTTCCGGCGGCGGGCGGGTGAAGTCTACCGCCAGTACGAGACCCGCGAGCGGCGTCGCTTCAAGTGGCTGCGGGCCGACCGCTTCGTCGCCGGGCTGGCCACCGACCTCCTCGCCGACAGCCGCCGTCTGCTCTCGGTCCTCCGCGACTGCGGCCCCTGGGACCCGAGGCGAGACCACAAGCTCGAAGCCCTGGTCCGGATCGTCGCCGAGACCCACCGCGGCGAGAAGGTCCTCCTCTTCTCCCAGTTCGCCGACACCGTGGCCTACCTGGAACGGGAGCTCCAGGCCCGCGGCCTCGGCGTGGTGGCGGCGGCCACCGGGGCCTCACCCGACCCCACGCTTCTCGCCTGGCGCTTCAGCCCGGAGAGCAACGGCAAACGCAAGCAGATCGCGCCCGCGGACGAGATCCGCGTCCTCCTCGCCACCGACGTCCTGAGCGAGGGGCAGAACCTGCAGGACTGCCGGGTGGTGGTCAACTACGACCTCCCCTGGGCGATCATCCGGCTCATCCAGCGGGTGGGGCGTATCGACCGGATCGGGCAGCACGCCGAAACCCTGCTCTGCTACTCGTTCCTCCCGGCCGAAGGGGTCGAGCGGATCATCCGCCTGCGCAGCCGGGTGCGTCAGCGCCTCCGCGAGAACGCCGAGGTGGTGGGGACCGACGAGCGGTTCTTCGACGACGACGAGGACGACGGCCTCCTGTTCGACCTCTACAACGAGAAGTCGGGCCTTCTGGACGGCGAGGGGGATAACGAGGTGGACCTCGCCTCTCATGCCTACCAACTCTGGCGCAACGCCGTCGAGGCGGATCCGAGCCTCGAAAAGAAGGTGACGGAGTTGCCCGACGTGGTCTACTCGACCCGCTCCCATACGCCGGCCCACGCCGGCCCCCCCGGCGTCCTCCTCTACCTGCGGACCTCCGACGACAACGACTTCCTCGCCTGGGTGGACGGCGAGGGCCGGAGCGTCACCCAGTCCCAGCTCGCCATCCTTGACGCGGCGCAGTGCGAGCCCGGCACGCCGGCACTCCCTCGGCAGGAGGCTCATCACGAGCTGGTCCGCAAAGGAGTCGAGCTGATCGCGGAACACAAGCGGAGCGGCGCCGGCGCCCTCGGACGCCCGTCGGGAGCTCGCTTCCGCACCTACGAACGGTTGAAGAACTACGTCCTCTCGGTCAAGGGCACGCTCTTCGACCTCGCCGAGCTGCACCGGGCGATCAATGAGATCTATCGATTCCCCCTGCGGTCTGCGGCGACGGACCAGATCAACCGCCAGCTCCGCGCCGGCATCTCCGACGACGACCTCGTCCGCCTCGTGCTCGCACTCCGCGAGGAGGACCGGCTCTGTATCGTCCGGGAGGATGAGCCCGACCCGGAGCCGCGGATCATCTGTTCGCTCGGGCTCCATCCATCCTCTGCGAGGTGACTCTTTGGCCAAGCTCAACGCCCAGCGTGCCCGCGAGATCCTGCAGACGTTCGATTTTGAGCGGCTCTTCGTCGACGAGCTGAGCTGGTCGAAGCCGGCGGACCCCAGGCGCCGTTCCTGGAACGTCAAGGGGCTGGCTCTCTCGGGGCGCGAGATCGCCCATCTGGGCGGCGTGGTGGTCCTCGAGCTCACCGCCGACGACGGCGCGGTCCCGGAGGCCAAGGCCCGGCTCGGCGTCCATCGTGAGGTGGCCAAGGTTTATCATGAGCACGTCCTCCTCTTCGTCGACCGCGAGCGCACTCAGAGCGTGCTCTCCTGGGCCAAGCGCGAGGGCAAGAAGCTCACCCCCCGCAGCCATTCCTTCTTCAAGGGCCAGCCGGGCGACCTCTTCCTCTCCAAGCTGTCCTCCCTGGTGGTGGACCTTGCCGACCTCGCCGTCCAGGGTGACGCCGCGGTCGCCGAGGTCGCCTCCCGTCTGCGCGAAGCGCTCGACGTGGAGCGGGTCACCAAGCGCTTCTACAACGAATTCCAGCAGCAGCACGAGCTCTTCCTGGAGCGCATCGAAGGGATCGAGAGCGAGCGGGACCGCCGCTGGTACGCCTCTGTCGTGCTCAACCGCCTGATGTTCGTCTACTTCCTCCAGAAGAAAGGCTTTCTGGACGGCGGCGATCAGGGCTATCTGCGCCGTAAGCTCGATGCGAGCCGGAAGAGGGGGCCGGACCTTTTCTACCAAAGCTTTCTGAAGCTCCTCTTCTTCGAGGGCTTCGCCCGTCCGGCCGCCGAGTGCAGCCCCGAAGCTCGACGCCTGCTGGGGGAGATCTGTTACCTCGACGGCGGACTCTTCTTGCAGCATCGGATCGAGACCGATCATCCCGACCTGCAGATTCCGGACGCCGCCTTCGCGAGCATTCTCGACCTTTTCGAAAAGTACTCCTGGAACCTGAACGACACGCCGGGCGGCCAGGACGACGAGATCAACCCCGACGTCCTGGGTTACATCTTCGAGAAGTACATCAACCAGAAGGAGTTCGGGGCCTATTACACGCGACCCGAGATCACCCGGTATCTCTGCGAGAAGACGATCTACGCTCTGATTCTCGACCGGATCAATGCGGGACCGGGAACAGGCAACCGGCGCTTCGAATCGATCGAAGAGCTCCTTCTGCGGCTTGACGCCCGCCTTTGCCGCAGGCTGTTCAAGGAGGTCCTGCCGAGCCTTTCGATTCTCGACCCCGCCTGCGGCTCGGGAGCGTTCCTGGTAGCGGCCCTAAAGACGCTTCTGGACGTGTACTCGGCGGTGGTCGGCAAGATCGAGTTCGTCAACGATCGCGGTCTGCGCGAGAATCTCAAGAAGGCCAAGTCCGAGCACCCCTCGCTCCAGTACTGGGTCAAGAAGCGCATCGTCACCGACAATCTCTTCGGCGTGGACATCATGGAGGAGGCGACTGAAATCGCAAGGCTCCGCCTCTTCCTCACCCTTGTCGCTTCCGCGACCAGCGTGGAGGAGTTGGAGCCGCTGCCCAACATCGACTTCAACGTTCTGTCAGGGAATTCGCTCATCGGGCTTCTCCATGTCGAGGATGAAGACTTTGAGCAGCGGCAGGATGGAGGTCAAATGAAGCTCCTCCGCAGGACGTTCCGGGAGGTGCTCCACAAGAAAAACCAACTGATCGAGGCTTACCGCCACTTCAGCGGCAGCACGAGTCGGCTCGGAGAGGTGCGCGACGAGATCGACCGGGAGAAGGGCGAGGCAATCGCGACCCTGAACGAGATCCTGCTCGACGAATTCAAGGGGATTCGCTTCGAGCAGGCAACCTGGGACCGCCAGAAGAACGAACCGGGCAAGCCCGTGCGGCAACCTGTCTCCTTCAAGGATGTCGAGGCGCTGCGGCCGTTCCACTGGGGTTATGAGTTCGACGAGATCCTTGGCAAGGAGGGAGGTTTTGACGTCATCCTAACCAATCCCCCCTGGGAGGTCTTCAAGCCGCAGGCCAAGGAGTTCTTCGCCGAGCACTCGGAGATCGTCACGAAGAACATCATGACGATCAAGGAGTTCGAGAAGGAGCAGACAAAGCTGCTCAAGGACCGCGAGGTCCGCGAGGCGTGGCTTGAGTATCTTAGCCGGTTTCCGCATGTGAGCCTCTACTTTCGGACGAGCCCTCAGTACAGTAACCAAGTTTCGATAGTGGATGGTAGGAAGGCTGGGACGGATGTCAACCTTTACAAGCTTTTCTTGGAGCGATGTTTCCGCCTTCTCAGATTGGGAGGGCGCTGTGGAATTCTGGTGCCGACCAGTGTCTATTCGGATTTAGGGTCCAAGGGCCTCCGCGAGATGCTTTTCTCGCAGGCCAGAGTTGATGTTCTGTTTGGCTTGTCGAATGAGAAGTTTCTGTTTGAGGGCGTTGATCATCGCTTCCGATTCTGTCTTCTCGTTTTTGGGCGCGGCGGGGTAACAGATTCTTTCACGGCGGCCTTCCGAATGGATCCAAGAGAAGCTGTTTCGGCAGAACGGCTTGAATCATTCCTGGGTACACCTTCCGAGCACATAGATTTGAGCTGGGAGCTAGTCAAGAGGCTGTCGCCAAGTTCACTGTCGCTTATGGAGTTTAAACTTCGTAAAGATCTGACTATCGTCGAAAAGATGCTGCAGTTTCCCATGCTGGGGGATGAGGTGGAGGGCTGTTGGCGATTCGTGTTGATCAATGAATTTCATATGACCGGCGACAGTCGTGAGTTCTTCCATACTTCGCCGGCACCGGGAAGATTGCCGCTCTTCACGGGTAAGATGTTTAATCAGTTTTGCCTTACAGATGAGCATTCTGGCTACTGGATCGATGAGCGTGCTGGTCGTGCTGCCCTTTTAGGAAAGACTGAGGACTACGGGCAAAAACTTGACTACCAAGGGTATCGATGGGTGCATCGCCGGATCGGTCGCAGCACGGATTCGCGGACCATGATTTGCTCGATGACGCCTCGAAACGTCTTCACCGAGGTCAACAGCACGACCATCAAAGTCGCCGAGGCAGGCATTTCAGACGCGGAGATGCTTTTCTTATGCGCTGTCGCTAACAGCTTTGTCTTTGATTGGTTCTTACGGCAGAAGGTTTCTTCTACACTGAACATGTTCTATATCTACCAGGTCCCTGTCCCCCGTTTGACGGCGGCAGATTCTCTCTTTTCCAAGATAGTCGAGAAGGCTGGCCGCCTTATTTGTACCAATCTGGAATTCTCAGACCTTTGGCGCGATGCCATTGGAACACCTTGGTCTGAGCAGCAAGCAGCCATAGATCCTGCCGAGCGGGCGCGGCTCCGCGCTGAGCTGGATGGCCTCGTGGCCCATCTCTATGGTTTAACCGAAGAGGAGTTCACCTACATCCTCTCAACCTTTCCCGTTGTCTCCGAAAGCGTGAAGGACGCGGCCCTCGCCGCCTATCGAGCGTTGGCGCCCAGGCCCGGCGACCCGGAGATCCTCTCGTTGATCGAGCAGGGAGAGAGCGCGGAGCTGGAATTCAAGTCCACCGTCCGCTGGGACCTGCGCGAGGGGAAGAAGAACCCGGAGCTCGAAGCGGTCATCCGCTACACCGTCGCGGGCTTCCTCAACGCGAACGGCGGTACCCTGCTCATCGGAGTGGGCGACGACGGATCGATCGTCGGCCTGCAGCCCGATTACGGGACGTTCAAGAAACCGAACCGGGATGGTTTCGAGCTCTTCCTGACCGAGCTGCTGCTCGGCGGCCTGGGCAAGGACCTGGCGACCTCGATCCGCACCACCTTCCACGAAGTGGACGGCAAGGACGTCTGCCGGGTAATGGTCACCGCCGGCCCGCGGCCTGTCTTCCTCAAGGAAGGTAACGACGAAGTCTTCTACCTCCGGGCGGGAAATTCGACGCGTCGGCTCTCTACGCGAGAAGCAGTGCAGTACTGCAAGACGAGGTGGCAGAGCTGATCTACAGTGCCAAGCACTACCCTACGTGAGCGCCCTCGATATGGCAGAAAGAGAGATCGACCAGGAGGCAGTTCGGATTCCTCAGCGCTCAGGATTACCTCTGTGCCTCTACGTCCCCATTGCTGCGAGAGACGAGGCCGCGATTGAACGATACGTGGGTCGGATCGCCAGAGTCCTTGAGGGCGGCGAGACGAGGAGGGCCTTGTTGATCGAGGCTCACGACCCGCCTCAACGAGACCTTCGATTACCGATGTGGCAACTCGCGGCAGCGAAGGTTTTCCACGCGCCCTATCAGGTGTGGGTGCATGTGGACTTCAAGGCCTACCGGCGTACCTATACAAAGGCATTCCCGGCGGAGAGGCTCGATGACCGCGTACTGGATCATGTCCTGAACCGGCGAGTCGCGCGACTCAAGGGCTTTGCCTACCTGAGGATCATTCCGATCTCGAGAGGCGCAAACTCAAGCTCTGGCGGCCTGTCCGAACGCTGGGCTTTCGAGTATCACAGCTCACCCGAAATGACGCAACGGAACCTGGAATCGCGCGCGTCGGTCCAGTATGCCGACCTTGCTGATCTGGTGAAGATGTTGGATATCAAGACTGGAGGGTCGATTATGGACCCCGTCAACGAAGCGCAGGCCCTGGTGCGGCCTCCGCAAGAGCGGTAGCAGGGAGAAGGTGCAAGGCACTTCTTGGGGGCTGCCCCGAACCCGCTCACCGCCGAGCGATGAAGCGCCCCATCGAAGTCACACACTTTCCCGGTGGAGATTCCTGCGGCGAAACGTTCACAGATGAAAGCGACCCGGGCAAGATCTCCGCATTCGCGATGTGAGCACAGGTCCACGTCAGCAGGTAATCGACCTGGTGCACGGCGGCCGTCCCAATGTGGAGGGCATCCGGGTAGGCGGTCTGAGGAAGAAGCCCCTTCTCGACGATCGCGACAGCGAGCTGTTGGGCCGCCTCGGTCACTTCCAGAAGAGGGAGCCCAGCGAGAAACTCCAGCCGGCGTCGGGCCATCTCCAGGTTTCCCTGGCCAGCCTCTCTGACGACGAGCTGAGAGGCGACGACCTCGAAATCGATCCGCCGAGTTCCCACCAGTCCAGCGAGATCTGTTGGTGACCTGCCTCATAGAGGTGCGGCGGTCATAGACGGCCGAGAGCTCATCTCCGGCACCTGCGGCGCCGACCTGGACTGCCTGATGATGTGCGTAGGGCAGTGTTCCACAGGGCCGAGGGCGTGACGGCGCCCGCCCTCGGCTGGAGCTCACAGTGTCATCTGGATACGCACACGGCGGTCAAGGTGATGCCGCCTCCGGAGGCCTCACAAGACGAGCCCGTGCAGCTCGCGCTGGCTCCAGAGCAGGTGACAGTCCAGTCACCACAGGTGAAGGAGCACTCCTCCTTCTGGAAGATCTCGTTCGGCCGGACGGGGGTGCGCCGCTGGTGGAACTGCAACTTGCTGGGATCGCCGTGGCCGAACACCTGGACGTCCGGCCGGACGGCGGGACGCTGTGCCGCCGGGGCGTGGCGCGACTTGTCCTGCCGATCGGCTGCGGAGGCGGACAGGGCGGCGGACAGGGCGAAGGCGGAGGCCAAAGCGAGGACGACGAGCTTCTTGGACATGGTAGCTCCCTTTCAATCTTGAAGAAGATTGCTCTGGATCGCTGCCGCCGGCTCTCGGCGGAGCGGTCTGCGAAGACTCCTGTCGGGGGACCCCTGACGGGAGAAGCATAGCATGTCTTCAGTACGTCAATACATCTTGACCTTCTCTGTTCGCTTTAGGGCTGCTCTGGATGGACGGGGCCGCCGAGGAAGGTCTTCGGTCTCACCTCCCCCTGTAACCTTTTTCCCTCTCCACTCGTAAAGAGATCTGAGAGGCAGCCGGCGAAGCGCGACCCACCTGGAGCCGATCTCGTTGCAGCAGGACATGGAGCAGGACGTCAAGGAGGGATTTCTCATGCGCAAGAACAGAAAATGGGTAATAGCTGGTTCCGCGGTGGTTCTTCTGGCCGGGAGTCTCGTAGTGGCCCGCGCCACGACCCGCTCGAAGCCCGATACGAAGGAGTCGCCGTTCCGTCTCGGCAAGGTGCAGACCGAGGATCTCCAGGTCAGCGTGCGCGAGGTGGGGGTGGTGGACCCCGAGATCAAGGTGGACGTCAAATCCGCGGTCTCGGGACGGGTACAGGGGCTCAAGGTGCGCGAGGGCGACGTGGTCAGGACCGGGCAGGTGCTGGCCGAGGTCGAGCCGGACGTCAACCAGGCGCAGTCGCTCTCCGACGTCAAGGGAGCGGTGAGCCAGGCCGACATCAAGCTGCGCGACGCCGAGCGCGAGCTCACGGCCCAGAAGGCGCTCTTCGACGCCGGGTTGATCCCCAGCCAGACGCTGCGCAACTTCCAGACTTCGCGCGAGCTCGCCGCCGACGCCCTGGCCAGCACCAGGTCCCGCTACCAGATCGTCGAGGATCACGGCATCCCCATCTCCGGCGCCTCGTCCAGCCAGCAGGCGCGGGTCACGGCGCCGATGTCCGGCGTGATCATCAAGAAGGGGGTCGAACTGGGCGAGACCGTCACCTCGGGCGTCTCCTCGTTCAACGAGGGCACGGTGATGTTCACGGTCGCCGACCTCAAGTCGCTGATCATCCGCGTCAACTTGAACGAGGTGGACATCGCCAAGGTGCAGGTCGGCCAGCCGGTGCGCGTCACCCTCGACGCCTATCCGCAGAAGATCTTCTCCGGCAGGGTGCGCTTCGTCGCTCCCGCCGCCAAAGTGGTGGACAAGATCAAGGTGTTCGAGATCGAGGTCGCGCTCGCCCAGCTCGACCCCGCCTTCCGCACCGGCATGAGCGCCAACGTCGAGATCCTGGGCGACCGGCGGGCGAAGGCCCTGTCGATCCCGCTCGAGGCCCTGCAGCGGCGCGACGGGCAGACCGTCGTCTACCGCCTGAAGAGCACGCTTTCGCCCAAGCAGGTCGACCAGGCGCGCGAGTCCCTGAACGGCCGCAGCAAGTTCGTCTGGTTGTCCGAGAACTGGAAGGACTATTTCGAGCCCGTGACGGTGAACGCCGGGATCGCGACCCTCGAGCGGGTGGAGATCATGGCGGGCCTGCGCTCCGGCGATCAGGTGGCGCTGGAGGACGTGACCCGCAAGAAGGTCGAGAAGGACGACGAGAACAATTGATTTCCGGGGGAGAGGATCAACCATGAACATCATCGAAACCCGCGGCCTGACCAAGGTCTACGGCAGCAACGGCAACGCGGTCCATGCCCTGCGCGGCATCGACCTGGTCGTCGGGCGCGGCGAGTACGTCGCCCTCATCGGTCCCTCGGGCTCCGGCAAGAGCACGCTGATGTCGATCCTGGGTTGCCTCGACGTCCCCAGCGGCGGCACCTACGCCCTCGACGGCCGGCAGGTGGAGAAGCTCTCGGGCGCCGATCTGGCGGCCATCCGCAACGAGAAGATCGGATTCGTTTTCCAACAGTACAACCTGCTGCCCAGGGCGACGATCCTGAGAAACGTCGAGCTGCCGATGCTCTACGCCGGCGTGCCGCGCAAGGAGCGGCGGCAGCGCGCCCTCGACCTGCTGGAGCGGGTGGGCATTCCCGACAAGGCCAACGTCCTGCCCGGCGCCCTCTCCGGCGGCCAGCGCCAGCGGGTGGCGATCGCCCGCGCGCTCGCCAACCGGCCGGCGCTGCTGCTCGCCGACGAGCCCACGGGCGCCCTCGATTCGAAGACCGGCCAGGAGGTGCTCGCTCTGTTTCGCGAGCTCCACGCCCAGGGCAACACCGTCCTGCTGGTGACCCACGATCCGGCCATCGCCGCCACGGCCGAGCGCCGCGTCGAGTTGCACGATGGTCTCGTGCTGCGCGATCAGATGGAGAAAGCGGCGTGAAGACCAGCGGCGCCTTCCACGCGCGCCTCCTGGAGGCCTGGATCGAGCTGCGCCAGAATCCCGGCCGCTCATTCCTCCAGGCCCTGGGCGTGATGCTCGGGGTCGCCTCGGTGCTCGGCGGCTTTTCGATTTCCGACAGCCAGCGGCAGCAGACGCAGCGCGTCTTCGCCCGCGTGGGCGGCATCGACAAGCTGAACGTGATGCCCACCGATACGGTCTACCAGGGCACGCCCAGCGCCCTGCACAACGCCAACCTCGGCCTGCGCCTGGAGGACGCCGTCGACGGCGGCAAGGTCCCCACCGCCAAGGCGGTCAACGCCACCAGCGTGATCAAGTCGGCGCGGGCGCGGGTGCGCTCGGAGTTCGCCGATCAGGAGCGCGACGTCAACGGCATCGGCGCCGATTACGTGCCTCTGAACGGTTACGAGGTGGAGCAGGGGCGGGGCTTCTCGGCGCACGACTTCGCCACCGGCGCGCCGGTGGCGGTGCTCGGCTCGGAGGCGGCGAGCGTCTTTTTCCCCACCGGCGAGATCGTGGGCAAACCCCTGCGCATCGGCAACGTGCCGGTGACCGTGATCGGCGTCTTCCATGAAAAGAATTTCCGCTTCCGCGAAGGTCAGCAGAACATCTTCGCCTGGCGCAACCGCATCGTGGCGGTCCCCTCACTGCTCGTCGCCGCGCGCATGGAGGGCGATCAGTACCATCGCCTGAACCGCGTCACCTTCCGCGTTCCGGATCTCAAGGCGATGGCCGACTTCTCCAAGGAGCTGAGCTCGCTCGTCACCTCCAATCACCGTCTGGAGACCGACTTCCGCCTCGACGACGTGGCCAAGCGCCTGCAGCGCCAGATGAGCCAGGGCGACGTCTACAACATCATCTTCATGTTGTCCGGCGTGCTGGCGCTGATCGGCGGCGGCATGGTGAACGTCAACATCCAGCTCGCCTCGCTCAAGGAGCGGGTGCGCGAGGTGGGAGTCAAGATGGCGATCGGCGCTCCGGGCAAGGAGATCTTCAAGGCGTTCATGACCGAGGCGCTGCTGCTGACCCTGCTGGGGAGCGCCGCCGGTTTTTTGATCGGCATCGCCTTCTCGTGGGTGATCACCAAGTCGATTGGCGTGCCGCTGGCGCTCGCGCCCTTGAGCTTCGTGTGGGCCACGCTCCTGGCGGTCGTCTTCGGCTTTCTGTTCGCGCTCTATCCGGCGGCCAAGGCCAGCCGGCAGTCGCCGATGGAGGCATTGCGCTATGAGTGAGGCGCTGACTTTCGTTCCTGCCGCTGACGCCGCACCGGTCGCGATCCGCCGGCGCCGCAGCCTCGGCGTCCGCGCCGCCCTGGTGTGGGAGGTCGTCACCGGCGGGCTGATCGAGCTGTGGTCGCACAAGCTGCGCTCGCTCCTTACGCTGACCCTGCTGATGCTCGGCGTCTTCGCCCTGGTGGTGATGACCTCGGTGCTCGACGGCGTCAAGGACAAGGTCTCGACCGGCTTCGCCGGCATGAGCTGGGACGGCACGCTCGTTCTCGTCCCCAGGCAGGCCAAGACCTCCGAGGAGCAGAAGCGCTTCGCCATGAGCACCGGCCTGCGCTACGAGGACCTGGCGCGCCTCACCGCGCCGCACCCCAGGGTGCTGGGGTTCTCCCCGCGCGCCACGCGGCGCAGCGTGGTGAAGGTGGCCGCCGGCGGCGAGCGCATTTTCGTCAATGGCGTCACCTCCGAGTACACGTTCCTCATGAACCGGCCCATCGGTCTCGGCCGCGGCGTCACCGGCGACGACCAGCGGCGGCATTCGACGGTGGCGGTGGTGGGCGCGACGCTCGCCTCCAAGCTCTTCGGCGGCAGTGACCCCGTGGGGCGGGACCTGGTGATCGAAGGCGTTCCCTATCGCGTCGTCGGCGTGCTGGCGGGCGGGCAGATGTTCAACGAGGAGATGTATCAGGATGCCAACGGCGTCCTCATCCCGCTCGAGACCTACATGGACCGCATGGACAAGGACCACCAGCTCACGCTGGTGACGGTGAAGCTGAAGTCCAAGCGCGACCTCGATTCGGTCTCCGCCGCCATGCTCGCCCGCGCCCGGCAGTCCCACCACGGCATCGAGGACGTGGAGGTCAAGGATCTCGACGCCGAGCTGGCGCGCTCCTACCAGCATTTCCAGGACGAGCTGCACGGCTGGGCCGTGGTGCTGTTCAGCCTGGCCGGCACGGTGCTGCTGGTGGGTGGGGTGGGAGTGCTGTCGGTGATGTTGATCTCGTTCTCCGACCGGCGTTACGAGATCGGGCTGCGCAAATCGATCGGCGCCGACGATGGTCAGATCCTCGTCCAGTTCCTGCTGGAAGCGCTGGTGCTGGCGGCGATCGGGGCCTCGATCGGCACGCTGGCGGGCAGCGTCCTCTGCCGCGCGCTCTCCGACAAGTTCCCCTGGGGCCTGGTGGTGAACCCCTACGGCCTCGCCGCCGCCTGGGGCATCGCCCTCGTCCTCGCCGTCATGTTCGGCCTCTACCCGGCGATCCGCGCGGCGCGGCTGTCGCCGATGGAGGCGATGCGGTAGGGGGAGGCAGCGATCAGTACACTCCCGGCACGAACCGCCGGACCCGCCGGCAGTATTCGCGGTAGCGATCGCCGAAGACGGAGAGAAGAATCCGTTCCTCCGCCCGTGCCCGCAGGTCACCTCCGATAGCTACGAGGACCGCGCCGGCCGCGACGAAGGGGTCGGGCAGCCAGAGCAGGGTGCCCAGGGCGAGGAGGTCCATGGCGAGGTAGATGGGGTGACGGACGAGGCGGAACGGGCCGTCCGTCGCCAGCTCGTGCCCGGCCTCGAGGCTCGCCCGCAGCCGCCAGGAGCGGAAGACGGCGAGGGTCCAGACGACCAGCGCGATGGCGGCGGTGAGGACGAATCCCCCCGCCAGGTGCTGCGGCGGGAAGAGCGAGGGCCGCGGCCGCGGGACGAAGACGGCCCGGCCCACGCCGAAGTAGAGGACGCCCAGGGCCACCATGTGAAAAAAGATGAGGCCGCGCGAAAAGGGGGCCGCGGCGGCAGGCCTCTCCTCCCTGGAACGGATCCCAGTCCGCGCCGTCCGGGCGAGGAAGCGCGGCAGGAAGCTCGCGTAGAAGACGGCGTGAAAGAGGTAGATCCAGGCGTCCATGGTGTTGAAGATTTCGGTGATCAAGGCCCTTGAGCCTAGGCGTTTTCAACTGGCCGCGGCTTCTCTTCGCCCCCCGCTCGCCGGCGCAGCCAGGCGTCGAGGCTGAGGAGATCCCGGCCGGCGGGGGCGGCGAGCACGAAGGTCAGGAGGACGAGCCGCGGGAAGATGTGGTGCGTGGTGTCGAAGAGGGGCTCCTTCAGGAGATGGCCGTAGTCGACCACGATGAGGATGAACCCGAAGGCGATCCCCGCCTCCCGTACCCGCAGACCCAGGCACATCAGGGCGCCGGCCACCAGCTCGACGACCGGGATCACGGTGCCCGCGGCCCACAGCAGCCAGGCCGGGAGCCAGGTGTCCGCGTAGGGCACGATGAACAGCCGCCGCGCGTGCTCAAGCGGTCCCAGGTCGAACGTCTTCCACCACCCGGCCATGAAGAAGATCAGTCCCAGGACCCAGCGTACGAAGAAAATAGCCCAGCTCCAGCCGTCGAGACGCCTGTCCTTGGCTTCGTCCATCTCTCCCTCCTGGTCGGGTGGATTGTAGCTTCGTTGGTGGCCTGCGGCTCAGGGACAACAGGGACTTCAGGGACAGCAGGGACGAGAACGCGCCAGTCTTGGTGCAGCCGTCGTGTCCCTGCTGTCCTTGAAGTCCTTGAAGTCCCTGTTGTCCCTGACTTTCCTGCCAGCCACGCGCCTAGCTGTCCGTGATACAGAAATCGAAGCAGTCGAACTTGGGGCCTGCGTGGCAGCAGTGGGTGACGGGATCGTAGGTGTAGCCGCAGACCTGCGGACAAGGCGAGCCGGTGGCCTGAGCCGGCTGCAAGGCGGGCGCGAGCGACAGGAGCAGGGCGGCAGCCAGCGTCAGCTTCCAGAGCTTCGAGATCGGACTTCCAGTCTTCGAGTCCATGGTGATCGTCTCCTTCCCCGCAGGGCTTGGTGAAGCGTGTCCTCGCAAAGGAAGGTGCCGCGAGGGGGATGCGGTGAGTCCTAACGACAGCAGCAGCTCCAGGTCCTCCCGGGTGAGGCCGGCGATCAGGCTGCGGTCGGCCTGGATGATGGCGTCCGCCAGCTCGCGCTTGCTGGCCTGGAGGGCCAGGATCTTCTCCTCCACCGTGTCGCGCGCCACGAGCCGGCTGGCGAAGACCGGCCGGGTCTGTCCGATGCGGTGGGCGCGGTCGATGGCCTGGGACTCGACGGCCGGGTTCCACCAGGGATCGAGCAGGTAGACGTAGTCGGCGGCGGTGAGGTTGAGGCCCAGCCCGCCCGCTTTCAGGCTGATCAGGAAGAGCGGGAACCCGGGATCGGACTGGAATTTCTCCACCTTCTCGCGGCGGTCGCGGGTGCGGCCGTCCAGATAGAGATAGGGGATCCCCTCGCGGTCGAGCTGGCCGCGCAGCAGGGCGAGGAAGCTCGTGAACTGGGAGAAGACGAGCGCCTTGTGGCCCTCGGCGATCACCTCCTGGAGCTGCGGCAATAGCAGGTCGAGCTTGGCGGAGGGCTCGTCCGCGCGGTCGCGGTCGAGGAGGGCCGGATGGCACGCGGCCTGGCGCAGACGCAGCAGGGCTTCGAGCACCAGGATCTTCGATCGCTCCAGCCCCTGCTCGCCCATCCGCTTCTGGAGCGAGCCGCGGTAGTGGTCGCGCAGCTCGTCATAGAGCCGGCGCTGCTTGGGTGGCAGCTCGCAGAAGAGGGTCTGCTCCAGCTTGGCGGGCAGCTCGGTGGCCACCTGCTCCTTGGTGCGGCGCAGGATGAACGGGCGCAGAGCGCGGGCGAGCAGCGACCGCGTTTCACCATCCGGATTGCGCAGCTCCGTGGCGCGCGAGTTCAGGAGCGAAGAGGCGCCCAGCAGGCCGGGGTTGAGGAATTCGAGCAGGCTCCACAGCTCCCCGAGGTGGTTCTCGATTGGCGTGCCGCTGAGCGCCAGGCGATTCCGGCCGCGCAGCAGGCGGGCGGCCTTGGCCGTCTGGCTGTCGCCGTTCTTGATTGCCTGCGCCTCATCCAGGATGACGTAATCGAATTCGACCTCGCGCAGCGACGCCACGTCCCGGCGCAGCGTGCCATAGGTGGTGAGCACGAGGTCCCAGCCGGCGAACGGCTCATCATCGCTCTTGGCACGGCCGATGCCGGTGTAGTCGAGGACCCGCAGCCGGGGCGTGAAGCGCTCCGCCTCCGCCAGCCAGTTGAAGATCAGCGAGCGCGGCGCCACCACCAGCGAGGTCCCAGGCTCTTCCTTGGCGCGAGCGGCGCGGCGCGATTCGAGCAGGGCGAGCACCTGGACGGTCTTGCCCAGCCCCATGTCGTCCGCCAGGCAGCCGCCGAAACCGAATTCGCGCAGGAAGTGGAGCCACCCCAGGCCGGCGCACTGGTAGCCGCGCAGCTCGCCGCGGAACTCCGGCGGCGCCGCGGCCGGCTCGACCCCCTCGAAGCGCTGCAGGCGGCGGCGGGCGCGGGCGAAGGTCTCGTCGCAGGTGGCCTGCGGCTCGCCGGCGAGCCAGGCGTCGAGCAGGCAGGCCTGGGCGGACTGGAACCGCAGGTGATCGCCCTCCTGCTTTCCGAGGCTCGCCACCGGCCCGAGCCGCTTCAGCCACTCTTCGGGGAGCACGCCGAGGCTGCCGTCGCTCAGCGGCACGAAGCCGCCGCCGCGGTGCAGGGCGGCGAGCAGCTCCGGCAGGCGCACCGTCTGGCCATCGAACTCGGCCTCGCCGCGCAGCTCGAACCAGTCGACCCCCGAGGTCACGCCGATCTGGAAGTTGCCGGGCGAGCGGTAGAGCTTTCCCTCCGCCTCCACCGACCAGCCTTCGGTGAGCAGCGCACGGATGGCCTCCGCGACCCGGCTCTGGGGGAGCCGCAGGTCGGGGGGCCGTCCGGCGGGGCCATCCGCGGGCCGCACTCCCAGATCGCGCAGGCGGCAGGCGGCCTGCCGCTCCGCGTCCGCATCGCGCACGAGGAGCCGCCGCTCGCCCCGCTGGTACACTCCGGCGCCCGGCTCGCCGGCCGGCACCTCCTGCCCGTCGTAGAGGAACGACAGCTCCGCCCGCGGCCAGTCCCGGTAGGTGTAGGCGGCCGGGTTCGGCGCCCGCAGGCGCAGGCGCGGCCGGGGGACGGTGCGCACCTCCTCGACGCGCAGCGCCTCCGGCAGGTCGAGCCGCGGCAGGTCGGGCGCCGTGAGCAGCCGGTCGAGCAGCTCCTCCTGGTCCGCGGCCGGCACTCGCAGCTCGCCGGTGCGGCGCAGCAGCGAGATCCAGCCGAAGATGCCACCAGCGGCCTGGAGCCGTGAAACCCGATCGCCCTGGAACAGCAGCCCCGAGCGGAGCAGGATCGCCGGCGCGCCGAGCGCCAGGCGCTCTCCGCCCGGCTTGGTCCCGCGGCGCAGCGATCCGGCCACCACGCATCCGCCCGCCGGCTCCTCGCGCACCTCCAGCCACAGCTCCCATGCCTCGCCATCGTCCCAGGTGAGGGGCTCGCCTTCCATTGCCGGATCGCGGCGCAGCCGGCACCGTCCCGTGGCACACAGGAGACGGGCGAGCGCGGGCGCCGTCGGTTCCGGGATCTCGCTGTAGGACGGGACCGTCGCCGTGCTGGCGCCGTACCAATAGGAGGTCCACGGGCTGCTCGCCGCGGCGCCGGCCAGCAGGGCGAGGATCTGGCGGTCGGCGGGCTCCGGCAGGCGGGGGATGTCGGCCCGAGTGAGCCGCAACTGATACAGCTTACCCAGGTTCCCGTCGCGCTTCCTGCGGCCGGTCAGGACCTCCAGCGTGAGCTGCTGGCTTTTCAGGGTGGCCGGCCCGTCGATCACGTACAGGATTTCGTCCGCCTGGACCAGACCGGGGGGCCTTCCCGTTCCCGGATCGAGCTGGCTCAGCAACTCGCGCCAGGTGGGAGCCTGGGGCGCCTTGACGGTCCGGACGGGAGCCCGCGGGTGCGGCGGTGGCGGCGGCGATGGCGGCGGCTTCGGAAGCGAGAGGTCTGCGCCCTCCAAGTCGTCCCACTCCGATTCGGCGGTCAGCCGGTTAGGCAGGCTGCCTCCGGAACCCCGCAGCGCCTGCGCCGCGTCGGCCGCAAGGATCGTCGCCCAGACGTGCTTGCAGATCTCGTGATCCTCGAAGTACGGGCAGGAGCAGGAGACCAGGAGCCGCCGCCGTTCGCGCGTCAGGCGCACGTCGTAGCGGCTGGCGCCGGTGACCGTCGCCTCGACGGCCAGACGCCCGGATTCCTTGACGTCGACGAGGCCCTCCCGGAAGTACGACGCGCCGCGTTTGCGGACTCCCGCGTCGACGAAGCGTTCGAGGACAGATCTCAGGTTCATGACCCGAAATCCTATCAGGAGAGGTCAAATCCTGGAAAGGCGTGTCTCAGTGGCGGAGAGGTCGCGGAAGAGCGCCAGGCGGGGGCGCGACGTCAAACCGGCCGCGTCAGCCCGGCGGGACGCTGCCGCAGATGCACAGGCTGGTACAGGTGGAGGAGTCGCACCAGAGGCCGATACCGTGGTGGTGGCAGGTCACTCCGCACTGGGTCCTCTGCGCCGCGGTGCAGAAGTTAGAGGGGCAGGCGGCGGCCGGGGCCGCGGGGACGAGCACGCAGATCGCGGTGAGCAGGAGGGCGGATGCCAACCAGAGGAGCTTCTTCTTCATGGGATGGTTCCTTTCTGAATCCTGGGAGATTTCGGGATGCCCCCGCCTGGGGTGCGAGGCCGCGACGGCCCCGCACTGAGATAAGTGGGGGTGGCACGCGGTCGCGGGACAGCCCCGTCTCACGCGGTCGTCGCGGCCTCTCGGAGCGAGGCCAGGTCGATGACGAAGCGGTATCTCACGTCGCCTTTCAGCATGCGCTCGTAAGCCTCGTTGATCCGCTGGATCGGGATGATCTCGACGTCAGAGGTGATCCCGTGCTCGGCGCAGAAGTCGAGCATCTCCTGGGTCTCCGCGATGCCGCCGATCAGCGAGCCGGCCAGGGTGCGGCGGTGCAGGATGAGGTTGAAGATGGCGGGGGAGGGGTGGGGCTCGCCCGGTGCGCCGACCAGGACCAGGGCGCCGTCCCGCTTCAGGAGCTCGAGGAAGGTGTCGAGGCTGTGCGGCGCGGCGACGGTGTCGAGGATGAAGTGGAAGCTGTTCGCGTGCTTCGCCATCTCCTCGGGGTGCTTCGAGATGACGACCTCGTCGGCCCCCAGGCGGTGCGCATCCTCCGCCTTGCCGGGCGAGGTCGTGAACAGCACCACGTGCGCGCCCAGGGCATGGGCGAGCTTGACCGCCATGTGACCGAGCCCGCCCAGGCCCACCACGCCGACCTTGTGACCCTTACCGATTTTCCAGTGCCGCAGCGGCGACCAGGTCGTGATGCCGGCGCAGAGCAGGGGAGCCGCGGCCGCAGGGTCCAGCTTGTCCGAGACGTGCAGGACGAACTTCTCGTTCACCACGATCTTGTCGGAGTAGCCGCCGTTGGTGGGCCGGCCGGTCTCCTTCTCGACGCCGCCGTAGGTGCCGGTCGAGCCGTTCTCGCAATACTGCTCCAGCCCCTCGGCGCAGCTTGCGCAGTGCTGGCAGGAGTCCACCAGGCAGCCGACGGCGGCGAGGTCTCCCACCTTGAACGTCGAAACCTCCCCGCCCACCTTGACCACCCGGCCGACGATCTCATGGCCCGGCACCATGGGATAAACGGTTCCCGCCCATTCGCTCCGGACGGTGTGCAGGTCGGAGTGGCAGACGCCGCAGAAGAGGATCTCGATCTGTACGTCCTGCGGTCCCGGCTCGCGGCGCTCGAAGCTGTGCGGACCCAGCGGGGTGGTGGGGGAAAAGGCGGCGTACCCTTGAGTTTTCAGCATGCGGAGAGGTATAGCACAGGGGGAGCGGCTGCGGAGGACCCGCCTGCCGGCGCCCCTTCGGGGCGGACCCTCACTCCCCCAACCCCTCTCTCCCAGCCTCCCCCCCGCCGGCCGGGAGAGAGGGGAGTGGTTAGTCTTTGAAAAAAAGCGAAGAAATCGCTTCTCCTTCTTTAGACTAACTTGACTAACCCCTCCCTCTTCTCCCGGCCGGCGGGGGGGAGGCTGGGAGAAGAGGGCCGGGGTGATGAGGGTCCCCGGCGGTACCGCCACCTCAGAGGTTAGGGCTCCGGTTAGAGCGCCGGCCCTACCCCGCCACCAGCGCCAGCACCCGCAGCGGGCTGCCGCTGCCGTTGACGATCTTCAGCGGCGCGGCGATGACCACGGCCCCGGTGGCGGGGAGCTGGTCCAGGTTGCGCAGGCTGGCGAGGCCGAACTTGCCGGCGCCGTGCATGAGGGTGTGGTTGGGGAAGGGGGGATCGAAGCCGCCCGCCTGGCCGGCGTCCGTACCCACGGTCTCGACGCCCACGCCGAGGATCTCCCGCTCCTCGGCCAGGAAGCGCGAGGTCTCCGGGTGGAAGCCGGGGGAGTGGGGGCCGTCGGCGCCGACGTTCAGGAAATCGGACGCGCCGGTACGGCGGCTCCAGCCGGTGCGCAGCAGCACCCACGCGTTCCTGGGGATGCGGCCGTGCTCCCCCTCCCAGGCAAGGAGGCGCTCGCGGGTGAGGAGGAAGTCCGGGTCCGCCGCCACCTCGGCCGTGACGTCGATCACGCAGGCCGGGCCGATGAAGCGCCGGGCCGGAATGGTGTCGCAGGCGTTGTCCGGCAAGTCCTTGCCGGTGATCCAGTGGACGGGAGCGTCGAAGTGGGTGCCCGTGTGCTCGCCGAGGTGGAGGGTGTTCCAGTACCAGCCCGGACCCTTCTCGTCGTACTGCGAGATGACCTCGATCGTCACGCCGGGCGACGAGGCGAAGATCGGCGGCAGGCCGATGACCGGCGTATCGGGACCGAGGGGCTGAGTGAGGTCGACGACGCGGACGGTCCCGGCGTCGAGCTCGGCGACGAGCTGCTCGAGGATGCTCAATCCTGGCCTCCTTCTCCTGCGGCTGGCCGGCGCAGGTGGCGCTGGAACTGGAACCGGCTTTCCAGGAAGTGCAGATCGATGAAATAGCCCGGCGGCCCCACGGGCTCGACCTTGGCCACGAGGGTGCTGAGCTCGTGCGCCGCCAAGGCCTCGCCGAAGGCGCGGCGCAACTCGTCCTCCGTGTGGCAGGTCGCGGTGCGGGGGACGCCGGCCGCGGCGGCCATGGCCGCGAGGTCGGTCCCCGTGGCCGTGGCGGTGGTGAAGCTGCGGCCCACGGAGAGCAGGACCTCGTTGTCGAACACGATATGGATGAGATTGGCCGGGCGGTAGCGGGCGAGCGTCGTCAGGCTGCCGAGGTTCATCAGCAGCGAGCCGTCGCCGTCGATCACCACCACCTGCTGCTCAGGCCGGCTGAGGGCGATCCCCAGGCCCACCGATGAGGCGAGGCCCATCGAGTGCCAGAGATAGAAGAAGCCAGGCTGATGGCCGAGCGAGAACAGCTCGGCCGGCGCGGCCCCCATGTTGGTGACCACCACGCATTGCGACAGCTCCGGATAGATGGCGCGCAGGGCGTCGATGCGGAGCATGCGCGGCATCAGTCCTCCCACATCAGGCCGCGGCAGAGCAGCAGGGCCACCGGTTTGAGGCTCGCCTCGGCCAGGGCCTGGGCCTGGCGCAGGCGCGGGGCCACCTGCTCCGGCGTCTCCAGGGTCACGTAAGGGATGCGCAGCGCGTCGAGCACGTGCTCGGTCACCCCGCCCCCCTCCGTCTGCCAGGGGTGCTCCTCGCCGAAGCCGCCGCGGTGGCTCACCAGCATGAGCAGGGGGATGCGGTAGAGCTGGGCGAGGGAGACGATGCCGTTGATGCTCGCCAGCAGGCCGTGGTTCTGCATCAGCAGCGCCGACTTGACCCCCGCCAGATGCGCCCCGGCCGAGATCCCCACCCCCTCCTCCTCCTTGGCGAGGCGGACGAGCAGCATCTCCGGGTCCTCCTCGGCCAAGCTCACGAGATGCACCAGCCACGTCTCGGGCAGCACCGAGAGCAGCCGGATGCCGCACGCCTTGAGGGCGTCGTAGATGACCTGCGAGTGGGTTGCCGAGACGGGCATCGCGCGGTTCCGCCGAGAAAAAGCGCGGAGAGTGTACCGCAAAGCGAGGGAGCCCTGAGGCCCCTGTGATAATTTCGCGCCATGTCCGAGACCGCCCCCTCCACCCCCGGCCGCGACTTCATTCGCGACATGGTCGAGCGCGACCTCGCCGCTGGCAGGCATGGCGGCCGGGTGGTCACCCGCTTTCCCCCGGAGCCGAACGGCTATCTCCACATCGGTCACGCCAAGTCGATCTGCCTCAACTTCGGCCTCGCGCTGGAGTACGGCGGCACCTGCCATCTCCGGCTCGACGACACCAACCCCGAGACCGAGGAGCAGGAGTACGTCGAGGCCATCCAGGCCGGCGTGCGCTGGCTGGGCTTCGACTGGGGAGAGAACTTCTTCCACGCTTCGGACTACTTCGAGCGGCTCTTCGACTTCGCCGTCGAGCTGATCCGCAGGGATAAAGCCTACGTGGACAGCCTGAACGAGGACGAGATCCGCGACTACCGGGGCACCGTCACCGAGCCCGGCCGCAACAGCCCGTACCGCGACCGCACCGTCGCGGAGAACCTCGACCTCTTCCACCGCATGCGGGCCGGCGAATTCGCGGACGGTGCCCACGTCCTGCGCGCCAAGATCGACATGTCCTCGCCGAACATGAAGATGCGCGACCCGCTGCTCTACCGCATCAAGCGCGCCACCCACTATCACCGCGGCGACGCCTGGTGCATCTACCCTTTCTACGACTTCGCCCACCCGCTCTCGGACGCCATCGAAGGCATCACCCACTCGCTCTGCACCCTGGAGTTCGAGAACAACCGGGAGATCTACGACTGGCTGGTCGATGCTCTGGTCGAATCGCTTCCCTTTCCGGACCCGCCGCGGCAGACCGAGTTCGCCCGCTTGAACCTCACCTACACCCTGATGAGCAAGCGCAAGCTCCTGGAGCTCGTCGAGCGCCGGCTGGTGGCGGGCTGGGACGATCCGCGCCTCCCCACCCTCGCCGGCCTGCGCCGCCGCGGCTTCACCCCCGAGGCGATCCGCGACTTCTGCGAGAGGATCGGCGTCGCCAAGGCGAACAGCACGGTGGACGTGACGCTCCTGGAGCACTGCCAGCGCGAGGACCTCAATCCCCAGGTTCCCCGCGTGCTCTGCGTGCTACGGCCGTTGAAGCTGGTGATCGAGAATTATCCTGAAGGACAGGTCGAAGAGCTGGACGCTCCCTTCTACCCGCACGACGTGCCCAAGGAGGGGAGCCGGAAGGTGCCGTTCTCGCGCGTCCTCTATATAGAGCGGGACGACTTCGCGGAGAATCCGCCGAAGGGATTCCACCGTCTCTCCCCCGGCCGGGAGGTGCGGCTGCGCTATGCCTACTTCATCCGCTGCGAGAGTATCGTCAAGGACCCCGCGACGGATGAGATCGTCGAGCTCCGCTGCACCTACGACCCCGCCACCCGTGGCGGCTCGGCCCCGGACGGCCGCAAAGTCCCTGGCACCCTGCACTGGGTCTCCGCGGAGCATTCGGTGCCGGTCGAGGTGCGGCTCTACGACCGCCTGTTCAAGGTCGAGCGTCCGGACCTGGAAGAAGGGGGCTTCGAGTCCGTCCTCAACCCGGGCTCCCTCGAAACCCTGACGGCCAGCCGCCTGGAGCCGGCGGCGGTGGATCCATCGCTGGGAGACCGCCTGCAGTTCGAGCGCCAGGGCTACTTCTACCGCGCCCCCGTCGATTCGACCTCCGGCCACCTCGTCTTCAACCGCATCGTGCCCCTCCGGGACTCCTGGGCCCAGGAAGTCCAGAAGCAATCCCCCGCCGCCGCAGCCCCGGCCCCCGCGCAGAAAGCGAAGCCGCCGAAGGAGACCGAAGCCAAGCCCCTCGAGCCGCTCACGGCCGAGGAGCAGGAGCAACTCGAGCAGATACGCCCCACCCTCCTGCCCATCGTCCAGGGCGTGCTCGCCGCGCACCCCACCGAAGTCGAGCGCTACCGATCCGGCAAGACTGGCATCCTCGGTTTCCTCGTGGCGCAGGTGATGAAGCAGGCAGGGCCGGCCGGCAAGGCCAACCCCAAGCTGGTGAACGTGCTGCTGACGGAGAAGCTGAGCGGGTCCTGATCGCCGTCGCCTGCCCCCCCTGGTCCTCGTCTCACTCCCGCGCATACAGCGCCTCGTGGTGCGCGGTCCCCTTCTGGACGAGGCGGAGCTCGCCATAGGTGAGCAGGCGGCGCAGGGCCGTCGAGGCCAGCCGGGAGTCCAGGGGCTGGCGCAGCTCGCTCGCGAAGCGCCGGTTCACCTCCTCGGCCACCCACCGCGACCCGAAGGCATGTCCGGCCGGAACCTCCGCCACCAGACGGGCCACCAGTCGGCTCGGGAGGGGCAGCTTGACGGGAGGGAGCGTCTCCGCCGACAGCGCGACGGCACCGACGCGGACCGCGATCTCGGTCGCCGCCCCCGCCGACGCCTTGAAGGCCTCGTAGTGCCGGGCGATGCTCTCGTACTCGGCGGCGTGGAGGTCCCGTTGCTCCTGGTGGAACGCCGCCTGCTGGGCATGATGGTCCGCCCGCTCCCGGTGCACCGCCATCTGCGCCTCCAGGTTCGCCAGGATCTCCGCCACGGAAAGCTCTGAGCTCAACGCCGCATCCTCCAGCCCGATCCGCAATGCATCGCGACGCCGCAACGGACGCGGGCAGGCCTGAATCGAAACCGAGCCACGAGTTTACGTCAGAACCTCCCCGTCGCGAAGCGGAGGGAGGATCGCGACAACTCCCCCCGGAGCCGCTCCCCTACGCCAGCTTTGCGGTCTATCCGCAGAGAACGCCACCGATCCCTGGATTTCGCGACATAGCCGGGAACTTCACGGCATACCCACAGACTTCGAGACATGCCCTCGGATTTCGCGTCCGATCTCTGAATAACGCGGCATGTCCAGAAATTTCGCGACGTATCCGCAGCTTCGCGTCATATCCAGAGACTATGCGACATATCCGCAGAGAACGCGACGTGTCTGCAAATCCTGCGGCATGTCTGCAGACTTGGCGGCATACGGCCAGAGAACGCGACGTATATCTGGGGATCAGGGCGTCTGGCACCTGCGGTCACCGTCAGCAACGACGCGTCCAACCAGTTCCTGAATCGTGTCCAAGTGGTTCCCTTGACGAGCAACGTGGCCCGCGTAGACCCGAGCGAAGCCTTGGTCGCGCTCCAGGGGCAGCAGAGGAAAGTGATGGCCGACCAGTTGGCTCGTCGCCAGGAGCGTTCCCTGGTTCGGCCAGTCGTTGAGCACTGCCATCGCCGCGCGATAAGAGGGCGCAGGGGAGCCGTCGCGGAAAGCAGGACGTTGGTGTCGACGAGGACGGCCTTATCGTCCGTCATCGCCATAGATCTCGTCGCGGCTCCAGGTGGTCGGCGGCGAAGCCTGCGAGAGCTTCAGTTGAAGGGGAGGAAGGGGTGGAGGCGGTGGCTCCTCCCGGGCGATCACGGCGAGAAGGTAGCGGAGCTCACCTTCCAGTGACCGCTCATGCCGAGCCGCCCTTCGCTTGAGCACTGCGATCACCTCGGGCGGCACGTCTCGGATCTGCACGGCTGGCATAGCTGAATGCTAGCACAAGCAAATTGCCAGCATCAGCAGCCCGTCCTTGGTCACCGTCATGGGAAAGGGGAACGCAGATCAGGGTTCTTGCCTTTCTCCCTCTTCTCCCGGCGGCCCCCGGCGGACATCGGGAGGCTGGGAGAAGAGGGCCGGGGTGATGAGGGGTGGCGCCGATCCTCCACGCCGGCGTCCGGGTGAACCTGCCCCAGACCAGCGCCGGCCCCCTCTCCGGGAAGCCGAGCCAACTCACCGTCTCGATCGCGGCGGACGGAGGCGTCTACGTCCGCAACGAGCGGGTGGCCGATGCCAACTCCGCGGCCTCCTCGCCCAACTCCACGCCGCCGAGCCGGACCACGACGTCCTCGTCTGCGGCGACCGTCATCTCCAGTACGAGAAGGTCTGCGAAGTCCTGACCGCCCTCGACCAAGCCGGCTTCACCCGTGAGGGGCTGGTGATGGAGAGGGGGCGGGAGGGAGGGTAGGACACCTGCGGGTTCAAGGGCGGCGGGGGCGTGGTTCCCCCCTGCCTCTAGCCCGCCTTCCGAGCTCTCTCAGGCTTCACGACCGGCCTTGGCGGCAACGTGACGACACGCCTGTCGCTCTGCGCGGATGCCTTCTGGAGCGTCTCCACGATAGCATCCAGGTCCTAGTCGTGCACGCGTGCGATCTCCTCGCGAATCGCATGGATCTCGTCGACGATGGGATCGGTTGCCATGGCTAGTCCTCCGTGAGCTCTTCGGGCGTGCAGATCGTCGGCGGCTCGTAGCCGGCTCCTCGGCACGTTTCTTCGATGATACCGCGCGTCGCGGCGTTGGCGATGTGCTTGCAGTTCCACGTCAAGAGGTAGTCGATCCCATGAACGGCGGCTGCCGCCACGTGGAGAGCGTCCACCATCGCCTTCGCAGGCAGCGCATTGGCCGCCAACAAGGCGCGCGCAGGATCGGCGACCTGCGCGTTCACCGCGACGACAGTGCAGCCCGCGAGAGCGGCCAGCCGGCACGCCGCGGGCTCGGGATGTCCAGCGGTCGCCTCCTGGATGACGGCCTCGCTCGCATACAAGTCGAACCGTTCTCGGCTCTGCCACCACTCGAGCGTCGACTTCTGGTGTGCCCGCCCCGAGCACGGGGTGGCAGACTCGATAAGACTAGGGAAGGGCGGCGGCTCGGACAGGCGGTTTCTTCTAGGATCTAGGCACACTGGCCTTGGGTGTCTTCCGTGACGGTCGTTGGTCCGGATGACCGCCCGATTTAGGATCAAGGAACCGGGCAATGGAGGCCCGATTCATATCCCCCGAGATGAGGGAGTCGGCGTGCCGAGGCCATGCCCCTCTCGGTGGTTGCGGCTGGAAGCCTTGCTAGAAAGCCGCGGTATCAGCCACGCTCGCCAGATTTCCCTGACTGTTGTGATACGTCTTTACCTGACCTGTTACAGTGTCTGTCACCGTCATAGTATACTCGACGTCGGACAGGGCTCCGTAAAAAACCCAGAAGTGGCTATTAACTGTTCTGCCATCGAGAACTTTCACAATGAGTTCCACATTGGCCGGGCCAAAGAACCAGAAATAGCCAGTA
Source organism: Thermoanaerobaculum sp. (assembly GCA_021154885.1). Lineage (GTDB taxonomy): Bacteria > Acidobacteriota > Thermoanaerobaculia > Multivoradales > UBA5704 > DATARR01. Next base: position 194,596 of record JAJKHS010000032.1, read on the forward strand.
TCCTCAGTGATCTGCACGGCCGTGCCTTGCCCAGAGCCACCACCGGCTGCACTCTTCCATGTGACCTGGGTCTTGAAGCGTCCTCCTAGGCAAAGACTCCAAGGATCTGCCGCGCAGGAGCCACTCGCTCCCGATATAGGATTGGGGCCACTTGCTGGGAGACTAGCAAACAGTTCCGAAGCGTTTTGTCCGGCGAGGCCTTGTGCATACTTGAAAGCCGACGTATCCGCAACGCTCGCAAAATGGCCCGCCTTGTTGTAATAAATCTTAACTACTCCAGTCAGAGTATCAGTAACTGTGATGGTGTAGTTGACGTCTGAGAGCGCGCCATAGAATACCCAGAAGCTTCCGTTTAGTGTACGGCCATCTAGGATTTTGATCACCACTTCGACGTTTGTAGGATCAAAGAACCAGAAGTAGCCGGTGTCGCCCGTTAATGGAACAGCGGTACCAGATCCAGTACCGGCAGCGGCATTGAGGGTTTCCCAGACCGCCTGTACTCTGAAGCGGCCACTATTCAGACAGAGCGTGCTTGGGTCAGATTGGCATCCGGGTTGCACTATCACTGGAACGAGGACTGTTACGTCGCCATTTCGAACCGAAAGAGTAGTCGAACCGAAGCCGACGGCTTCGATCCTCCCATTTGATTTCACCCGAACTACGCCCTCCAAGCTGGGAACAATGGTCGTACCAGTTGAAACGTCTCTAATCTCACGATTGATACCATCGGTGTAGTGTCCAACCACCCGCAGACCAATATCGCTTCCAAGGCCACTTAGCTCTACCTGGCCAGGATTAACAGTTAAGCTCTGCAAATCAGCAGCAGGCACAACTTGAAGCCTTAAGGAGGGTGATTCGAGAGATTCTCCGCTAGATGAAATAGCAGAGGCCTTCAGTTCATAGTCACCTATCGCATCTATCGGGATCTGCACGTCCACGCTGCGAGCATCGCCTTCTTGCCCAGAGATCGCGTGGTGTCCTACTACGAGGAAGCTACCTTGGGAAATCTGCTGAGCAGGGTCAAGCTCTACCTGGACAACGGCACCGGACGCAATCTTCTGTCCAGGAGAGGGTCTAGCAAGATGGAGAACTCCGGATGCCTTTCTCGTCACAGGTCTACTCTGGAGATGATTGACCCTTTGAATTGCTCCCTTCTGTTGTGTCGAAGGGAAGGGCGAGAAGTTCACCGGATCGGTCGACGAGATATCTAAAAGACGAAGTACCTCTTTTTTGTACTCTTCACTCTGCGTATTGCACGTGTGGATACCATCCTTGCCGCTGAAGGAGGTAGACGTTCCGCCGTCAGAAAGACCTCCTGCTTGGCTGTCTTTACCGACGATTGCATCGTTATCGGCAGCGCCGAACGCGCTAGCGAGCAAGCTTCCAAAGGAGTCGGGGATTCCCTTGCCAATACAAAACCATAACCGCGACCACTTGAGTAGCTTATTTATTTGGTCTTCGAAATCGCCAAAGCAATCCTTTCTGGCCGAAGCATCGTTCCCAGCGATTCCTAACAGAACGTGAGACGGGGTAGGGTATTCCGGCAGGTTTGGCGAAACAAGGTCGGACACAGCTCCGTCAATATCTCTATTGTTTTCCTTAAATTTGGTCGCAATGAAAGGGCATGCCTTCGTTATGTCGAGTAGTTTTTGTGCAAGCAGAGTGCCTTTATGTGGAGTATCCAATGTAACCAACTTGTGGACTCTTCTGCGAACTAGGCTGCCCATGATGTAGCGCGGCGTCTCTGTCGCCAAGCGCACGAGTATACCACCCATGCTATGTGCGACAACGTCGGCGGAGTTTACGGCGAAGATTCGTTCGAAGGGAGACGAACATTGGTTTTGCGCACAACCATGGCGATAGCTTTCAAGAATTGTATCCAGCGCTTTTGGCACAACACTGCTGTTATCAGAGAACGACTTGGCGCTATCGCCGCCATACGAAGAGTAATCCATGGCGAAGCCGAAGAACTGCGCGGAGACATCCTGGTTGAGGAGGGAGCCCCACACATTTTCGTCCCAGGTGCTAGCATTGCTCCAGATTCCATGGATGAACAAGACAGGTGGTCGCTTGATCGTAAACTGCAGCGGCTTGCTCCGTTCAAATCCGCCAGCCACAGGCGTGTATTCCGCCACGAACTGGATCGTCCTTTCCCCGCTAGGGTCGGAGGTGGCATTGTAATCGACTGGTACTCTGTATACTGCGAACGCATAATAAGCAGAACCATGCTGTGAGGCGCTTACGACTACCTGTGGAGCGCGCAGATAATCTCCTGTGGAATGTACCGTGGAGAGACCGCCATCCTTAGGAATCGAGGCACCCGGCATTGAAAAGATAACTTGCCCGGGACCCGTGGTTGTGGCGCGTAACAGAACGAGTGTGGAATTATCAGCGGCGGCCCCAAAGATTCGAGCTAGTCTTGTGGTTGCGAGGGCTTGGTCATCTGGGCCTGGGCCAAAGGAGCCGGTCAAAGCGCCAGTCTTTTCAGAGGTAGGATCAAAAGCTTCGAGTTCAACAGCCACTCTCGGAGTAGTGATGGATACGCTCTTGGTCGCCGTAGCGCTCGGACAACTGCTGTTGCCTACCGCTACGGTGTTGACGCTCGCAGTGCCCCATGAGAAACCAACTTGAGCGGCTCCTTGATAAGACTGGCCGTCCGAAGTGGTCCAATGCCATCCATTCGGATCCGCACTGCATTCGGAAACAGCGGCTGAGAAAGTTAGGATCTGGCCGACGATACCCGCTGAAGGTCCGCTGATTGTGATAAGTGGGGTCGGTATAGAGCGTTGGGCTACGAAGGTTTGGAACTGCGTTCCATTGGGTAAGAGATCCACGATGGTTTGCCGAGGTGTGAAGGAGAAGTTGGCGTAAGTCGGCGAGAGTCTATAGCTGCCCCCAGGAAGTGCGGTAAAGGAGAATTCACCAGAGGAATCCGTGATCGCTTGGCGGGTCATGGCGCCGCTTAGAGTAATAGCGGCTCCGCTGATGGGGGTGCCGGCATCGTCCTTTATAGCGCCGAGTATTGCCCCATTCCCAGGATTGTTCGCGCAGACATCGGTGGAAATCTGAATGCTGACGGTTGGTGAGTCGTTAGTGCCTGCCGAATTAGTTGCTCGAACGAAATAGTGGAAGGTCTTTCCTTGCTCGAGGTTCGTGCTGCTGAAGCTTGTTGCTGACGACGGTAGTAAATTGCTGACGGATACTCCATCGCGATAGACGAGATAGCTTTCAGCTCCGACTGCGACTGTCCAAGTTAGCAGCACTGCCGGCACAGGTTCGGCCGCACCCCTGTTACAGTAGGGATCTGCCGAGAGGGTGAAGGCCCCCGGTGGTTGTGGCAAGTTCCCAGATGTAAGTGCGCACGACTCTTTTGAGTAAGCTGACTGGCCAGCAGAACTTGTGGCGCGTACTCTATAGCAGTACTGACTAGAACTTTGCAGACCGCCGTCATCGTACGAAACTGTCTCCGGTGGCAGAGAGGCGATCTGGTTGAACGGACCACTCGGCCCTGGCCTGCGCTCGATCAAGAAGCCTGCCTCATCTGTAGAGTTATCCAACCAGGCCAAGCGAATGTTTGTTGCCGAAAGAGGAGTAGCCAGAAGATGGGTCGGTGCGGCGGGTGGTGTAATGCCTGTGGTGCTAACAACGATCGTTGTGCTATCGAAATCGTTATTGTTGTTGCTCTGTTGAATGGCACTGAAGTTGTCGAGGATCACCCAGATGAAGTAGGTACCGTTGGAGGTACCGGCGGGAATTGTGACGGCAGCATTCTGAGACACGGAAGACCCGGCGGCGATAGAGGGTGTGCTCACATCGGCGAGGACGGGGTCAGAGAGGCCGGGCCCGGAAGATGAAGTGCTCAGGCGCAAGCGTGTGGTGGTTGACCCAGCGGAGCCGCTACCCTGATTGCGGACGGTAAAAAAGACGGTGGTTCCACCGCCGGCGGCGACAGAGGCGGGACTGACGGAAATGTTCTGCGGCACGAGGTCGGGCAACTGAGGAGCGGTGCTGACAGAGACGGTAGTGCTGCCGAAGTCGTTGCTGTTGTTGCTCTGTTGAATGGCGCTGAAGTTGTCGAGGACCACCCAGATGTAGTAGGTGCCATTGGCGGTACCGGCGGGAATCGTGACGGCAGCATTCTGAGACACGGAAGACCCGGGGGCGATCGAGGGTGTGCTCACATCGGCGAGGACGGGGTCGGAGAGGCTGGGCCCGGAAGACGAAGTGCTCAGACGCAAGCGTGTGGTGGTTGACCCAGCGGAGCCGCTACCCTGATTGCGGACGGTGAAAAAGACGGTGGTTCCACCGCCGGCAGCGACAGAGGCGGGACTGACAGAAATATTCTGCGGCACGAGGTCGGGCAACTGAGGAGCCGTGCTGACGGAGATGGTAGTGCTGCCGAAGTCGTTGCTGTTGTTGCTCTGTTGAATGGTGCTGAAGTTGTCGAGGACCACCCAGATGTAGTAGGTGCCATTGGCGGTACCAGCGGGAATCGTGACGGCAGCATTCTGAGACACCGAAGATCCGGCGGCGATCGAGGGTGTGCTCACATCGGCGAGGACGGGGTCAGAGAGGCTGGGCCCAGAAGACGAAGTGCTCAGACGCAAGCGTGTGGTGGTTGACCCAGCGGAGCCGCTACCCTGATTGCGGACGGTGAAAACGACGGTGGTTCCACCGCCGGCGGCGACAGAGGCTGGACTGACGGAAATGTTCTGCGGCACGAGGTCCGGCAACTGAGGAGCCGTGCTGACGGAGAGGGTAGTGCTGCCGAAGTCGTTGCTGTTGTTGCTCTGTTGAATGGTGCTGAAGTTGTCGAGGATTACCCAGATGTAGTAGGTGCCATTGGCGGTACCAGCGGGAATTGTGACGGCAGCATTCTGAGACACGGAAGACCCGGCGGCGATCGAGGGTGTGCTCACATCGGCGAGGACGGGGTCGGAGAGGCTGGGCCCGGAAGATGAAGTGCTCAGGCGCAAGCGTGTGGTGGTTGACCCAGCGGAGCCGCTACCCTGATTGCGGACGGTAAAAAAGACGGTGGC